>NZ_NSGJ01000139.1 GCF_002286775.1 Myroides sp. N17-2
TAATAGATGATGGAGTACCTTGAGCTACCTCGATTTTATTGATAATATTCTCGATTACCTCTTGTAGATTATCCCCTTCAATAATAGTAGAACTGTTGTCAAAATAGATAGAATTAGCATGAGTACTTATCGTCATCAATGGAGTATCTTGATGTTCTCCATCAAAGAAATCATAGATACCTTGCTCTTTACCTTTTCTCTCTACAATACTTAAAGTATTAGCATTAAAATCAACTCCTTTACCTACTTTGTTTCCGTCTTTGTCATAATCCGCTTCACTGAAATAAGTAAAAGTTCCGTTTTGATTATCTTC
>NZ_NSGJ01000140.1 GCF_002286775.1 Myroides sp. N17-2
AACGCTGAAAAGTTTTCGGATGACCTGTGGGTAGGGGTGAAAGGCCAATCAAACTCGGAAATAGCTCGTACTCCCCGAAATGCATTTAGGTGCAGCGATAATCGATAGTTACTTAGAGGTAGAGCTACTGATTGGATGCGGGGGCTTCACCGCCTACCAATTCCTGACAAACTCCGAATGCTAAGTAATGATTCTTATCAGTGAGGGCATGGGTGCTAAGGTCCATGTCCGAGAGGGAAAGAACCCAGACCATCAGCTAAGGTCCCCAAATGTATACTAAGTTGAAATAACGCGGTTTGATTGCCCAGACAGC
>NZ_NSGJ01000141.1 GCF_002286775.1 Myroides sp. N17-2
AGATTTCTTTAAAGGGTCGTTGGAGATTACAACGTTGATAGGCTATAGATGTAAAGGCAGTAATGTCAGAGTCGAGTAGTACTAATAACCCGTAAGCTTATGTGTACTCCCCTTGTTTAGGCAAGGGGAGGGAAACTTTCTAAAATATGTATTCAAAAAGTCTAGCAATCTACTAGTAATAGCAGATAAGAAATAGTTAAGCTATATCAATATAGTTCAAAAATATTAGTTACTTTTTAGTAACAACCGATTTAAGGTGGTTATTGCAGCGGGGCTCACCTCTATCCATTTCGAACAGAGAAGTTAAGC
>NZ_NSGJ01000142.1 GCF_002286775.1 Myroides sp. N17-2
CTTATATTAGTTAAGCTAATGAGCTCATCTTTTAGGATGTTTTGATGCCTGTTCTCTGGAAGTTCTAATTCCTTAATAGTTTCAAATTTCAAGTTGTCTTTATGTCTAATAACAAAGAATACTTGTTTGCTGTCCCAAACATTTAAAAGGCTAAAATCATTGTAGAATCGATCTGCAACTATAACACTGCCTTTGAGTAATGGGATATCATAAGCTCCTTTATTATCAGCCGTTTTACCATTTGTAATATTAATATAAGCTGGTAAATTCCCATCAAAATCAAGGAGTGTATGCATTTTAACAG
>NZ_NSGJ01000015.1 GCF_002286775.1 Myroides sp. N17-2
TTTACTAGAAAAATATGTACTTTTACTCATCGTGTTTATTGTTTTGCAAGACTAAACTACGATAACTTTTTAGAAGTCAGCTTGCTGGCTTCTTTTTTTTTATCGGACAACAATGATTATAACCAAAAACGGAGCATAGAGTTTAGAGTGTCTATAACCATTCTTATGGTTTTATTCTCCCTTGTTTTGCTTGGATATATGTTGGTTCGAGTTCAATATAAAGCTGCGGAAAGAAATTATTTAGAAAGCAGATCGGATATAAATTATTAGAGATTATAATAATAAAGGTCCTGATTTTGTTTATGCTTTATGGGCTTATAGTAGTACCAATGTTAGGGCATGAAATAGTATATATAAAATAGATTTGAGTGTATGTTAATAGGACTTATTATTTGATTAATATTATGTTTCTGTGTTAGAACTGCAGATGTGGGGGGAAGGAATCTTAATGGAATGATTGAGGCTGCTAGTACAGATGGATTATCAATAACACTAGGGATGGGGAATTTCTGTAACTCCTGAATCTGTAATTATCCTTTAACATGTCCATACAAGAGTTTCATAGTAGAATTCAAAATAAACAAAAAATATGGAGAATAACACCATCAAACCACTAGTAGATTTTAAAGAATTAGTAGAGAGTCATCTGACATATTATATTGTATCTAAGTTGACATTTGAAGAGTATAAAAGTTTTGTCTTTTATTTTTTTACAGAGTTAAATAGGGTTAGAAATGAGGGAGTTAAGAAAGAAGAGGTAGATACTTTTTTAAATAAACATTATAGTAATGTTATGGTTTCTTCTGATGATAATGATGTAATGTTTGAAAGAAAATTTACAGCTATAATGGAAGAGTTAACAGAGTTTTGTTCATCTCCACATTTTTGGAAAACGGATTTTACTATATATATGCAAAAATGGGGAAGGCTTTTTTTAATTAGTTGGTTTAAACAGATTTAGTGTATATAGAATAAGAGGTGAATATTTGAGTATTAGTGGGGCAGACTATAGTTATGACAGCTATGGTAACTTAGAAGTAGATTTGAGTGCATGTTAATTGGACTTATTGTTTGGTTAATGTTATGTTTAGGTGTTAGTGGAGGTGCTATAGTTTTATCTAAAAACTAGAAAATGACTACAGTAAATCTACCTAATGGAACTAATCGTACCAATATGGATAATACATTTGCTCCATTCTTAATTCCTATTTTTATAGAATGAATAATGGAATTAATTCTGTGAAATTAATTAATAGAATGAAATTTGATAATGTTTAAATTATTAATAATGGAGAGCTTGATAACAGAAAACAAAATAGTTCATCAGGCTCTTTGTAAAAAAGAAGTTATATGAAGCTGAAAATTTTACACATATTTATAATTGTTTTTTTTCTACTGATAGGTATTAGTTATAATAATTCACAAGCTTACCCTATTGTACTATTTATTTCAGAAACAATAAAAAAGAATGTAGAAAATGACTTTGCATTTAGTATATCTTTTGAAGGTTTAAATTTTAATCTATTACTTCTAGAATTATTGATTGTATTAATTTTTATGTTGTGGTCATTAGTTGTAAAGAACAATATATTAAAGTTGATTTCGGTTGTATGTATGTTTTGTTTATGGTTAAAGAATTTTGTTTTCTTAGATTGGATTATTAATTCATCAATTTATTTTTGGAGTTCTTTACCGTATTTAATCCTTACAATCATTTATATCTTTATTCTAGTTAAAAGAATAAAAAAAACTTAAAGAAGAACTTAGCACATACAGGGTATAATGAGAAGTCATATAATCTGATGAAGGATTATAAGTATCAGTATAACGCTAAAGAGAAGCAGGAAGAACTTGGACTGAACTACTATGACTATGGGGCTCGTAATTATGATGCGACTATCAGTAGATGGATGAATGTGGATCCGCTAATGGAGAAGTATGTGAGATTTAGTCCTTATGCTATGTAGGGAATAATCCTATGAATGCTATTAATCCTAATGGAATGGAAATAGAACCTGAAGAGTTGAAAAGTCTTTTGAATAAAACACCAAGTAGTAGAACTTCTGCAGAAAGCCAAAAACTTAAAGCGCATGAAAAAGCAACACAACAGAGAGGATCAAGACATAGTAAAGGAGGAAAAAAAAGATAAGTTGATTAGTAGATTATCTAAATTAACTTGGGAAGAAGATTATAATCTAGTTTATGATTTTTGTCATTCTGATATTAAATTAGAATTGAATGATATTAAAAAATTGTTATTAATAGATGATAAGAGCTTAGTTGATGTTTTTCTTAGTGAGTATATTCTGTTTGATGACGAAGATAAAGCTTATTTAATTGAGTACATTAATGATAATCTTTCTCATGAAAGTACAGAGTTTCTTTCTGACCTTGTTTATATTGCTAATGATTTGTCATTGAATATTGATTATGTGAAGGTTTTAGGTTTGATTATTAAATATGTTGGAGATGAAAATTATGTTGTATTAGGTGCTTTACATTATATTTCAAATAATATAAAATATCGTTACATAGAAGAGATATTTGAGGCATTGGAAGAGGTGGTGAATTCGACTAATTATTATCAAGTTGAGCAAACCTTAGCAAGTATCACTCTTTATAGGGTAACTAATAAGGTTACTTATCTTGATTTTGTGAAAGAGTTGTTATTATACGATAAAGATAATGCTGTTTTTATAGTTAATCTCTTAAAAGAAGAACCTTATCAAGAAAAGTATTTTAATGTAAAAACATTTGTAAAAAGAGTTAATTTGCCTACTGATATTACCTAAGTGGATTTCAGTATGTAGGAGGTAAGCTGAGCTTCTTTCCTACCGCTGAGGGATTCTATAACCTAGTAAACAATGGATATGGCTATTCTACATACAGTGTGCTATCATAATAGGTCTGATTTTGTTTATCCTTTATGGGCTTGTAATACTTCCAATGTTAGGGCCTGAAATAGTATATGTGAAATAGATATTTGATATTCTTTTTTAGTAATTAATATCAATGTTATCAGATTGTTATGTTTTAGTTTAGGTGTTGGATGGTTGCTTTTAATTAGGTAGTTTTAACCTAACCAATACAACTACTATGAATGAATTTCTACGTTATCGATTTCTGATAGATTCAGGTGTTGATGTACTGTTTAAAAATGAGATAAACAGTCTACAGTTTACTTATAACTTCTCAGATGATTATTTTCGGTTTTTGTTAGTGAATAGCAATTCTGCTTTAAAGAGAATAGCTGGTGATGTGTCTATTTTCTTTGGGTATGGAGAGGATAGTCTTGATGTATTAGAAGAGATAAATGAAGAGAGTTTTTTCTCTCCTTATATATTTATTATGGGGAGATGGGATAAGGATACATTGATCGGAGAGGTGTTAGTAGGGGAGCATAAAGGAGCTATCGTACTTCTAGATGAAGAGCAATACTGTGATATAGATAGTATAGAAGAGTTATTTGAAGATATAGATAACGTTGAATGTCTTATGAAATGCGATGCATCGATCGTTAGAATGTTATTATCAGAAGAGCTAGGCGTAGCGAAGGTATTAGAATGTTCATTTATTGAGTTTTTAGAGAATAGACTATTACTTGGTAATGGTCATAGATGTTAGATTACGTGTTTTTTTTAGGTTAGGTTTTTTTAATGTGAAATAGTGTAGTGAAGGGGACTACACTATTTTTTTTGTTTTTTATAGAAATCTCTTCACTTTGTATATATAGATGGTTATTTCGTATTTATTGCATTGTTTTGGATAATTAAAAATTAATATGAGGAGATATTAGTACAGGTTGGTTCCTTATTTTTCCGTTTCAAGTTGCGATATATCATTTTGGGTGATGTAGATTTATATTTATAGAAATATAAAAGTACTTTTGTTAAAGAATTTAATAAAAGTATGGCAGCAAAGAAAGTAAAAGAAGAATCTATGTTCTTAAAACATTATAGACTAATGGTCATCCCATTGGTGTTTATTCTTTATTTATTTTCTCACTTTCTTTTGAATCCCTATGATGCCGACTGGACAGAGATGGGATTAGATGAGATGTGGGAATCTGCCTTAGTACTCTTTATTTACTGTATGGCGATTACTGAAGTGAGCCTTTGGTTAAGTAGGATTCTTAATAAGTTTTTGCCTTGGCATAAGCTTCCTATTATGCGTGTGGTGGTACAGTTCGTCTTACTACTCGTATTTATCTTTATCATATACTTTGTGATTAACTTCGTTTATATCTTATTGTCTCCTTATGAGTCATTTGATATTATTGATCTAGAGGCTAAAATAGATATCTGGCAGTCGTTAATCATTAGTATTAATACAGGTATATTTATTAGTGCGATACACACAGGGTACTTTTTGATCAACAACTGGAAGAAGTCAATGGTAGATGCGTCTGACCTAAAGTTAAAGGCAGAGCAGTTAGAGCGTGTCGCTAGTCAAGCAGAGTTAGAATCTCTAAAGATGCAACTAGACCCTCACTTCTTATTTAATAACTTCAGTACCTTATCTGAGTTAGTAGTAGAGGATCAGGATATCGCGGTTAAGTTTATAGATCACTTGTCTTTAGTATACCGATATATGCTGTCTAATGTCAGAAAGAATACGATTAGCTTAGCAGAAGAATTGAGTTTCGTAGAGTCTTATTTCTACTTGATAAAAGAGAGAATGGGGAGTAAGGTGATCCTAAATATTAATGTATTAGAGGAAGTCAAGAAGGGGTTTTATGTAGCTCCTATATCTATCCAATTATTAGTAGAGAACGCTGTGAAACACAATAGTGCTTCTAAAGAAAAACCACTAAAGATAGATATCTATGTAGATGGTAATTATGTGGTGGTGAGTAATAATATACAAGAGTTAGTGGTGACATTACCTTCTTCTAAGGTAGGGCTAACTAATATAATAGAACGATATAGACTATTGAGTAAAAATAAGGTGATTATAGAGAAGTCTTCAGACAACTTTATAGTTAGACTGCCTTTATTAATCAATAAAAGTGACAAATAAATAAAATAGGTAGACAGATGAAAGTTTTGATAGTAGAGGATGAGGTAAGAAATGCTAATAAGTTATCTCGTTTATTACAGACGCTAGATCCTAATATAGAGATACTCGCTGTGGTAGAAAGTGTAAAAGAGTGTGTGAGTTGGTTGCAGGACAATGACGAACCTTCTTTGATTATGATGGATATTAGATTAGAAGATGGACTGTGCTTTGAGATTTTCGAACAAGTGGAGGTCAAGACTCCTGTCATCTTCACAACATCATACGATGAGTATGCCTTAAAAGCATTTAAGGTTAATAGTATTGATTATATTATGAAACCTGTTAGGGAGGAAGAGTTAGAGCAGGCTTTAGCTAAGTTTAAATCTCTTCGTTCTGCTCCTGTATTAAGTGATTCTATCAAGGATATCCTTGGGCATCTACACAAGAAAGAGGCATTCTATAGATCTCGTTTTCTTATTCCGTATAAGGACGGCTTTAAGACTGTGAAAGTAGAAGAGATAGACTTCATATTCTCTGAATTAAAGATTACACACTTAGTGCTTAAAGATAAGTCGGTGATTATAGTCGGACAAACTTTAGAGGAGTTAGAAGAGGAGTTAGATCCTGCAGTATTTTTTAGAGCAAATAGACAGCATATCATCAGTGTGGACAGTATAAATAATATTCAAAATTATCACAACGGAAAGCTTAAAGTTAGCTTAGTAAAAGATCCACAGCGTGAAGTGATTATTAGTAGAGAAAAAGCTCCGTTATTAAAGAGCTGGTTGAATAGCTAGTAAGAATTAAGATAGTCAAAAGAAAAGCCCACATAGTAGAGATGCTATGTGGGCTTTTCGTTTGGCTAAGATTATGTGTTATTAGATGTGTTTAGGGGTTGAGTTTATTAAAATATTTTTAATTAATTCACTGTGATATATGGTTATTAGCCAGTTTAGAATGTCTGTTTTCTAGTTGCTAATTAATGCTGTTTCGTATTAGTAACAAGTTTTGACGTTTCAGGTTCGAATTTGTACGCTTCGAATTAATTATAGAAGTTGGCGTTCTATTTTTTTGGACTTTTGTTGTGTTAAAAGCGTTAGAAATGAATAAAATTTATAGAAGTACGAAAGTTTTGTTTTTAGGAGGACTATTATTTGGTTTATCTGTATTTTTCGTTAGTTGTAAAAATCAGTCAAATGAGGGAGCTGAAGAAGTAGCTGCTTTAGAAGTAAAAACAAATGTAGTGGAGAAAGGTGATGCCTTAGTATTAAAAAAATATACTGCATCATTAGAAGGAAGAGTTAACGTAGAAGTACGTGCACAAGCTTCTGGGTATATAGAAAAGATATTAGTAGAAGAGGGAAGCTATGTGAAAAAAGGTCAAGCATTAATGTTAATCGATGCTCAACCTTACCGCATACAGCTAAACAATGCTAATGCTAGCTTAAGAGCAGCACAGGCAGCGTTAGTTAATGCGCAATTAGAAAAAGATAAAGTACAATCTCTATTAGATAATAAGTTCGTATCACCGATACAGTTAAAGACAGCAGAGGCAGTCTTAGACAATGCAAAAGCTAATGTAGCTCAAGCTCAGGCAGCTGTAGCAGAGGCTAAGTTAAACTTAAGCTACTGTACGATCACAGCTCCAGTAGATGGGTTCTTAGGACGTATCACTAAGCGTGTGGGTAACTTAGTAACAGCAGGTGAGGCAGAAGAGTTAACTACGATGTCTGATATCTCTCAGATGTATGCTTACTTCTCATTAACAGAGGCTGATTATTTCAACTTGATTAAGGAGAATGGATCTGCTGAGAATGTATTGAAGATGCCAATCGAATTAGAATTGAGCAATGGAGATAAATATCCTATCACAGGTAAAGTAGATGTAATCAACGGAGAGTTTGATGCAGGGACTAACTCTATCAGTGTGCGTGCTGTATTTGATAATCCAGATCGATTATTGAGAAATGGTGGTACAGGTATCGTTAATCTAATGGCTACGCATAAGAATGTAGTACAGATTCCTATCGCTGCTACTTCTGATCTACAAGATAAGATCTTCGCTTATGTAGTGAATAAAGATAACACTGTAGATCAACGTCAGTTAAAAATCATCGGTAAGAACTTGCACACTTACTTCATAGAAAGTGGAGTGAATCAAGGAGAGGTACTAGCTATAACAGGTGTGAACCAATTACAAGATGGTATGACAGTAACTGCGCTACCTGCATCAGCTAAGAAAGCAGGTGGTAATGTAGAGCCACAAACTGCGAAAGCAAGCGAGTAAGCAATCTCAAAAGATTCTTTATTTTAATTAAAACAAACAGAACAAATGCTTAAAAAGATAATACATAGACCTGTACTGGCTACGGTTATATCTCTTATTATAGTAATATTAGGGGCAGTAGGGCTGACACAGTTACCTATAGCACAGTTCCCTGATATTGCACCTCCTAGTGTTACTGTAGCAGCGTCTTACCCTGGTGGTAATGCGGAGACAGTTCTAAAATCAGTAGTTACCCCACTAGAAGAGGTAATTAACGGAGTTGAAAATATGACTCACATAGAGTCTACAGCAAGTAATGATGGTACTGCATCTATCACTGTATTCTTTGATTTAGAGACAGATCCTGATCAGGCAGCAGTAAACGTTCAGAATAGGGTAGCTCAGGTATCTGGTATTCTTCCTGCGGAAGTATTACAGGCGGGGGTAATCACACAAAAGGAACAACGTGGTATGATTATGATTATTGACCTTATTAGTGAGGACAATACATTATATGATGAGACATTCGTACAGAACTACGCTCGTATAAACTTAGTACGTGAGTTAAAACGTATTAAAGGGGTAGGTAAAGTACAGTTATATGGAGAGAAAGATTATGCAATGCGTGTGTGGCTTGACCCTCACAAATTAGCAAATAGAGGATTGACTCCTAAAGATGTAGAGCGTGCTATTCAAAGTCAAAGTATGGAGGTAGCTGCTGGTAACTTAGGTCAGAATGCAGGTGGAGCAGTACAGTACACACTGACTTATCCAGGGAAATATAATACTCCAGAACAATTCGAAGAAATAGTAGTTCAGGCTGATAAAAGTGGTAATGTTCTGTACTTAAAAGATATTGCACGTATAGAATTTGGTGCGGTAGCTTATGACGAGGAGAATAAGATCAACAGCTTAGATGCTGTGAGTATGGCAGTATTCCAAACAAAGGGATCAAATGCTAATGAGATTCAAACTCAAGTATATAAAGTAATTGAGGATTTAACTCCACAGTTGCCTAAAGGGTTAAAGTACAATGTAACATTTGCAAATAAAACACAGTTAGATGAATCTATTAATCAGGTAAAAACAACCTTGATAGAAGCGTTCTTATTGGTATTCGTAATTGTATATATTTTCTTACAAGATTTTAGATCGACACTTATTCCAGCGATAGCTGTGCCAGTATCATTGATCGGTACATTCTTCTTCTTGAATATGTTAGGGTTCTCTATTAATATGTTGACGCTATTCGCATTAGTACTAGCGATCGGTATTGTCGTCGATGACGCCATCGTCGTCGTCGAGGCCGTCCATAGTACGATGGAACTTGAGGGACTTAATGCTAAGGAGGCAACTTCTAAAGCGATGAGTGAGATCTCAGGAGCGATTATCTCTATTACCTTAGTAATGTCTGCGGTATTCTTACCAGTAGGATTTATGGAAGGACCAGTAGGGGTATTCTATAAGCAGTTCGCTTATACTTTAGCGATAGCGATTATGATTTCGGCAGTAAATGCTTTGACCATGAGTCCTGCGCTGTGTGCTCTTTTATTAAAGAACCACCACCACGATTTAGAAAATACAGGAGAAGTAAAGAAGAATGGATTCAAAACAAGATTCTTCAGATCGTTTAATGCAGGATTTACTTCATTAACGAATAGATACATAGGAGGAGTTAAATTCCTAATCAAGAGAAAAGTATTGAGCTTATGTATTCTTGCTGGATCTATTGTAGGGATGGTATTATTAATGAATAGTACACCTAAAGGATTTATTCCTAACGAGGATCAAGGATTTGCAATGTTTGCTCTTTCATTACCTCCAGGTTCATCTATTGATAGAACAGCTGCAGTATTAAAAGAGGGGGACGAGATTATGAGAAAGCACCCTGCTATAAAAACGGTGACTACAATCTCAGGATTTAATATCCTTGGTAACGCAGCCAGTCCAGCTTATGGTATGGGATTCATCTCGTTCAAGGATTTAAAAGAAAGAGGAGAAGTTAGAGATATTAATGAAATCATAGCTGAGTTGAACAGTCAATTGACTTCATTAAAAGAAGGAGAGTTTTATGTGTTCGCTAACCCTACGGTACCAGGATTCGGAGATTTCGATGGATTAGAGATGGTAGTACAAGATAAAAGAGGAGGAAGCATAGACGACTTCGCTAATGTAGTGAATCAGTTTAATAAAGATTTGACTGAGACAGATGAGGTACAGAGTGCCTTCACGATGTTTAAAGCGGATTTCCCTATGTATAAAATAGTGGTAGACCCTGTTAAAGCGAAGATGCACGGAGTAGATGTAAGTGATATGATGAGTGCTGTACAGTTATTCTACGGATCTGCACAGGTAAATGATTTTAACCGTTTTGGTAAGCAGTTTAAGGTATTCGTACAAGGTGATGCAAAGTTTAGAGCAGATGAAGAATCGTTTAAAACGATCTATGTAACTGCTGGATCAGGAGAGATGATACCGATTAGTTCATTAGCACATTTAGAAAAAGTGTATGGACCTCAAGCTATCAGCCGTCACAACTTATTTAACTCTATCGCTGTAAACGGAATTATCAAACCAGGTACAAGTACTGGAGATGCGATGAAAGCTGTAGAGAAAGTAGCTGCTGAGAAATTACCAGCAGGTTATGGTATCGAGTGGTTAGGATTAAGTAAAGAGGAACAGAAGTCAGGTAATCAGATGGTATTCATCTTTGGTCTATCATTATTGTTCATTTACTTCATTTTATCAGCACAGTATGAGAGTTACATTTTGCCATTGGTAGTATTATTATCATTGCCAGTAGGTATTATGGGAGTGTTTATAGCTATCGGAGCAGTGGGTATTGCAAATAATATTTATGTTCAGGTGGGACTGATTATGCTCGTCGGGCTGCTGGCAAAGAATGCTATTTTGATTGTAGAGTTCGCAGTACAGAAACGCCAAGGAGGTATGAGTATTGTTGATTCTGCAATAGAAGCTTCACGCTTGCGTTTACGTCCTATTTTGATGACATCATTTGCATTTATTGCTGGGTTAATTCCGTTGATGTTTGTACAAGGATCATCAGCTCAAGGTAACCACTCTATCAGTATAGGTACTGCAGGAGGAATGATTATGGGAGTTATCTTAGGAGTATTCGTTATCCCATTCCTTTATGTGTTCTTCCAATACCTTCAAGAGAAAGTTAGTGGAAAGGCACCAGAACAACCAGAAGTATTAGAAGACTAGTATTTCAACAGACTATAATTAATTAGAGAATGAGAAAAGTAGTATATATAGTAATAGGTTCAATGTTATTCACTGCGTGTAAAGTAGGGGAGAACTATGAAAGACCATCTGTAGAAACACCAAAGCAGTTTTATAGTGAAACTGCTTCGGATACTATAGCTAATGATTTGGCACAGTTAGGATATGAGCAATTCTTTAGAAACGAAGAGTTGACTGGATTAATCACAACTGCGTTAGAGCGAAATACTGATTTGCAATTAGCGGTAAAGAATATAGAGCAAACAAAGTTGTTATTCACACAATCGAAGATGGCTTTATTACCTCAATTGTCAATGAATGTTGGGGCTAACAGAACAGAGTCATCTAAGAATAGCTATTTAGCAGCCAATGATGCAGGTCGTATTAACGATGATTTTAATGCAAGACTTGACTTATCGTGGGAAGCGGATATATGGGGAAAGATTAGAAGAGAGAAAGAGGCTGCTCTAGCAACTCTAATGCAGACAGAAGAAGTAAAACGCGCTGTACAAAATAGATTAATCGCTGAGGTAGCGACTAGTTATATCAACTTGCTAATGTTAGATGAGCAACTTAAGATAGCTAAAGAGGGAATTGTCTTAAGAGAGAATACTTATTCTTTAACGAAGAAGATGTTCGAAGTTGGTAATGAGACTATCGTCGCAGTACAGCAGGCAGAAGCACAATGGTTAGAATCTAAGGAGCTTTTGCCACAGATAGAGCAAGAAATAGCTCTACAGGAGAGTGGATTGAATTTGCTTTTAAATAAGTATCCGCAGGCGATATCCCGCTCTGTTACAATAGGTGATTTGAATTTCATTACGGATTTAAACACTGGAGTGCCTGCGGATTTTTTAAGTAATCGTCCAGATGTACAGATAGCAGAGTATGCTTTAAAGGCTGCTAATGCTAAAGCAGGAGCTGCTCAAGGGCAGATGTACCCTAGCTTAGTCATCTCTGCACAAGGAGGTTTTAATGCTTTTGAAGCATCTAATTGGTTTAGTGCACCAGCATCTTTATTTGGTATGGTAGCAGGTGGATTGACACAGCCGTTATTTAATCAAAAGAAACTAAGGACTGCTTATGAGATAGCTGTAATAGAAAGAGATAAAGCAGGTATTGACTTTAAAAATAAAGTTGTAGTTGGATTTACTGATGTACATAATGCATTGGTAAAAATAGATAAGATTTCTCAAAAAGAGGAAGTAATGCAAAAGAGAGTGGATATATTAAACACTTCTCTTTCGAGTACTAAATTTATGTTTGAGATGGATAAGGCATCTTACTTAGAGGTTGTAAATGCGCAAGGCCTAGCATTGCAAGGTAATTTAAACTTTGCAGAGTTAAAGAGAGATTATTTAGCATCTCTAGTTGACTTGTATAGAGCTTTGGGGGGTCATTAATAACACAAGTAGATTTTTGATTGAGGATTAAACCAATATTGTTCGCAATATTGGTTTTTTTTGTATAGTAAGGTGTGATTGGTTTGAATTTTTTTCTGTCCTTTGCATCAGTTAGTTATCTTTGTAACGACAAGAGTGATATATGAATAATAAAAGTGTTAAAATACAGCAGGTTGTAATGACTGTACTAAGTGTAGCTTTCTTAGTAGGGGTGGGTTATTATGGAAATAAGAATAATCACCAAGAGGGGGAAGAACCAACTGAAGTAGCTGATATAGAGAAAGTAGCTGATCATCATATTGAGGAGCAAGTAGCAGAGAATGAAGTACTAGCTGAAGAAACTAAAGAGGAAACAGCAGAAGTATTAGCTCCATCTGTGTTGCTATTAAATAGTAAGTATCATACCTATACTAGAGAATATGTGGCGAAAGTGAAGATGAAGTATAATACACCTGTTAAGGAGACTTTAGAAGGGCGTGTAGTATCTGTACTAGCTAAGGAAGGACAATTAGTCTCTGACGGTCAGGTGATGTATGAGATAGAAGTAGGGAATCTACAGGTATCTAAGAAAGAAAAAGATAGAGAACTTAGCGAGTATAAGAGCCTTAAGAAAGATATAGAACGCGCTGAGAATAAGATGCAAAAGTTGGCTAGAAAAGATACTGTGGCATTCTTAAAGCAACGTCAGTTAGTAGATGATATGCGTAAAGACCTTAAAGCGCTTAACGAAAGCATTAATGGAGGAGATAGTAAGTATACTAGATATTCTATTAAGGCAGAGCGCGAGGGTATCGTGAGAAACTTAAGTGTAAAAGTAGGTGATATGTTGTCTGCTAATGATAAGAATACACTGTATAGTTTAGTAGGATACGATGTTTACTTTGATGTTCCGACTAGTGAATTACCACAGTGGAAAAGAGGATTATCTACTGATAATGCCAATACTGTAGTGAGTTCTTTTGAAGGGACAGCAGGACAGCGTATCGCGTTTAAACTGAACTTTAAAGGGGATAGCGAGATAGTCTTTATCGATAGGTCTGCTCAGGTGTTAGAGAACCTTAGATTTAAAGAGGATGGTAGTATAGATAATAAGATTATTCTATCTATCGTGTATAAAGATGTTATAGAGATACCGATGTCAGCTATAAGCACAGACGCAGAAGGTAAACAAGATATTACTGTAGTGAACACAGCGGGAGAAGATGTGAAAAAAAGCATTAATCCTATTCGCAAGTATGCATCTTACGTATTAGTAAGTGATAGTACATTAGAAGGTGTTTCTATTCGAAATAATAAATAAGCTTTTAAACAAAAAACGAGTCGCTAATAGTGACTCGTTTTTTGTTTAATCTAGAATAAGTGGATAGACATACTAGATATAAAAAAATCGTAATTAGGGTACAATAGTACCACTAATTACGATCACGTTATTCAATAAACAAATCAATTCATTATTCTTGTATTGTTAATCCAATGTAATTAGACTCTTTAGCAATTATTTCCATTTTTTGCAAGTCTGTTAATTTACTGAATTTAAGCTTTTCCATTTCGAAGTTGCGTATTGTAGCTTCATCTATTTTATCACTGATCTTGTTTATTAAAGCTGTAGCAGAATTATAACACTTAGTATTTGTTTCAACAAATTGTAAAAAATACAAAGCTTTAGTATAATCTCTTTTTGCTTCTTCTTCAAGGGCTTTTTGTACCAATGCTCTACAACTTTCTTCTTTTGAATCTAAAAAAATCTTAGTGATTATTCGTTCAGATTCTTTGTAGCAAGAAGTAGTTTCGGGTACATAGCTAAGATAACTAATGGCTTTTAAGTATTCTTTTCGCTCTATATTTACTTTAACTGTATTGAGTACAGTAGAGCAATTCGATTCATAGAATGCTACAATGTTTTGATTACTTTGTTCAAAAAACGCCTTTAATTTCCTTTCTTTTCTAAACAATACTAAGGCTTTATCAATTGCCTTAGAACGGTCCTCAGCTGTTATGATATAAGAATGTCTAAATCTATTAAATATAGATCTATCATCTTTACCTTGAGAGGTTAGTCCTATTTCTAGTTTAATGACTTTAACTACTTGTACCTCTCCAGCAGTTTGTTCACTAATAATAGTAATAGAAGGAATTAAGACAAAAGGGCTTTGATTTGAAAACAGTGAACCTCCAGTGTAGTTTTCTTTAAGAATCTCATTTAGCTCATCAAGCTGTGATTTGCTAGCTACTTGTTTGTTAATGGGCTCTTCTATTATATAATTAGCTTGGTACTCCTTTTTTTGTCCCAATGTAACAATAGACCAAAATAGCAAAAGGAGTAAAGTATGTACTTTATACTTCATTTTTATTGTTTAATAGTTACATACATTTTTTGACCGTGTATATTCCTTGTAGCTTGCACTCCTTTAGAACGAAGGTATTTGATCACTTCTGTAGCAAAGCGATTTAGATTATACGGCTTATTAGTATCTTGATCATAAAGCGGTATTCTTACCTCGTCAAAAAGCATTTTATTGTCTAAAATACCCGATAAGTTAGCTCTTCCTTTATAGGCATTAGTAGCTACCCAATCTTCTATTAACTCGTTTAGATACTCACCTGATGCTAATGCGCTATCAAAGTCTATAGTAGCGTTTTCATCTAGATTAAACTCTACTGTAGTAGCTCTACCAATCTCGCGTATTTCATCTGTTTTAACCATTAACGTATTTAGAAACTCTTCTTGAATACGTTCAAATGCCTTTGATATTAGTTTCTCGTAGTCATTACTTACGAATTTACTTGTACCTGTTTTGTTAGAAAAACTTGCACCTGTATGAGTTTCAAAAGCAGTAAGATTTAATACTGTATTCGTACCTGTGCCATCTGTAGTTAACTGAACATCTACTTGTACATAGAAGTCGGCACCTGATGTAGTTAATAGATCAGATTTAAAGTTAGATTGTCTATCTGTAGTGAATGCAGCATTCGCCTGAGCAGCTCTAAGATTAGCGACAAAGTCAACAGTAGACCACCCACGCTGATCAAAAGCCTCTTTTACTTTAGAAACAGCTGTTCTTATATAAGGGTTGTCATCTAAAATAGTTCGAATATCTTCATTTTGTTTGTTATAAGGAATAACCATTATTTTAGCAGCAGCTCTAACTGACTCCTCACTTCTTGTACCCGCGATAGTGGGTGCTTGTGCAAAGGCGTATTCACCAACAGTGAAGACCATCAGAGTAAGTATTAATTGGTATAGATATTTACTTTTCGTAATTGGCATTAGAACCCTATTTTATTGATTATTTTATTGTCTTCTAACTCTTTTCTCAACATATTATAGTTTAAGGTAAATACAGAAACAGCACTTACACAATTGCTTTTTTGTGCACAGTCATAGAAGTCACTCTTTGAGTCAGTAACGAAACGCTGATATCCACTACTCCAGAATTTATCAAAGTAAGCTTTGTGTTTACTTTCAACAGCAACACCCTCGCGAATAATAGGGTTTTTAAAGTCAGTACCAACAAATCCAAAGTACAAGAGTTGTTGTATTGCTTTTTTATGAGCAAGTTTTATCGCTTCTTCTTTTGCTTTTCCATTTTTACCATCTACTTCATTTCCAATACCTCTTAAGGTAAGAGAGCCTTGTGTCGTATGATTAACTAATTGTGAATCTGAATAAGGGCTGTACATTTTTTTAGCACAACTACCTAATAGCAATGATATTACTACTATTGTAAAATAAATTTTTCTCATAGGTTTAAAATATTAAGGGTTATCTTGTTATAACTTTAAATGGAGCATTATTGTCACGAAGTTTTTTAAATGATTTCTCTGAGTTTAGAATTATTCCATCAGCGAAATAAGGATCTTCTACTTTGATGATACAACCAGTTGCTATTTTTTGAGTTCGCTGTACATTACGCTCTCCTATTGTCACTTCTGTAATGTTCATTATATCTATCATTTGACCAGGAATAAGACCTACGTTACTTCCCGCAGAGATGGTTAAAGCATTTTTGTTTTTAGCATCCCAATTTGTAATCTCTAAGGTTAACGGGAAGTGTTTTGTAGTAAATGCTTTTACATTATCACTAAAGCGTTCTAAAGCTATAATAAAAGCATCTTCCTGATGTTTTTGTACTTTCTGTAGCCTATCTTGACGAGCGTCAAATTCTTTTATTTCTTTTTTTGAGAGACATTTAGATCGAGCATCTTGAATTGCTTTTTCAGGATTGATGTATTCACTGTTTATATTTGATGTAGCTAAGATTTCACCTGTAGAGACATCTAAAACTTTTATCTGTACCTGTAACATCGTTTCCCAATCTTTCTTGTTATTGGTATGCCTAACCCCTAATATACTTGGTGAGATAAGGTAACTTGCTCCTTTGCTAATACCATCTGTAATGACATCATTACTATCCATAAAGGATTCAGTTCTTTGAAGTTTCTTTTCTACCTCTATTTCGGCTAGTTTATCTCTGTCTACTACTGTGAATTTTTTAGCCTCTACAAAAGAGTTTAATATTGACTCTTGTATGATTCTAGCATTAGAAGTAGAGATCGTTTCAGAGTCGTAAGTAATTGGAATAAATGCTACGCTTATTTTGTTTTGAGCTTGTGTTTGTATACAAGTTAAGATCAAAAACAATAAGGTTACAGTTGTTTTCATACGGATTTGTTTTAAATGATTTGTTCTTGCAAAACTCGCTAACAGTTGTGCTAAAACAAATTTTCAAGTAGGTAGTTAGCGGGTAGTTCTTTGTTTGATAGGGGATAGAGGAGTGACTACCCGCGGGTAGTTTGTTATTTATCTATTTGATATGCAGTGAGTTGTTTTTGTTGAAACTGATTACTTCTTCTATTCGATAAAGAACGGTTTTACTTTATGGATATGAATAATGTGTATATAACTAAGAGTTTTGTTCTCGAATATTCTAATATTGATGCTAGATGTGTTATGTATAATTATATAATGTGAACTTTTGTTGTTGTTAATCGTAGTTTTCTTGTTTGTAATTATATATTTTTGCGCGAGTTAATTTGTATTACAGTTATGTCAACTAATTTGTTATTTAGAATAGTTGGATCTATTTTTCTTTTCTGCTGTATAGGAAAGTGCTTTTCCCAATCGTATAATTTTGAAGAAATATCTAAAGATGTTACCTCGTTTAATAATGTAGGTAAATATGATGCTACCATTATATTATTAGAAGAGGTTATCACTAATGAGAAAGCTACTGCGTATGAGAAGTATCAAGCTTATTTTTTGAAGTATATCACTTATAAGCGATTGTTTAGTTACGATAAAGCTGAAGCAAATTTAGATTTAGCGTTCCAAGAAGGACTTAAAAGTGATCAGGATAGAGAACAAATTAAGGCAAAAGTAAAACTAGAAAGACTCTTTGTGGCTTTTGATCAACTAAAGTATGACGAGGTTACAGATATACTTGATGATATTACAGCACAGGACTTAAGGTATATCTCTCCTAATACACACTCTTTTTACTTAGCTGTATTAGCAGTAATGGAGACAAGGGCGATGAACTTTAGTAAAGCTATTGAGTACTTAGATGAAGGTATAATATTATTAAAGAAACATAAGCAAGAGGATCTTCCTTTAATGTATCGCAAGAGAATAGATATTTATAGGCAAATGAATCAATATGATAAAGCCTTAGAGAGTTTTGATCAAGGACTTTATTATGCGAAGAAGTATAAGATGGATATTTATATTTTAAATATGTATTATGACTTGGCTTATTTTTATAATCAGATAGAGGATTATGACAATGCTATAATTACTCAAGAAATATGTAATTTACTTTCTAAACAATATGATGAGAGAACGATTATAGGGCGCTTAAATGTATTAGAAAAGAAGTTGCATAATCAACGTATAGCAAGTGAGAAGCGTGAAGATTTACTCTCTATTTCGTTACTTGTAGTCATTTCTCTTTTAGTTATAGCGATACTGTATTTGCTCTATAAATATACCCTTAAGACTAAACAGCGAAAAGAAACTTTAAAGCTCAAGAACGATGAACTTAGGGCTAGTATTATGTCATTACTATCTAAATCCAATCAACAACCACATAACGATCCAACATTACAATTAACTGAACGTCAATCTGAGATTGTCAGATTAGTTAAAGAGGGCAAAACGAATAAGGAGATAGGGGACAAGATACATATCTCAGAAAATACAGTCAAGTATCATTTAAAGAATATTTATAAAGTATTAAGTGTCAATAGTAGAGAAGAACTTTAGTTATGGGAAATAAAGTATTGCTTATCGCATTGTTTTTTATAAGTTCAGCTATGTTGGGTCACACTGTCGATCACATAAAGTTAGGGGAAGAAATAGAACACAATAATATAGCCCTAGACTACAAAGGTTCGATTATTAGACTTCATAAAATTATAGCAGATAAGGACAGTGAAGACATTGATAAAAGTATTGCTTATTACCAAAGATATCAGCTTTTTAAACGCCTTGCTATTTATAGTGAAGCCTTAGTGAATCTAGATGAAGCTTTTGCTTATGGTATAAAAACTGAAAGAAAAGATCTAATTGCAATTAAGTATGAACTTGAAACGGCAAGTACTTATTGTGAAAAATTAGAGTATAAGCAAGCTCTATCAAGGTTTAATAACTTAAAAGTTGATGCAACTCATTTAGAAAGAAATGATTTAGGATTATACCTTTTTTTAAAGGGGATAGATGCTTTAGAAAGAACTTTAGTATATGAGGAAGCAGTAGATAATTTTAGCAAGTCTATAGAGGTATTTAAAGAAGTATATCCACAATATTTGCCAGTTGTTTATAAGGAATTGTTGAGAGCTTATGCCTTTTTAGGACAGCATAATGACGTTGTAGATAGTTATCAAAAGGGTATTGCTTACGCAGAACAGTTTCAATGGAGCAGTGAGCTTATACAGTTGCATCGTTTTATGGCAATTTACTATCAACAAATAGGGGAGAAAAAAAAGAGTCTAAACGCAAGTAGCTTAGTTTTAGCGCTAGCAACGAAGTATGATACCGTTAATCTGAGTAGTTCTCTAAATATCCTAGAGAAACAATTGCTAGAAGAAGATGCTGCATTAAATAGGAATACAGGTATTCAGATTGCTTTACAAATTTTCTTAGGAATAGCTTTCGTTTGTATGGTAATTTATTTACTGTTGTATAGACGTAATATTGTCAAACATAAACAAGTACTTAAAGAAAATGAGTCTCTTAGAGTGAATTACGAATCTTTAAGTGTACAAGATAAGCAAGTTATAAATATTGACAAAGAAGAGCTAACTAGTAGACAAAAAGAGATCGTAATACTTGTTCAAAAGGGAAAAACCAATAAAGAAATAGCAAGTGAATTATTTGTCTCTGAGAATACAGTTAAGTATCATTTAAAGATTATATACGAAGTATTAAAAGTAAAAAGGAGAACCGATTTATTAGTATAATAATCTTCCTTACAATGACTCTATTTTGGTATATAGTATTAACGACTTGTTTTTTGCTTAAGCTTCTTTAGGATGATGTTACCATCTAAGTAAGATATTTTAAATACCCCTAAACTTGTATTCTGAATAAGATTAGGAATGTTACAATATTCATTAGCCTCTACTGTCTTAACGAAGATACTGATGTTGTCTTGTGACAACTTATATGTCCCTTTAGTAGTAATGAAACAATCATTACCACAAGGCCAAGCGTTATAGTTCTCAAAAGTACCTATTTCGGTAAAGTTGATAAATGTCCCAAATATATTATCCCCTTTTGGAGAAAGAATATATTCTTCTGTTTCGGTAGTATAGATAATCTTATCTATCGCCCAAGTACCTGTAAGATCTTGCGCATTCATAGTACAGAAAAAAAGTGTTAGTAGAATAGTAAATAACTGTTTCATAGTGTAGTATGTTACTTGGAATATTTATTATTGTAAGGTGTAATCTTTATTGAAATCAAGTTTGATAGGGGCGTGCTTACCTAATAGATGACGTATGATATTGTATTCTAAAGGTAATTGCCTATAGTTGTCTAATTTTTTGTTTCCATAGATGTATAATAATATATTATCTCCCTCTAATGTAGGATACTTGTTTTTTTCGTGTAAAGTCTTCCTCATAGCTAATCTATCAATACACTCTTTAATCAAATCTTTACTATTCTTTAAATCTAGTTCAAAGATGTGAATTACTTCTCTAATCTCAGCTTTTTCTTTATTGTAGTAGTTGAAAGATAAAGTGCCTTCCAACTCTTGATCTAATAGAACTGTATATCCGTCGTTAAAAGCTGAAATTATATCTATTCGAAGGTAATAATCAGGAGAACTACTGTTGACTTGAGCAACGGTAGGAAGAGATAGTAATAGAATAAATAAAATGAGTGTTTTCATTTTAAGTTGTTGTATAATATTGTGTTATGTAAAAATAAGAAATTATAATATATCTCGGTCTTGTTAAATAACAAATGTAATTGGGGTATTTACTGTAAAATTTACTAATCTGTAGTTATGATTGAGTTCACTTTCTTAAAAGGAGGAATTGAATACTTGAATTATAGTAGGGTAAAGGCATAAGATTTACTTGTGAAACTACTGATATTATTGAGGTTGTGTAACCTTTATAGCCCCCCTTCAACACTTCTTCAACATTACCGCAACATTGTTCTATTATAAGTCCTTTTTGTTGAAGGATTCTTGACCCAATCTTGATGAGCTCTTGTCTCAAATAAATTGCTAAGTCTTTAGCTTTTGATCTCTATAATTTGACTAAATTTAGGTGAAAAGTCAATATAAAAGACTTGCATAAAAATTATACTTGAATATTAAGATAAAATAAGCATTGAAATAACCCCTGATTAGCGGTAATTAAAATTTCCAACAGGATAATATATTTGGTTTGTCATATTCATAACTTATAAACATTTCTTGTTCTTCAAAAATCTGAACTATTCTTGCTTTTTTGTTCAGTGATATTTTGTTGACTATTTCGTTTTTTATAAGCGAATAAAACCAAATATCATTATTGTGGATTAGATATAACACTTCTTCATTTTTAGATACGACAAATTGATCAAATTGAAACTCAAATTTAATTTCTCTATTGTTTTGTGGATTTGATATTGAACAAATTTTGATTTGATTTATTGGTTCAATTCTTTCGTGTGTGTCTGAAGTGGCCTCAATTACTTTTCCCAATTGCAAATAAAACTTGTCTGATTTACTTTTATATGCATTGCAAAAAACTTCTGTCCGTAAAACTTCCTTTAATTTATTATTCGTTAAACTATATTGTTGTACAGATCCCATTTTAGGGCAAAGAATAAAATAGGTACTTTCACTTTCTCTAAAAATTCCACTACAGGACAATAGCTTTTTTTTAAACCCTTTCTCATTTTCGTAGTGGTAAACAAAAAGGAAGTTGGCATTATAATTCATTAATAAAAGCGTGTCTTTATCATTTGATGAAATGTAATCGCTATATTTTTGTATACCTTTTTCAAACTTTTTGATAACTGAAAAGTCTTTTCTGTTTATTTGAAAAATTTTATTATCTGAAACCGCAAAAATATTTGATTTATCAGGATTGAAATACAAACAGCGTACAGAATTTTTGATTGATATAGTATTCAATTCTTTTCCGTTTTCTAATGAAAGTTGTCTCAATTTCATTGAAGGATAAGATGAACCCCACCCGTCTGAAATATAGAATTTTGTATTGTCAAATGGATCTATAATCGGTTTTAGCCCACCATAAATTCCATTTTTTAGTTCTGATGTCCAAATCTCTATTGGTTTCATTGGTTAGCCGTGGTTAATGGTTATTTAAAATTTAGGGACTTAGCACAGTTGAAGTTGGTTATAAATTTAAACTTCAACCTATGTTACTAATTTAATTAGATTTTTCAAATTTAATACTTCCTAAGGTAACTATTATGCTAATAGTGAAATAATTAAATAAGATTTTTGTTGTAACTCAACATCAACTAAAAATATTTGTTCAAGGTGCAAATTAGGTGCACATAGCACAAAAAAAAGCCCTATAACTAGTGTTATCGGGCTTTTCAGCGGAGGAAGAGGGATTCGAACCCCCGGACCTGTTACAGTCAACAGTTTTCAAGACTGCCGCAATCGACCACTCTGCCATTCCTCCTTTGGTCTGCTTTACTTCCGTATTGCGAGTGCAAATATACAGTAAATACCGGGCTTTGCAAGTAGTTTTGTGTAAAAGTAATAAAGTTTTTTACTCTTTATTTATAACTTGTTTGTTTTGAGTGAGTAAAGTTCTTGAGTATTTAAAGAAGATCTATGAAAATCGAGAATAAAGTAAGTAAAGGGTATTTATAGTATCTGTTTTATGCCTTAAATTTGCAGTAAATGCAGAGTTAAGGATATATAAATACGTATAAAATGCTTTTAGAGAAATTACTTGTCGAGTTTGATACAGATATATCAGTGTTCTCTACTGAGCAAATCGCTTTGTTTGATACTTATTTTGAAGAAACTAGTGTGAAGAAGAGTGATTTTCTGATAAGAGAAGGAGAGGTAGAGTTGTATAGTTATTTTATCTATGAGGGGATATTTAGATGTTGGACTTTAAATCCCAATGGAGAGGAGCAGACCTTTTGGTTTTGTAAGGAGGGGACTTTCTCGATGTCTAATATCTCATTTACTTTACAAGAAAGAGCTAATTTCTCAGTACAGGCTGTTACAGATACTATTGTTTATAAAATACACAAAGATAAGATAGATGAATTATATAGCGTTATACCCCATCTAAAATCAGTATTTGGAGGTTTAACAGCTATACTCCTCAATCGTTTGTTACAACGCAATATTGATGTGATCAAATATTCTCCTGAAGAGTATTATTTGAAGTTGATAGATGAGTATGGAGTCGCTATTAATTATATTCCTTTAAAGGATATTGCATCTTATCTAGGGATTACTCCTCAGGCATTAAGTCGCATTCGCAAGCGTATTTTTTAACCTAAAATAAGCAGGAGACAAATTAGCTTACCCTGATTTAAACGTATTTTTTAACTTAGGTTCAGTAGAAAGAAAAGCAATGTGGAGAACTTTGCCTTACTAAATTTAATATTATGATTAGAAGAGTTAAGATTAATGAATATCCTAGATTAGAAGAAGTTTGGGACAGTGCAGTAAGTAATACACATCACTTTCTAGTGAAAGAGGACTTTGAGTACTTTAAGAAGAATATTGTAAACTATTTTGAATTCGTCGAACTGTATGTGCATATAAATAGTACTGAGCAAATAACAGGATTTATAGGTGTTGCAGATGACAATTTAGAAATGTTATTTATCCACAATGATTTTAGAGGGAGTGGGTTAGGTAAATTATTGCTTAACTATGCTATAGATAGATTACATATTTCGAAAGTTGATGTCAATGAACAGAATCAGCAAGCAGTTGGTTTTTATGAGCATATGGGATTCAGATTATTAAACAGATCTGAAACAGATGGACAAGGAAAGCCTTATCCTATCTTACATTTAGGCTTGTGATTATTTCTGTTTGTGAGGAATGAGTAATGCTTTTTTGTATAAAAACACTGTGTTTTAGGACCTAAATCTATAATGTCTCCATTATTTTGAGCAGTATCTATTCACTTTTTTAGCTAAGAGTAGTAATGACGGGCATTCAACTGTTTTAGGTTAAGGATATTGAATGTGAGTGAATTAGGTTTGTATTGCAAAATAAAAAGTAAGAATGTATAATTAGTATGTGTCAAAACAGAGGGGTAAAGTGATAAAAAAGTCAGCAAATACTGTGTATATGTGAGATTATATTCTATTTTTGTAATACATATTTAAAATGTAAAAATTACCATGAAAGAATTAATTGAAAAAATCAACGCTGAATTTGAAGCGTTCAAACAAGATTCAGCTTTACAATCAGAAAACGGAAACAAAGCTGCAGGTACTAGAGCTCGTAAAGCTTCTTTATCTATCGAGAAACTTTTAAAAGAGTTTAGAAAAGCTTCATTAGACGCTTCAAAACAATAATAATAAAAAGCTCCTACCGAATAAGTAGGAGCTTTTTTTATTCCCTATTTTTGCAAGGTTCAAATAAGATCTTATGCAATATTTTATCATTGGTGATATACACGGTTGTTACCACACATTTTGTTCTCTTTTAGAACAGTGGGATTCTCAGACAGAACACCTGATTCTAGTAGGGGACCTTATTGATCGAGGAAATTATAGTTGGTTAGTCATCAATAAATGTTGTGCTTTATTAGCAGAACCATCCGTGTCAGTCACTATTCTTAAAGGAAATCACGAAGCTGAGTTAATTCAATATATCCATGATGGGCATC
Source organism: Myroides sp. N17-2 (assembly GCF_002286775.1). Lineage (GTDB taxonomy): Bacteria > Bacteroidota > Bacteroidia > Flavobacteriales > Flavobacteriaceae > Flavobacterium. The sequence goes on from NZ_NSGJ01000015.1 coordinate 24,256, forward strand.
ACGAGATATGGACTTCGCAGTGTGGATTAGCTACTTTAGCAGACTTTGAGAAGCATAGTGTTGACTTGTCTCATTTATTACCTTGGTTAGAGAACCTTTCCCTTAAGTATGAGACTTCCTCATTTATAATTACACACGCAGGAGTATCTGATACGATTAATCCATATGACGAGTCTAATTGGGATGGAGTATTATGGACACGTAAGCCACTAGCTAATCTTCATAAACTACAAGTGCACGGACATACTCCTTTAAAACAAAACCACCCTCAATATACTCTAGATAGCAATTCGTATAATATAGATACAGGCGCTTATTATGGATATGGCTTGACAGGGATTAAACTTAGCCCTCAAGCTGAAGTATTAGATATTATCACTATTCCTACTGATATAAGGGATATAGAATAAGGAGTAAATTTGATTTAGTTGGGCGAAAGGCTGTGAATAATATCCTTAGTCTAAACTAATGGAGGTTGGGGCAAATAATGAGAATAGTAATTATAAAAGTAAATAAAAATCTATCATTTTAGTGCGTAAATCTGAGTTTCTGTATTTAATATTTTAGTTATAATTGTATTTTTGTTCAGTACAGATTTATATTATGGGAAAGGATTATAAATACAAAATCTTCACTTCTAAGATAGAAGAGGCTATACTAACAGGGTTATTAAAAGAAGGAGATAGACTCCCATCAATTAGAACGATTAAATCAGAGTATAATCTAAGTGTCAGTTCCGTGCAGAGTGGTTATGATTACCTTGTGTTTAAAGGATTAGTTACCGCAGTACCACGTTCTGGATATATAGTAGCTCGTCAATCTATACAACAATTACCTCAAATAGAATTATCTACGATTCCTAAAGACGCCGTTTTTAGAAAGAAGGTGCATCTGATTACTAATCAAAGTAATTATAGAGGACAAACAGTACTTAATGAAGCAAGCCCTTCCGATATTTTTATTCCACAGAAGTTGGTATTAAAGACAATGCAGAAGGTTATAAAGGAGAAAGGAGCATCCTTACTCCGATATTATCCTAATAATGGTTCTGAAGAACTTAAGGAGTTATTAGTGAGGAGATCAGCATTACACGGAGCTTCTATCTCTAGTGATGAACTACTCATTACAGATGGAGCCTTACAAGCTTTATATATTGCTTTAGCATCTATTACTTCACCGAATGATATTATTGCAGTGGAGAGCCCTTGTATCTTTTCTATTCTAGAAGTTATTGCTAATCTTAAGTTGAGAACAGTAGAAATACCTGTGCGTTTTTATGAAGGTTTTGATACAGATTATTTAAAAAAAGTATGTCTGACGAATGATATAAAAGCTATTGTATTAACTCCTAATTTTCATAATCCGACAGGTGTATTAATGACTGATGAGAGTAAAAAAGCTGTCTATCAAGTTGCCTTACATCATCATATCCCTATAATAGAGAATGATATTTTTGGAGATCTTTACTTTAATGGTACTCGACCAAGTAATATTCGCAACTATGATGAAGCAGGATTAGTACTTACTTATTCATCATTTTCTAAATCACTAGCACCAGGTATAAGGTTAGGTTGGCTAGCAGCAGGGCAGTTCTTTTCTAAGATAGAACGCCTTAAGTTTGCACTTGGTCGATCAGTATCTCCCTTAAATCAAGAAGTAATGATAAAGCTCTTACAGTCTTCAGCATATGACAAGCATCTTAGAGTATTTCGTCAACAGTTAGAACGTCAAGCTATGCAACTAGTAGGACAGTTGATTAGTGCGTTTCCTGATTCTCTTCATATACAGTTTCCAAAAGGAGGATATTGTATTTGGGCGCAGTTACCGCTAGATACTGATATGGTTCAGTTTTATAAGCGATGTACTGAAGAAGGAGTACAGTTTACTCCAGGAGCGACTTTTTCTTTTACTGATGTCTATGATACTTGTTTTAGAGCAGTTTTTGCTAAACAGTTAACACTATTTGATTTACAGGCTATAAAGAGAGTCGGAGGGACTACGTTATAAACAGTGTACTGATAGTTTTTTGACAAACTGTATCGATGAGAGTTGATAGGTTGTTTTTATATTTGTATCAAACCAAATAAATCAATGGATATAATATCAAAATTCACAATAGCAACAGAGGAAGGGTTAAGACAGTTATTCTCTCTGCGCAAAGCTCAATTTAATCTATGGTATAGTAATACCGTAGATGCTGATGCTCTTAATCAGTATATCAGTACACAACTAGATTCTAAAGAGGCTACACTAGAGCTTAATAATCTAAGTACGCAGATGTTATCTGTATTTGTCAAAGAGGAAGCTGTGGGGTATGTTATTATACAGCAAGTGCCTAGTCCGGATAGTCTTAAAGAACTAAAAGTGATTAACTATGCGCCTTTCTATATTATCCCAGCTCATAATACGGCTGAAGTAAGAGAATCTCTGTGGAATAAATGTCTATCGCTAACGCGCAACTATGATGCGATTTGGATAGAAGTACTGCAGGATGATGTTCAGATTCCATTCTTAGAACAGTGTGGATTTAAGATAGAAGAACAGCGATTTATGCCTCCTTTTGGCAAGCCATCTTATATTATGATTCGCAAAAAAGACAGTTAATTAGTCGATGTCATATTAAAACCTAAAGTCAATAACTAGAAGTGTATATCTATGGTTGTTGACTTTTTAATTTGAGAGTATAATGCTAGTTAGACCTACTTTGATTCTACGCTTATTTACTTTATAAATGTTATCATAAGGTAATAGTTTTAAGTTACCTTGTTCGTTGTAATAAGATTGTGTACCGTATTTTTGTAGTTTTCCATCATCAACTAATATTTTATCATATAAGTAAACAACTTCTTTATTCGTTAGATATCTTTTTTTGATTGCTTTTTCTATTAGATGAAGATATTTTTTCTGAAACCTAGTATTCGAATGTAATAGTATTATTAATGCATAATGACTACTTTCTTGTTTATCCTTAATAGCATTTAAAAAATCACAATTATCAAATATGTTGAATAATAACCTTTGGTTTAGGGCATCTATTTTTTCATCGTTGTTACCATCAGTTCTATTTTTTTTATCTAATTGGTAAGCTTCTTTTAGCAGTGCATCTATGTTATTACAATCAATGTTTATCTTAGAAACTATACTATCTGCATACACACCATAAGTTAAATAGAAGCTTATATCTTTTTTTAGAACGTTATCTGATTTTTTCAGCTTTCTAAATTTGATAACTAAGGAATCATTCTTTTTGTCTAAATAACGATCTATGTAGAACTTAGACATAGGGTATTCACTTAATTGTTCTTTAGATAATACTTGATTTTTAGGAGATAGTATTTTATATATTCTATTGTTTAGGGAATCAACTTTGATTAAATGCATAATTTGCTTATCGTCTAATTTGATGTATTGTGCATTTGCAGTACTACTAATTAGAATTAATACTAGGAATACAATAAAATAGGGTTGTGATTTCATTTCGTTAGTAGTTTAGTATAAATATAACTATTTCTTTTTTACTAATCTCCATTGAATGAATTCCCCTAAGAGTCCAGTTCTTTTAAACCCTTGTTTCTCTAGTGTCTTGGCAGATCCTGTATTGTCTAAAAGAGATTGTGCAGTGATGAGTTTAACTGAGGGTTGATTAAATGCCCATTGGATTAGACCAGCTATAGCCTCACTTGCATAACCTTTTCTTCTTTCCTTTAAAGTAATACCATATCCTATATCTACAGCACTTCCCAAATTAGGTACTCCTTTAAATCCAATATCTCCAATGATCGTATCATTATCTTTCTTGATGATCATCCACGATTCAAATCCTGACGGAGCAGTTACTTTCTCTAGATTAGTAATAATACGAGGCAAAGTCTCTAGCATATCTTCATCAGGCCAATCTATCGAGGGTTTAAGTCCATACTGAGATAAGATAGCAGTATTCCCTTGAAGTAATTCTTCGCAAATCTCAATAGTAAATGGGATTAAGTAAAGTCTATCTGTAGTAATCTTTTTCAATGTCATTTTTTTAGTTAAACAATAGTACAATAAATATTATTCTGAGGTGATAACAGCTTAACGCTTATAGAGCAGGATTAGTATACTTAATATCGGATTAATGTCTATGCGGTGTTTAGTAAAAGAAGAGTAGCGGAAGAATAAAAGGAGCTTTCTTGGGCAAAAGGCCTTTTAGCCCTACTATAGTCCTATTAATCTCCTATTATTGTCCTAGTATTCGACACCAAAGCCCGAATTTATTGGGGTTAAAGGGGGGGGTAACTTTAGTGGATAATCAGTGTTTTGTTGTTAAGTTGTTGTTTGATAATTAATTATGTTTTTTTAGTATTTAAAAAAATGTGTAAAAAAGTGTATTATCGAAACACTCAAGTACAAATACGATGATAAATGGCCAGAAAAGGACTATTTAGAAGAGTATATTTTAATTTTTTGACTGTTTTAAAGGGGTAAAATAAAAAAACAGGATAAAAAAAAACGCTCATAGTGAATAGACACTATGAGCGTTTTTTTTAAGTTATTTATGTCAATACCTAAGTATTAAGCATCTTGTTTGGTATCAGAGATAATTAGCTCACGTAGTAATACCCCTTGAGGTAAGTCGTAAGTGAATTTGATTGTACGTGCAACGTCGATAGCTCGGATACGGTTAGCCCCTGTGTTCTCTCTCCATTTGTTATAGCCATCTATCATATCGTCATTAGTAGTGTGACCTAATAGTTCAGTAGCTACTGCACCCGGTTCTATAGAGATAACACGTACATTAAATGGGCTAAGCTCTAGACGAGCTGTCTGAGTAACTCCCCTTACAGCGTATTTACTAGCGCAGTAAGCAGCGTGGTTATGGAATGGTAATACTCCTGCGATAGAAGATACATTAATGATCGTACCAGACTGTCTCTCTTTCATATCAGCCATTACTGCTTGCATACCGTTCATCACACCTAAGACATTGATGTCTAGCATACGTTTCCATTCATTAGGATCTTGAGTTGCTAGATCCCCTAATAGCATAACTCCTGCATTATTGATCAATAAGTCTGTCTTTCCATATACAGCTTCAGCTTCACGAATCGCTTTTTCGAAAGCATCTTTATCAGATACATCTACACTTCTGCATAGTGTATTTGGTAGATTAAGAGCTTCCATCTTCTCTAATCTTCTTGCTAACAGTAATAGTGGATGTCCACTATGAGCAAATTCTTTAGCTAGTTCCATACCGAAACCTGAGCTAGCACCTGTGATTACTACTAATTTCTTTTCCATAATTATAATTTATTTTTATACTGCAATTTACTGACAATATTGATCTTATAGCAATAAAGAAGAATCTATTTTATTATATATAGATATTGTAATTAGAACCTTACTTAAACAATTATAAGTACTGAGATAATAAAGAAAAAGGATGTATTTTGGGAATATGTTTAGAGTATATGCTAATTGAGTTAAACTGCTGTAGGCGTGCTTATAAACGATATAATGATAGCAATGAGTATTGCTAATATTAAGAGGATTATATAGGATAGAATTACCCATCCACAGAGCTGAAGTATCTTGATAAAAATACGCTTTGAAGTTTGTTCTTTATAAAACTCTTTAAAGAACCAATATAATACAAAAGGTGTTGTTAGAAGTGATAAGCCTAAAATATTATATACAGCATCTGAGTCTGTAATATAGAAGTATGTTATCGGGTAAACTATCAAAGTGTTTAATATCGTGATAAAAGATAATATGTAAGCATTCATAACGAAATGCTCATAATAGTTATGCCCCCATTTTCTAAAAGTAAACTTCGTTAACAGAGCGAAAAATGGAATGAATAAAAGCATTATGAATGAGTGGTAGTTAGTGAAATAAGCTAAGAACTCACTCATGATTTTATTACTTGCAGGGTTTTTAGGGTTCAAGTCAGAAAGAGGTTTGGCTATCCCAATGAATTGAAATGATACAAGAGCCGAGATACCACTAAGAACAAATGATAACAATATTGGCTTGTATTGATTTATTCTCTTACCATCTATAAATTCTCTAGCTATTTTACCAGGATTGGCAATAACTTTCTTTACTGAATGTAGAAAACCTTTATTAGTATATACTACTACTTCATAGAGTTCTTCTAGTAAATACCCTTTATTTATACGAGTATATTTCTTTTGACCACAGTTGCTACAGAAGTTTTGAGTAACTATTTGGTTGCAGTTTATACAGTTGTCATTCATAGTAATAAAGGTGATTAGTGGTGATTTACTTAATTAGTCACTTAGTAGTGAGCAGTGCAACTAATGTATAAAAAAACTTAATAACGTTTTGTTTTTTTTAAGAATTACTATAGGTATATGTTTAGTTTGGAGTGGTTTTATGATATCTTCGTAGGATAGAATAAAACTTACATAGATGAAGTTTATAAATCTAATAGAATTATTGTTGTTTACTTATACCAAGAATTAGTATTAGAGTCTATTAGGTAGTGTGGTTTAGTTTTATTAATAATTATAATTATGAAGGGATGTACTGTATTACTAGCATTTATGTTTAGTATAGTGGCTTTTGGACAAAATACATATTCAAAGTTGATCAATCAAGCTGATAACTTGTTAGAAGAACATCAGGATGAGCAAAGTAAAAGAGAGGCTTTTTCTCTTTATGAAAAAGCTTTTAAGTTGTACCCTGATAGTATTCAGGCTGTTGATTTGTCTGAAATATCTGTTATAGCATCAGAATTGAAAGAGTCAGATAAAGCTTTTGCCTATCTAGATAGATTAATAAAGATAGAACATGGACAGTACGGTTTTCCGGGATGGCAAAATGTCACGAATAAAAGTGCGCTTGAAGAATACAAGAATCTATTAGAGGATCCTAGATGGACTGTAATAATGAATGAAGCTCAGTCGTTAAAGAGCAAGTTTGAGACTAATTTAAAAAGTATAGAGAAAGAGTTCTATAAAGTGAAATCGACTAAACAATTAAACTTTACTAATGGGAAAAAGTTATATAAAGAGATAAAAGAATATAATCCATATGTATCAAAGGAAAAGCAAGATTACTCTATAAGCTTTAATGTAAATGATACAGCTAAAACTTCTTTCTTTATTCATCTTCCTAAGAACTATTCACCAAATAAGAAGTACCCACTACTATTCTTTTTACACGGAGCGGTTAGATATAATGAGTTTCAAGAGTTTCAAACAAAAGAACTTAGTTTAGAGGGATGGAATAGATATTATACGAAGTATGGCGATATAAATGATGTTATTCTTGTATTTCCAAGTGGAAGTAAGAAGTATAATTGGATGACATCTGATGAAGGTTTCTTTATGGTACCTGCTATGCTAAGAGAAGTGAAAAAAGCAATTAATGTAGATGATAACAAAGTATTTATCGCAGGGCATTCTAATGGAGCGACAGGTTCATTCTCCTATTTGATGAAAGACTCTTCTTCTTTTGCAGGATTCTATGGATTTAATACACAGCCTAAAGTATTTACAGGAGGAACATTTGTAGAGAATAGTAAGAATAGATCTTTTATAAACTTCTCAACAGATGAAGACTATTATTATCCACCTAATGCTAATGATTCATTTACTGCGATGATGAATAGTATTAAAGCAGATTATAAAGAGTACCGTTATAAAGGTTTTCCGCATTGGTTCCCTCAATTTGACGAGTCGGAACCTGCTTATGAAATACTATTTAAGGATTTGAAGGAAAGGAAGCGAAATAGCTTCTCTGAAGAGTTGTCTTGGGAGTTTGATGACAATGTTTACGGTAGTATAGATTGGCTAAGTAATATGAAGTTAGATACACTTGGTCAAAAAGCAGATTGGCATAAAGAACTAAACTTTAAGATAACAAAGTGGTTAGAATATGATAAAGATGATAAACTTCAGATTATAGAGGTAGATAAGAATGCCTTTGATATACCACGTTTATCAGGTAAAGTTATTGCTTGTTATAAAGACAATGAATTTAGAATAGAAACTTCTCGTATTAAATCTCTATCTATTGCTATCTCTCCTGAAATGGCAAATCTAGAAGACAAGATTAAAGTGTATGTAAATGGGAAGTTGTATTATGATAAGAAAGTAGATTATAATACAGCATTTATGCTAGACAGTTTTGATAAAACTAGAGATAGAAGTACGATTTGGATTAATACAATCGATATTACATTAGAATAAGATAGGAGAGTTGGTATGTTATACTAACTCTTTTTTGTATAATATTTTTAGAGAATAAACTTATCTATCTGAAAGTAGAATTACTACTCCTAGATGCTTTATAATAACGATGCTACTATCTCTTGGGTTGGCAATACACTTATTCTATATTTAGTAGGTGTCATATCTGCCCAAAGCCAATTATAATGATTAATAAGGGTAGGAGCATCTACATAAGGGCGGTCAGCTGTAGTGTGAGCATCTGAGGCAATAAAAAGTTCATAGTCTTTAGTCAAAGCAGACTTTACAGTAGCATCTACACAATAGTCAGTAGCACAGCCGCAAATGTATAATTGGGTAATACTGTTTTGCTTAAGGATAGATTCTAATTCTGTCTGATAGAAGGCGTCATTGGCTTCTTTTACTACTGTGATGTCAGTAGTATTTTGTACTAATTCGGGAAGTATATTGTATTCAGTAGTGTTCGGAATTAAACAATTCTCTTTCGATCCATTGTGTTTGATATAGATTATTTTGTCATTTTGCTGATGGAATGCCTCTGCTAGTTGATTGATTTTACTGATCACCTCCATTGTGTTGTATCTAGCAGAATACGGATTGAAACTACCTATCTGCATATCTATAATTAAAAGCGCTTTCATTGACTTAAATTTGGTTGTAAGTAAATGTAAAGAAAATAATGTAGTAATTTTCCCTATTTTAGGAGCCACAATCAAACAAACAAAAAACAACAAATGTTAGAGATTAATTTTAAGATATTTCCTGTTCTAGAGACGGAGAGATTAGTGCTTAGACAAGCAGATCTAAATGATGTAAATGAGATGTATGCTATGCGTTCAGATGCTGAGGTGATGAAGTATATCCCTAGACCACTATCGACAGATGTAAGCGAGGCTGTAGAATATATAAAGTCTATAGATGAACGAATGGAAGAAAAAGAATGTATTAATTGGGCTATTATGCTAAAGGGGGATACTAAGATGATCGGTAATATTGGGTTTTATCGTATGGCACTTGAGAACTATAGAGCAGAGGCGGGGTATATGCTTTTGCCGGAATATCAAGGTAAGGGGTATATCACAGAGGCGCTTAATCGCTTGATAGATTTCGGGTTTAAAGATATGGGGTTACACTCTATAGAAGCAGTGATAGATCCTGATAATATAGGGTCGATGAAAGTCTTAGAGAAGTGTGGATTCGTTAAAGAAGGACATTTTAAAGAGAACGAGTTTTATGATGGTAAGTTCTTAGATACGGTAGTGTATTCTAGATTAGAGAAGTAGGTATGATATCTTTTTAGTAGTAGGTATGATACTATGTTTTTCTATAATAAAGTATTTTATTCTGCCTTATATCTATCTTTTGATTATTTAGTTAAATTAGCTTTATGTTCTAAAGAATAGATATCTCTAATAGTAGTCAAAACTCAAACTAATGAAGCAAAAAATTAAAACATACTCGATACAGTTTATTAAGGAGATCATCCCTGTAGTGGTGGGTATACTGATAGCCTTGTTTATTGATAATTGGAATTCTCAGCGAAAAGATAAAGCGTATATAGATCAAGTGTTTTTAACGATCAATAGTGAGCTAGAGGATTCTAGAGAAGATATTAAGTTTATTCTTCCCAAACAAAAGGCATTAATTGAGGCATTAGAATTGCATACGGATAATAAAGAGATGACTATACTAGAGATAGTTATGGGATCAAAGGGTATCTATATTCCTCAGATTAAGATTAATGCGTGGCGAGCGGTGTCTACGACTAAGATAGATTTAATAGCTTATGAGAAAGTGACTTCTCTATCTAATATCGCTGAGCTCAAGGAAATATTGAGTAATAAAAGTGAGTTTTTAATGAACTTCTTATATTCTAATGTCAATCAGACTGATAAGAATACAAAGCAGACTTTTAAGCTCATCCTTTTAGACATCATCCAAACAGAAAATACTTTACAGCAGTGTATTGAGTTATTTGAGAAGGAGAATGTGAAGAGGTAACTGTGATGTTTCTTCTGAATTTATATTATATACTTAGTTAATTCATTGTTTATGAAGTGTGCTTTTTCTTTTTATTTAAGTCTGATTTCCATATTTTGTTTTGGACAATACACCCATAAGGATTTTAATAATGATCTAGATTTTGTGTATGAAAATTTAAAGAAATCAGCTTCTTATAAAACACAAAGTTATAAACATAAAGTTATAACTAATAAATATATAGAGCTAAAAGATTCAGTGATAACACTTAATATACTAGATAGCTATATGAAACTGTATAGCTTAGTAGATGAGGTAGATGATTATCACAATGAGATATATGGGAACACTCCAAGCTTTAAATATGAAGATATAAAGGATGAATCATTTTTAACAGGTATTCTCAATGAACCACGTTATAATTTCTATCCCAAATCTATAATGAACCTGGATAGTCTAGAAACGGTTTTGTCTAAAAAGATGTTGACAGATTATGAAGGCATTTACTATTATAAAGAGTATTTTAAATTAGCTATTATACAGAAATCTGCTACGTTATTTGAAGGTATCATTTTAGATACTAAGATACCGTCATGGCGACAAGGCGAAACTATATTGTATTTAGTCTATAAAGGAAATAATAGATTTAGATTGTTCAGTGGTAAGTTCATCGATAAACAACTTATTTCTACTATAGATCATTTTAGAGCAGGAAGATTTCTAAGTTTAAATTGGGAGAAAGAGAGAACAACAATGGATTATTATAATGTTGGTTTTCCAACAGAACCATTTACCAAGAAAGAGCTAAATGCTGAGTGTACTTATATCAAATTAGGAAGCTTCGATTCATCAAATAAAGGTATTAAAGATGCTACTGCTTTTTATAACTCCATTAAAGATAATCTGATAAGTAAGAATCTTATTCTTGATTTAAGAAATAATAGTGGAGGAGGAGACAAGAGCTCTGCACAGTTTTATAACCTGTTTAAGAAGTTTAAAGGAAATATATATGTACTTGTAAATTTTAATACCATTAGTAATGCAGAGCAATTTACACTAAAATTGAAGAAATTTAATAATGTGATGGTATTAGGTGATAATACCAGAGGAATGCTTACTTATGGTAGAAATTATGCTGTAGATAAGGTAAGTTCTTCTGCTCTTTTTAGAATACATTTTACGGATATAAATACGCATTGGCGCGAGTATTTACCCTATGAGGGAAAAGGAGTGACACCTGATTTCTATTTATCATCTACTGAAGACTGGATAGAACAGGTAGTCAGAAAGTATTGTGAATAACAGCAATGTAAATAGTAGAATGTATAGATAGTGTTCCTACTATTTATAGTAACTATCTTAATCCGATATTAGTAAAAGTCAGCTTCTATCCAGTCTTTTTGGTTAGTTAGAATATCTTGAGAATCTACTACTTCATTATTTTTGATTAGCTGTACAGAGATAGTTTGAGGTCGATTATGAAGTTTAATGATATAAAAACCCTTATCATTAATAGCTACCTTCTCTCTATTATTAATGAGAATATGAGTCGTCTTAGTATCAAAAGAGTTTTTGATATGCCCAAATAAAACAAATTCTTCTTTAGTCATATACGGTGGGCTATATTCATTAGTGTAGTTATCTAACATATATTGTTTACTAGATTCTAAACCCAGCTGAATGGTATTCTTTTCAGCATCAATGTCGATAGGATAAGGAAGAGTATCTTGTGTATCTGACCAATACTTTATTTGAAAACCATAGGTCTGAACTTTATTGTTTCGGACATTTAATCTATCTGTAAACCAAGCGTATTCTTGATTTGTAATAATTTGCATAGTAAAGAGATCTGATATAAAGTTTTTGTGTTTCTCTTGTATTTTCCCACCAGCGTGTTGTATGATATAGTATAGGTTAGACAGAGATTCATTGTTTAGGCTGATCTGTTTATTTAAATATGAATCTAGAAGAGGTAAGGCTAATTGTTGATTTTCGATATCAATTTTAGACATTGCTATATAACAGTCAGAAAGCTCTTTTTGATCACTATTAGGATTAGAGCTGAGTTTTTCACAACGTTTACGGATGTCTTGTTCTTTCTGGAACAGTTCTGATATAAGTAAGTTAGGATCCTTGTCTTTCAGTTCTTGTGAGAATACTGTACTCGAAGAAAGTATGCAACTAGTTAATAGAATATGTTTTAAAGTGGTCATTATGTATTTTTTATGGTATAATTACGGATGTTTCTTGATCAGCCCAATATAAATAGAGTTTATTTATTCTTCTACCCTATATTTATGTAGTTTAGAATTGGTTTGTATCATAATAATGTAATAATAGGAAAAAAATATCACATAACGTTAAGTAAAGTGTTGAAATTAGTGTGATTACTTAAAAATAGCTCTGCTTTTGCCTATTTACCTTTGCTAGTATTTCATCTTAGATCATCTTTTATTATTAGCATAATTATAGAGCTAGATAAGGTCTGGGCAGCCTCAGTTAATTTAAACTTTAAACAGGAGAACAGTCCCTGATTAATAGAAGAAGCATCGTCGACTAACGTAGCCTCAGTTCCATTATGTACGGGGTATTCTCCACTAATTGGGTGCAAATTAGGTGCACATTGAGTAAAAAAAAGCCCGACAACTAGTGTTATCGGGCTTTTCAGCGGAGGAAGAGGGATTCGAACCCCCGGACCTGTTACAGTCAACAGTTTTCAAGACTGCCGCAATCGACCACTCTGCCATTCCTCCTTTGGTCTGCTATACTTTCGTATTGCGAGTGCAAATATACAGCAAAGTATGATGTTTGCAAGGTTTTTTGAAATAAATATTAGTGTTTTTTATATTGGTTTTTGTAACTTGTTTATTTTGAATTGATAAAGGCGTTGTAGAATAACTACTGATAGGTTAAAGAACTTAAATGGATGTTGCACTATACAAAAGTTTCAATGTATTTGATGTGATTGTGTTTAAAGGGAATTGCTATAATTACTGTTTACGGTTATTGATGACTATTTGGTCTGCTTTTTATACTAGTTGTAATTTGGTATTCAATGTTTCTGTAAGAGAATTTAGGTTGAGGTATGATGAGGTAATATTTTAGTGATTAGATATTGAGATAAGGATCAGCAAACCTAGAATCAAAATAAGCAGTGGATAATTATGAGTTGGGATGCTTTAGGAGAAGTGATTTTGGGAGTTAGACGGAGTGTAGTGAATAGTGTCAGAAGGAATATTGTCAGAAGGAATATTGTAGTTGATTCTTGACGTATTAAGTAGAGTGGATTATGTGTATTCATATAAAATACTGTTTATTAATGAAATAAGTTTTTTAGAAGAGTAGAATAATAAGTGTTAAAAAAAATGTCTTCAACTAGCTTAAATGTTGTGATTCTGTTGTAAAACTTGTATATTTGCGTTTTATTTTTTAAAAGTATTATGATAAAAATTACATTACCAGACGGTTCAGTGAAAGAGTTCGCCTCAGGCGTAACTCCTTTTGATGTTGCAAAAAGTATAAGTGAAGGATTAGCTAGAAATATTATTTCGGCAAGCTTCAATGGTACCACCATCGAAACCATGACACCAATGACCACGGATGGTAGTTTAGTTTTATATTCTTGGAATGATGATGAGGGGAAGAAAGCTTTTTGGCACTCAACTTCTCACGTTATGGCACAGGCGTTACAAGATTTATATCCAGGTATTAAGTTGACTATAGGGCCAGCGATAACAAATGGATTCTACTACGATGTGGATTTTATGGATCATAAAGTAACAGATGCTGATTTCAAGACTATTGAAGATAAAGTGTTAGAAATTGCACGTGGTAAACATGAATTTACAATGCGTTCAGCATCTAAAGCTGAAGCATTAGAGTTTTATAAAAAAGAAGAAAATCCTTATAAAGTTGAGTTGATTGAGAACTTAGCTGATGGAACGATTACTTTCTGTGATCACGATACGTTTACAGATTTATGTCGTGGAGGTCATATTCCTAATACAGGAATTATCAAAGCGTTTAAGGTGTTGTCTATCGCAGGTGCTTACTGGAGAGGAGATGAAAAAAATAAACAGTTAACACGTGTTTATGGTATTTCTTTCCCTAAACAGAAAGACTTAACTGAATACTTAGCATTATTAGAGGAAGCGAAGAAACGCGATCACCGTAAGTTAGGTAAAGAATTAGAGTTGTTTACATTCTCTCAAAAAGTAGGTCAAGGGTTGCCATTATGGTTACCAAAAGGAGCTGCATTGAGAGATAGATTAGAGCAGTTCTTGCGTAAAGCACAGAAAAAAGCAGGATATGAGCAGGTAGTAACTCCTCATATTGGTCAAAAAGAGCTTTATGTTACATCTGGACATTATGCAAAATATGGAGCTGATAGCTTCCAACCAATACATACTCCGGTAGAAGGAGAAGAGTTCTTATTAAAACCAATGAACTGTCCTCACCACTGTGAGATTTACAATGCAAAACCTTGGTCTTATAAAGATTTACCTAAGCGTTTTGCTGAGTTCGGAACAGTATATCGTTATGAGCAATCAGGAGAATTACACGGATTAACTCGTGTAAGAGGATTTACTCAAGATGATGCGCATATCTTCTGTACTCCAGAACAATTAGATGAAGAGTTTAAAAAAGTAATTGACTTAGTATTATACGTTTTTGGATCTTTAGGATTCGAGAACTTTACAGCTCAAGTATCAGTACGTGATTTAAGCAATCCTGATAAGTATATAGGAAATGTAGAGAATTGGGAGAAAGCTGAGAATGCGATCATCAATGCGGCTAAAGATAAGGGACTTAATTATGTGATCGAGAGTGGAGAAGCTGCTTTCTATGGTCCTAAATTAGACTTTATGGTTAAAGATGCATTAGGTAGAAGTTGGCAGTTGGGAACTATTCAGGTAGATTATAATTTACCAGAACGTTTCGAGTTAACATATAAAGGATCAGATAACGAATTACACCGTCCTGTGATGATTCACAGAGCGCCATTCGGATCTATGGAGCGTTTTATCGCAATTCTTTTAGAGCATACAGGGGGTAATTTCCCATTATGGTTAATGCCAGAGCAGGCTATAATCCTGTCTTTGAGTGAGAAGTATGAAAAATATGCTAAAAAAGTTTTAGATTTGCTAGAAAATAGCGAAATTCGCGCCGTGGTAGATAATCGTAATGAGACTATCGGTAGAAAGATTAGAGAAGCAGAGGTACAGAAATACCCATATATGTTGATCGTAGGGGAGGAAGAAGAGAAAAATGGTACGATTTCTGTAAGAAGACATGGTGATGACGGTAAGTCTAATCAAACAATGAAAATAGAAGAGTTTATCGCTCAAGTAAATTTAGAGGTAAGCAGTTCTGTTAAACAATTTGGAGAATAAAGAACGTATAACGCTTGATGTACAAGCACATAAAATATTATAGCCATAGCAATAAGACAAAACAGAGGTAGAAATCCTCGCGAAGAAAAGAAAGATGCGCACAAAATAAACGGTGCCATCCGAGTTCCTGAAGTTCGTCTTGTAGGAGACAACGTCGAAGCAGGTGTGTTTAAATTAGCTGACGCAATGCGTTTAGCTGAAGAATTAGAGTTGGATTTAGTTGAAATTTCACCAAACGCTGAACCTCCTGTTTGTAAGATTACTGATTATAATAAATTTCTTTACGAACAAAAGAAGCGTGAAAAAATACTTAAAGCTAAATCTACGCAAATCACTGTAAAAGAGATCCGTTTCGGTCCTCAAACAGATGAGCATGATTATGAGTTTAAGAAAAAAAATGCGGTTAAGTTCTTGAAAGAAGGATCTAAATTAAAAGCATTCGTATTCTTTAAAGGAAGATCTATTATTTATAAAGATCAAGGACAAATCTTATTATTAAGATTAGCTCAAGATCTTGAGGAGTTTGGTAAAGTAGAAACTATGCCAGTTTTAGAGGGTAAACGTATGACTATGTTTATCGCGCCTAAAAAGAAAAAATAGTATTTAGTATATTAAGATAGTTAAGTAAGATAATCATTAATACCTAGGAAATAATGCCTAAAATGAAAACTAAATCTAGTGCTAAGAAACGTTTCAAGTTGACTGGTTCTGGAAAAATCAAAAGAAAACACGCTTTTAAAAGTCACATTTTGACTAAAAAATCTAAAAAGCGTAAATTAGCTTTAACTCACTCTGGATTAGTGTCTAAAGCAGATACTCATAGTATCAAAAATCAATTAAGATTAGTTTAATCTTAATCTCGGTTAAAATTATTTAATAACCCTGGAGTGGTGCAAATTAATTTTTGGAAGTGTTTGAAATAAAGCCGCCCACTACAAAAACACATTTTTAGAAATGGCAAGATCAGTAAACTCAGTAGCTTCAAGAGCAAGAAGAAAAAGAATTTTGAAGCAAGCCAAAGGATTCTTTGGTAGACGTAAAAACGTTTGGACAGTAGCGAAAAACGCGGTAGAAAAAGCAATGGTATATGCTTACCGTGACAGAAAACAAAAGAAAAGAAACTTCCGTGCTTTATGGATTATGCGTATCAACGCTGGTGCAAGATTACATGGAATGAGCTATTCTCAATTCATGGGTAAAATCAAAGCTAACAATATCGAATTGAACCGTAAAGTTCTTGCAGATTTAGCAATGAATCACCCTGAAGCTTTCGCAGCTATCGTTAATAGAGTAAAATAATAAACGTTTGTCAAATCGGATTAATCTTACTTAATATATTTAAAGCCCTACTGTACGCAGTAGGGCTTTTTTATTTTACAATAGTTGATAGTTTATTTTTTAGGTTTAAGTTTGGTATTACTAAACTTAAAGCAATATGGAATTAAAGAATGTAGAGTTTAAAGCTCGTGTAGCTGATCTAGCTGTGATGGAAGAAAGGTTAAGTGGATTAGAGTTTGTTTTAGACGGTGTTTATACCCAAGTGGATACTTATTATAATGTGCCTATCGGTAGGGTGAAATTGAGAGAATATGATACATATAGCTCTTTGATCTATTATAATCGTGCTGATGGAATAGATGCAAAAGGATCTGATGTTATCTATTATAAACACGAGAAGAATGCTGCTTTAGGAGGCATCTTAGAATTGCAGTTTGGGATAAAAGTAAAGGTGTCTAAGGTGCGTAAGGTTTTGAAGTATAAGAACGTCAGTGTACATCTCGATAATGTAGAGGGTTTAGGTCTTTTTGTAGAAGTAGAAGCGTGTAGTGTAGGTGCGGAAGAAGGTGTGGATTTAAAAGTACAATGCGATGAGTTTTTTAAACTTCTTCAGTTAAAGCAAGAGGATTTGGTAGCGGTGTCTTATAGTGATTTGTTATTGGCACAAGAGAAATAGTTTAAAAAGAAACGACCATAAAAACTTAGTTTTTATGGTCGTTTCTTTTTTATAGTTGATCCTGTTTTATCCATGAGTAGTACGGTGTACTACTTCGAATAGTGTACCTGCATCACATTTTAATGTTTTGGCAGGGAATTTTAATAGTAAAGCATAGTCATGTGTCACCATGATAATTGTTCTACCATTTTTATTGATATTTAGGAGTAACTCCATTACTTCTGCACTTGTTTGAGGATCTAGGTTACCAGTAGGCTCATCAGCTAAGATAAGGTCTGGATCATTTAATAGTGCTCTAGCGATAGCAATTCTTTGTTGTTCTCCACCTGATAGTTGATGAGGCATTTTCTCGATATGTGCTAGCATGTTTACATTGTCTAGAACTTCGTGTATTTTTCTGCTCATCGCTTCTTTTTCTGACCAACCCGTAGCCTTTAATGCGAAGTATAAGTTAGCGTAGACTGTTCTATCAGGAAGTAGTTTGAAATCTTGAAATACGATACCTAATGATCTTCTTAAGTAAGGGATGTCCTTTTCTTTTAACATTTTTAGATCATAGTCAACGATCGATCCCTCACCAACTTCTAATGGTAAGTCGGCATAAAGTGTCTTCATAAAGCTACTTTTACCTGAACCTGTTTTACCTATAATATATAGGAATTCTCCTTTATTAACCTCTAAGTTTACATTAGAAAGTACTTTGTGTTTATTCTGGAAGATATCAACTCCTTGAAGGGATAAAACTGTCTTTGACATAGTAATCGTAAATTTTGTGGTAAAAGTACTAAGATAAACAATAATAACGTAGTTGTTGTAGTGAAAATATCATCAGATAGAAGAAAGTTTAGAGGTGTAATAGAAATTGTATCTAAATATAGACAAACTATAGATATTGATATTAAAATCAAAAGGGGAAACCTGCTTCAGATTTCCCCTTTTGTTCTAACTAACCAATATTATTTACTTATATTTTATTTCATAATGTTCTTGTTTGTTTACAGTACAAAGATGTTGTTTTTGTTTGTCTTCTAGATTAAGTAAAAGTTATGAAATAGCTAATAGATTGTATTGTTTTTGTATTGCTACTTAACCACAATGTGATCAAACTGTTTTGTTAAAATAATTATATTTATCGCAATATGTAGTTTGGTGGAGATTGAGTTTAGTAATTTTGTGATAAATATTTAGATAAAATGAATTTAATTAAACAGGTGGCAATTGTTATTGGTTGTCTTGCCTTTGGAGAATTAGTAGTTTATCTGACAGGATTAAAACTACCATCAAGTATTATAGGCTTAATAGCATTATTTACACTGCTTAAACTTAAGTGGGTGAAGGTAGTTGACATCGGTGGAATCACTGATTTCTTAATTAAGAACATGGGGATTTTCTTTGTACCACCTTGTGTAGCTATGTTGAATTATTTTGGTATTCTAAGTAAATCGATAGTTCCTATTGTTGTTGCAACACTTGTTAGTACAGCGATTGTGATTTTTGTAACTGGATTTACTCATCAATTATTAAGAAAGAAGAAATGAGTTTTTTAGCAAACCCAACTTTTTTGTTGTTTATGACATTGGCTCTTTATGCTGGTGGAATGTGGTTGTCAACAAAGAAGAAGTGGATTATATTTAATCCTATTATTTTATCTATGGTCATTTTGATGGCTTATTTGTTCATTTTAGATATTCCTTATAGCAATTATGAAGAGGCAGGACAGTATATTGATTTTTTCTTAAAACCGTCTATTGTGGTTTTAGCTGTACCATTATATATTCAGTGGGAAAAGATACAGAAGCAATTGTTTCCTATCTTGTTTAGTCAACTCGTAGGATGTGTCGTTGGAGTGGTATCAGTAGTTATTTTAGCTAAAGTAACAGGCGCTGACCAAGAGATTATTCTGTCATTAGCGCCTAAATCTGTTAGTACACCTATCGCTTTAGAAATATCTAAGTCAGTAGGTGGAATACCTTCAGTGACAGCAGCAGTGGTTATGATAGCAGGTATATTTGGAAGTATGGTGGGGTTTAAAGTACTTAATCTTACTCGTATCAGTAATCCTATGTCTCAAGGGATAGCAATGGGGACATCCTCTCACGCAATGGGGACGATGAAAGCGATGGAGCTTAGTGATAAGTATGGTGCATTCGCTAGTGTAGGGATGATTTTTAATGGAATCTTCACGGCTATTTTGGCTCCTATAATATTGGGATTACTTTCCCCTTATTTGTGATATATATAAAGTCAACTCGAGTCTAAAAGACTCGAGTTTTTTGTTTAGTAGATAATTATATAGGTAAGTGGGTATTATCAGAGCTGTATGTTTTAAGATGAGATGGTGTTTTATATAATTGCTTTGCGTATTGTTAAATTCGCTTTTAAATATATTTTTGATAATATATAGGGCAATATATTGCTGAAAAATAAGTTTAAAAGAGTATAAAATGATATATTTGACGTTATATAAAACTGAATTGAAATGCATAAAAATAATAGATTAACTTTATTAACTCTTGCACTAGGGAGTATAACTGCAAGTGCTCAACAGTCAGCTGTTTATGTAGATAGGTTAGCTGATTATAATCATGCTGTGGCCCTATATAATGAAGAACAATATCTAGCAGCTCAATTGTTGTTCTCTAAAGTAAAGCAAGCTCATGTAGGCGAAAATACGGAGGTGGAGTCTGATTGTGCTTATTATATTGCTCATTGTGCTATACGTCTAAATCAAGATGGAGCTGAGGATAAAATAGATGAGTTCGTTAAGAATTATCCTACTAGTTCTAAGCAAAATCAAGCTTATGTAGAGGTTACTGATTATTACTTTAGTAAAGGTGACTTCCCTAAAGCGCTTAAATATGCTGTTAAGGTAAAGGAGAATGCTATTACAAACGAAAAAAAACTAGACCGTTTCAACTTTGAGAAAGGGTATAGTTACTTTTATACAAAAAATAAGAAAGAGGCTGAACGCTACCTTAAGAAGGTTAATTCTCGTGGTGAATGGGGAGAACAAGCCACTTATTATTTAGGATATATCGCTTATGATTCTGATAAGTTTGATGAAGCAAAACAATTGTTTAACAAGGTAGAGACAAAGTCTTCTTATCAAGAGAAGATGGGGTACTACCAAGCTGACATGAGTTTTAAGACAGGTAATTTTCAAACTGCTATTGACCAAGGAACAGCTCAAATAGGAGTGTCAAATGCTCAAGAGAAGTCTGAGTTATCAAAGATCATAGGAGAGAGTTACTTTAATTTAAAACAATATGATAAGGCATTGCCTCACCTTTTAGCTTATCAAGGTAAAGGTGGGAAGTGGAGTAATACTGACTTCTACCAATTAGGATATACGTACTACAAGTCAAAAGATTATCCTAAAGCAATCGAACAGTTTAATAAAATTATCGGTGGTGATAATGCGATCGCTCAGAATGCATATTATCATTTAGGAGAGAGTTACTTACAGACTCATAAGAAAACACAGGCATTAAATGCATTTAAGAATGCTTCTGAAATGCGCTTCGATGCAGGTATTCAAGAAGATGCTTTCTTAAACTATGCTAAGCTTAGTTATGATATAGGTAATGCTTATGAGAGTACGCCAAGTGTATTAAATAATTATATCACTAAATATCCTAACTCTGCTTATAAAGCTGAAATAGAGGGGTTATTGGTTGATTCATATGTTTCGTCACGTAACTATAAAGAGGCTTTGGCTCTATTAGAGAAGAATCGCTCTGTAGGAAATAAAGAAGTGTACCAACAGGTAACTTTATTACGTGGACAAGAATTGTTTAACGAGGGAGATTTTAAAGGTGCTTTAGGGCTTTTTGACAAGTCATTGGCAGAGAAACAAAACTTAAAATATACTGCAAAAGCACAATACTGGAAAGGGGAGACTCTGTTCTATCTAAATGATTTTAAAGAGTCAATAGCACAGTTTAATGCTTTTGAACAAAACACATCGTCTAAAGGATTGTCAGAACGCGATAATTTATACTATGCTTTAGCTTATTCTTACTTTAAACAAAAGGATTATACTAAGGCGGGAGAATACTTTAAACAATATACTGATGGTACGCCTAAGGATGAGTCTCGTCGATTAGATGCTTTCTTGAGATTAGGAGATTGTAACTTCGTAACAGGTAAATATTGGCCTGCAATGGAAGCTTATAACAAAGTTATTGAAGCAAATAAAGTGGATGTTGAATACGCTCGTTTTCAAAAGGCTGTTAGTTACGGATTCGTAGATAGAAACCCACGTAAGATAGAAGACTTGACACAATTCGTTAAAGACTTTCCAAAGTCTAATTTGGCAGATGATGCACAGTACGAGATTGGGGTTACTTATGATGTGATGAATCAAGATCAGAAGGCATTAGTTGCTTTTGATAAACTATTAAAGGATTATCCAACGTCAAGTTATAAGCCTAGAGCAGTATTGCGTCAAGGGTTAATTAATTACAATGCGAATAAACCTAATGAGGCTTTAGTTAAGTTTAAACAAGTGGTGAAGGAGTCTCCGGATTCTTCAGAAGCATTAGAGGCAGTGCAAAATGCTCGTTTAATCTATGTAGATAATGGTAAGGTAGATGAGTATGCGGCTTGGGTAAAGGGATTGTCTTTTGTACAGGTTACAGATGCTGAGTTAGATAAAGATACTTATGAATCAGCGGAGAAGCAGTATATTCAGAATAATACAAAAACAGCTATAGAGGGGTATGAGAAATATCTAAAAAGCTTCCCAACTGGTCAAAAGGCATTACAAGCACATTTTTACTTAGGTCAAATGTATTTTGCAGAGAACAATATAGATAAGGCTGTGGTGAATTATGAAGCGGTCGTAAGTAAAGATAAGAATGAGTTTTCTGAGATTTCACTAGCTCGTTTAGCAGAGATTTACCTTAAGAATAAAAATACTTCTAAAGCGATTAGTTCTTTAAAACGATTAGATACAGAAGCTGTACAAGAGCAGAATGTTGTGTTCGCTAAGTCTAACTTGATGAAGTTGTACTATGAGCAAAACAGCTATGCTGAAGCGCTTACTTATGCTGAGGCTGTATTAAAAATGCCAAAGACTGATAATAAAGTTAAGAGTGATGCTCAGGTAGTTATCGCTAGAACAGCTATGGCTACTAATGAGGAGGCGAAAGCTAAAAAAGCATATCAAGAAGTATTAAAGATAGCTAAGGGAGAGCTAGCTGCTGAGGCATTGTATTATGATGCTTATTTTAAAAATAAAGATGGTAAGTACGAGACATCAAATGAAACAGTACAAAAATTAGCTAAGGAGTATTCAGGTTATAAGTATTATGGAGCAAAAGGATTAGTCTTAATGGCTAAGAACTTTTATCAATTAAAAGATAGTTACCAAGCAACTTATATTCTAGAGAGTGTTACTAAGAATTTTACTGATTACCCTGATGTAGTAAGTGAGGCAAAACAGGAATTGCAAACAATCAAAAGTCAAGAGGCTAAACGCAACTCTTCGATTGCTCAATAGTACTTTAATTAAGAATAGATTTAAAATGAACAATAAGAACATATATACGATATTATCTGCTGTCACATTAGTATGTGGAGTAGGTTTTGCTCAAGATAAAAATACAGATCCCAATAAATTAGGGACTGAGGTAGTTAATGTTGTAAGAGCTTATGATGCGACTATTTCGGATGCATTTAAAGTTAGAACAACAGCTAATAATGACGATGACGCGATAGGTAATAAGAAACCAGTCATTTATACGATAAGTTCATTTCCAGTAGCGTCAACTTTCGTTCCAGAGAAGGGACAAGCGGCAGCTGTGGAGAAAACGAGTAGATTAATGAGTTTTAATAATTACGCGTTGTTATCAGCAGGTAATTATACGAATATTAACGGAGAGGTTTTTCTAAGTCATAAACTAAATAAGAATAGTTTCTTAGCTGGGTATGCTAGTCATTTCTCATCTCAAGGAGGAATTAAAAACCAGATTTTAGACGATAGTTTTTCGAATACTAAAGGAGGATTAGTTTATGGAGGACAATTAAAAGACTTTGGTTGGACGGTAGAAGCAGGAGCTCGTTACCAATTGAGTAACTATTACGGATTACCAACTAAGGAGATTGACTTTAATCGCGCAGATGTTAATGGTGTTAGCGAAGCGCAACATTATAAGAATGTTTTTGTGAATGGTGGAGTAGAGTTTAGAAACTCACCATTTACGAATATGGATTTTAGATATGATTATTTTTGGGATGATTTTGGAACTGTAGAAAATCACTTTAAAATACGTCCAAATGTAAAGACGGCATTAGAGATTGGTGATCTTAATATCGGTGTGATTGTTGATTACGTTGGTACAGAGTATAAGAATCCATTTACAGCAGATAAGGTAAAGTATAGTCACTTAAATATAGGGGCTCAGCCTAATATTACCTTTAGAAAAGACAATTATTCTGTACAGTTAGGAGTAGGGGTGTTCTTTAATAATGGAGATATCGCAGGTAAGTCTGAGAACAACTTCTATATCTATCCTCAAGTAAAGGCTTCGTATGATTTAGTACCAGGACTTTTAATCACTTATGCAGGATTAGAGGGAGGGTTGCAACAGAATTCTTTTCAACAATTTTCAGAAGAGAACCCGTTTATCTCACCTAATGTATTAATCACTCCAACTGATAAGAAATACGACTTATACATTGGATTAAAAGGGAAGTTAGATAATAATATCTCTTATAATGTAAAGGGATCTTATAAGCGTGAGAAAGACAAAGCGATGTTCGTACATAACGAGTATTCATTGAATAAAAGGAGAGTTCCTTATATGTTCGGTAACTCTTTCGGAGTGGAGTATGGAGATGTAAAGACATTTAATCTGTTTGGTGAATTGCGATTTGATTTTGAAGACAATGTTTCGGTTGGATTACACGGAGAATATAATAGTTATAATACAAGTACATTAGAAGCATGGAATTTACCTCAAGTAAAAGCAGGTGCTGATTTTAAGTTTGATTTTACAGAGCAATGGTTTGCTACTATGGATGTCTTTTATGTAGGTAAACGCAAGGATGTATTCGTGATAGATGCTACAGGATTAATAGGGGAGTACAATACTTGGGAGAGTCCAACAGTGGTAGATGTTAAGGATTATGTAGACCTAAATATGAAAGTAGGGTATAGACCAACTAAGAATTGGACTGTGTTTTTAAAGGTTAACAACTTGTTTAATCAGAAGTATAATCAGTGGGATAATTTTAGAACACAAGGATTGCAAGTTATGGGCGGAGCAATGTATAAATTCGATTTTTGAGATTTTGTAATTAGAAATAAAGCTAAAAAATGATAATTTATGATTAAAAGGTGCTAAAAGATGCACAATGCTGTTTTATTACATTAATTAATAACTTACTTTTGTCGTCACAAACAACAAAACATGTTTTACTTTTTCGCAAGGAAAGTAAAGGGATTAAAAGACGTAATGATGACATTAAAAAAGAAGTTAAAAACAATTTGTTTAGAACGGTTAAATGACAAGGTGGAAGCGTTGCAGGGAATCATAACAGATATGTCTTTAGACGCACAGAACGACGCCAAAAGTTCTGCTGGGGATAAGCATGAGACAGGACTGTCAATGATGCATTTAGAACAAGAAAACTTGAGTAAAAAAATCTTAGAAAATATTGCGATGCGCGATATAGTCAATAAGATAGACGAAGAGAAAGTCAGCTCAGTAGTAGAATTCGGAAGCTTAGTGCAAATTAATACAGTGTATTTATTTTTCTCAGCTGCATTACCTAAGATCATCGTAGATGATCGTTCAGTATTAGCTGTTTCTATGGATGCTCCAATCGCCAAGGAGATATTAGGAAGAAAGTTACATGATAGATTCACATTTAATAATTGTGAGTTTACAATACATGAATTAGTCTAGAAAGACTTTTTAAAAAAGATAAAAAACGCAGATGTGTATACATCTGCGTTTTTTTGTTTATTCTAAATTTAATAGAAGATATATGATTGATACGTAATGAAGGAGAAAATAATCTTATGATGGCGGAATGATGGTAGTCTGATGGCATAATGGTCACATTAAAAAGGGGGTAAACTATGTGACCACTATGCCATCATTATGCGATCACTATGCGACCATTGTAAAAAATGTGCCTCATCCTACCATAACTGTACAGTTATTGTTTATAATCCTAGTTCTGACTGTACACTTGTTTTAGTAATCCTGTCATTACTGTACAAGTTCTTTTTCTTGTGTTTTTTTCTTATAATAGTTCTTCCACCTTTTAGTTAAGACACCTGTTTTAAGATGTTCTTGTATTGGAGTTAATCTATTAGTCTTGTTCTACGATAACTATACAGTTATAATCCTACAATTGAACCTCTGGTAGAATAAGTGTTTCTGAGTATTATGTCAACTATGTTGTTCACTATTCTAGTGTTAGGTTTTAGCCTTTTTAAGCAAGGAATAGGAGTGTGGTGTGGTAATGAGTCAGCTGTATCTTGATAAACTCTAAATTGGTCTTGGTGTACCTTTATAGAGATTAGTCGTCTTAATGTTTTTTTGGGTTATAAAATATATATTGAACATTTCGATTAGTGGTTTAGAGTTGATTTAAAGATGACGGTTCCCTATTTATTAAAAGTATATATTTTTTAAAAAAGGAAGATAATAATGGTATTTTAAGATGGGTTAGGGTTGATAAAGTCTATAAAATTTGTTATATTTGTACGTTAGATATTTTAGATTATTATTATGAGCCAAGAAACAAATAAGAATAATTATTCAGCTGATAGTATCCAAGCTCTTGAGGGAATGGAACACGTAAGGATGCGTCCTTCGATGTATATTGGTGATGTGGGGGTAAGAGGACTACACCATTTAGTTTATGAGGTGGTAGATAACTCTATTGATGAGGCTTTAGCTGGTTACTGTGATACGATAAGTGTTACTATAAATGAAGATAATTCTGTTACTGTAGAGGATAATGGACGTGGTATCCCTGTAGATATTCACAAGAAAGAAGGAGTGTCAGCATTGGAAGTTGTAATGACTAAGATTGGTGCAGGAGGTAAGTTTGACAAGGATTCTTATAAGGTGTCAGGTGGTCTTCACGGAGTAGGGGTATCGTGTGTTAACGCGTTATCAGACTTGTTGAGAGCAACTGTTTATAAAGAAGGAAAAGTCTATGAACAAGAGTATTCAAAAGGTAAGGCTTTATTTCCTGTTAAGGTAGTTGGTGAAACGGAGAAACGTGGTACAGCAGTTATGTTTAAGCCAGATCCGACTATATTTACTCAGACATTAGAATTTTCGTATGATACTTTAGCTGGTCGTTTAAGAGAGTTGTCTTTCTTGAATAAAGGATTGAGAATTACTTTGACTGATAAGAGAGTAGTTGAAGAAAAAGGAGAGTATAAAAATGATGTATTCTTCTCAGAAGAAGGTTTAAAAGAGTTTATCAAATTCTTAGATGGAAGCCGTGTGCCGATTATCGAAGATGTTATCTCAATGGAGCTTGATAAAGGAGAAGTACCTGTAGAGGTTGCTTTAATTTATAATGATACTTATGCAGAAAATATTTATTCTTATGTGAATAATATTAATACGCACGAAGGAGGAACACACTTACAAGGGTTCCGTATGGGGTTAACTAGAACACTTAAGAAGTATGCAGATGCTTCTGGTATGCTAGAGAAGTTGAAGTTCGAGATTACTGGGGATGACTTTAGAGAAGGTTTAACAGCTATTATTTCTGTAAAAGTTATGGAACCTCAGTTTGAGGGACAAACTAAAACTAAGCTTGGTAACAGAGAAGTAGTTTCTCCTGTGAGTCAGGCTGTAGCTGAGATGTTAGAGAACTATTTAGAGGAACATCCTAATGATGCGAAGATAATTGTACAAAAGGTAATCTTAGCTGCTCAAGCTCGTCATGCTGCTAAAAAAGCACGTGAGATGGTTCAGCGTAAAACGGTTATGATAGGTGGTGGATTGCCAGGTAAACTATCTGACTGTTCTGAACAAGATGCTTCTAAATGTGAGGTATTCCTAGTGGAGGGAGATTCTGCAGGGGGTACAGCAAAACAGGGACGTGATCGTAATTTCCAAGCTATTCTACCATTAAGAGGTAAGATTCTTAACGTGGAGAAAGCGATGGGACACAAAGTTTTTGAGAACGAAGAGATTAAAAATATATTTACTGCTTTAGGTGTTACTATGGGAACAGCAGAAGACAGTAAGGCATTAAACCTTGAAAAGCTACGTTATCATAAAGTAGTAATCATGTGTGATGCCGATGTGGACGGTAGCCACATCGCAACGTTAATCTTGACTTTCTTCTTCCGTTATATGAGAGGGTTAATAGAGAATGGGCATGTATTTATTGCTACGCCACCTCTTTATATGGTTAAAAAAGGTCAGAAGAAAGAATATGCTTGGACAGATGAAGAACGCCTTGGTTTAATGGAACAAATGGGTAGTGGTTCAAGTGTACAACGTTATAAAGGTCTTGGAGAGATGAATGCTGAGCAGTTATGGGATACAACTATGAACCCAGAACACCGTATTCTTAGACAAGTTACTATTGATAGCTTACAAGAAGCAGATAGAGTTTTCTCTATGTTAATGGGGGATGAAGTTCCACCTCGTAGAGACTTTATCGAGAAG
This sequence comes from Myroides sp. N17-2, assembly GCF_002286775.1. GTDB lineage: Bacteria > Bacteroidota > Bacteroidia > Flavobacteriales > Flavobacteriaceae > Flavobacterium. The sequence continues at coordinate 52,436 of NZ_NSGJ01000015.1, forward strand.
AATGCTACTTACGCTAAAATTGATGCTTAGTATTTGAGCAAGTTTAGAGTTTTTACAATTCAAATTTAAAGAAGCTTAGATAAATAAAATTTAATAAAGGTCAAGCATTTTATGTCTTGACCTTTTTTTTAACCTAAAATATAGAATCTATGAAAGTTACAATTATTGGAGCAGGTAATGTTGGGGCTACATGTGCTGACGTTATTGCTAACAGAAGAATTGCTAGTGAAGTCGTTTTAGTAGATATCTCTGAAGGATACGCTGAAGGTAAAGCAATGGATATTATGCAATGTGCATCAAATTCTAAATTTGATACTATAGTAAAAGGTACTACAGGTGATTATAGTCAGACGGCTAATAGTGAAGTTATTGTTGTAACGTCAGGTATTCCTAGAAAGCCAGGTATGACTCGTGAAGAGTTGATAGGGACTAATGCTTCAGTAGTGAAGTCTGTTATAGAAAATGCATTGAAGTATTCTCCTAATGCTATTTTTGTAATGGTAACGAATCCTTTAGATACAATGACTCTTGCTGCGTTAAAGATAAGTGGACTAGATCGTAAGAGAGTGATAGGAATGGGAGGAGCTCTTGATTCTGCACGTTTTAAATATTTCTTGTCTAAGAAGTTAGATAAGCCAGTTTATGATATAGAAGGTATGGTTATCGGTGGACATGGAGATACTACTATGATTCCATTGATTAGATATGCTACTTATAAAGGTATTCCTGTTACTCAATTATTAAGTGTTGAGGAGCAAGAAGAAGTTTGTAAATCTACAATGGTAGGTGGAGCAACTTTAACTAAGTTGTTAGGTACATCTGCATGGTATGCTCCTGGAGCAGCTGTAGCAAATGTGGTAGAGAGTATACTAAATGATTTTAAACGATTGATACCTTGTTCAGTATTTTTAGAAGGAGAGTATGGTCAAGAAGGTATTTGTATTGGTGTGCCTTGTATTATAGGAAAGAATGGAGTGGAACAAATCGTTGATATTAAATTAAACGATAAGGAGTTAGAGAAGTTCATTGCAAGTGCTAATGCAGTACGTGATACTAATAAAGAACTGACCAATATATAGTTGTTAGAGCTTAAATGTTAAAATATAGGTTAAATTAATTGTTTCTTTTTGTTGATATTCTTAACGAAAGAATTGGTTAATCATTGGCTATATCATATATTTGCTCGTTTTAAAAAAAGTAAATAATTAATTTTAGTAATAATGCAAAACAAAGGACTCGTTAAATTTTTTGCAATTATCTTTGCATTGGTAAGTATTTACCAACTGTCATTTACCTTTGTTACCAATCACTTTGAAGATAAAGCGAAAGCTTTTGCTAATGGTGATTCGACAAAAGAATTACAATACCTTGATTCAATTGGTAACCAAACGGTATTTCTAGGACAAACATTCAATGAAGTGAGATCTAAACAAATCAATAAAGGTTTGGACTTAGAAGGAGGAATTAATGTTACGTTACAGATATCAATCAAAGACATTTTAAAAGGTTTAGCTAATAATTCAAAAAACGCTACTTTCAACAAAGCTCTAGCGGAAGCTGAATCACAAAGACAAGGTAATCAAAGCTATTTAGACGCTTTTTACAGTGCTTTTGACAAAGAATCAAAAGGTGCTGTAAAATTAGCTTCAGCTGATATCTTCGCTAATAGAAATCTTAGTGAGATCACTGTAGGTATGTCAGATAGCCAAGTAAAAACTATCTTAGACAGAAAGATAAAAGAATCAATCGAAAGTGCTTACCGTGTATTCAGAGAGCGTATCGACAAGTTCGGTGTATCTCAACCAAACATCCAAATGCTTGGTGATTCAGGTCGTATCTTAGTTGAGTTACCTGGAGCAAAAGACGTTGACCGTATTAAGAATTTATTACAAAGTACAGCTCAGTTAGAGTTTTGGGAAACTTATAAAGTAGATGAAATAGGAAACTATTTAATGGCTGCTAATGAGTATTTAAAGACTACTGAGAAACAAACTAACCAAAAGAATCAAGTAGCTGACAAAGGTCAAGCAGATGCAAAAGGGAAATCTGATGTAGAAGCTTTATTAGGTACAGTAGCTAAAGATTCAATGGGGAATGAAACTACTAAGGAATTTAATCCTTTATTAGATTTATTCGCAATGGGTGGACAACAAGGAAGCCCAATCTTAGGATATTTCCAAACGAAAGATACTGCTAAAGTTAGTTCATTTATTAATAGAACTGATGTGCGTAACTTATTACCTGCTGATCAGAAATATGCTCGTTTTGCATGGGGTAAACCAAGTAAAAAAGCTCCTGATTTAGTAGAGTTATATGCTTTAAAAACAAATAGAGATGGTGTTCCACCATTAAGTGGAAGTGTTATTACTGGTGCTCAAGATGAGTATGATCAGTTTAGCCGTCCTGTAGTAGGTATGACTATGAGCCCTAAAGGAGCTAAAATATGGGAAGAACTTACTGGGAAAGCTTATACTGAACAATCGAATATTGCTATCGTATTAGATAATATCGTTTATTCTGCTCCTGGTGTTACTAGTGGACCTATCTCAGGTGGTAGATCTTCTATCTCTGGAGACTTCACAGTTGCTGATGCAAAAGACTTAGCGAATATCTTACGTGCTGGTAAATTACCTGCAGGTGCTGATATCGTTCAATCTGAAATCGTAGGGCCATCATTAGGACAACAAGCTATCGACGCAGGTATGTTATCTGCTGTAGCTGGTTTAATTATTGTAGCTGCTTGGATGGCATTCTACTATGGTAGAGCTGGATGGTATGCTAACGTTGCTTTATTAGCTAACTTGTTATTTATGTTCGGTATCCTAGCTAGCTTAGGTGCTGTATTAACATTACCTGGTATTGCTGGTATCGTACTTACTATGGGTACTGCAGTGGATGCTAATATTATTATTTCTGAACGAGCGAAAGAATGTCTTCGTAAAGGAATGAGCTTAGCTGATACGATTAAAGAATCTTATTCTTGGCATGGGGCTATGCGTCCTATCGTTGATGCTAACGTTACACATATCTTGACTGGGGTTATTTTATTTGCATTCGGTTCAGGACCTATTAAAGGATTTGCTACTACATTATTAATTGGTATCGCTACTTCTTTATTTACATCTATCTTTATCGCTCGTATCTTTATGGATAGAGATGTTAAAGCTGGTAGAACATTGAAGTTCTGTACTAACGTAACTAAAAACTGGTTTACTAACTTTAACTTTGATTTCCTTAAAGTTAAGAAAGTAACTTATGGTTTATCTATTATCATTGTAGTTGTTTCTTTTGCTTCATTCTTCGTGAATGGATTTGACCAAGGAACTGACTTCGTTGGAGGTAGAACATTCCAAGTTAAGTTTGATAAAGAAGTTACTGCTAATGAAGTAAGTGATAAATTAGGTGAAGTATTTGGTGTAAGTGTTGAGGCTAAAGTGTTTGGTAACAAACAACAATTAAAACTTACTACTAAATATAAAGTAGAAGAAGAAGGTGCATCTGTTGACCAAGAAGTTAATGAGAAATTATACGAAGGGTTAAAAGGGTACTATTCTACACCAATGACTTATGAGCAATTCGTAAATGCTACTGAAGGTAAAACATTAGGAGTTATTCAAGCTTCTAAAGTAGGACCAAGTATGGCAAAAGACGTTAAACAAAATGCGTATTGGGCTGTATTAGGATCTATGTTAGCTATCTTCGTTTACTTAGTGATTTCATTCCGTAAATGGCAATATTCATTAGGAGCTATTGTATCTGTTGCGCATGACGTTGTTTTTGTATTGGGTATTTACTCTTTAACTTACAAGTTTATGCCATGGCATATGGAGATTGATCAGCACTTTATCGCTGCAATCTTGACTGTTATCGGATATTCTATGAATGATACCGTTATTGTATTTGACCGTGTACGTGAGTACATCGCAGGTAAAACAAAAGGAGATTTCAATAAAATCGTTAATGATTCAGTAAACACTACATTATCTAGAACTATTAATACATCGCTTACTTTAATCCTTGTATTGTTAATCATGTTCGTATTCGGAGGTGATTCTATCAGAGGATTTATCTTTGCTATGTTAATCGGTATTATCGTAGGTACTTACTCTTCATTATTCTTAGCTACTCCAGTATTAGTGGATACTATGCCAAGAAAAGATAAAGAAGAAATTGAAAGAAGACACAAAGAGGCTCAAGAAGAGCTATTAGCTGAGAAAGCTTAATCTTTGAAGACTTAAAATATAAAAGCCACTCTATTTAGTTAGAGTGGCTTTTTTTGTTAGTTGAAGTAACTGTGTATTTCTAAACGTTAAGCGGAGTATTATTATAGGAAGCTATAGAAACTTCTATCTATAGAAATAAGCCTTTAAATATATTTACAATAACTTTATACTAATACGAGTCACATACAAACTAAAAGGTTGTTATTAGGACTGACTAATAACAACCTTTTTTATAATAATGATACTTGATAATCTAGTACTCTTTTCTTTTGGTAAAAGAAGTGTCTTAAAGTTAACAACTTATATGTGTCAAGACAGTTTATTAAGGCTTCAAAACTTACTTCATTTAATCTATTTCCATATAGAAAGGTCTTAGTTTCTATTAAATCATTAAAGTATTTAGACATCTCTAATGTTATATCTTTTTGATTAGCTTCTAGCTCTAATAGAAACTGCATTTCTTCTTTAAAAGGCTTTAAAGCGACGTTAAGTTGATTGATTATTACCTTGGCTCTATCTAGATCGATGTCACCAGCTAAGTAAGCAGTCTGTTCCATTACAGCATTGTAGTACTCCATTCTCTTATCATATCTTACATCTTCATCGAATAAATCTTGATAATAAGTCTTTAATTTAGAGGTAGTATCTATGTTTTGGGAGCGTTCTAATTGTAGAAAATATTGATATACTTTTATATCATGCTCTTTTAACTTATCCTCTATCTCTTTAGTATTTTCTATTAGGTTATTATTTAGTTGTTTAAAATGCTTCTGTACATATTTTTCTTTATTATAATGTAAGTACTTTAGGCCATTGTTATCTTCTATAAGCTCATTCATTGTTTTCTGATCATCATATAAGCCAGCTAATTGTAGAGATAGCTCTATATTAGTAATGTTATAGACTTCTTGATGATCTATAGGTTTTTCTATATATGACGCTTTACCTAGATCAAATAGTTTAATGTTGTTATAATCGTAATAATGATTATAGTATTTATTGAATGTATTCTCTTTAATATACTGTTGATAATGTTCTTTAAATTGTTCTAGTGTCGTCGTAGGTAATGTTTTGTTTTCTGCTGCTTCATCAAATAGCCTATTTGTCAGCTTTATCTGTGTTTTAGTAAAATCCTTAAATAAGTGTCCTGCAGGAGTAAGACTATCTTCTTTCTCGATTAAGTATAGTGATTTAAGTTTTTCTATGCGTTGTAGTGTACTAGGATGAGAATTCCAATGATCATTAAACTCTATTTTAGAACGATTAAATCTCTTCGTATCACCTTCTTTTACAAGTGGTAGTCCACCTGAAAATTCACTGTCGTTTTCTTTACCTAGTTCAGTTAATATATAAGATTGTTCTAAAAACATATTCTCACTTCTCGTTTGATCTTTAATCTGATTAATGTAAATATTAAGTACATTATCATAAGCTTGGTCAGCTAGCTCCATGCGATATAAGGACGTTTCTAACGATTTATAACCTACTAAGGTAGCTGCTACTTCATCTGCATGGTACTCCATCTGTTTTGATAAGGCGAGGTAACTTTTATTCACTAGACTATATAGTTGAATCAATACCCACTTAATACCACTTATAATTAATTGAATTACGAAGACCATTAGGGTAACAAAACCGTGTATACTAGACGCTTTATTGATAAAGTTATTATATCCTTCATTGTCGTAAAGCATATTAAAGATGATATGATTTACATTACTGACATAACTTCCCATCTTCATACTTCTCTGTGAAAAGTGTCCAAACTCATGAGCTATAATTGCCTTTAATTCTAATTCTGTACACGTATTAATTAAACCTAACCCAAGCATTAGATTTTTTCGTACAGGCATAAACATACTTAGGAAGTTAGAATCATAGAATACACAGGCGTTAACTTCATTAGTTAGATAGATTTTTTTAGGAAAGTCAACAGCAACATCGTCTACTATTTCTTTGACAAAGGCAAATAACTTAGGTTCATCTTCCTTAGTTATTTCTATATATTTTGAACGATCATATTTGTTTGATTTAAAGACAAACTTGATTAAGAAGAACAAGATAGATCCCGCAAACCCCATAATTAGGATACCTATGAAAAGTGAGCCAAATGTTGGTCTATCGCTCATAATAGCCATACCGGCTTGTATTGCTAGCCATACACCATATATAGAAGCAGATAGAATGGTGATGTAAAAGAGTAAAAAGATAATAATACTTATTATCGCTTTAGTTGCAGTGTCTTTAAATTCTTTTGATATTTCAATATTCTTGTTCATCTTATTATGGTTAAGCGTTCTGTTTAGCTAATTTAACACTTTTTAAGATTTGAAGCTATGGTAATTAAAATGTTTATTTGTGTGTTTTTTAGTGATTGGTATGATAGAAAATAAAACAACTATCCTTGTTTTAGATGTGGTTAAGAGGTTATGTTCTTATGCCAAGCTATGTTTTAGCCTACATAAGGCTATGAGTAAGTGAGCATCATCTATGTGGTCAAGATTACTAATGAGTTCATTGATACTAACCCAATATAATTTATCCGTAGGAGTCTCTAATGTGACTATATAAGGATATACCTGTTCTGTTGTAATCCCTATGCTAGGGAAGTATTTTTCTCCAAGCTTTGAAAAGTTTATTATGTTATTTTCTCCTATTTGTATTTGCTTGATATAATTTTCTAGGTCATAGAAGTTCTCTATTTCTTTTGGTAAACGTAGAGCAGGTACTGTAAGAATAGCGCTATTATCTGTAAACAATTGAGGTATCGGTAGACTTCTGATCTCTAGCCCTACATAGGTTTCATTGTTGTATTTGTAAACAGGTATAGTTACTAATGTGTTAGTACTGTAATTCTTTGGGTATACATATTCTAAGATAGTATTGCTATGATTAATGCCTATTTCACTAAAGTCAGCTCTACTCGTTTTAAGAAAATTCGCACTCTGATTTGTTTCTTGGTAATCTCTATAATGTATCGCTAATAGTTCTTTAAACGAAGTCACTACTATATTTTCTGTCTCTTTAATAGTAACTTTTTGCCCTAACCATTTAGGTAGAGGTAAGTCTAGTTTTAAGAATAGGTTATAAATGTTAACTTCTAATCGAGCTTCTACTAATGCCCCTGTCTGCGCTGTATTTAGTAACTGCATAGCATCATATTCCTGCAAATGACCTGAATCTGTAAAACCTGTAAATCCTTCACTCAAGGGGATGTTTGTCTCGATAACTTTGTTTAGTTCTAGATAAACAGATGTTACTTTTTCATTTATACCGCCAGGCGAAGTGTAATAGCTAAGTGCAGGGCTATTTGTTTTAATCGCATTAGATGCAATGCCAAATCTCTTTTCTAGCTCTTCATAGATGTCCTTATCTGTAGCGATAGCAATCCCTTCAGGAATGTATCCACTGTATCTTTTACCATCTATTACAGGGCTATCTTTAGTGATCGTAGTTAATGGACGTGGATAACCATGTTTTGCAATGACTTTTAAGCCATTATTAGTAAGGTAATATGGAATGATATCAGTTACGTTATTAGGACGAGCAACAATATCATATACTCGTTTGTTTTTAGTGTTGAGATAAGAAGAATGAATTAGATATGGGCTTTCACTCTGTGGCAAATGTCTAGTTAGTTGTAGCTCTTTAGCACCAGTTACTTTCTCTCCTGCGATTAGATAATTAGTCGGAGGGAAGCCTATTTCCTCTCCTTGCAGATTACATATCTTGAATTGGTTTTTATAGCGATTATCTATAATCCACTGATTGTATATTGGTGTAGATAGAATGATGCGCAATCCTAATTCTTTAAAGACATTCTCAAATTCTCTCTGTGTGAAATAGCCATATTCTTCTTGTAACTCAATATCCCAATTTGCATAATAATCTTTACGACGGATGAATTCTACGACATCTGTATAAAATGCTTGGAATCTTCTTGTATAGGGTATTAATGAATCTAACTCTTCTATAGGGAAACCTCGCTCTTTAGCTAGCGATCTTGCTGTTTTAGCAAACTGTATGAAGAGATCAGCATCATTCGGTCTATTGTCTTTCTCAGCAGTTGATAGCTCTATGATTACTTCTTGCTCTTCTACTTTGACGAAGTCTCTTATGACTAGCACGCCATTTTCTTTAAGCAGTTCTACCTGTCTGCGCAAGGTATTAAGTGCTCTATTGTTATCATAATCGTTATATGAAGTGATATGATGTATAGCAGAACAGTTAAAGAAACCACTTACAGTATTTTCCTTAAAGGTTGACAATTTCTCTCCATCATCTTCTCTAAAAGATAGGTTAGGGAAGTTGTATGTTTGTTCAGCGATTTCTACCATTTTAGGGTTGATATCTACGCCTACTATTTGAAGCTTTGGGAATAACTGTGCTAATATAGCTGTACTCGTTCCTGACGCCATCCCAACATCTACAAGGATGTTGTCTTCTTTGGGTTCAAAGAATACACTAGCAGATGCTACTTTCTCAATAGCAATGGCATCCATTGCTTCTAAGTATTGTTGATAGCTTTGTTTATCACCTCTATCTTGGGTGGTATATTTAGTTTGCATAGTAACATATCAATTGTAGGAGAAAAATAATACTTTTAAATTAGAATAGGATAGAGAAGAATAGATTTTTTGTTATTAAGTAGTGGGAATAAACTAATTTGATTTATAAAGTAAATTTGATTTAATTAATTTGTATTTTTATATATTATTGGTTGTTTTTAAGTTAAAAATGAGTGTGATTATTTGATATTTTGAATTTATGATATGATGTAATTAGTTATATTAGTGCATTGATATTAATTAAAATGCTATGAAGAAATTTGAATACAAAACTATTGAAATCAACCCTAAAGGAACTTGGAGTCCAAAGATGGACTTAAAGGAAATAGATAAGACTTTAAACGAACTTGGTGAACAGGGATGGGAACTAGTATCAATGACCTCAAGAAGTTTTAATGGGTCTACTTATGGATTCTATTATACTTTTAAACGTGAGATTTGATCTTGAGTAAACTAGATAAATGAACACAAAGTAGTAGTTATACAAAAAGAGCTAATCAATCTTGACTAGCTCTTTTTCTATAATGTTGAGTTTTATTACTCGTATTTTCTGTTTTTTGCAGTTACCCATAAGTAAATACCTACTAAGATAAACGGGATACTTAGCCATTGACCTGTAGATAGTATATCGCCTAGTTGATCTTCAAAACCACCTTGACTTTCTTTCATATATTCTACTACGAATCTCACTACCCATAAAAGAACTAGAAATACACCGAAGATATATCCTAATTTATTACGAGCATCTGTTTTCCAATACATATAATAGACTACAAAGAATACTAGTAAATATCCAAATGCTTCATATAGTTGAGTAGGATGTTTAGCTACTACTAGGTTTAATGCTTCAGTAAATTGAGGATTACTTTGTATAGCGTCATATGCTTGATTATAGTCATTTAGACCAGTAATTTGCATTGCTTCTCTAGGAGTGAACTTATCTCTTAAAAAACGTATTCCTAAAGCACTAGCTGTCTCATGTCCGATAATTTCTGAGTTAAAGAAGTTTCCTAATCGTACAAACATCCCACCGATAGCAACAGGAATAGCGATTCTATCTAATATCCACAATATTGGTTTTTGAATAATCTTTTTACTGTAAAAATACATAGTAGCGATGATAGCTATAGCTGCTCCATGACTTGCTAATCCACTAAATCCAACGATTTCAAATTTAGGTGTAAAACGAACAGGTGATATGATTTCGAATATATGGTCTTTATAATATGCCCAATCGTAGAAAAATACATGTCCTAGACGAGCTCCTACCAAAGTAGCTAAGACAGTATAAATAAATAATTTATCAAGCTTCTCAACACTTTCTCCTTCTCGGTCATAAATCTTTTTCATTAAGTACCATCCTAAGCCGAATGCAATAACAAACATAAGACTGTAATATCTTAGTTTTATAAATCCTAAATCAAGCCCCTCTGATGGGTTCCATACCATATGTAATGAATGTATCATAGTGTTTCTATACTGTTAGATGATAAATGTAAGAAATAATCTTTATCCGTGAAATAGTAATTACTGATTAGTTGGGTGATCAACGACTAGAATTAAACAATGCCTTTGTAATTCTACGTTTGCTGTTTCTCGTATTCTATGGTACAGGATCATATCCTTTACCACCCCAAGGACCACAACTTGCTATGCGCTTTATTGCCATCCAACCTCCCTTAAACAAGCCATGCTTTCTCAATGCATCTAATGTGTACTGTGAGCACGTAGGACTATATCTACACGCCGGCGGAAAGAAAGGGGAGATAGCTACTTGATAAAATCGTACAAGTAGGATAAATGGGAAGATTAATATTTTCTTTATCATAATTGATCAAATGAGAAAAAGCTATAAGAGAACTTATAGCTTTTTTATGTATTATAGTGAGAAGGAAGTACCTTCTTTACCATCTTTTAATTGAATGCCGATTCTAGCTAATTCATCTCTGATGTGATCTGACATTGCGAAGTCTTTATTCGCTCTAGCCTCATTACGCATACCGATAAGCATATTCACTACACCTTCTAGTTTTTCGTTATTAGCGCTAGTACCTTCGCTATCTTCAAGACCTAATACATCAAATACAAATGCATGTAAGCTAGTGGTCAAGTCTTCTAAATCTGATGCTGTTATCGTTTCTTTATCTTCTTTAATAAGATTGATAAACTTAATAGCTTCAAAGATATTAGCAATTAAGATAGGACTGTTAAAGTCATCATTCATTGCATCATAGCACGATTGTTTCCACTTTGCAACATCAACAGAAGAATTGCTTGAAGTTTTTAAATCTTTTAGAGATTTAATAGCTTCCATTAATCTTTGATATCCTCTTTCTGAAGCTATTATTGCGTCGTCAGAGAAGTCTAAGATACTTCTATAATGTGCTTGTAAGATAAAGAAACGAGCTACTGCAGGGGCAAATCCCTTACTAAGAATAGTATTCTCTCCTGAGAATAATTCTTCAGGTAAGATATTGTTACCTGTTGACTTCGCCATTTTCTTACCATTTAATGTAAGCATATTCGCATGCATCCAATAGTTCACAGGTGTGTTCCCTGTAGAAGCTTCATTCTGAGCAATCTCACATTCGTGGTGAGGGAATTTTAAGTCCATTCCACCTCCGTGTATGTCGAAGTGTTTACCTAGATACTTAGTACTCATAGCAGTACACTCTAAGTGCCATCCTGGGAATCCATCTCCCCAAGGAGAAGGCCATCTCATGATGTGCTGAGGCTCTGCATTTTTCCATAAAGCGAAGTCTAATGGACTGCGTTTATCAGATTGACCATCTAATTCACGAGTATTAGAAATCATATCTTCTATCTTACGCCCACTTAAAATACCATACTGATGAGACTTATTGTATTTCTTAACATCGAAGTACACTGAACCATTTACTTCATAAGCAAAACCATTAGCAATAATAGATTGAATAATCTCTATTTGCTCGATAATATGCCCTGTTGCTGTAGGTTCTATACTAGGAGGTAGGTTATTAAACTGTTTTAGAATGTTGTGGAAGTTCAGTGTATATTTCTGAACGATTTCCATTGGTTCTATTTGCTCAATACGTGCTCTCTTAGCGATTTTATCTTCTCCTTCATCTGCATCGTCCACCATATGTCCTACGTCAGTAATATTACGTACATAACGCACTGAGTACCCTAAGTGTTTTAAATAGCGATATACCAAGTCAAAAGATATAAAAGTACGGCAGTTCCCAAGGTGTACATAGCTGTAGACAGTTGGTCCACATACGTACATACCTACTTTACCCTCGTGGATAGGTTTGAAAACTTCTTTTTCTCCTGTGATGGAGTTGTACATTTTTAGTTGTTGTTCTTGATATAACATAGTTTAATTTATAGTGATTAGAACTTAGTTTCTAATTGGATGTAGTTTAAAAATTCTTTGCGAACATTCTCGTCTTGGAATTTTCCACCGAACTCAGCAGTTACAGTACTACTCTCGATATCACGGATACCTCTAGAGTTTACACATAAGTGCTTCGCATCGATGATACACGCTACGTCTTCTGTATTTAATACACGTTTTAACTCATTTACTATTTGGATTGTTAAACGCTCCTGTACTTGAGGTCTCTTTGCATAAAAATCAACAATACGGTTCATTTTAGAAAGACCTACTACAGTACCATTAGAGATATAAGCTACGTGAGCTCTCCCTACGATAGGTAGTAAATGGTGTTCACAAGTAGAATAAACAACAATGTTTTTTTCTACTAGCATTTCGTTGTACTTATATTTATTATCAAATGTAGAAGCACTCGGTTTTTTAGCTGGATTAAGCCCACCGAACATTTCTTTTACGAACATCTTAGCTACACGATTAGGTGTTCCCTTAAGACTGTCATCTGTAAGATCTAATCCTAAAGTGTTTAAAATGCTTTCTACATCTTTCTTTATCGATTCTATTTTTTGGTCATCTGTAAGGTCAAATGCGTCACTTCTAAGTGGAGTAGCATCACTAGATGCGATGTGGTTGTCTCCCATTTCGTCGTGAAACTTTTCGTCTGTATTCATTCTATTTCTTTTTAATACATATTGTTATAACTCGCTACAAATATAAATAATTATTATAGATATAGCTCCTCGCTTATTTATAAATAATCTACCTCTAAGCATAGTGAATAGTTAAAGTTTGCCTACAGTATTGGTTATATAGATGTTTCTAACAATTGAACCTTGTTTTTTGGTGATGTTATATAACAGTTGTGATAGTTTATGAACTATTCAATGTTTTTGATACACCATATTGTATTTAGTATTAGTATTATTTTCCTTTGATAAAGAACCTTGTTTTTTCTTTTGAAACGAAAAAATATTAGTAACTGTTTATTTGAAACTAACTAGAGTTTAACATATCTTAATCTAAACGCTAAGCTAATCGTAAGTTACCTATCAATATGAGAAGCATTCTTCGAATATCTTTTCTCTGATCGACTATTTACGGCTAATACTCGAGAAATTGTCAAGCAATTTAGCATTAGTACTGACTCCTGTTGAGATTGAGATAGGTGTCTGAATAAAGGAGAGAAATAAATGAATAGTATTGATGTTTTGAAAATCAGTAGTTTAAGTCGTTTTTTCGTTTAAAAAAAGCAATAGATGTTTTTCTGATTTAAAATCATAACCCCATAAATTCGGGACAATTAGAAAAAGCAACAATGTATAAAGGGTTTAAAAGGGAAGTGATTATAGAGTAATTGGAGAAGTTTAAAAAAAAAGTAAGTTGTTGATTTTAGATCTAAAGTTTTCGAAAGATTGGATGGAGTGGTATTTTAGAAATTAGATTTACTGAGAGATGACAAGGTTAGGAGTGAGACCTTGTACCTATATAATAAAAAAAGGACTGCTCTCAAAGAAGAGAACAGCCCTTAGGATAAAAAATTAGAATTAGTTATTTAACTATGAAATTGATTGTTTTCTTTTGACCATTTATATTTATGACAGCGATGTATTTACCTACTTGTATACCTGTTGGCAGTTGAATACTGTTTTCTCTATTTGATAACTCAGCTTCAAGTACTTTCTGACCTAGTATAGAGTATATCTCTATAGTTGCTTGAGTAAATGAATTACTATCAAAATCGAAGACAATATTTAGTTGTTCGGTTGCTCTAATAGGGTTAGGATACAGTTTGATTTTATTGGTATTTAATATCTCTATCGTCGTAGGGCAAGAATAGACAGTCTCTCCTTTATCGGTTGTCAATATTAACTGATATACCGCATTAGCATTATCTGTGTTATCTCCATTTGCTCCGGCTAGGAAGTACTTATCATTACTCATTAATACATTATTTCTGTACCAAGCGAATGCTGTATAATTATATCCGCCATTAGTAGAGGAAGTCAAATTAACTTCATAAGAATTATCTGCACCTTTTAGGGCGACTTTCTCAAAAGGAACTGGTCTGACTAATTCTATTGTATAGTTGCGCGTTAGTGTTTGGGTCTGTGATTTGACAACTATAGGAATAGTAATCGTACCTGAGTAGTGCATTTTGTATTTATATTTTATATTATTGGCAACAAATGCTCCTTCACTTAGTTCGCTTATATCTAGGAGAACAGTGTCTTGACCACAAGGTAAGAAATATATTATCTTATTATTAGGCATATCATATACTTGTTCGTTAATAGAAATCTGTTCGATATCAGCCCTTTCTTTATCATTTCTGATCACTAAAGTTGCCACTATTATATAAGGCATAGGTGTATAATTTGGATTGCCTGTTATGGTAGCTTTTACTTGGTATACGCCAATCTCAGTATGTACATTATTTTCATATACAACGTTAAGTCCGCCAGGAAGGTTACCTGTTAGTATGATCGTTTTTGACTCACCATCATATACATAAGCCCTATCCGCGAATGATATAAATTTGGAGATGTGAAGAGGGCTAATAGTAAAGGTACTTGTACGTTTACTAGTGACATAATTTTCGCCTTCTAGTGTAACAGATGCTTTATAAACCCCTGCGTCAGTATGCACATTATTTTCATATGTCGCAGATACTCCTTTAGGTAGTTTACCACTAATTAAGATATGCTGAGGCTTACCGTTATAGTCTACTGTTTTACGATTAAATGTAATATTCGTTAGCTTAGCTTTTTCGATTGTTAATGTAGCAGTTTTCTTACCTAGTAAAATTGTTTTATGGAAGAAGGTAGCTGTGACATTGTATTCACCTGCATTATCATAATAGTTACGATCATATTCTACATTGACATCTTTTGGTAAGTTCGTTGCCTCTAACTTAAACGAATTGCCATTATACGTTTCCGTTCTATTTCTAAATATTACTTTATCTAAACTTGGTAGTTCAGTATCTTCTTGTGTGATAAATAGAGTAGCTGTCATTACATATGGCATTGGTGTATAGTTAGGACTACCATCTAAAGTGGCCTTCACTATATAATGACCTAGTTCAGTATGCGTATTGTTTTCATATTTTAAAGATACTCCTGTAGGTACACTTCCCTTTATGGTTAAAGATTTTTCTTTACCATCGTATTTAAAGGATTGATTTCTTAATTCTACTAGTTTACTAATATCCGCAGGTAGGATAATCAGTAGGTTAGAGCGTGTACTTGTTACATAATTATCACCTGCTAATGTCACTGAAGCTTTATGCTCTCCTGCATTAGTATGCATGTTATTTTTATAGATAGCAGTTACCCCTTTAGGTAATTCACCCTCTATTAATAATTCATAAGCGGATCCTGTATAAACAACTTCTTTCTTACTGAATTTGATGTCTTCTATACGTGCTTTTTCAACAGTCAATGTAGCTATTTTAGTACCTAGTAGTACTTCCTTATAATAGAAAGAAGCTGTGATACTGTATGTCCCAACAGATACGAAAGAGTTCTCACTATATTTGGTTGTAACATTTTTAGGAACATTAGTAGCTTCTATTTTATAAGGAATACCACTGTATATAGCTGCTTTATCTTTAAATATCACTTTATCTAGATTTGGTAATAAATCTTCTTCATCCTCAGTGATAATTAACGTAGCAGTCATCACATATGGCATCGGCGTGTAGTTAGTACTACCGTCTAAAGTAGCCTTAACCGTATAGTTACCAACTTCTGAATGTGTATTGTTCTCGTACTTTAAAGTTACCCCTTTAGGTACATCGCCTTTAATGGTTAAAGACTTTGCTTGACCATCATATTCAAAAGAAGTTGTTTCTAAACTAACCATCTTGGTGATATCTGCAGGTAATATTACTAACAGATTAGAACGAGTACTCGTTACATAATTATCTCCTGTTAATGTTACAGAGACTTTATGCTCCCCTGCATTAGTATGTACATTGTTTTTATAAACAGCCGTCACTCCTTCAGGTAGTTCTCCTTCAAGTAGTAACTCATGAGAGTTCCCATCATACTTTACTTCTTTCTTGCTAAACTTGACAGTTGTTATACGAGCTTTTTCTATAGTTAATGTTGCTGATTTTGTACCAAGTAAAATATCTTTATAGTAGAATGAAGCTGTGATTTGGTATACGCCTGCATTTATATAATCATTCTTATCATAAGTTACACGTACTTCATTAGGTAGGTTAGTTGCTTCAATAGTAATCACCTCAGCAGTATACGCTTCTGTTTTATGGTCAAATACTATGTTCTTGATACTTGGCAGTACCACAGCTTTCTCATTAATAGATAGCGTAGCAGTCATCACATATGGCATCGGCGTGTAGTTAGTACTACCGTCTAAAGTAGCCTTAACCGCATAGTTCCCAACTTCTGAATGTGTATTGTTCTCGTACTTTAATGTTACTCCTTTAGGGATGTCGCCTTTGATAGTAAGTGATTTAGACTTACCATCATAAATGTGAGAGGCACTCTCTAATGTGATTAACTTCGTGATATCAGCAGGCAGTATTACTAACAGATTAGAACGAGTACTGGTCACATAGTTATCTCCTGTTAATGTTACAGAGACTTTATGCTCTCCCGCATTGGTATGTACGTTGTTTTTATAAACAGCAGTTACTCCTTCAGGTAATTCCCCTTCAAGAATTAACTCGTGAGATGTACCATCGTAAGTCACTTCTTTCTTGCTAAACTTAACTGTTGTGATGCGAGCTTTTTCTATCGTTAGGGTTGCTGACTTCGTACCAAGCAAAATATCTTTATAGTAGAATGAAGCTGTGATCTGATATACACCTGCATTGATATAATCATTCTTATCATAAGTTACACGTACTTCATTAGGTAGGTTAGTTGCTTCAATAGTAATCACCTCAGCTGTATACGCTTCTGTTTTATGGTCAAATACTACGTTTTCAATACTTGGCAGTACCACAGCTTTCTCATTAATAGATAGCGTAGCAGTCATCACATATGGCATCGGCGTGTAGTTAGTACTACCGTCTAAAGTAGCCTTAACCGCATAGTTCCCAACTTCTGAATGTGTATTGTTCTCGTACTTTAATGTTACTCCTTTAGGGATGTCGCCTTTGATAGTAAGTGATTTATACTTA
>NZ_NSGJ01000016.1 GCF_002286775.1 Myroides sp. N17-2
AGTCACATAATTATCTCCTGTTAATGTTACAGAGACTTTATGCTCACCTGCATTGGTATGTATGTTGTTTTTATAAACAGCAGTTACTCCTTCAGGTAATTCCCCTTCAAGTAGTAACTCATGAGAGTTCCCATCATACTTTACTTCTTTCTTGCTAAACTTGACAGTTGTTATACGAGCTTTTTCTATAGTTAATGTTGCTGATTTTGTACCAAGTAAAATATCTTTATAGTAGAATGAAGCTGTGATTTGGTATACGCCTGCATTTATATAATCATTCTTATCATAAGCTACACGTACCTCATTAGGTAGGTTAGTTGCTTCAATAGCAATTACCTCAGCAGTATACGCTTCTGTTTTATGGTCAAACACTACATTTTCAATACTTGGCAGTACCACAGCTTTCTCATTAATAGATAGCGTAGCAGTCATCACATACGGCATTGGTGTGTAGTTAGTACTACCGTCTAGAGTAGCCTTTACTGTGTAGTTCCCAACTTCTGAATGTGTATTGTTCTCGTACTTTAATGTTACTCCTTTAGGGATGTCGCCTTTGATAGTAAGTGATTTATACTTACCATCATAAATGTGAGAGGCACTCTCTAATGTGATTAACTTCGTGATATCAGCAGGTAGTATTACTAACAGATTAGAACGAGTACTTGTCACATAATTATCCCCTGTTAATGTTACAGAGACTTTATGCTCTCCCGCATTGGTATGAACATTATTTTTATAAACAGCTGTCACTCCTTCAGGTAATTCTCCGTCAAGAAGTAACTCGTGAGATGTACCATCGTAAGTCACTTCTTTTTTACTAAACTTGACAGTTGTAATACGTGCTTTTTCTATTGTCAGGGTTGCTGACTTAGTACCTAGTAAAATATCTTTATAGTAGAACGAAGCTGTGATCTGATATACACTAGCATTGATATAATCATTCTTATCATAAGCTACACGTACCTCATTAGGTAGGTTAGTTGCTTCAATAGCAATTATATCTCCTGTATACGCTTCTGTTTTATGGTCAAATACTACGTTTTCAATACTTGGTAATACTACAGGTTTTGCATTAATAGATAGCATAGCCGTCATCACATACGGCATCGGCGTGTAGTTAGTACTACCGTCTAAAGTAGCCTTTACGGTATAGTTCCCAACTTCTGAATGCGTGTTGTTTTCATACTTTAATGTTACTCCTTTAGGTACATCACCTTTGATAGTTAAAGACTTCGGCTGTCCATCATATTCAAAAGAAGTTGTTTCTAAACTAACCAGTTTAGTAATGTCTGCAGGTAATATTACTAACAGATTAGAACGAGTACTAGTCACATAATTATCTCCTGTTAATGTTACAGAGACTTTATGCTCTCCCGCATTGGTATGTACGTTGTTTTTATAAACAGCGGTTACTCCTTCAGGTAATTCCCCTTCAAGTAATAACTCGTGAGAGTTCCCATCATAAGTCACTTCCTTTTTGCTAAACTTGACAGTTGTGATACGAGCTTTTTTTATTGTTAGCGTTGCTGACTTCGTACCAAGCAAAATATCTTTATAATAGAATGAAGCTGTGATCTGATATACACCTGCATTTATATAATCATTCTTATCATAAGTTACACGTACTTCATTAGGCAAGTTAGTTGCTTCAATAGCAATTACCTCAGCTGTATACGCTTCTGTTTTGTGATCAAACACTACATTTTCAATACTTGGCAGTACTACAGCTTTCTCGTTAATAGATAGGGTAGCTGTCATCACATATGGCATTGGAGTATAATTAGTACTACCGTCTAGAGTGGCCTTAACCGCATAGTTCCCAACTTCTAAATGTATATTGTTCTCGTACTTTAATGTTACTCCTTTAGGTACGTCTCCCTTGATGGTTATAGACTTTGCTTGACCGTCATATTCAAATGAATTAGATTCTAAACTAACCATCTTAGTAATGTCTGCAGGTAATATGACAAGTAGGTTAGAACGAGTACTCGTCACATAATTATCTCCTGTTAATGTTACAGAGACTTTATGCTCTCCAGCGTTAGTATGAATATTATTTTTATAAACAGCAGTTACTCCTTCAGGTAATTCTCCTTCTAGTATTAACTCGTGAGATGTACCATCATAGGTCACTTCTTTCTTACTAAACTTAACTGTTGTGATGCGAGCTTTTTCTATGGTTAGGGTTGCTGACTTAGTACCAAGTAAAATATCTTTATAGTAGAACGAAGCTGTGATCTGATAGGTACCTATATCTTTAAAGTTATTGCGACTATACTTGACAATTACATCTTCTGGAATAGCAGTAGCTTCAAAAGGTATAATTTCACCTGTGTAAGGAACTGTACTGTTTTCAAATACTATTTTATCTATCTTAGGAAGTATTTCTTCTTTTTCAGTGATGGCTAGAGTTGCAGTCATCGTATAGGGCATAGGAGCATAGTTATTACTACCAGAAATTGTTGCCTGTATGATATGATTGCCAACTGAGTTTTGGTAGTTGTTTTTATAAGCAACTTTTAACTCACGAGGTAAAGCTGTACTTATAGACAGAGATCTTACAATTCCATCATATACAAATGATTGGCTATTGAACTCAATCATTTTAGTTAAATCAATTGGAGCAATTGTAAGGACGTTAGATCGAGTACTTGTGATATAATTATCTCCAGTTAATTTTACAGTTGCTTTATACTCGCCAGCATTAATATGTGCATTATTGTTGTATTCAGCAATAACGCCTTCAGGTAGTTCTCCTTTTAAGAGTAGAGTATGTCGTTCTCCGTTATAAGTAATGGTTGTTTTATTAAAAGTTACTCCTGTTATACGTGCTTTTTCTATAGTTAATGAAGCAACTTTAGTTCCGATAAGTATATTTTTAAAATAGAAAGTAGCTTTGATTTCATAAGAACCAACATCTATAAAGTCATTTATACTGTATTGGACTGATACATCATCTGGTAAATTAGTAGCAATAATAGGAATAGGTTGACCAGTATATGGTGAAGTCAAATTATCAAATACTACTTTATCTAAAGAAGGAATTTTAGGTATAGTACTATCTTCAGAAATAGTAAGAGAAGCTCTCATCTCATAGGGGATAGGCGTATAGTTTTTACTTCCTGTTATGGTAGCAGTAACAGTGTGTGTACCTACTTCTGATTGATTATTTCCTTTATAGGATATATTTAGTCCTTTAGGTAAGGGAGCCTCTATAGATAAAGACTTTGGTTTGCCATCATAGATAAAAACCTGACTTTGTAAGTGAATGGTTTTTGATATATCTAGAGGTAGTATTGTTAGTTCATTATTACGAGAGCTTGTGATATAGTTTTTACCCGTAAGTCTAACATTCATTTTATAAACTCCAGCATTTGTGTGGGCATTATTTTTATAAACAGCAGTCACTCCTGCGGGTAGCTCACCTACAAGTTCAAGTTTATGTAGTGTTCCATCATAAGTGACTTCTTTCTTTTTTAAAGTGACACCTGTTATGCGTGCTTTCTCTATGTTTAGCCTAGCGGATTTGGTTGCTAGAAGTGTGTTGTTTTCAGAATAGAAATACGCTTTGACTATATACGACCCGGCATCTACAAAACCATTTCTATCATATTTAACAGTGACATTAAACGGAATACTTTCAGGTTCGTGATAGATAGGTTCTCCAGTATAAGTAACGGTCTTTTCTTTAAAAACGAAGTTATAATAAGAGGATTTTGTGGGAGATTGTTCTTCAGTGTAAGGAGGTGAATGAAGCGTTTCAGCTCGTATATTCTGTATAAAAACACAAAAAATAAGTACTAGAAGAGAAAGGAATTTTTTAATCATAACAGTTCTTTTTACTTAATAATCCCCTACTTAGCTAAAATTATTTTAGAAGGATATAGAGTAAAAATATTCTGTTCTGTTTTGTTTATGTAAGCTGTAATATTACAATAATGTAAATTTAATATTACCTCAGTGTAAATAATGTTTGTTTAGTTTTATAATTCTATGGGGCTATGTGTTTTTTTAATTTAATCAGAAGCAAAAGGTATAATAATATATAACTAAAGAGTATAAAATGGGGATAGGTAAATATTGAATAATAGATAGTTGAGTACTATTAGTTATACGTATTCAGTTTTAAGGACAAAAAAAAGCGAGAGGGTTACTCTCGCTTGTTATTTATTTCTTTGTTATTTCTTTTGCTTTAATCACTTCGGTAGCTTTAGTCCACTTTGACGGATCTTCTTTTACATCAAGGTAATATTCGAAAAGCATCTTTGTTAATTCTACCTCAACACGTTTACCAATGAAGTGTTTGTTCATACTAAAGTAGCCATAGAACGCACCATCTTTTTTTACTATAGGCGGGTTGTCAGCATGTATGTTCCAAGGAGATTGACTACTCGTTTGGTCTCCATAGATACCATATTTATTCCAAATAGACTTTTGGTTGTACTGATTACCATAGGTACCATACATATTCCATATAGAATTAGTTTCTTTTGCATCACAGCTAAGACAGCCTAGGTAAGTTTCTTTCCCATCATTAGTATATAATTCTAATTTCTGAGCAAAAGTATTAGCGCTAAATAGTATTAAAAATAGTATGTAAGTGAAATGTGTTTTCATTTGATTTTTCATTTGGCGGCAAATTACGAATTTTTTCAAAAATAAGAATGCCAAATTTCAGCATATTGATGAAATAGTGGTTAAAGTATAAGAATCTTTTGACGAATGGTTCTTGTATTGTTTTAAACCCAGATTCCGCACTCGCCCTATACTACGAATAAATTCTACTTTACATCTCTTTCATTTCTTCTAAAACCATACTATAGTATGCTTTTTTCATAAATTCAGAGCTGTTTTGTATAATTTACTCTCGTTAATAGGTCTATCGCGTATTCTGGGTTAAAATGGCATTAACTAAGCGTATTTTGTTCTGTTTTACCTAGAGTATACATTAGTCAAAGACTACAATGGTAGTACAGTAATTCTACTTCTTTGTTCTTCTATTAGTGCCAAATTATGTAATTACTTATCATTTATATACCTCTTTCTATTTTAGTTTTGATTACTTTATTTAGGTAAAGTAGGTTTCTCTATAAGCATTGGTTCTGAAGAGAGGGCTTCTAAGAAAGAGATAATAGCAAGCTGTTCATCTTTAGTCAATCCCAATCTTTTAATAAGAGGAGAAGTTACTGGGAATAATGAATCATTCTTATATTCTTCTCTTCTATGAGGAATATTCATTCCTGCATTATACATTCCTATAACACTCTGAATATTAGGAAATACTCCTTGGTGAAACCACGGTGCTGTATGCATCACATTACGCAGTCCTGGAGTTTTCATCTTACCCACATCAGAGGCTTTATGTGTGACATTATATCTACCGAGATCCTCTCTTTTGCGCTTATAGAAAGTAAAACCTTCATTGTGATACTGTAAGTCAGTAAAGTAAGGTCCACTGTGACAGTTTATACACCTCGCTTTAGTACGAAACAAGTGTAAGCCGTGTACTTGTTGATCAGATAACTTTTGATAATCTCCATTTATGAAAGCATCAAATGGAGTGGGATTAGAGACAATAGTCTTTTGGAATAAGGCTAAAGCATCTAATATTTTATCTTTCGTTATTTGATTGTTTCCATATGCTTTTTTAAAGTGTTTTTTGTATCCTTTAATCTGTTTTATTTTAGTAGGTAGTTCATTTATGTCTTGAAACATCTCTACATGATTTTCGATAGACATTATTTGTTGTTCCTGTAGGCTATTAGCTCTTCCATCCCAAAATAACTCTTGTTGTATCCATGCGTTCTCTATGCTTGGAGTATTGCGCGTTCCAACTAATCCCTCATGTCCGATGGCTAGCGTCTGTTTATCTGCCCAATGTTCTTTATCAATATGACAAGTGGAACAAGAGATTTGATTAGACGAGGATAACCTCGGATCATAGAACAGTAGCTTACCCAATTCTACTTTGTATATATCTTCTTTAGCTACAGGGGGAGTAGGGAGCAATGTTCCTAGTTCTTTAAAA
Source organism: Myroides sp. N17-2 (assembly GCF_002286775.1). Lineage (GTDB taxonomy): Bacteria > Bacteroidota > Bacteroidia > Flavobacteriales > Flavobacteriaceae > Flavobacterium. Next base: position 6,029 of record NZ_NSGJ01000016.1, read on the forward strand.
ACAACTGTACTATCTATAGTAGCAACAGGCCATAGAGAACTGTTGCGTTCATAAGCCTGACGTAAATCTTCTATAGATTGGTATTCTGAGTAGGTATATGTTAGTTTGTGAAAATTTAGAAATAAAAATGTAAATAGTAATATAGCTAGATAGATAGCCTTGTTCATTATAAATATAGTTTTAAGCTTAGATTAATACTGCTTCGGTCTAATCCATTTGATTTTAAGAAGTGGCCTGATACAGAGAAATAAAGACTGTATTGATTAAGCCATGTTTTGTTTCCATATCCTACTTCACCTTGTAGTCCCCATGCATTATTATTGTTGTAATAGTAATTAGGGATAATTACATTATCTGTAAAATTAGTGTGTTGCGTATCAGGTATAGTCAAATCATTTACTAGTTTCAACTTATAAAGGGGAGTGGCACTCACTTGATAAAAGTGATCCTCTTGTTTAAATATCGTGTTGATTATAAGCTTATTTAATAATTGTTTTTCATCATTGTATACTCCGATAGCATAGTCTTTGCGAATAGTAGAGTAAAGTGTGTGATCTAACCCTATCTGAATATCTGTATTTCTCCATAGATTAGTAAAAGAATTTAATAGCTGAGCGTTAAAGTTGTAATGATCTACTTTATAATTAAGCCCTTCTATCTCTCTAATGTTTTTACCATCATAGTTGTTATACTTTAAACTTAGTTGATATTGATTAACATCAGATGGTGTATAAGTCAACATACTCTGAATAGTAAGTTGTTTGTTTTTAAATCTATTATACACATCAAAACTCTGCTTATACTTATTTAGTTCAGAGTTTTCGTCATAGTGCGTCATCTTAGCGAATGTAGCTACCTCTAATTTGTCATCTGTGTAAAGGTGTGCTAGCTTATATGAATTCTCTTTTGCCTTTCTATCAAGTAGTAGATTCTGATCACTTAGAACAATATCTCCGTATCCTAAACTAATGTTCAAGAAGCGATCTTTATACTGATTGCTACTTTTGTATTCATTGTTTTTATACATGATGTTGTTTTCCTCAGTTACCTTACCATAAGCAAGCCCTAATCCTATTGCGTGTTTCTGTATCTTCCATGCAATATCTGCTTTATAACGGATAAAGTAGTTCACTACATCTGGTCTAGGATCATTATTACCTGTAGTCCAATTATAATCAAAGTCAAGACCAAAACCTATTGTCAGTTTTTTGTCAACCAATTCATAGCTAAACATTGTATTCGCTAGATACTGTTGGTTCTGAAAGTTGTTAGGATGATTTGCGTAGAAGTAGAAAGGGTTAAACTCATCTTTCTTCCCTCTAAGGTCATTGGCTAGTTCGTTCTCAAAAGTCTTTCCATATACAAAGTTTCCATACGCCTTAAACTTATATATATCAGTATACCCTTCAGCAGAGAACTTAAAGTCTTTACTGTCATTAGCTTCTTGGCTTTTTCTATAGTCCCCTTTTGTGGTGTTATAATCCACAGCTAAACGCCCGAACTCACTAGTCTGATTATTTAAAAACAGAATGTGCTCTGGTACATAACTACGCTTATTCTTCTGAATTAACCAAAGGTCTAAATGCTCAGAACTATTCTGAGCATTTAGCATTTGAATTAAAAATAACGTTATGAAGATGTATAATTTTCTCATGTATTAATTGGTAAAAGAATCTTCTCCTTTAGATGCTACTGGTTTATTGATCACTACGAAGTCTTCTGTAGAGTTATCTGTATCTTGTAATACACGACGTCCATTGTTTAATTTGTATCTTGTTTTTCTTAATAAAGATTGACTAGAATAAGTTCCATTAGGAGCGAATGAGCTACCTCGGTCTACAGATACAGGTACTTTACGTGGAGCTACGCGACTCTCTGTAGAGTGTCTCACTTGTACTCCGTCGATGATGTATTCTACAGGTATTCTCAAACACTGTGTAGAGTCGTTTTTCTTAGGTGCTTTTATCGTAGGGAATGATTCTACAGCTACATCTTTCGGTAGTTGTACTAATAATATTCCGTCATCTGTAGCGAATCGCATCGCTAAGTCACTCTGTTGTGCTGTTATTACTTTCATTTTACCGATACCTATTGTGTTTAGATTGTAACGGTATTTAGCTTGAGTAATATCGATACCAAATTCTTTCTGAAGGTAATCTAAGACGTAAACATCAAAGTCTGCTTTGCTTAAATCTACTGTCTTATTTGGATCTACGAATTCTGATGGTTTACCGATAATAAAGTTCTTCGTATGATCAATAGCTGTAGAGGCTACGATGATACTTTTACCTGCTTCGATTGGATATTGTGTACCACTTCCTGGAAAACGCAATACTTTCTTAGCATAGACGTAATCGTTGTTTAGATTACCACTACCTGAGTTTTCTGGAGCTTTTGACCAATCGTATTGACGAGAAGGTAAGTAACTGATATCGTCAGGTCCTGTAGCTTGTCCATTCGTAGTGTTGTGAAGCATCGCTAGAATAATACCATCTAGATATAGTGTCTCAGCACTGTTGTTATAGATCTCAAGAAATTGGTCTCTATATCCTGATCCATCTTGTAAACTCGAACCCGCATAGAATATCTGTTTAAAGATTAGCCCTGATGTACTCATTTTATTCATCTGTAGTTCGATCTTGATGTCTTGAGCGTCATTTATAGTTAGGTTATCTATGTTGGCAGTAAACGTGATAGAGTCTTCCTCTATCTTTTCTTCTTTACTATTACTAGCATCGATTAGTTGATTATAAGCTTGTTTGCTCATTGTCAGTTTAGCGATAATGTTATAATTTCCTACACGTAGATTAGCAGACGCAAGACCTTGTTTGTCTAGTGTAACTGTATTTTTATTTCCATTAGCTCTATTGGTAAACTCGATTGTAGTTCCCTCTAATGGAATAGTAAGATTTGTATTCGTTTGTGAGACTGTAGTAACGAAGTTAACATTAAGTGTATTAGCGAAGTCGCTTGAATTATCATCTTTACTACAGCTAGTAGTAAAGACTATACTTGCGATGGCAAGCAGTAGAAGTAGTGTATTTCTCATCGTGTTTTAAAATTTAATTGATATAGAACCTGTTATACTAAATGGAGCATTATAGTTGATAATAGACCTTGTCCCATCGGATAACTTTTTCTCTTTGTTTATTCTGATATTAAAGAAGTTGTACGTATTTATACCTATACGGATGTTTTTGCGTATTTCCTTAGTTGCATTTAAGTTGATCACATAGAACGTAGGTTGTTCATAATTACTACCTGCCGTAGAGATCGTCTGTTTTATATCTTCAGGCAACTCAACTTTAATTGGTTGCATAGCGATATCTAAGTACTCATTAGCATACTTCTGTTCTGTGTTAAAGCTCTTTCTAAACCAAAATATATCACTGTTCATCGTTAGTATAAATCCTATTTTAGGGATGTGATATGTCAATCTTAATTTACTCATTAGAGAAAGAGATTTTGTCTTATTAGGATAGAAGACAGTATAATACACCCCGTAGTCTTGTTTGTAATTTTCTTCTGTTATCTCGTTGTAAGTAGGATTATCGTCATAATATTCGCTGTACGAAAGACTATTCGATAATGATAAGTACATATTTAGAGGTTTAATCTTTTGGGTAGACATAGTCCAATCAAAACCATATGATTTAGAGCGTACACTATTTGTCATACGGCGTATGCTATAGTTCGTCAGTGTCTTATAGTTACCCGTAGCTTCATATTCTATAGGCTTTCCTTTTTCTAATTCACCGATGATCTTATACTCGGGAACGTCAATAGGAAAGAACTCTTTCTTAACTCCAAAACCATCTTTATTATCTTTAAAATATCCAAAGAAGCTATTCGATAAGAACTTATTCGTGAATGTATATCCAATCTCAAACTGGGTAGATGTAGAAGGTTTTAAGTGGTTGTTATCACTCTCTACTTTTACGGTTTTAACAAGGTATAAGCTGTTGGCAATATTTGAATCGTCAAAGTAATTTAGCAGAGGAAAGTCTAACCAAATAGGAGCAGGGTAGCGGTGTGCTAACGAAGGAGCTTTAGTAGAGATACCATAGCCTAACGTTAGTCTACTACTAGGAGATACTTGGTAAGCTAAGTTAATCCTAGGCTGGTAGCTTGCCTTGCTATTCTGTACATCCATACGGAATCCTAAGTTACCATCGATGGGCTTATCAAATAGATACCATTTAAAGTTGTCCATAATGTAAGCACCATAGTTAGTCTGTCCTTCATTCTTTCTGAAGTCGTAAGGGCGCTCATTCTGATTGTTGTTTTGAAACCAACGTGGTTGATCAGCTTTATAGATAGTACCCTTCCCTAAATTGTCGTGGTAATTTACTGAAAACCCTGCTGTGATAAGATGTTCTAACTTATTACCGAATGCATCAGAAGAGATGCTAAGTGTAGACCCTAAACTTAACGGTCTTCCTTGTATTTCCTCTACAGCGATATATCTACCATCTACATAATATCCTTCATAGACACCTGTAGTATCTCTGTTAGCGATAGGAAAAGGACCTTTGTTAATTCTCTCTTGATTATAGGTATTGCTAATACCGTATGACCCATTTATATTTAAGTTTAATGATTTGATGACTCTTGAGTTCAATTGTACAGTTGTTCTATTAGACCATCTAAAGAATTCGTCTGTTGCCTTTAGTTTACGGCCTTGCTGATCATCTGGATCTTCACGTACTCCATCCATTCTCTTGCTAAAGCTTAGACTTAAATTGTTTTTAACTCTAGGAGAGAATGATTTGGTCCACAGTACACTTTGGTTTATTCTATTGTATTCTTTGATTTTATCTCTAGGGTCATTGTTACTTTTAGAGTAATTGACAGAGAAGTTAAGAGCTCCCCATTTATTAGGTAACCCAAATCCCTTAGATAAACTATATGAAGTAGATCCTCTATTTATATTCGTAGTGAAACTGAATGGTGTCTTTCCTGCCTGCTTATTAATGATAATAGCACCATCTGTTAATTCTCCATACTTCGCAGAAGCAACCCCCTGTACTACTTCTATACTTTCGATGTTCTCCACAGGTATTTCACGTAAGTCAACCCCTTGATAAGTTAGGTTAGTGATGCTACCTATATTCGCACTTGTAGTGATACCAAACTGATTAAGACTTCGCGCCTGCATATTGGCATCATTTGATATCGTTACATCATCTACGATAATAGCCACCCCGAAAGAGTTGTTCATTGATTGTAGTGTTCCGCCGGTCATTTTGTCAAAACTTGCTCCTCTAAGGTTAATCGTCTGAGCTGTATTTAGATTAGGAGCTACAGTAGCATGACCTGGTAGGGTGTTAAGGACATCCTTTAAACTGAAGGCTTGCGCTTCACTGATCTTCTCTTTATCGATGACTATCGCCGAGTTAGAACCTGATTGGGCTTTTAAGATTGGGGCTGTAATATTGATCTCTTCTAAGGTGATTGATAGATCTACTAACGTAAAACGATGATTATAAGTGTTAAATGCTTTTAAGTCAGTAATGAAAATAGACTTTTTATTGGCGTAGTTGATACTAAACGGTTCAAAATCTTTCTTAATCGTAAAAGAGAATTCCCCTTTACTGTTAGTATAATACACCTCATTGTTATTGAGTACAATAGAAGCAAATTCTAAGGGAATACTTTGGGAGTCTAAGACCGTCCCTGTAAACTTCTTAGCATTCTGGGCGACACTATTTCCTGCAAGTAGGAATAGAAATATGTAGATTAAGTAATGTGAGAGTAACTTAACTACATGTGATGATGATTTCATTATTTGGACTTAATTTAAATAGTGGTGCAAATGTAGATATTATCCCAATAGTAAAAATTAAGTTAAAATAGCTGTGTTGTGTGTTTTGGTTAACTTATTGGTAATTAATTAAGTATATTTTATTAATGAAATTAAGTATTTAGAATGCTTTGAATCACTTGTTACTTGTATTGATTCTAAATAAAGTTATATTGTTTAGAATAATTCTAATATAGTAAGAGAAATAAGAAATATTCACAAAAATGAGATTAGGTGTCTATTATTGTCATTTTAGTACATTAAATCTAGTATATATAGATTTTATTATGTCATAATGTAGGTCTTTAATTATAATGAAAGTAAATAGAATAGTAAAATAAAGGAGTTGAGGTATCCTATGTTTACCTTGATTTAGATAACAGTGTATTTAGGAAAATATAACTAGTCAAGTTTATGTTTTCAGAATATGTTCATTTTAAATTCGTAGTTTTGCTTCTCCTAATGATTTCTATTTTATTAGAAATCAATTGTATTAGTCCCAAAAAGGATTATAGCTCCTATCTTATTACTTATCGCAAAACAAACCTATTTTATTACTACTTCCTTTTTATGGTGTTGCTGTATTACTGTGTATGAAAGTATATTGATAGCATTGTAAATCCATAGTGAGTCCATTAAAAAGGCTGTTTTAATGGACTCACTATGGACTCACTATGGACTCACTCAAACCGAAACAGCATAAAAACCCCTGTTTTAGCCCTCTTAATGTATGATATGGTAAGTTTAAATATTGACCTGGGAAATTGGCCTAAAAAAATGATGATTTGTATTGGTATTCAGTGCTTTGCAAATATAGGAATAAAAAAACAACATTTTTTCTAGACCCTTGTATTTTGCTTTAAATTAAATACTAGCTAGTTGTCTTGCAGTACTTTTAACCTGCTTGCCATAAGCACCATAATCACACCAAATATAGCAAATAACGCATATGAGTATCTTAAGTCTAGCCATTCGGCTATAAATCCGATAGCAGGTGGTCCTATTAAAAAACCTAAGAAAGAGATAGTAGACACTAAGGTTAAGGAGATACTAGCGCTAACCTTACTGTGCTTACCTGCGATGCCAAATACTGTAGGCACACTGCATGAACTTCCTAATCCGACAATCATAAAAGCAAGGGTGCATACCCAAATATTAGGAGTCAGTACAGCGATGATAAGTCCTGAGCTCATAAATGTACCACATAGTTGTATTACACGTTTTCTGCCTAATTTAGTGACTAGATAATCTCCTAAAAACTGTCCTATAGCCATCATCAATACAAAAGAAGTATAACCGATAATAATCAACTGTTCAGGTGCTTTGACAATATCCTGAAAGTAGACACCACTCCAATCAAACATTGCGCCCTCGATAGCCATGCTCAGAAAACCAATAATACCTAATTGAATAAGTGTTTTATCCAAATGTTTAAAAATAGAACCTTTGTCTTGTTCATCCTTGTTTGTTGGGATAGTATGAACTAATAATTTAAAATTAAGTAGCCATATTAGTAATATTATAATCATAACCACAGCGAAATGAATGGAAGTAGTTAGTTTTAGGCTAAACATTAATAAACCTATCAAAGCACCTGCAAAACTGGATATACTCCATACCCCATGGAAGGAAGACATCATCGGTTTATTCATCAGGGATTCTAATTCGACTCCCTGTGTATTGATAGAGATATTGCATAGATTACCTGCAACGCCGAATAAAAATAGATCTATTGCTAATTGGATATAAGTAGTAGATAGCCCTAAGATTAATAGGATAAGTGGATAAATTAAGAACCCAAATTTGACTATGGTTTTACTGCTATATCGGTTTATTAATTTGGCAGATAAAGGCATTGTACTAATTTGCCCGATAGGCATTAATAGAAGTAATGTTCCCAATTCAGCTTCTGATAAACCTAAGTATGTTTTTATAGTAGGTATTCTACTTGCCCAAGACGATAGTATCAACCCATGTGAGAAGAAGAAAAGAGATATGGCTAAACGTATTCTGTTGTGCTGTTTGTTGTTTTGTTTTGACATATTGATAAGTTGTGTTGATCCCAGAATCAGCGTTAGCCAGATACTACAAAGAAATTCTACTTCATAGCTCTTTCATTAGTTCTAAAACCATACTACAGTATGCTTTTTTTACTGATTCAGACCTATTTTGTATAATTTCTTTTCGTTTATATGTCTATCACTTATTCTGTGTTTATTTCGTTGCGAAAGTAGCGTACTGAGTACATTTAGAGATATTCCATTTTAATGTATTTATGTTCCATTTTAAGTATTGATACGAATTAACTTAGAGAATGTGTAGCGACTGTTGTTTCGTTTTATATTTTTACAATAAAAAACAATGAACCTCTTAAAAGTTATTGATCTTAATGAGATGTATGGTATTGACTATCCTATTTCGATGGATGGCTTGTTTATTTTTGATCATGATAAGCAGTGGAATAACTCCTTTTTTAAGTTGAATTATCAATTTAGAGGGTTGATTCTATTACTGTGTAAACAGGGGACATTAACTATTAAGGTTAACAATATAAGTCATCGAGTAGCTAAAGGCGAGGTGTTGACGATACTACCTGAGATGACTGTATCTCCTGTTAAATGGAGTGAAGATTTGGATGTTGTTGTTTTTGTAATGGCATATGACTTTATAGAGAAGTATTCGATATTACCTGAACTTAGTAGTAATAAAGAGGTGTTGAATCAATTAGCTATTTCTCCAAATCAACAAGATAGCAGTATGATAGAAGAGCTATCACTACTAATCTGCAAGTATTATGCGATACCTAAATCACTGATGTTAGAGCAGATGATACAGTATCTCGCATTCTCACTGGTGACAGCTGTAGTTAAAAGCTATGTATCGCTATCAGAAAAGCAGAACTTGCAGAAAAATAGAGTCAATGAGATTACAGATCATTTTTTTGAGTTATTAAATGAACACGGGGCAGTACAGCGAAATGTAGCGTTCTATGCAGACCATCTCCATCTAACACCACAACACCTAAGTACGCTGATAAAGAAGAGAACGGGGAAGTCAGTGAAGTCTTGGATAGGATATGAAGTCATTAATAAAGCAAAAGCATATTTGAACACAACCTCGTTATCAATAAAGCAAATCAGTGATAAACTAGAGTTTGCTGATGCGTCGTTGTTCTGTAGATATTTTAAAAGATATATAGGGATGACGCCTAATGAATATAAGAATCAATAGAAGGTATAACTTGTCATTATACCTTCTAAGTTTATAGGCTAGCTTAAATCCATAATCAACAGTAGTCAAATAATACAAAGCAATTCTACTTTACAACTCTTTTATTGGCTTTGCAACTATACTATAGTATGGTTGTAGAGCTAATTCACACATATCTTGTATAATTACTTCTATCACTTATTATGGGTTAACTCCTAATTATCTTGTTTAAGATTTACCTAATTCAAGTGCTAGAACTCCACTGATGATTAGTACAATACCTAAAAGTTGTACTAAGGTAAGTGTCTCTTTAAATAAGAAAATACCTAGTATCGCTAGAATAGTGATACCTAAAGCAGCCCATATACCATAAGCTATACCGATAGGCATTCCGCTTTTTAGAGATAAAGAGAGTAGATAGTAAGCTCCCACTACTCCTAAAACAGCAATAATAGTAGGAATTATTTTTGTAAAACCATTCGATTGTCTAGTGGCGATAGCGCCTAGTACTTCTGCTATAATAGCGCCTAAAAGAAAAATGTATTTCATATGTTTCTAATTTTTAACAAAGGTAGAGCAGGGCAAAGACACACGAAATAAGTGATTAATCTATCCTTAGGATAAATTAATCACTATAATAAGATTGTATAGTCTTACAAGTAATGATTAACTTCGTGAGTATAATTGTATACTATGTATGTAAATAAGATACCACAGACACTAGATTATGGTGTGACAGTGACTCTAAAAGTAATAGGAGGGAAGTGGAAACCCTGTATCATAGACTGTATAGCGACAGGTATAAATAGACCAACTTCTATTCAGAAAGCAATAAAAAATGCTAGTTTACGTGTTATCAATCAACAGATGTCTGAATTATTAGAATACGAAATCATCTCTAAAACTGTATATGAGGGCTATCCACTCAAGGTAGAATATAGTTTAACTGATTTTGGAAAGACTTTGTTACCTCTGATTGAAATGATGCAACTTTGGGGAGATGAGCATGGGAAAGGTAGCTAAGCTTGCAAAAAATAGAAATGAAAATATAGAGGAATGATAAGTTATTAGAAAACAGATGAAAGAAAAAATCTTAATAGAATGTCCAACTAATTTAGGTCTTGCGCAGAGTGAATATGCACTTGAGCCTGGAGTAAATAAATTGCCTGATTGGCTTAACCAATGGGGTTTTCATAAAGCAGTTAACCCTTCTAAAACACTTCGAGTAGAGGCTCCTAAATATGCAATGGAGTTAGATGTAGTCACACAGGTGAGAAATGCTGATGCTATCATAAAGTATGCTACTGAGCAGATGGAGATGATGGAACAAGAGATTAGTGAGAATACATTTTTTATCTTATTAGGAGGGGACTGTAGTGTATTAATAGGTACGGCATTAGCACTTAGAAGAAAAGGACGCTTCGGTGTGTTCTATCTAGATGGTCATACGGATTATATGATTCCTGCGGAGTCTAATACACATGGAGCGGCAGGTATGGATCTAAGTATTGTCTGTGGACATGGACATCAGAACTTGACTAATATTATGGACTTAGCCCCTTATATAAAACAGCAGCATGTATATGCTGTAGGTAATCGTGAATATGATGAAGATTATGAACGACCAATAAAAAAATCTCAGGTCAACTATTATCCCCTTGATAGATTAAGAAGTACAGGAACGGATAGTGTAGTTATGCAGTTCTTAACGATGGTAGAGGTAGAGAATCTAGATGGGTATATCGTGCATCTTGATGTAGATGTACTGAATGATGAGGTAATGCCTGCAGTGGATTGTCCACAAGCAGACGGACTAAGTTATGCGGAATTCAAAGGCATCTTGCAACCATTGCTAACGAATAAGAAGTGTTATGGATTAGAGATAACTATTCTTGATCCTGATTTAGACCCAACAGGTGAGTATACACAGGAGTTTATAGCGCAAATAACATCAGTAATTAAAGCAGTTTAGTTACTTTTCGTTTATATGTCTATCGCTTATTCTGGATTAAATATTATTCACTTTCTCTGTAATTATCCATAATAGAACGAAATAGCTCCCCATTAGATGGTGGAGTTAAGATGACTGCATTTATCTTTTTATCAGTAATACTCTTTAGCGACTGAATAGTTTTTCCTCCCGTTGAAATAATAGGGAAGTTAGGAAATGTTGCCTTGATATAATCCACAATCTTTTGTGTTTCTGCTCCACCTGTAACATTAAAACAAGATACTCCTGCTTCGATGCGCGCTTTAAAATCAAAGTTTAAAGTAGAGACACTTGATATAATAGGGATGTTTATATGTTGCTTTACGGCTGCTATATCTTCATTTTTAAAAGGCTGATTTACGATAACAGCTGAGGCTCCTAAGGGCTCGGCTTTCTTCGCCATATTTATAGCAAACTCCCCTTGGGTAATTCCTCCGCCGATTCCACAGATAACAGGTTTATCAGAGAACTCTATCAAGGTCTTTATGATTCGCTCTGATGGAGCGAAAGGGTAAACGGCAAGTATGGCATCTGCATCATTATTCTCTATTAGTGCGATATCTGTAGAGAAGAGAATAGACTTTATTTTTTGGTTATTTAAGATAAGCCCTTTGCACGAGTTGATGAGGTGTAGTGGGGTAGGGAGTTTTACATTAGGACAAGGCCTTTTCTTCCAAAATAACAGAATATCTATAAGGCTTCTTTTATGTCTTGTATTAACCCAAATCGAATTTATATTGTTGGCGATACTCATAGCTATTGATTTAGAATTGGTAGGACAAAGTTTTGTTTTTTTGTCTGTTGTTGGGAGGGTTCTGCTATTAATCTGTGTATAAGTGTAGTCAAATAGGGAATTTGTGTAATGAAATGGATATAAGCAATATTTGTAAGGTCATCTATCTGGCTCGTTAGTTAATCTAAAAACTGGACTATACAGTAGGTCAGTACTAGTACTACATTTGTCTCTCAAAATATAGGATGATGAATATACAAATGGTTGACTTGCAACGTCAATATGCAAAGATAAAAAGTGAAATAGATACAGGTATAGAACAAGTAATTAAATCATGTACTTTTATAAATGGACCTGCTGTACAGGAGTTCACTACTAATTTATCAAATTATACCGGAGCAAAGCATGTTATCCCATGTGCTAATGGGACTGACGCATTACAGATAGCACTTATGGCATTAGGATTAAAGGCTGGTGATGAGGTGATCACACCCTCGTTTACATTTATTGCTACTGTAGAAGTCGTAGCATTATTAGGATTAACGCCTGTATTTGTAGACGTGGATAAAGATACGTTTACGATTAATATAGATAGCTTAGAGCAAGCGATTACTGCTAATACTAAAGCGATTATTCCCGTTCATCTATATGGACAATGTTCTAATATGGGGGATATACTGAAGATCGCTAATGCACATAATATAGCTGTAATAGAAGATAATGCACAGAGTATAGGAGGACACTATTTAGCAGATGGTAGTAGTCATAAGACAGGAACGATGGGAACTGTTAGTTGTATTTCTTTTTTTCCCTCTAAGAACTTAGGAGCTTATGGAGATGGAGGAGTGATTATGACTAATGATGATATACTAGCTGATATGATGCGTAAGATATGTAATCACGGATCTGAGAAGCGGTATTATCACGAAATAGTAGGGGTAAATAGTAGACTAGACTCTATACAGGCAGCTGTGCTCAATGTCAAGTTGAGATACTTAGATGAATACTGTAATAAAAGGAGAGAAGTAGCTCGTTTTTACAATCAAGCTTTTGCAAATACTCCAATGATTATTACTCCTTTTGAACCTGAATATAGTCACCATGTTTATCATCAATATACGATGGTATTAGAAGATGTAGATAGAGATGAGGTACATACTGAGTTAGCCAAATTAGGTATCCCAAGTATGATTTATTACCCTATCCCTTGTCATAAACAAGAGATGTTTAAACATCTAACTGATAGAGAGTATATATTACCTAATACAGAATATCTGACATCAAGGGTATTATCGCTGCCTATACATACGGAGTTATCAGAGGAGGAGTTGATTTTTATAACAGGGGGAGTGTTAAAGGTTGTAGAAGAGTTAAGAGGAAAAAAATAACTCTTATATATGGAATGGTTCTGTGTCTGAGTGGTTAGGTTTGGCTACGCAATAGCCAATACATTGGTTCGAATTCAATCGGAACCTCTATTTTATCAGTTTTAAAATTTAAATAAATGAAAATACACAAAGAAGGAAAAGGTTCTATTCTAGTAGTATTGATTAGTTGTTTTGTATTGAATCTGTTGTCATATGTTTTTATTAGTGAACAGTGGGTAATACTACGAGGGATAATTCTATTACTTACAATAGGTATTACAGGATGGGTGATTTCTTTTTTTAGAATACCCAAAAGAACATTGTTAGAAGGAGATAATTTAATATTAGCTCCCTGTGATGGAAAGGTAGTTGTGATAGAAGAGGTCGAATCTGATGAATATTTCACCGAAAAGAGATTACAGATTTCAGTCTTTATGAGCGTGTTTAATGTTCATGTCAATCGCAATCCTATAGAAGGAGAAGTGAAGTATAGCCAATATCATAAAGGTAAACATCTAGTAGCTTGGCATCCTAAGTCGTCAACAGCTAATGAACGACATACTGTAGTCTATCAACATCAAAATGGAAAAGAACTATTAGCAAAACAAATAGCAGGGGCATTGGCTAATAGAATAGTTAATTATCTTATTATAGGTACTTTAGTGAAGCAGAGTGAAGAGATGGGGTTTATTAAGTTTGGCTCTAGGGTAGACTTATTATTACCTTTAGATGTCAAGGTTAATGTCAAACTAGGAGATAATGTCAAAAGTGGTATTACTACTTTAGCCAAGTGGAAGTGATTAGTTGTCACAAAGAGAAAACCACCATTAGAATTACTAGTGGTGGTTTCTTTAACTCAGAATCAGCGTTAACCATATACTACAAAGTAATTCTACTTCATAGTTCTTTCATTAGCTCTTTAACCATACTATAGTATGCTGAAATCACTAATTCAGACTTATTTTGTATAATTCCTTTTCGCTTATATGTCTAACGCGTATTCCGGGTTTAGTTTATAAATTATTTGATGAACTTATAATATCTCGCTCCTAATAGATGAGGGATAGACGATTCGATATAGTCTAGTACGAACTCATTAGAGGCTGTTCTAATCGCTGTTTTTTGTTCTTTTTTATGTAGTGCAACATAGGTATTGAAGTCAATCGCTTCTGACTGTTTTAAAGTTTCGAAGATAGATATTTTTGGCAATCCTTCTTGCCAAGTACTTTGAACCTCTGCTTCGAATACTTTAGACTTAGAACCTGAACCATAGGCGATAAACCCTAATGTACTGTCGTTTAGGTTTTCTTTTGTATCAACGAAGTGTGTAAGAGTAGATAACAACCCTAAGAAGATAGAGCCTGTATAGATATTTCCTACATCTCCTGAAGCTAGTTCTGATGGAGCTATCTTGCTATTTAGGATTTGCATATATTCCTCTGATTTGGCAAAAGCTTTGATTTGGTCTTTAGCGTCATCAGCAGTTCTGTCTATTAAAGTAGGATTCTCTTGTAACACAATCTCGTGGAATGTTCTACGTCCTTGAAAACAATATGGAAGGTGCATTAAGATTGCTTTCCAATCTTGATATACTTTCTTGTCTTGTTTACTATTTAGCTCTTTAAAGTGTGTATACGCTTCTGTAATTCTGTTGATATAACACTCGTTAGAATACTGTCCTTCGAATACAGGTTGATCTTTGTGAATAGAGATTTCAGTTTCCTCTATCCCATGCCAAGCTTCATTGGTAGAGTTACCTGTGATGGTTTGTTTCTCTATAGCATGGTATGGTTTAAAGAAGTCAAATACGCTATCAGTAGCAACACCTGTCTGACCTGTGAAAGCAAGTACACGTGGGTTAGCAGTGATTAATAAAGCGATAGCACCTGCTCCTTGAGTATATTCTCCTGTAGAGGCAAGGTCATACTTCGCATAATCAGTAGCGATAACAATCGCTTTTTTCGTAGGATTTGCTTTGACAAAGTCAATAGCATTTTGCATTGCGTCAACTGCGCCAATACAAGCAAAGGTATGATCTACAGCATCACAGTTTCTGAAAGTCCCTTGACCATAGATTTGCTCTAAAAGACCTAGTGTATAAGACGCGATAGGTTTAGAGTTATCTAATCCGCTCTCTGTACCTACGTAGATCTTAGCGATATCTTGAGGTAATACAGTTGGGTTATCTTGAAGTAAGCTATAAGCGGCATTGGCAGCCATCGTGATGACATCTTGATAGGTATCTAATAACGCCATCTTCTGTAATCCTAGTCCTTTAGTCAGTTTTAAAGGTTCGATATTACGTGCTATGGCTAATGTATCTATAGGTAGATGAATTTTAGGGATAAAGTATGCTAAACTATCTATTCCGACTTTCATTTTAATCTTGTATTTAAGTGAACCGTAAAATTACAGGCATTTGTAATAAATAACTAGATAAAATGAATAAAGTTTGTTAGATAATGAGGGGTTGTTGGTTGGAAGTTGATAATTGTGTTGTTTTTATTTACGATAGATTGTTGAAAATAAAAAGGGAGCTATAATTAATACTATAGCGCCCTTTTTATTTATTGCAGAGGATTAACTAGTTTTCCTGTTTTATTTATTTTTCCTGTTTTATTTCCTACTGTTACTTCTGCAAATCCATTATAATCAAAGGAACTAATGCTATTATAACGGTTAGCAGCAATTAAGACTTTCCCTGTATTGTATAAAAGACCTTCATACTCGCCTTGTTTAAAGTGAAAGTAGCCATGATTTAGATAATGTGTATCATAGCTGAGATCTATATTGTCTGCTTTAAATTCAAAAACTTTTACTCCAGTATTAGTAAAGAATTCTAAGGTTTTTCCTCTTGTGTTTAGAGAGAAATTTCCATTATTCAAGAAACTAAATTGACTGTAGTAATGAGAAGTTTCTACCAATTCTTTACCAGTTCTGTAATTTACCATAACATCAGGGTTGTGATATTCAGTTGAAGAGGTATTGAAGTACATTAACCCACTTTTATCACTGATATTGATACTATATACATATTTATACTTAAAGTGTGTGATTTTCTCTCCTGTTATTTTATAAACAGCCATCTTGTCATTAATCGCTCCAACGACGTAAGCATCTTCTGTAATTCTTGTAGATCTAGATTGAAATAAATCTTTAAGAGAGAATTCTTTGGTTTTTACGTTAAAAAAAGTAACTAGGTTGTTTTTTGATAATTCAACGTAGTATTGCCCTTTTGTAGTTAGTTCTTTAATTAGCTTATAAGACTCATATTCTACATTAGTTATTTTATCTAGTTCATAATTAGCTATTCCTATGCGGTTATTGATTTCTAAGAGATATATTGGGTATTTGTCATTATGCATTAGATCAGTGATTCTATCATAATAGCCTTCTAAATATTTTCCTTGTTTATTAAGGAGTGTCATTTTATTATTTTTATGGACAATAAAACAATCTCTTTCTTCTAGATAGTTTATCCCATCAAAGGAAATGGGAACAATTATATTGTCATTAATATCAATTACTCCTATTTTCTTGTTTATGGTTACATAGAGAAGTTTTGGATCATCTTCAAAATCATTGATATAGTCATATTTTGGTTTAATTACCCAATCATATTGCTTGTTGATAACCCCTGTTTTTTTACCAATTTTTAGTTTTGTGTATTTACCATTATAAGAAAAGCTTGGAATCTCAAAGTTTTGTTCAAAACGTGGACTAATTATATATTGAAAGTCATCTCCTAAGGTTCCCCATAGCCCATTGAGGGATACATTAAAATACCAATTATTTTCTCCATATTCATAGTAGGACTTGATTTCATCTACCATATCGAATTTAGGTTCTAAAAGTTTTCCATCTAAATGATATATTCCAACTTTTTTGTCTAGCTCTAATAATGCGAACCCTTGTAAATTAAATTCATTAATCTTATCATAGATTGGAGTTAGTAAGACTTCTCCTTTTTTATTTATTAGCCCTATTTTAGAACCTAATTTTACACGTGAGTAGTGATATACAAAATTGTCTATATGATCATATTTTGGTTCGATTAGAAATGTTAGTTTACGATCTATCATTCCATACTTTTTGTTTTTAACCACAATAATGTTATCGTGATTACTAAATTCCTGTATAGAATCGTACTCAATATTGAATTTGATTTGTCCCAAAACATCAACTAGGCCATATTTATTATTCAGATGCACCCTGGTTAATCCTTCATAGTTATATTCCGTTATTTCTTTATAGATTGGTTTGATAATATATTTACCATTAGGAGCAATAGTACCCCATAGTCCTTTTTTCTTGACAATAGCGATACCATAGTCATTAAAACTAATTACATCTTCAAACTGTGGTTCAATAACAACGTTACCTGTTTTAGCATGAAAGAATCCCCATAGTTTTCCTTCTTGAAAGGATACTAAGTCACTGGCATCATAGGTAGGAACTTTAATGTCTTTTACTGAATTATCATCGCTAGAGCAAGAATATAATAAGCAATTTAAGACTAAAAGGAAGAAGATTTTTTTCATATTTAGTAGTATTGTGTGTTTGGCTAAATTAAGTTAATAAAACTGTAAAATAAAGTTTAAGTGATAGTTGTTTTGGGAGATATCGTGTCAATAAGTTGATTAAGCAGGATGATGTAGTAAAGGGATTAATTCGATAGGCATGTTTTTATGTAGTAGAAAACTCATTTAAATAACCTAATTTTGCACCAAATATCAAGATAATGAAAGACTCTAAGAAAACGCAGAAGAAATTACATGAACGCAATAAGCATCAACAGTTATATGACTTTGATAAGTTGAAACGTGTGGTACCAGAGTTAGAGGCTTTCATCATTAAGAACCCATCAGGAATAGATACTATTGATTTTGCATTGCCAGAAGCAGTTGTATTACTTAATAAGGCTATCTTGATGAAAGATTATAAGATCACGTTTTGGGATATGCCTAAGACGAATCTATGTCCACCTATTCCAGGTCGTGCTGATTATATTCATTATATAGCCGATTTATTAGCAGAAGGTAATAATGGTCAAGTGCCTACGGGAACAGGAGTGAAGGTATTAGACTTAGGAATAGGAGCTAATGTTATTTATCCAATCATAGGTGTAGCAGAATATGGATGGGAATTCGTAGGATCTGAGATAGATGTAGTTTCTCTGAAAACGGCAAATCATATCATAACAAATAACCCACATCTAAAGAATAATGTAACTCTTCGCCAACAAACGAGTAAGCGAAATATTCTAAAGAATATAATAGGAGAAAGAGAGTACTTTGATTTAGTAATCTGTAATCCTCCTTTCTTTAAATCTAGAGAAGAAGTATTAGCTAAGACTACTCAGAAACTTAGAAACTTAGGAAAAGAGGTAATAGGTAAACCAGTACAGAACTTCAGTGGACAGAATAATGAACTATGGTGTGATGGAGGAGAGCTCGCTTTTATAACTAATTATATTTATGAGAGTAAACACTTTAAGAGACAAGCTGTATGGTTTACTACATTGGTCTCTAATAAAGAACATTTAAAACCGCTACAGTCCTTACTTAAGAAGTCAGAAACTAAGGAAGTACGTGTGATAAACATGGAACAAGGAAATAAAGTTAGTCGTATATTAGCTTGGAGATATTAAGAGAAAGGTGTTCATTATGAGCACCTTTTGTTTTTTGGATAACTGTGCTCTATGAGATGAATATCATATTAGTGTATGAAAAATAGTGCATAAATCACAATCGGTATAGTTTTTGTAAAATTTGATTACATTTACTTTAATTTTAAGATTGTTTTTTATGCGATTTAGTATGCCGAATATTCGCTTTTTTATTTTACTAATGCTGGTTTTTACCACTGGCTTTACTTGGGCTAAGGGAAAGAAACCTGCTGCTAAAACTCCTGAAAAGGTTGAGGTAATACGCACGGTAGTCGTCGTTATGGAGAAGACACCTGTTATTAGTTTTAATGACACATTGTTTAATGTCTATGGTAACATCGGATCGTTTACTTCAAAACAACGCGCTAAATCAATAGAACGCAAGATAGATGCTTTAGCAGAGAATCACTTGTTCACGGGGGATTCTATCAAGTTTGCCGATACAGGTAATTACCTAAACATTATGTATCAGAACGAGATTCTGATGAGTGTAGACAGTATACAGGCAGCTCAGGAAAGTAAAACTAAAGTGCAAGCAGCACAGTATTATAAGAATCAGATTATATCAGCAGTAGAACTACAAAAAGAAAATACAAGCTGGCAACAGATTTTAATACAGGTTGCAGGGACAGTAGGTATTGTCATCGTAGAGATTTTTATTCTTAAAGGAATACGATATTTCTATAGAAGATGTAAGGTCGCTATCTGGAAACAACGTGGGAAGAAGATTAAGGGAATATTTGGTATTATCGATGATCATAGAGCGATGCTTACCACTATTTCGATAGCAAAAGTAATTAAGTTTTTAGTAGTTCTGATCTTCTTATATTTAGGATTATTAGCAGTCTTTAAATTATTTCCTTATACAAAACATATATCAGATCAACTTTTAGAATATGTGTTATCCCCTCTTCGATCAGTAGGAAAGAGTGTGAAAGCTTATATGCCTAAGTTGTTTACGATAGCAGTCATCGTGTTTATCTTTAAATATATACAGAAGTTTGTTCGCTCTCTAGCAGAGAAGATAGCAACGAATAAGATAACAATTAAAGGGTTTTACCCTGATTGGGCAATGCCGACTTATAATCTTATCAGTGGATTGTTATTTATCTTTATGTTCATATTGATATTTCCTTATCTGCCTAATTCAGATTCACAGATATTTCAGGGAGTATCAGTATTCGCAGGTATTATGTTATCACTAGGATCGACATCTGTCATCGGAAATCTAGTAGCAGGGTTAGTTATAACTTATATGAGACCTTTTAAACTAGGCGATCGAATTAAGCTAGGTGAGTTTACAGGAGATGTATTAGAAAAGACAGCGTTAGTGACGAGAATAAAGACTCCTAAGAACGAAGTTATCACTATACCTAACTCTAATATTATGTCTGCTCAAACGGTGAATTATACACAGTCAGCTAAAGAACATGGCTTAATATTATACTTAACTATAGGTGCTGGATATCATGTGCCTTGGCAAAAAGTACATGAGATGCTATATGAGATAGCCAATAGAACGGAGCATGTATTAAAACGTCAGAAGCCATTTATCTTACAAGATCAGTTTAGAGATTTTTATGTAGACTATCAACTGAACGTCTATATTAAAGAAGCTAAACTTAGTGCAAAGGTTTATTCAGACTTGCGTCAACATGCGCAAGATGTATTTGCAGAGAATAATATAGAAATGGTGGCTCCTCATTATAGTGTAAGCCGCATTGTCGATGGTGAGGATAGTGCAGTACCACCAAAATATGTGAAAGATCAACCCGAGAAGAGATAGTAATACCTTAAATCTGCAACTACCATTTACTACGAATAAATTCTACTTTACATAGCTTCAATTAGCTCTTAAACCATACTACAGTGTGCTTTAATCACTAATCTAGCTCTGTTTTGTACAATTCATTCTCGTTTAAACGTTATCTGCAGATTTAAGGTAATACAAAAGGGCGCCTAGAATATAGACGCCCTTTTGTTGATTATATAAGTATTGTTTACTCTTCGTGGAAAGCTAATACAGGCACATAGTTGTGGTAGCTTAGCTTTTTAGTCATACTACTAGTAAATAGTTTTTCGAAGAACGTTCTGTTTCTTTTTACTGAAACTAATAGATCGATATTCTCTTGGTCTAAGAAGTCAAAAACAGCTTTCTCTACATCATTACTTTCTACGATGTAGAAGTTAACATTGTCATTCTTGAAGTTCTCTTTCCAACTATTGATAATAGCAGTGTCTACTTTATCTTTATTAGTAGCTACGTGGATACACTTAACTGTAGCGTCAAATCCCTTAGCGATACTGATAATCGTCTCTAAAGTAGTTTTATCTTGTGAACTGAACAATGTCGTGAATGCGATAGAATTAATTCCGTCAAAGATAGCATCATGAGGAATACTCAATACTGGTACCCCTAACGAACCAATAGCGTTAGCTGTATTAGAACCTAAGATTTTCTTATCTAATCCAGAGTTACCATTCGTACCCATTACTACTAAATCAATGTTCTCTTCTTTCACACGTTTTTTCATAATTGTGTTTAAGAATCCTTCTTCTAAGATAAAGTGCATAGGAACATGATCTAAATTATGTTTCATAGCGATATCTCTAATTAAAGGAACTTGATCTTTAAAGTTTTCAAAGTTGCTAAGTTCGATAGATTTATATACATCCTGAACCATTACAGGGTTTGCTGTAGCTGAAATCACAGGCATTTCATAAGCGTGTAGTACAAAAAGAGTAGCATTTTGGTTCTCTGCCATTCTCAATGCGTATACTAGAGCATTATTAGCTGTTTCAGAAAAATCTGTAGGGAATAGTATTTTTTTCATGGTATCCAATTGTTTTATTTCTATAAAGATAAGAATAAAGTTTATGTTTTTATAGTATTTAAAGGGCTAAAAGTTGTAAAATGTATCTTCATCCCCATTACTTTATCATAAAACCCCTAGTTTATACCTATATCGTATATAATCGCACTTGGTGAATTAGTGATAATGACCCAAGAACAAAAAAAGGCAATAGTATGATTGGAGGAATAAATATTATCTTTGCCTATATTTAGAATAGATATGATTTTACAAGATACTATAGTTGCCTTAGCGACTCCTTCTGGAGCTGGAGCCATCGCTATTATAAGAGTGTCGGGCAAAGAAGCCATCACATTAGTGAATGGCATCTTTAGATCGATCAAAAACAAAGACCTTACTAAACAAAAAACCCATACTTTACATTTGGGACATATCGTTGATGGAGATAGAGTACTGGATCAAGTATTAGTTTCGCTGTTTAAAGGGCCAAACTCATATACAGGAGAAGATACGATTGAAATTTCTTGTCACGGCTCAACCTTCATTCAACAGCAAATCATTCAACTGTGCTTGCGTAAAGGGGCTAAAATGGCACAAGCAGGGGAGTTCACGATGCGTGCCTTCCTTAATGGCAAATTAGACCTATCACAGGCAGAAGCTGTGGCTGACTTAATCGCATCAGATAATGAAGCGAGTCACCAAATCGCAATGCAACAAATGCGTGGTGGTTTCTCTAGTGAGATTGCTTTATTAAGAGAGCAGTTATTAAACTTCGCTTCATTAATCGAGTTAGAACTAGACTTCTCAGAAGAGGATGTAGAGTTCGCAGATCGCACACAGTTTAGAGAGCTAATAGAGCGTATAGAGTTTGTCTTAAAGCGCCTAATCGACTCTTTCGCTGTCGGTAATGTGATTAAGAACGGAATACCTGTAGCCATAGTAGGGGAGCCTAACGTTGGGAAATCAACCCTATTAAACGCTCTGTTAAATGAAGAACGTGCTATCGTATCTGATATCGCAGGTACTACTCGTGATACTATCGAAGACGAATTAGTGATCGAGGGTATGGGCTTTAGATTTATCGATACTGCAGGTATCCGTGAGACTAAGGATGTAGTGGAGAGTATCGGTATCCAAAAGACTTTTGAGAAAATAGAAAGTGCACAGGTAGTAATTTACCTTATCGATGGGGCACAACTTAATAATAGTTCTCTAGATACTATCAAGATAGAATTAGAGAAATTAAAGAACAAGTATCCTTTAAAGCCACTATTAGTGGTGTGTAATAAAAAGGACTTGTTATCTGCTGAACAAATAGCGTTATATCAAGCTGATATTGAGAATCTGATGCTGATGTCTGCGAAACAAAACATAGGTGTAGAGGAGTTAAAACAAGCTTTATTAGGCTTCGTAAATACTGGTGCTTTACGCAATAACGAAACGATAGTAACGAATACCCGCCACTATGATTCCCTGCTAAAAGCATTAGAGGAAATAGAAAAAGTGAAATGGGGACTTCAGACGAATTTATCTGCTGACCTTATGGCTATCGATATCCGTCAGGCACTGTATTATTTCGGTGAAATAACAGGACAAGTTACGAATGATGAGTTGCTAGGGAATATCTTTGCGAACTTCTGTATCGGCAAATAGATTACGTTTCTCTTAGTAAGATATACTTTCTTTTATTTGACTATCAGGTTTTTATACTTGATAGTCTTTTCTTTTTGTTTACTTTTGTATCCGATGATGTACTAATTTAGTACTGTTTTTGAATCTCAATCTGTACAAATGTACCAATTATGAAAATATCACTTATAGAACGTAAATTAAAAGATGGATCAATAAATCTGGCTATTGAATATTACAAAGGATCAGAAGTTACATTAGAAGGTAAACGTAAACATATTAGAGAATACGAAAATCTAAAATTGTACCTACACGGTGTACCAAAAAATGCTATTGAAAAAAAAGAAAATAAAGAAGCACTCTTATTAGCTAAAAAACTTCTTGCTATAAGAGAAGCGGAATACTATCAAGGTAAGTTTGACCTTAAAAATACCACAAAAGGTAAAAGACGCTTTTTAGACTATTTTCACGAGAAAACAGAAGAAAAGTCTGGTAGTCTTAAAAACTATGGTAATTGGACTGCTACGATGGTTCATTTAAAGCGCTGTACCTCTCCCAATACTGTTTTTGATGATATTGATGAGAAATTTGTAAAACGCATTCGTACCTACTTTGATAAAGAAGCACGTACTAAGAGCGGTTTACCTTTATCACTAAATTCTAAATACTCCTACTTTAATAAATTTAAAGCCTGCTTGCGTTCGGCATTTGATGAAGGCTACTTAGCTATAAACTATGCATCTAAAGCAAAATCATTTGAACAGGCAGAAAGCCAAAGAGAATACCTAACACATGAAGAATTGCAAAGTCTGGTAAATACAGAATGCAAGTATGAAGTATTGAAACGTGCATTTATATTCTCTTGTTTAAGTAGTTTACGTTGGAGTGATATAAATAAAATGGTTTGGGCAGAAGTAAGAGAAGAATATCAAGATAATGAGTTAGTGTTTAAAATTCATTTTGAGCAACAAAAAACGGGAGGCATAGAATATTTATATATATCTAAGCAAGCACGTGATTTGTTAGGTGAGCGCAAAGGAAATTTGGATCGTGTATTTATTGGCTTAAAATATTCAGCTGTCTATAATAATGAGATTGTTCGCTGGTGTAATCGTGCGGGAATATCTAAACATATCACCTTCCATAGTGCGAGACATACTAATGCTGTGTTATTATTAGAAAATGGTGTAGACATTTACACTTTGTCAAAACGTATGGGCCACAGTGAAATTCGAACAACTGCTATATATGCTAAAATTATAGATCAAAAGAACAAAGAAGCATCTAATTTAATCCCAGAACTAAGTTTTTAAGAATATGAATGGTATAATTGAATTAATATATAGTCTAATCTTGGTTTCCTTCCTTATGTATGTTTTTCCTAAAGTAAAACGAGAAAAGGGAGTAAAAGGAGTGTTAATACTGTATTTATCACTACTTGTAAGTATTGGTCTATATATAACCGTAACTAGTTTGTTTTGGGGGACTGAATACATCAAGACCTTACATATTTTAGTGTGTAGTATAGCTGTTTTTACTATCTTTTTTTTAATTACTGTAATTTCCAAAATTCCTCAAGATATTTCAATAAATATGAAAAGTGATCAAGTAAAAAAAGTATCAATTAAAGATGAGGGTAATATTGAGATAGAAAATAACAAAAACACCCTATTTCCACCAATTCTTCTAAAAGCATTTTATTCTGAATTTTATAAAGCTAATTTGATTAATCAAGGACTAGATTTTGAGGAATTTAAAATAGCTCTTACTGAAAAGAGATTATGCATAAATTTAAATAGTCCTTCTTTATACTTTTTTCACACTCAAATTAAATTGATCAATAAAGATATTAAATTGAATGAGTTTATTACATATTTTAAAGATATCAATGGAAATGATTTCAATTATGGCACAGTGAGAAATGGGAAAACACAAACTGAACCATTACACAAAGAATTGATTGAGTCAATCTTTGAAACAAATACTATGACAAAGCAACTAAATACCATGACATCATAAAGTAATCTATTGATTGTCATATCTAAAACCCTGTTCATTTGCACTATAACCATATAAAAGAAACTATATGAAAACGATAGAAAGCAAAGACGTAAGAACGGAAAATGTTGTTCAATTACAGCAAATATTACTTCAAACAATTGAAGAGTTTAGTGCATTTAAAAACCAAATAATCCATCAACAAAGAGAACTTAAAGAAGCTATTGGTTTTAATCTGATTCAGCAAAAAGAAATGATTAATGTACAAGAGTTATCTGATTATATAGGAATGTCAACATCAAGTATTTATAAGCTTGTTTACAATAACGTAATTCCTTTTTACAAACCTAATGGAAAGATATTGTATTTCGATCGTGAAGAAATAAATACTTGGTTACGTCAAAACAAAAGTCAATCAATATCACAGATAGAGCAACAAGCTCTTGATTATTCACTGAAGAATAGAAAAAAATAAAGCGTTCAAACGTATCCGCCCGAGCAAGTACATCTTGTGAAGTCTAAATATTATTGTACAGCGTCAGTGATTAACGTTTTGTAATTATGAGGATATAGGTCAGTAATCTTCTTGTGATTTATAGATTGAA
>NZ_NSGJ01000017.1 GCF_002286775.1 Myroides sp. N17-2
CTTCTTCGGATAACCTATTTACAGGTGTAAAGATCGGTTATCCGAGTTAAGAGGATGATTTAAAGCATATTATAGATATGAAAAGCTCCGATAAAAGTTTTTATCGGACACTGATGTTTCACTATATAATATTCTTCTATATATACTATTTAAATTAAGAGAGTAAAATATTATCCTAAATAGCAGTAGATAACTGTTCTTAGTATTTATCTTTGTAAAAAATTTAAAACAAAATGGCTAAGCAAGTTCGTGTGCGTTTTGCACCAAGTCCAACAGGACCTTTACACATTGGTGGCGTAAGAACCGCATTATTCAATTATTTATTTGCTAAAAAGCACAATGGTGTATTCTATATCAGAATAGAGGATACAGACCAAAATCGCTTTGTACCAGGAGCAGAAGCTTATATTTTAGAGGCTTTAGAATGGTTAGGAATTTCACCTGACGAAACTATTGGGAAGAATGAGAAGTTCGGACCATATAGACAGAGTGAACGCAAGGAATTATACAAACAATATGCTGACCAACTTATAGAGAACGGTTGGGCATATTACGCTTTTGATACTGCTGAGGAATTAGATGAATTGAGAAAAGTAGCTGAAGCAGAAGGAAAGACATTTATATACAATCATACTAATAGAGAGCAGTTAAGCACATCTATTAAACTGAGCAAAGAAGAGGTATCTACTAAGATAGCGAATGGTGATGCTTACGTTATCCGCTTTAAAACACCAGTTGGAGAGACATTGCACTTAAAGGATATTATCAGAGGTGATATCAAGTTCGAGACAAGTCTATTAGACGATAAAGTGTTGTATAAAAGCGATGGTATGCCGACTTACCACTTAGCTAATATCGTGGATGACCATTTAATGGAGACTTCACACGTGATTAGAGGAGAAGAATGGTTGCCATCTATGCCATTACACGAGCTATTATATAAAGCATTCGGATGGGAAGCGCCTGAGTTCGCTCACCTTCCACTAATTCTTAAACCAGTAGGTAATGGTAAATTATCTAAGCGAGATGGTGATAAACTAGGGTTCCCTGTATTCCCATTAGATTGGCAAGATCCTACATCAGGAGAGAAATCTTCAGGATATAGAGAGAGAGGATTTTACCCTGAGACAGTGGTAAACTTCCTTGCTTTATTAGGTTGGAATGACGGTACAGATCAAGAGATTTTCTCTTTAGATGAGTTAGTAGAGAAGTTTGATTTAACACGTGTACACAAGGCTGGTGCTAAGTTTGACCCAGAGAAAAACAAGTGGTTTAATCAACACTACTTAAAGCTTCAGAGTGATGCTGACTTAGCTGTTGCATATCAAGCTATCCTTAAAGAAAAAGGTATTGATGCATCTGATGCTTATGTAGAGAAAGTGGTAGGACTTATTAAAGAGAGAGCTACATTCGTAGTTGATTTTTATGAGTTAAGTGACTTCTTCTTTGTAAAACCAACAGAGTATGATGCTAAGGCATTAAAGAATTGGAAAGAAGATACTTCTGATATTATGAATCAAGTAGCAGCAGTGATTAAGGGTATTGAATCATTTGAAGCAAAGAATATCGAGACAATCGTTAAAGATTGGATTAATGAGCAAGGTATCGGAATGGGGAAAGTAATGCAACCCCTACGCCTAAGCTTAGTAGGAGCTGTTAAAGGTCCAGACTTGTTTGATATCATCGAAATGATAGGAAAAGAAGAAACAATTGAAAGATTAGCAATAGCTGTAGAAGCTAATAAATAGTATAAGTAAGCCCTGGAATTATGTTCTGGGGCTTTTTTATTGTTATGCCTTATTTTTTGATATTGATGATAGATTTGAATTAATTGCTTAATTTTAAAGAACAATTTACAACTATCAATATGAGAAAGTATTTATACATAGGATTAATCGCTTTAGGAATGGTATTCACATCGTGTTCTAAAGATGATGATAGTGCTGGAGCAAAGGCTGAGAAAGAATGGATCAAGTTCGTCCAGAAACACCTTATAGGCGAATGGACCCCTTATCAGATAGAGGTTAAACCACTGATAGGTGCTGCTGTTTTTAGTACTCCCTATCCTCATAAAGCTAACTGTGATAAAGATAAGCTCATCTTAAAGAACGATTTCACTGGTAAGTTTAATAAGGCAGTTGAGAATTGTGTTTTATCAAGTACTAATTTTAAGTGGAATCACAAGTTAGGAGAACTTAGTTTCACTCTTCAAGATGGTACCGAAATCCAAACAATTCTACTTAAAAAGTCTGATAAAGTGCTTGTACTAGCATTACCTGCTAAGGCAGTAAAACCATACCTTATACCCTTATTCCCTGAGATCGAACATCTAGAGGATAGTCAGTTAAGTCTATTGTTCGCTAATATTATTCTAGTAAAATAAGAAGTCAACAGCTTAAGCCCATATTACATATTAGCCAAATACTACAAAGCAAATCTACTTCATAGTATATGTCTATCGCTTAATTTAGGTTAAACACATTATATAGACTACACTTGTTTAGTTGTGAATTGACCAATATTTATGTAGTAAGCGTTATCTATTTCACTCTTTTTGTTCTTCACTGATATTAGAAAATTCTAAAATAGAGCGCACTCCATCGAATACTCCCTCATTAGGTTGTTCAGTTTGTACGGCGGATTTTGGCTCTTGTGATTGGTTGATAATTTGCTTATTTACTTTTCGGATATAACCAGGTGGAGTCCATTTTTTCAATTTCTTTTCTTTATCAAAAGCATCTATTGAAGATAGAGCAATTTCTTTTTCTTCAGAATATTTCTCTGAATCTATAGTTAGATTTAGCTCCGCAGTATGTACTTGATCTACTACTTGATTTTCTTTGAACGGTTGTATAAAGGGAGATGTAGCTTCTACTTCAGTACTTGTATCAACTTCTTTTAGAAAGTTTTTAAGAGAGATATCTCTAGCTTGTTCTATAGGTACAACTTCAGAAAATGTCTGCTGTCCGTTCTCAGTTCCCTGCTCCCCATTTCCTGCTTCCTTTTCTCTAATTTTTGTTTCCTTCTCTACACTTTCTAACTCTATTATTCCGTGAAAGCAACTTGTACTGTTGACACTACCGTCAGCAGCTTTCCACATACTCCAAAAGTAAACAGTACCGTTATCCCAGTCCATAGGTATACTAAAATGAGCGTACTTATCTACGCGATTTCCTACATCAGGTATTGCTGTGAACTGATCTAAGGTTTCGTTATACAGCATCATCGTCAGTTTATCTGTATTTAGTGTAAGGGCATTAATCAACCCATTTTCCCATTGCACTTTAAACTTGCTTGTCTTTAGGCGATTAATCTTCTTGATTACTGCAGGAGCAAGGTTGCCGATAGATAATAAAGCTTCTTCTACTTTGATATGTTGTTCTCCGTTGACTAACCCGATACCTTGTGTCATTAGCCTTGAAATCATCTGTTCTTTACCTGTGATCCATTTTTCGCCATTATACACTGCAGGACAATTCGCATTGACAAAATCCTTAAACTTACTAGCAAAGGTAGAGACTAGGCTCATCTTATCCCATTGGAGCAATTGCTTCATTGATGGTTTTTTTCTTGACTTGCGAGGTTTAGCGCGGATGTAATTTACTCCTCTCCATGTTGCTCCAACTACTGTTCCTACTTTACCATTTACTGGACCTAGTATACCCTGTTTGATTTCTGCCATAACTTATGTTTTTTTGTGTTTTCGTGATTTTGGTTTTTTTGTGAGGTTGAATAGCAATTTGCCATGTCATTCCCGTTTTGTAATATAAAAAAATCAGCATATCGTGTACATAAATAGTGAGAAATATTTATAGGCTGTTCAGCCCTTAGCTCCTCTACCTTGATGGCTGAATTCGAATTAATTAAGTGCTAAAAACACTGAAAATTATTTCGGTTTTAGTCAGATTTCGGCGTATAATATTGTAATTAAGAGTTAGATTAAATTTTGGATAGGAGTAGAATAGCGGAAGAATAAAAGCAGTATAATTGGGCAAAATCTTCTCAGCCCAACTATTGTCCTATCATTCTCCAAGTATTGTCCTAGGGTTTTACAACATAGCCCTAATTTGTTGGGATTGAGGAGGGTATTAGAGATTGGGTGTTGTAGATTTATTATCGTTAAGGTATTATATATTAATTGTTTATGCTTATTTGTGTTTTAAAAAAATAGATTAAAAAGTAATATTGACAGTTGTCAAGAGGCTTGTGTGAGGGTAGGAGAAAAAAAATGTAGTATTTGGGTGTATTCAATTCTACTTTTAAGTGGTTTCATAAGTATGAAACCTAAAATTCTACTTGTTTAATTTTGCTGAATAACTATTATTTGAGATTGAGTATGAGAAGTATTTTAACTATTTATAGGAGATATTTTAATTGTATTGCTTTTATTTCGAATAAAATGGTTTTTAATTTTTAAATAAGCCTTAAAAGACTTATTTTTAACAGGATAATTAATAAAAATTGCACTATGACACCAATGTACTTTATAGTCGGAGCGATAATAGTTCTATTGCTTTTAGGTTTTTTTACAGTAAAACAGCAGTCAGCTGTTATTATTGAGCGATTCGGTAGGTTTAATAGTATTAGACATTCTGGATTACAGATTAAGATCCCTTTCGTGGATAGAAAGGCAGGAGTAGTAAATTTACGTATTCAACAGTTAGATGTTTTAATCGAGACAAAGACTAAAGATAACGTATTCGTAAAATTGAAAGTTTCTATTCAGTTTAAGGTTATTCAAGATCGCGTTGAAGATGCGTTCTATAAATTAGAGTACCCACATGATCAGATTACATCTTATGTATTCGACGTTGTGCGTGCAGAAGTACCTAAGTTGATATTAGATGATGTATTCGAGAGAAAAGATAACATAGCAGTAGCTGTTAAGCGTGAGTTAAACGAGGCGATGACGACTTATGGATACGATATTATTAATACACTTATTACAGATATTGATCCGGATATTCAAGTTAAGAACGCGATGAACCGTATTAATGCTGCGGATAGAGAGAAAGTAGCGGCTGAATATGAAGCTGAAGCAAGTAGAATTCGTATTGTAGCGAAGGCAAAAGCGGAAGCTGAGTCTAAACGTCTACAAGGACAAGGTATTGCTGATCAACGTAGAGAGATAGCTCAAGGATTAGTAGAGAGTGTAGATGTATTAAATAAAGTGGGAATTAACTCTCAGGAGGCTTCTGCTCTAATAGTTGTTACACAACACTATGATACTTTACAATCAGTAGGTGCGGATAGTAGATCTAACTTGATATTACTACCTAATGCTCCGTCTGCTGCTAGCGATATGTTGACAAATATGATAGCATCATTTGCTGCAAGTAGTAAGATGAAAGAAATGAGCACTGATAATGGTAATTCTAATCGTTATGAAGGATCTTCTAACAGAAATGATAATAGTCATCACAGTGGATATGATCAAGCCTTAGAAGATGAATAAATAGTATAAAAAAAGCTCCTGAATCTCAGGAGCTTTTTTTATGACTATTCACTTTTTCTTTTTGTCATTTTTTTGAAAAAATACTTTAATGCGGCTGATATAATAAACGCTTGTGCATTATTCGAACCTTTTACAAAAGAAGTTACAGATCCGAATGTATTTCTAACAATATTATCTGGAGCTAACTCTGTCTTAATATTGTCTACAGCTCTAGAGATCTTATGACAGTGTATATCTCGTTGAATCTTTAGAATCTGTAAGTCATTATTGATTTCTTCAAATGAAGAATAAGATTTTCTCATCAGACTGTATTTAATCGTTAAAAATGATTTCAGATAGCTTTTTAATAAAGGGTCTCTCTACTAAAGGCTTTCTAAATAAGTAAGCGATGAAAGTAATCACTAGATAGAATGTTCCCATTATAAGGAATCCTAAAGCGTTACTTCCAAAATACTCAGCTAATGCATAAGCAGCACATAAGGAAAACAAAAGAAGTGCCATCATCATGAAGAGCGCTAGAAGTAGTAAAGTCATAAATTGACTCCCTGCCTTAGCGGTTACTTTAAACCCCCATAATCGGTAATAATCTAAACTGGTATTGACTAACTCCTCAGAGTTTTGACGAATATCATCAAGATTGTCTTTTATATCCTCAAATGCCATATTCTCTACTTATTATTTTTTAACACTATCAGCAATAGAATCAGCCTTAGCTTTTAGTTCAGCTAGTTTCTTCTCTAAATTAGCAATAACATCGTCCTTTTTATCTTCACTGTTCGCTAAGAACTCATTGAATCCAGTTTCGAAGTCATGTTTCTTTTTAGAGACAGTATTGCGTACTTGTTTTTTTAGTTCATCAATCTTATCACTTAAATCATCTTTAGAATCATTAAATGTTTTTTTGATTTTCTTACGTGTTTTTTTTCCTTCATCAGGTGCAAATAAGATACCTAAACCTGCTCCTACTACTACTCCAGCTAACACTGCGATAGCTGTATTTCCTAAACGATTTGACATAGCTTTAAATTTTAAAATGATTAATACCTTAAATTTAAAAAAAAAACGGCATTTAACCGTTAATACTAAGTTAAAATGCCGTTTATTAATTATGATATAGATAAAAAATATACTATTTCTGCTCTAGTTTTGCCCATGTATCTCTTAATCCTACAGTTTTATTAAAAACGATAGCATCAGTTTTACTTTCTTTATCTACACAGAAATAACCTAGTCTTTGGAACTGGAATTTGTCACCATCTACAGCAGTGCTTAAGCTTGGCTCTAAATATCCTTTGACTACTTCTAGTGAATTAGGATTAACGAATTCTACAAAGTCAACTTCTTTGTTTCCATCAGGATTTTCGTCTATGAATAGACGATCATAGATACGCACTTCAGCCTCTACAGCATGTGGTATAGATACCCAGTGGATAGTTCCTTTTACTTTTCGTTTACTCGCTTCACTTCCACTTCCACTTCTACTGTCTGCATCATAAGTAGCGTGTATCTCAGTGATGTTTCCATTCTCGTCTTTCACTACGCTTTCACCTTTGATGATATAAGCATTTTTAAGACGTACTTCTTTACCTAGTGTTAATCTAAAGAATTTGTTGTTTGCTTCTTCTTTAAAATCTTCTTGCTCGATATAAAGCTCTTTAGAGAACGGAACTTTACGGTAAGTCATTACTTCCTCTTCCGGGTTATTCTCTGCGTCTAACCACTCTTCTTGACCTTCCGGATAGTTAGTAATCACTAACTTCACAGGATCTAAAACAGCCATAACACGAGGAGCGATCTTATTTAAGTCTTCTCTAATACAAAATTCTAAAAGAGATACATCGATAAGGTTATCTCTCTTAGCGATACCAATTGTATTAGCATAGTTCACAATAGATGCTGCAGTATATCCTCTTCTTCTCAATCCTGAGATAGTAGACATACGTGGATCATCCCATCCAGTCACATAACCTTCGCTTACTAGACGAGCTAGTTTACGCTTACTTACTACTGTATGAGAAAGATTTCTTCTAGCAAACTCACGTTGTTTAGGGCGTATATTATTCTCATCAACTATCTGATCTAAGAACCA
This sequence comes from Myroides sp. N17-2, assembly GCF_002286775.1. Classification (GTDB taxonomy): domain Bacteria; phylum Bacteroidota; class Bacteroidia; order Flavobacteriales; family Flavobacteriaceae; genus Flavobacterium. The sequence goes on from NZ_NSGJ01000017.1 coordinate 7,545, forward strand.
ATCGTATAACTCTCTGTGAGGAAGGAACTCTAAAGTACAGAATGAGTGTGAGATACTCTCTAAGTAGTCACTCTCTCCGTGAGCCCAGTCATACATTGGGTAAATACACCAATCGTTATTCGTTCTATGGTGAGCCTTTTTCATGATTCTATACATGATAGGGTCACGCATAAGCATATTAGTATGTGCCATATTTATCTTAGCACGTAAGATATGCGTACCTTCTTCGAATTCACCGTTTTTCATTCTTTCGAATAAATCTAGGTTCTCTTCTACAGAGCGATTTCTATATGGACTATCTACACCTACAGTAGTTGGAGTACCTTTTTGTTGCGCCATAACTTCAGAAGTTTGGCTGTCTACGTATGCTTTGCCGTCCTTAATCATTAGGACAGCCCAGTCATATAGCTGTTGGAAATAGTCAGAAGCATAAACCTCATTTGCCCATTTGTACCCAAGCCATTCTACGTCATGTTTGATTGCGTCAACAAACTCCTGTTCCTCTTTAGATGGGTTGGTATCATCAAAACGCAAGTTAACAGGCGCATTATATTTAATACCTAATCCAAAGTTTAAACAAATAGAACTCGCGTGACCTAAATGTAAATAACCATTAGGTTCAGGCGGAAAACGGAAATGAAGTTTTTCTGTTGGCAAACCATTCTTGATATCCTCTTCGATGATTTGCTCAATAAAGTTTAATGATTTCTCTTTTGTTGACATGGAAATAATTATTATAACTACAAAGGTATCAAAAAACTAATCAATTGCTGATAGTCTTTCAGCATATTATACATATAAAGCCGTCAAATTATTTGTACTTTTAGCCTTTATTATACAAATACGACTGTTATGGGAATAATTAAATTAAATAATATCAGAACTTTTTCTTTTCATGGATGTATGGATGAAGAGGCAAAAATAGGTTCTGACTACCGCGTAGACTTAATTGCAAAAGGAGATTTTACGATTGCAGCAGCTACTGATGACCTTCACTACTCTATAGACTATGTTACTTTAAACACTATCGTAAAAGAGGAAATGGCTATCAGATCTAAATTATTAGAGCACGTAGCACAACGAATTATTGATAGAATACTACTTGAAATAACAATGGTAGAGGATATAACTGTTCTAGTTTCTAAAATCAATCCTCCTGTGGGTGGTGACGTAGAATATGTAACTGTTGAAATGCAAGGAGTTAGATAAAAAGTGTTCAGATTGTTGTAAAAAAGTACATCGAATGGTTTTGAAATATCAAAATTAGTTGTAAGTTTGCAATCCAATTCAAGGACAAGGCTTTGTGTCCGAGTGGCTAGGAAGCGGTCTGCAAAACCGTCTACAGCGGTTCGAATCCGCTCGAAGCCTCAAACTAAAGGATAGTGTAACAACTATCCTTTTTTTATGCCTAAAAGTCAAGAAAACAATATAAACAAGAAGAGCCTTAGTTAATCACTAAGGCTCTTCTTGTTTATATTAAGTGTAACTTATTTGGATTTCTCCATATTAGGAAGTGGCAGATTAATGCCATTTTCAGTTGACTTAGGCAGTACTCCTTTGATCATAATTACTAGTCCGAATACGATAATAACAATGCTACTGATCTTCTTAATTTTTAATATGTTTTTAGCGGTTAACTTCTCACGTAGTTTCTTAGCTAAGAATATTTTAAAGAGGTCAGTAATGAAGTAAGCTAAAATAGTGAATCCAAAGAAGGTAAACATCTTATTAGGATCCATATCCATCTGAGGGCCTAATGTGATGATGATACCTAACCAAAAACCAAGTACTCCTACATTAATAAAATTAAGTAAGAATCCTTTAGCAAAGAGATTTAAGTATTCACGTCTTAGATTTGGTGGTGCTAACTGTAAGGTATGTACCTGTACTTTCTTTAGTTTTACAAATGATATGATACCGTAAGTTAACATAATCATTCCTCCAAAAAGAAATAAGGCAGGGTCATCTTTTATTGCATTGATTAGTTTAAAACTACTGAAAAATGCTATAGCAAAGAATACCGCATCAGCTAGTATTACACCTATATCAAATGCAATAGCTGCTTTAAAACCTCTAGTTATACTTGTCTCAATAAGAATAAAAAAAACAGGTCCTATCATAAAACTTAGAAAGAATCCAAGTGTGACACCTGTTAATAAATTATCAAACATCCTATATAATTAAAAAATGCCAATTCTAAAATTGGCATTTATGTATTAAAATTGCAATATACGATTTTTTTAAGTAAAAAGGTTCTTTGCTTATTCTACTTTTGTGATTACACCTCCTAAAACGTTCTTTTCATTTATTGTTTTAGGCTTTCCGTAAATTCTAATTTCTCCACCTGCTCTAACTTTAGCCTCGACTAAATCACTTGCTTTTACCTCAGCGACTCCACCAGCATTTACTGTTACGATAGATTGATTAGTACTTAGATCTTTATTTTTAACCTTAGCTCCAGAGCTATTTAAGACATCTTGTACAGTTGCTTTACCAGTTAATGTAACTACAGATCCAGCACTTGATTTAACGATCACCTTTTCAGCATCTATTTTAGCATTGATTACTCCTCCAGTTTTAGCATTTACTATTAAAGAGGTAGCTTTAATAGCTGTTTCTCCTTTGATACTAGCACCTTGTTCAGCTACAATCTCAGTTAAGTTTTTATAGTATAATTTTACTTTAATATCCTCTCCTTGAAAGCTATTGACAAAGTTCATCTTTACCTTTAGAATTCCATTCTTGTTTACCACATTAACGTATTCTTCTTTACTTCCTTCTATCTCGATCTTTCCTTCTTCCCCAGGTATTAATGTCACTGCTATCTGATCAAATACACTTACTTTAGTGTAGTCTCCGATTACTTTTGTTGTTTGAGCGAATGACATTGTTGTCAAGAATAAAGCTATAAATAAAGCTGTTTTTCTCATACTTAGTTTACTTTTTTGATATAGTTAAAATCTAATTGTTTTTTGACTAGGTCTGCATTCTTCACAGTTACAATAACTTCATCACCTAGTTGTAGTATCTTTTTAGTAGACTGTCCTACTAATGCATATTGTTTATCATCGAATACGAAATAATCGTCTTTAATCTCTCTGATACGCACCATACCTTCACATTTATTCTCTACGATCTCTACATAGATACCCCACTCTGTAACACCAGAGATAACCCCTAAGAATTCTGTATCTTTTTGGTCTAACATGTATTTAACTTGCATGTATTTAATACTGTCTCTTTCTGCATTAGCAGCTAGGCTTTCTCTAGAAGAACAGTGAGAACATTTTACTTCATATACCTCCGGATTCACATTAGCACCGTTGTCTAAATAGTGTTGTAATAATCTGTGAGCCATAACGTCAGGATAACGACGTATAGGTGATGTAAAGTGTGAATAGTAATCAAATGCTAATCCATAGTGACCGATATTATTCGTAGAATAACTCGCTTTACTCATACATCTGATCGCTAGTGTATCCACAAGGTTTTGTTCTTTTTTACCCTCTACGTCTTTCAGTAATTTATTGATAGATTTAGAGATACTTGCTTTAGATTTAAAGTTCAGATTATGTCCAAACTTAGATATAACGTTTTGAAGACCAAATAATTTCTCTTGGTCCGGTTCATCGTGAATACGGTATACAAAAGTCTTCTTCTGTTTACCAATAAACTCAGATACCTTTCTATTTGCAAGTAGCATAAACTCTTCAATCAAGTGGTTAGCCTCTTTAGATTGTTTAAAGAACACACCGATCGGCTCTGCCTCTGCATTTAAGTTAAACTTCACCTCTACTTTATCAAATGAAATAGCACCTTCACTCATACGTTGTTTACGCATAATGTTAGCTAGCTCATCTAGTTTAAGTACTGCATTTGCTACTTCTTCACTGATCTCCTGATCTTCACCTGTAAGCGAAATATCAGCAGGTATTACTCTATCTTTAGAATCTATGATATACTGTGCCTCTTCATAAGCCATACGTTGATCTGAGTGCGTAACAGTACGTCCAAACCATTTATTTTTAATCTCAGCTTTATCATCTAGTTCGAATACAGCAGAGAATGTAAACTTATCTTCATTAGGTCTAAGCGAACAAGCGAAGTTAGAAAGTACTTCTGGTAGCATAGGTACTGTTCTATCTACTAAATATACTGAAGTAGCTCTGTTATAAGCTTCCTCATCTAAGATAGTTCCCTCTTTTACATAGTGAGATACGTCAGCGATGTGAACACCGATTTCGTAGTTACCATTCTCTAATATTCGGAATGATAAGGCATCATCAAAGTCTTTTGCATCTTTAGGGTCAATGGTGAAAGTAAGTACATCACGCATATCTCTACGCTTAGCTACTTCGTCATCATTGATAGAGGTATCTATTTTGTTAGCGAAGTCATCTACTTCTTTAGGGAATTCGGCTGTTAATCCATACTCAGCTAAGATAGCGTGTATCTCAGTATCGTGTTCACCTTGTTTACCAAGTACTTTCATCACTTTACCGAATGGGCTATCTGCTTTCTCTGGCCAATCTTCTAATTCTACCACTACTACATCTCCATCACGTGCATCTCCCACTTTCTCTTTAGGAATGAAGATATCTGTGTACATCTTAGCATCTGATGTAGAAACGAAAGCAAAGTTCTTTTGAATTTCGATAACACCCACGAACTGATTTTTGTGTCTTTCGATAACCTCTACTACTTCACCTTCAGGTTTTTTACCTTTGCGTTTGTTGTAGATATACGCTTTCACTAAATCACCATCAAGTGCTTTGTTTAAGTTGTTTGTTGGGATAAATACATCCTCCTCTACTCCTTCTACTACTAAGTAAGCTGTCTTACGAGAGGTCATATCGATACGACCCTCTACATAATTAGCTGTAGGGATAAAGCGGTATTTACCAGTTTCTATCTCCTCTATTTTTCCTTTAGCTATAAGGTGTTTGATCTCTTTGATGATCTCATTTCTACCTTGTGTATCATCTACTCCTAACTGACCAGCTATCTGCTTATAGTTATAAGATTTGGTTGTGTTCTTAGATAAGAACTTTAATATTTTAGGAGCAAAATCAAATGATTTACTCTTCTTATGTTTAAGGTTTTTTGCCATTTTCTAATTCATTATGTTTCCTAAAATAGGATTGGTAATTATTCTTAAATGTACGAATTACTAACTATTTAATCCTATTTTTAATAATATTTTAATTTTGATTATTTAAATCAACGATATGATTTCTTCTTCTAGTAGCTAAGTTTTTGAAGAAATAGAGAGAGAAATAACCCTTTTATAGAAAGGAAGGTAGGGTTATTCTATTATTTAATCGTTGATAAGCACATTGTGTCTCGATTATTTCAAGCACGTTTAATACTGCAAATTTAGAATACTCTGATTTATTTTCCAAAAAGTTAAGAAAACCTTGTATTATATAATGAAAGAAGCAAGAATAAAGGTGTGTAGATACTCTATTCTTACTTTACATTTTGTTTCTATTTCTGAGCTTAAAACAAGCTAGTCAAAGTCTAAACCATGTGCGAATTTACCATTCTCATAGTATTCTATTTTAACTATTTTGTCATTTTTGTAGTAACTTCTTTGGTCAAGTTTTCCTTTAGGAGTAAACTTGTCTTCTTGTGTTTTAATCCCATCAACATAGGTTGTAGTATACTTTATTTTGCCATTATCATAAAAGCGGTTATTTAATTCCTTCTTATCGCTTTTGAATAATGTCTCGTATTCTATCTTCCCAGAATCGTCATAGAATTTGCTTAGTCCCTCTTTTAATCCCTCTTTGTAAGGATAGATTCCTTTAGTTTTACCATTTTCATAATAGGTTTTGTAGTCTCCTTCTAGTTTGCCTAGAACATATTTACCTTCAGAAAATAACACTCCATTGCGATAGTAGTTTTTTCTAATCCCTGTACGCATTCCATCTTCATAAGTGACATCTTCTACTTTTATATCATAGTCATTATATCTTTGTATTTTTCCATTAAGAGGTTTTCCATCTAGTTGATATACCACTGCTTCCTCTTGTCCATACACACTAGTTATCATGCAAGTAAGTATACATGAAATAAAAAAAACAGCTTTATTCTTCATAGTCATCGGGATTAAAGGTTTGCATTGCTTTAGTAACAAAGGGTTCATAGACACTTTTATAAATGACATCTGATTGATCTACCAGTTTTCCTTTTGCATTGTGTAGGGTAACCCTACCTATTTCATATCCATTTTTAAACATCCTTCTGATATACAAATCGGCAGCTACATATTGTCTATATTCTCCGTCTAAAAATCCATTGATATAGGTCATTTCTCTAACTGGATTACCTTTAGTATCAGTGATTTTTCTTAAACCACTTCTCTTTCCATCTAGATAATTATTGTCTTCTAGTAAAGTTCCTGCTAGAGCATATATCTTTTCAGGACCTTCCTTTTTATCTTGTTTATAAAGTGTTTTAATCTTCACTTTGCCATTAGGATGATAATAGAAAAACTCTCCATCAAGTTTGTCCTGTATATATGTTGATTTCTGAAGAAGCTTCCCATCTAAGTAGTCTTTTGAAATCCCATTTAGCAAACCATTTTTATAATTGTATTCATCCTCTAATTGTCCAGTCTCTGAGTAAGCCTGGACTAAGCCTTCTCTAGCTCCATTAACATAGATAGCGGAGTAGCTTACTTTGCCATTAGAATAGTATTCCTTGAATGATCCGTTTAATTTATTGTCTTTAAAGGCGCATTCTTTTTTTAGCTTCCCATCACTATAGTAAGCTTTGTTAACTCCTTCTTTTTTACCATTGACTAGCGTTGCTTCTTCTGCTAATTGTTTATTCGCATAAAAGCATTTTAGCTTTCCATTTATTGGTTTACTATCAGCGTATCGGTATGTACCGTCATCAATTTGCGCGTACATATTCATAGAACAAAAGACTGTGAATAATAAACCTATTGATTTAAGTTGTCTCATTTTTCATCCTTTTTAACCCAGATTACGCGATAGACATATAAACGAAAAGTAATTATACAAGATAGATCTGAATTAGTGATACAAGCATACTATAGTATGGTTTTAGAGCTAATGAAAGAGCGATGAAGTAGAATTGCTTTGTAGTATTTGGCTAATGCGTAATCTGGGTTTAATTATATACAAAGTGTTAAGTATAAAGTTACTGAATTATAGTGCTTTAACTAGTTGTTTTATAGATGTATTCGTGGTGTTAATTACTTGCACTAGACTTAAAAGGATTCTGATGTGTATTTTCTAAAAGCGCTTATAAACAGTTGAAACTTGAATATAATAAAGCATTTATTTGCTGTAGTTAAGAATCTTTAGCACAATTACTAATTGTATTTAAAATTTTGTATTTTAGAGATAACCAAAAAATCAATATTTTATGAATGCAATTTCTTATGTGCATGGTGCGTCTAGCATACCTTTGTTAGGAGAAACCATTGGACAAAATCTGAAGAGAATGACCGATCTCTACCCCGATAACGAGGCCTTAGTAAGTGTTCATCAGGGATTTAGAGCTACTTATAAAGAATTTTATGACATTACTAGCCAAGTAGCCAAATCACTTTTAGCACATAATATACAGAAGGGAGATCGAGTAGGTATCTGGGCACCTAACTGTTACGAATGGGTATTAATGCAATATGCCACTGCTCGTATTGGGGTAATTTTAGTGAATATTAACCCTGCTTATCGCGCTCATGAAATTGAATTCGCTGTAAATCAGTCTGAAATATCGCTAATCGTCTCTGCTCCTAGTTTTAAAAGTAGTGATTATCGTAAGATTATCTCTCTGATTTTTGAAGATTGTCCATCGCTTAAGGAAGTTGTCTTCTTAGGAGAAGAGTGGGATTCGTTCTTATCAGATAGTGATCAAATAACAGACGAAGTGTTAGCTATTATAGAAGATTCAGTACAGTTCGGTGAAGCTGTGAATATTCAATACACATCTGGAACTACAGGTTTTCCAAAGGGTGTGACTCTAACACATCACAATATTTTAAACAACGGTTACTTTATCGGTAAGCGATTAAAGTATACCTCTGCAGATAGAGTGTGTATACCTGTACCGTTTTATCACTGTTTCGGTATGGTTATTGGGAATCTGTGTTGTACTTCTCATGGGGCTACGATGGTAATTCCAAATGATGGTTTTGACCCTGCGAAGACCCTGCAAGTTGTCCAAGATGAGAAATGTACTTCACTTTATGGTGTTCCGACTATGTTTATCGCCGAATTGCAATTGCCCAACTTTAAGGATTATGATCTTAGTTCTCTGCGTACAGGGGTGATGGCGGGCTCTCTGTGCCCTGAGCAAGTAATGCGAAAGGTGAAATCAGAGATGCACATGGAGGAAGTCAGTATCTGTTATGGAATGACAGAAACCTCGCCTGTATCTACGCAAACACATATAGGTATTGATATTGTCAAACAAACCACTACAGTTGGAACAGTACAAGATCACTTAGAAATAAAGATTATAGATCCTGAAACAGGTAGAATTGTTTCTAGAGGGGAAGCAGGCGAACTGTGTACTCGTGGATATTCTGTTATGTTGAAGTATTGGAATAATCGCACCTTGACTTCAGAAGTATTAGATGAGAATAGATGGATGCACACAGGTGATTTGGCTACTATGGATGAGGACGGATATATTGCTATTACTGGGCGTATGAAAGACCTTATCATTCGCGGAGGGGAGAATATATCACCCAAGTGGATAGAGGACTTCTTATATACTCACCCAAATATAGCAGATGTACAGGTCATAGGTGTGCCAGACGAGAAGTATGGTGAGGAGATTATGGCTTGGATTATTCTTAAACCGAATATGTCTGTTACTCCTGAGGAATTAAAGGCGTTCTGTAATGAGAAGATAGCGCACTTCAGAATACCTAAATATTGGAAGTTCGTAACGGAATTTCCGATGACAATATCAGGTAAAGTTAGAAAAGTAGAGATGAGGCAAATAGCTGTGGAAGAATTAGGGCTCTAAAAGAGATTTATTCTTAACTTTGTATCTAATAATTACACACAACATATCATGAAAATATCAATCGGAAACGACCACGCTGGACCTGAGTATAAAAAGGCTATCGTGAAGTATTTAGAAGACAAAGGAATTACTGTAACTAACTATGGAGTAGATGATTTCTCATCTGTAGATTACCCTGATTATGCACATAAAGTAGGTGCAGATATAGATGAAGGTAAGGCAGACTTCGGTATCGTTATCTGTGGTAGTGGTAATGGTATAGCGATGACAGCTAATAAGCACCAAGGTGTACGCTGTGCATTGTGTTGGACTAAGGAGATTGCAGAGTTAGCAAGATTACATAACGATGCTAATGTGATTAGTATTCCTGCTCGTTACACTTCTATAGAGCAAGCTGTAGCGATGGTAGAGACTTTCTTAAACACAGATTTCGAAGGAGGTAGACACCAAAACAGAGTGAACAAAATTACTTGCGCATAAGTGAGTAATCACCATATTTTAAAAACAAAAAAACATATAGTCTATAGACTACGTGCTTTTTTGTTTTATTACTGTCTTTGATTATATTCTGTGATATATTTCACTATCCCCTATGCTCCTTTATTATTTGCTGTATTGTATTAGGGAGTAGAATAGTTACTCTTGAGATCTTTTATCAGTTCTAGTCTGTTCTATAAGTTTATTAAGACGTTCGAAGGCACCATTAGCTTTTAGTTCAGCTACTAAAATCTTCATATCTTCTAACTTACCTGTATTATCAATGATAACCTCTTCTCTATCAGAATAAGTGATTGTAGGCGTACTATCTACTTTGTTTCCTTCTATATGTTTATTATCATCCTTTATTATTTGCGGTATTATATTAGGGACTAGAATAGTTACTCTTTAGCTCTTTTTTCTGTTCTATTTCGCTCTAACATTTCATTGAAACGTTGCCATTCTCCGGAAGCTTTTAATTCGTTGATTAAAGCAATAGCAGCTTCTACCTTACCTGTGTTATCAATGATAACCTCTTCTCTATCAGAATAAGTGATTGTAGGTGTGTTATCGTCCTCTCTGTCGTTAAAATTAATTTCTTTTTTCATAACTAATTATTTTTGATTGCTTTGCATAGGTATGATTAAAAAACCTCGATACTCTGTATTCTTCTTAAAGTAAACAACTATACCTTTATGGTCTACTCCATAAATGACAAAGTATTTAGATAGATCATCATAGTTATTTGATATAGCCATTCTGTATAATCGCGTCCGTGCAGGAGTGCTACCAGTAAAATAGATCTTATAGAAATCTTTGTTCTCTGTGAAGAGCAAAACAGCCTGAAATAAGGTAGCTAACACCTTATTCATATCACCATTATTACTAACGATTTTATCGTCAATAGCACTACTATTTACAGTGTTCTTATCCTTATCACCAAAGCTTAAATTATATAATCCATCTTCAATATCTAACAGTGTAAAGTTAATTGTTTTTTCGATTACTTTGTTATCAGATACACTAGTGAATTCATAACTGTAGTTTTTATTAAACGCTGTAAGTGAGTAGTATGGGTACTGCATATCTAACCGATTAGGGTATTAGAAATGCCAAGTTAGGGATAATCTGAAAGACTAAATAACAGTATTCAAAGACTACCTTTATTTATTCCACCTCGAAGATAGCTTGTATTTCTACAGGAGAATTAACAGGGATAGAGCTCGTTCCTAAAGTACCTCTAGCGTGCTTACCCTTATCGCCAAATATAGCTACGGATAAGTCAGATGCTACATTCATTAGATTAGCGTGTTGGGTATAATCAGTAGTAGTATTAAATATACCTGTCAGTTGTACCGTTTTCTTTACCTTGTTAAGGTCGCCATTTACTGCAAGTTTAAGCACAGCGATAACGTTAAGCATAGTTTGCTCTGTAGCTTTCTTAGCCTCTTCTTCTGTGACGTCTACTCCTACTTTACCAGGATAGAGTACTTTCCCCTCTTTTAGAGCCACTTGATTAATGAAGACAAGATTACCTGATCTAGAGTACGGAGTATAGTTCCCTACAGGATTAGGCGCTGTAGGTAGTATTATATTCTTTTGTTTTAACGTTGTTTCGATATCTGTAGTCGGTTGTTTAGCGATAGTAATTTCAGTCTTATTAAAAGTTCCTTTTAAGGCTGTAGCTACTTTAGCGAAGTTCATTCCTTGCTCATAAGCGACTAGTAATTCGCTCTCACTTGGGCGTACGACTGCCTTATTAGAGGCAAGGCTACTTGCTCCTAATACACTATTACCTTGCGGAATGCTGTTATCTATCTTCTCAGTAGTGCGGATACCATTAGATACTAATATCATACCGTGTACGGCTAGGCTATTCCAAAACGACTGTAAGGCTAGCTCTCTCCCTGCTCCACTTCCCGCAGACATAAATACTGCCGTTGGCATTCCCTCTAGGGCGTGAGCTGTCCACACATCTACCATCTGAGCTAGAAAGGCACTCATCGGGGTACTGATATTACCGAAGTACACAGGCGATCCCCATACGATACCATCGTAGCTAGGTAATTCTGATACTGTAGCAATAGGTATAGTGGATAACAACGGATTATCACTAGCCTTGACTAGCTTTATGGTTGCTTTGGTATCGGGGTTAGACGTTATTCCTTTTGCTATTTCTTGTGCCATTTTATACGTACCACCCTTGTCAGAATGGATTAATACTAATATGTTAGTAGGAGTCTCTTTTGCTGTGATTTTTGGGGAGATAAATAACGTTAGTATGGCTAATACTAGAATATGAATAGTTTTCATTGATTTGATTTTTAATTTGATACCAAAGGTATTGATGGCGTTTATATTATATTTGCCAAAAAGTATATGTATAACGACAATATCAAATGTGGATTAACCGAGAAGATAAATGGAGTGTATGAAGATACACATAACGTACAGGCGTATGTGTGGTATGAAGACAACTTCCTTCACGACGAATATCCCCACGCCCATCAGCGATATCAGTTGACCTATGTAGAACAAGGCTACCAATATCTCCATATAGACGATCGTATATACTTAATACCTCAGCATCACGTAGTGTGGATCCCATCAGGACAACGCCACGCAACTACCTCTACAGCGACGGATATTAATCTGAAAGTACTGTTATATAAGGACGTCCCCAAAGAGACGTTCTATGCGCAAGTGCACGTGTTCCCTGCTCCTACTGTACTTAGAGAAATGCTGCACTATGCTTCTAAGTGGAACAGATCTGTGGCGTTAGACATAGAGAAAGAACAGTTCTTACAAGCCATCCTCGTGAGTTTAAAATACTTTTGTGAGGAGAACGAATCTCTCCAAATTCCCGTCCCGTCGGATCATAGGTTAAAGCCTGTCTGTGTCCATATTAATAAACAATATGAAATGGGATTAGATCTAGAGGAGTTGGCTATGCTATCGACTATGTCTGTGCGCAATCTACAGCGTTTATTCAAGCAAGAAACAGGGCTGACTCTACAGAAATACTTACAGCTTATCCGTATTCTAAAGAGTATCGAATTGTTAGATACCAAGGCGTTTACCCTAAGTGAGATTGCATTTAAGATAGGTTATAAAAGCCTTACTGCCTTTAGAAGTTCTTACCTAGAGATTATGAAGGCGTACCCTAAAGTGAAGAAATAGAAAGATCAAAATCACGCATACCCCTGACAAAAGGATGTCGCTGCCCTACTCTACTTTTGTGTCCTAATCTTAATAAAAACAAGTATGATACGAGTAAGTAATGCATCTGTATGTGCGATGGAATTCACAAGTTTTAAGAAGAAAACTGAGGTCAGTGATGACGAGTTGCTCTTCGCTGTATTGCGTTTTGAGCGACAGTTGACACAGGTAGAAGGTATAGTGTATCAATGCTTAGTGCGCAACTATGATAACGAGTATGCTAACGTACTATTCGCTACCTCTATGGAGACTATTAAATCCTTAGAAGCAGTGATCGGAAACACTAAAGAAACGCAAGACTTCTTCAGTATGGTAGAGATGAACTCTGTACAAGTAGAGTATCACGAGATCAATAAGCCTGATTTTGCCTTGCCTGAGTACTTCGGATGTATAGAGAAAGGCAAGTTCTCCTTAAAAGACAGTAATCAACAAACCGCTCTCCTACTTGCTTCTGATGCCGTCGAAGACACCTATCTAAACCAATATGAAAATACGAAAGGACACTTTATCTCTAGACGTGACGAGAACCAATATGCTGAAATAGTCTTAGGTCAGACTCTTGGAAGTACGAAGGAGATTTGCTATGGTTATTTTGAGAATATAGCCTGTCTTTCTCTTCTAGATTTAATAGACGAGAGCAGTATGAATTTAGGTTTTTGGTATGTAGTGGGATAAGTATAAAATATTTGAATTATGACTGACAATGTGATATTTATCCGTCAGTGACAAGATGGGTAGGAAACTGTTCATTTTCAGTAAAATAATGAGATAATTCGACAAAATTGATAAAACATTTAACTTGTACAAAATGTCTAGAAAAGGAGGTGAAATCTCCTTTTTGTACTTCTATATTTTGGGTGGTGGGCTTGTGGTGGGCTGTTGATAGGCAGTTGGTCGGCTGATAACATCGCAAAAGAGCCTATCACTACCCTATCACCTGCCTATGACATAACTATCAAGAGGAACAATCTTTGTGGATAGAAAAGATACCAATCAATAAAAACAAAAAATTATGGCAAAGTTGTCTCCTAAAGGACGAATGACAGGGGTGAGTGGACCTGTGTATTTTAGAACATTAAACAATGTGCAAATCGTACAAACTAGACCAGATCGATCTAATCAGAACAAAGAGAATAATCCGTCTGCGAAGTTGTTTAAACGCACGGCTTATAGTCTAAAAATCCTGCGTAGGAGTATTGAACTCTTTCTTGGTAATAGATATGAGTCTACTGCTCATCAGCGATTAATGGGACAAGTGATGAAAGCTTTGAGAAAGAATACAACACTTCCGATAACAGAGACTACAGTGTATAATACATCGATTGAGGATATTATCGGTTTTGAGTGGAATACGAAGCAGTTGTTTACAGATACTTTTTTAGGGGATATCGCGTTAGAAGTATTAACTGACAATAAGTTAAGTGTGAAGATAGATACGTTTATTCCAATAGAGCAAGTGGTTTTCCCTCCCCTATGCACACACGCAAGTATCCGCATAGAAGGATTCTTTATGAATGATATGGATGCTAACATTGGAAACGTAACGAATACACTATCTATTGATTTTAGCAAGAGTGATAAGGTCGTAGAATCCCCATTATTTAAGATCATAGTACCTGCAGGAAGTGACTTGAGGGTGGTGGTAGCAGAGATACAGTTCTTCTATCCTATCAATAACAACCCTAATCAGTTGACTCTGTATAATGGGAAGGATTTTAATCCGAGTGTGGTGGTGTATGTGGGGAGGTGATTTTTGAATGATAATTTACCGTATATTTATGGTAATTGTATTGATTTTAAGTAATTTAACTCTCTAATAATCAGAAGTAAAAGGATGTGTTATGAATAAAATATTAGTGTTTTTACTACTGTTTTTTGGATTAAACGCTTGTGGTCAACGACCGAATAAGGTTCAAGATAGACTTAATCAAAGCTATGTAGAGAGTACAAGAGCAATGTTTAAGCAGATAAAGGAGTACGATGAAGAACTAGAGTATATTCTTGCGGTTAAAGAATCTTATGGTTGTACTTATGAAGTGTTAGTGAATGGTTTTCCTGTTTTTAGCCATTATGATTCAGGAGTTTTTACGGGTAATATCCCTATAAATCAGGCTATCATAAAGAGTGGTGTACAGAAAGCGGAAGTAGTAGTAACTCCTGCTGTAGACGTGAACTATGGTAGCAAAAAGAGCTTAGATCTGAGCAAGTCTAAGTTTGATTTTAGTATTGTCTGTCAAAATAAGAGCGGAGAACTTACTACTGTTTATACCTATTCTCTTCCACAGTATGAGACCTCTTTAGCTGCATTCGAAGATAGTATTGTCTTTGATGTTCCTAAGGTGTGTTATGAACACGATGTACAGAATTGGGATAGTAGTGTAGATCTTCAGAGGGATGATAGGGCTAAGTTGCAGAAGGAGGTTGAGACAGTATATACCAATGTAATAGAGAGTTTTAATAAGGGTAAAGCAGAGGAATTGGCTCGTATTGCTTATAAGAGCCAATTAGACTATCATCAGTATTCTTATCTAAAAAGTAGTAGTTACGCTAATTTCTTAATTGATTTTTGGAAAAACAGTTATAAAAGCAAAGAGATAGAGCCTTTAAAAGATTATGAAATGAGGTTATATGCAGGCGGTCGGATAGTAAAGTTAGTACGGGTAGATAAGGAGAATTATAATAAATCCCCCTTGGCACTTGTAGCTCGAGATGGTGGAAGGACTAGTTTTTATGAGATTAATCTACATAGACCGAAAGAAGGTGGTGCTTTAGAAGTGATTAGATGATATGAATGAAGTGTTAGTAAGTATAATTAAATAGATATGAGGAAGTTATTGATTTTAGTGGATTAAGACTTAATTAGTATGACATATATACAGTATTATTTAGATAGTGATGTTCCTAAGGATGAGGAATTACTTCATCTGAGAGTAGTAAGACTAATCAATAGTTGTCTCAGAAAGCAGAAGTTGAGTAAGAGATATCGCATTAATATTCATTGTTTAGAGAACGTAAGCACTAGAGAGTTAGAGATAGTGGGTAGAGTGATTTCGATACTAGTGCCTTTTAAACAAGGATTAACTATTACAGAGGTATTGTATATGTATCTAGATATCATAGATCGACTTAGTGTTGAATTTCTAATAGGTGTGGATGTTGAGAAACTTGATAACAATGTAAGAGACAATCTATTTAATGTTGAGTTTGTTTACCAACAGGGAAAAAGAAACAAGAGAGGGTTAATGTATCGTATCTATTATTGTTTTGAATCACTATCAATATTAACAGTAGGCATTGAGATGTTAGATAAGAATGATAATACGCTTTATAAAGTTCAGTTATTGACTTGTAGTTGTGGTGTATTAGTGGAGGATATTTTGATTAAGAATATACATACGGTTAAGTGGATAGATAACGACAGCATTCGGATTTATAGACCTACTAAAGTAGATTATTGGGAAGTGAGTGCTACAGGTGATGTTCTATATTATGATACTCGTGCTGAATCAGGTGATGCACATAGACAGTATGTACTCGCTATGATGTATAAAGAGGGTAAGGGAATGTTGGCTAATAATGAGCTTTATCTGTATTGGTTAGACAAAGCTGTAAAGCAAGGATTTGATAGAGCAATTAAAGAAAGGACAGCAAATCTATAATAGAAATGAGTAAAATAGAAGAAGTATTAGCCACTATAGCATTAAGCGAAGGCTGTGTTTTGAAAAAGTCATCTACGAACAAGGTTATACCTAGAGGATTGCCTTTAGATGTGGAGTATTTTTATACACATTATGATTCAGTTGATTTTTATTTAGATGAGCCATTTGGAATTAGGATAGTGACTTTAGGAGAGGTAATACCTACGAATAAGGTATTATATCCCGAAGGAGATGTGATATGGGAAGAGCTAGAAGGAGATATTAGTAATGACTGGTACTTAATAGCTGAGTCAGAACAGGTAGGTCAATACATTAGTATAGATTTAGATAGTAATTATTTAGGTCAGTGCTATGATAGTTATATAGATATCCATGCTGTGACAGGAGAAGCTATGGTCATCGCTCAGAGTTTTACAGAATTATTAGAGAGGCTATGCCAAAGTAAAGGAGAACAGTGGTATTGGGCTACAGGAGATTTTATATCTTATGGGGATGCATATGAGGATAGGGAAGAGTAATGAGAAACTTAATAGGGTAGCTTAAAACAACGTTATGAGAAAGGGGTTAATTATATTAGGGTGTTTGTTGCTATCTGTGGTGGGTATGGCTCAGCAGGGGGATGTGTTTTTAGAAAATAAAGAGGGCATATGGTATAATAAATGGACTGAGACACCTTATACAGGGGAATATCTATTGTGCTATGAGAATGGGGTGATAGAGAAGAGCTTAAATTATAAAGATGGAAAGTTAGAGGGGAAAGGGTGGTTGTATGATGAGAATGGTAATATACTAGCAGATGGTGTCTATAAGCATGGAATGCGCGATGGGGAGTTTAAAGAGTATTATGTGAGTGGTCAAATAATGACAATAGTAATGTTTACTAATGGGATAGAAGTAGGTGAGGCTAAAGAATATTACGAAAGTGGTCAACTGAAGAGTATTGGAATCATTAAGAATGAGTTGGGAGAAGGAGAGCGTAAGCAGTATTACGAGAGTGGCCAACTACATAGTGTAGGAATGTATAAGAATGGGAATGTTGAAGGGGAGTATAGGGAGTATTATGAGAACGGTCAACTGCAGAATATTGGAATTTATAAGAGAGGAAAAGTTGAAGGGGAATTTAAAGAGTATTACGAGAGCGGACAGCTACAGAGTATTGGGATGTATATGAAGGGGGGTGAGGAAGGGGAGCATAAAGAGTATTATGAGAGTGGTCAACTACAGCGTATAGGAATGTATAAGAATGGTGAAAGGAATGGTAAGTATAAAGAGTTTTATGAAGATGGTCAGTTGTTTAGTATTCAATTTGATAAAGAAGGCTTGGCTGATGGTGAGTATGTTAAAGTTCCTGTAAAAGGAATCATTAAGGAAGAGATGGTTTATAGGGATGGTGAGTTAGATGGATTAAGTACTAAGTATTATGAAAACGGTGAAGTATATATACAAGAGACTTATAACAAAGGAATACTCAATACAAAGAAAGTGTATAGTATGACAGGAAAAGTGCTAAAAGAGACTTTGTATTTAGATGGAGTGAATAATCGACTTGAAAAAGAGTATTACAGTAATGGGGTGGTAAGTGGAGAGACTCCCTATGTAAACGGGGTTAAAGAGGGAATCGAAATAAGATATTATGAATCAGGGTTAAAATACCAAGAAACACCTTATGTAAATGGGGTAATAATGGGCAGAAGCAAGAGATACTATGAGAATGGAGAGGTGTATGATATAGTATCATATAAAAATAATAAGTC
This sequence comes from Myroides sp. N17-2, assembly GCF_002286775.1. Classification (GTDB taxonomy): domain Bacteria; phylum Bacteroidota; class Bacteroidia; order Flavobacteriales; family Flavobacteriaceae; genus Flavobacterium. The sequence goes on from NZ_NSGJ01000017.1 coordinate 25,666, forward strand.
CGAAGGATCTGCATGGTGGTTTCACGAAAATGGAAAGATCTATATGAGATTTAGTTATAAGGATGGGAAATTAGATGGGAAGATATCGACTTATTATGAGAATGGAAAAATAGATAATGAGTCCTATTATAGTAAAGGAAAGATAATGAAGAGAATATTTTACTTTGAGAATGGAAATATTAAGGACATTTTGATTTTTGAGAATGACCTGTTAGAAGGTAGAGGGGAAAAGTTTTATGATAATGGTAATCTATCAATGGTGTTTTCTTTTAAGAAAGGAAATTTAGACGGAAAGCAATATAGCTATTATAAGAATAAGAAGTTGAAGAATGAAGCTTACTATAAGGTTGATAAAAAGGAGGGAAAACATTTGTCTTATTATGAGAATGGGAAAATGAGTAAAGAAGAAAATTACTTAAATAATGTTTTAGAAGGCAAGCAATTATACTATACTGTTAAAGGAAAATTACAAAAAGAATGTAATTATTTAAACGGAGAACTACATGGATTAGCGACTGAGTATGACGAGAAAGGGAATGTAGTTAAGACTACGATGTATGAGAACGGAAAGGAAGTGATAAACTGAAAAGTTATTTTAAAGGGTGGAGGTTTAGATGTATATTTGTATTTCGGTTATTTAATCGTATTTTTAAAACACTGTAATTAATTAGATCAATGGAAAGTAAAGAGAGAATATCAATAAAGAATTTCGCAGGTATTGAGGAATTAGAAATGGATATTAAACCAATCAATATATTGATAGGTCCTCAAGGTGTGGGTAAAAGTGTGGTGGTGAAATTGATTTACTTTTTTAGGGATATTATTAATGATTTCTATCTTAAGAATCTTTATAGTATTGAAAGTATTGATGAGTTTAAAGATGGATTAAATACGAAGTTTTTTGAAATATTTGATTGTTGTGCATTCTGTAGTAAGAAGGAAGCCGTAATTAGTTATGAGAAAAATGGAGAAATTCTTTATGTTATAAAAGGAAGTAATAAAGAAGATTTTGAACTTAGTTTTTATAATAATATGATTAAGTTAATTAATGAAGTTTTTTTATTAGATGATGAGCTTAAATATCATCAATTGAATAATGGTATATCAGAAAAACTTTGGATTAGAAATAGTAACTTGCAAGAGAAGGTGAAAAACAAGATATTTAGAATTGTTGGTTATAATTATACTCCACAATTTTTCATACCAGCTGGAAGAAGTTTCTTTTCTACAATAGACACTAATATTTATTCAATAATTGGAAAAAATAGTAATAATTTGGACTATTTTATGATCCACTTCGGACAACTATATACGTTTTTTAAACAGATGTGTAAAGATAATGAAGGTAATAGTGATCTATTTGATAATGCTTTGAAGTCTATTATTGGCGGTGATTATTTTTTTGATGAAGATAAGATACAATACATTATACATAACGATGATAGAAGAGTGGAGATAAGAAATACTTCTTCGGGTCAACAAGAAGCACTTCCTCTTATCTTAGGGCTATCGTCTATTTATTATAAAAAGATTAGTAATGATAAGAGTACATTATACATCGAAGAACCTGAAGCTCATTTGTTTCCAACGGCGCAGAAGGCTATAGTAGAACTATTAGCAAAGACATATAATAGTAATCCTGATAATACACAGTTATTCATCACTACACATAGTCCGTATATATTGACTTCGTTTAATAATCTAATCTATGCAGGTAATATTATAAAAGACGATGAATCTAAACGCGAGGCTGTAGAGAAGGTAATAGCGAAAGACACATTGCTAGACTGTAGTCAGATAGGAGCTTATGCATTGACTAAAGATGGTCTTAAAGATTTGATAGATCAAGAGAACCATATTATTAATGCGGAATTATTAGATGAGGTATCTAATTTGATAGGTAGAGAATTTGACCAACTTTTAGATATTGAATATGCTGAGTAATATTGATAATAGTTGCTATATAACTGATTCTAGGAGTAAGTTTGTCTTTCAGGAGAATGGTAAAAAGATAACTTTGTGTAATATAGATAAAGTTGAGAGTACTAGAATAGACGTTGATGGATGTGCTGTTAAAGAAGGTATCAGATGTGATGGAATGTTAAAAGTTGATATGAAAGATCTTGATATATACATTGAATTAAAAGGAAGTGATGTTCTACATGGAGCAGATCAGATTATTAGAACGAGGAATATACTTGGAACTAATAAGAATTCAAAGGGATATATTGTTTGTAGTAGTGGCCCTAAAGTAAAAACTGATGGACAGAATGCAAAGAAGAAGGCAAGAGCAAAAGGAATAGATTTAGTTATAGAGACTAATCAGAGGGAATATGATTATTAAGACTTATGACTACGGTTATAAGTCTTTTTTTATGGATACTACCTCTTAAACACCATAAAAAACAGGGCTACCTGTATCGCTAGTATTGCGAAGAACTTGACCTTAAAGGAGTCTTTAGATATCTTATGTCTAAGTTTACTCATCGCTATCCACGCACCTAATGTACCTCCAAAAAAGCATAGGGACAGAAGATTCTTCTCAGAGACTCTGCGTCCATTCTTACGAGCTTGTTCCTTGTCATAGGCAAACATCGAAAAGGCTAAGTAATTAATTATAAATAAGTATAGGAATAAAAACTTCATAGGATTTATTTATTGCCCCAAAGGTAGTATTTTAGCTATTCTTAAAATAATAAAATATGACGTTGATTGAGTTTATTCAACAAGCTGTGAATGCAAGTGTGAAGAGTATTGAGAATACCTTATCTCTATTAGGTGAGGGTGGGACAATACCGTTTATCGCTCGATATAGAAAGGATAGTACGGGTAACTTAGATGAAGTAGCTATAGAGAAAATAGCGCGATATAGTGAGCTGTACGATGGAATAGTAAAGAGAAAAGAGTCTATCCTAAATTCGATAGAAGAACAAGGCAAACTAACTGATGAATTAAGACATAAGATCTCTAGTAGCTTTGACTTGACAGAGATTGAAGATTTGTATTTACCATATAAGAAAACACGCAAGACCAAGGCTGATACAGCTAGAGAGAATGGTCTAGAATCACTAGCGAAAGTGATTATGACACAGAATGCTACAGATGTAGAGTCTATCGCGTCTAAATATCTTAATGACAAGGTATGTAGTGAAGAGGAGGCTATACAAGGGGCATCTGATATCATCGCTGAGTGGATTAATGAGAATATGTATGTGCGTAAATCACTGAGAAGAAAGTTTCAACGTAGTGGGGTGATTTCTACTAAGGTGGTTAAGGCAAAGAAGGATGATGAGCTTGCACAGAAGTTCGTACAATACTTTGATTGGGCTGAACCTGTATACAAGATACCTGCACACCGTTTATTAGCTATACTAAGAGCTGAGAAGGAAGGTTTCATTAAGTTTAACGTAGCAATAGAGAAAGACGAGGCGATTAGCTTTATAGAAGACAATGTAGTAAAAGGAAAGAATGAGTGTGGGAAGATAGTAGGGAAGGCTGTAGCAGATAGCTATAAACGACTATTAGAACCTGCGTTATCTAACGAGGCATTAAGTGAGGCAAAAGAAAAAGCAGATGCTAATTCGATACAAGTATTCGCAGATAACCTTACGCAGTTATTATTAGGTTCGCCATTAGGTCAAAAGAGAATATTAGCACTAGATCCTGGGTTTAAGTCAGGGTGTAAGGTAGTCTGTCTAGATGAGCAAGGAGACTTGCTATATAACGAGACTATATTTCCTCACGCACCACAGAAGGACACAACTATGGCGATGAAGAAGATACGTTCTATGGTGAATGCCTATAATGTGGAGGCTATCGCTATCGGTAATGGTACTGCATCGAGAGAGACAGAGTTCTTTATTAAAAAGATAGCTTTTGACAAGCCTGTACAAGTATTTATAGTGAATGAGGCAGGAGCTTCTGTGTATTCTGCATCTAAGATAGCGAGAGATGAGTTTCCTACATATGACGTTACGGTTAGAGGAGCTGTGTCTATCGGACGTCGTCTATCAGATCCTTTAGCAGAGTTAGTGAAGATAGATCCTAAATCTATCGGTGTAGGTCAATATCAACACGATGTGGATCAGACGATGCTTAAGAAGGAGTTAGATAATGTGGTGATGAAATGTGTGAACTCAGTAGGAGTAAACCTTAATACAGCGAGTAAATCATTGTTAAGCTATGTGTCTGGTATTGGTGAGAAGATGGCTGAGAATATCGTGCAATATAGAGCTGATAACGGGCCATTCGAAAGTAGAGCAGCATTAAAAAAAGTACCTCGATTAGGAGAGAAAGCCTTTCAACAGGCGGCAGCATTCGTGCGTATTAAGGATGCAAAGAATCCATTAGATGATTCTGCAGTTCACCCAGAGGCATATAGTGTAGTAGAGAAGATTGCTAAGTATATGAAAGCCTCTATTGGTGATATGATTTCAAATAAAGCATTAATCGCTCAAGTGGATACTAAGAAATATGTTACTGGAGAAGTAGGAGTATTAGCATTACAAGATATCTTGAAAGAGTTAGAGAAGCCGGGACTTGATCCTAGACGTAGTGCTAAGATATTTGAGTTTGATCCAAGTGTGAAGCAGATTACGGATTTAAAGATAGGGCAAGTATTACCTGGTATTATCAATAATATCACCAACTTCGGTTGTTTTGTTGACGTTGGTATTAAAGAGAGCGGATTAGTACATATCTCTCAGTTAAAAGCAGGCTTTGTCTCTGATGTAAATGAGGTGGTTAAGCTGCATCAACACGTACAAGTGAAAGTTACTGATGTAGATGTAGCGAAAAAGAGAGTACAGCTATCTATGATCTTAGAATAATAAAATAACATTTATTTTAAAAATACTTTTCAAAAGTCTGTTTTTGGCACGGTAGTTGTTTTTAATATTGTACTTGAGTTTGAAACAATAAAGTGTTATTGAAAAAGAAAACAAGCAGGTAAGTAGTGTTTTTATTATGTTTTATAAGTGAAGTGCCTATCTTTTATTGTCAAGATAGGCGCTTTTTTTTTATTCCCATATTTGACTAACGTTGATTCGGTGTTTATAAGACAAAAAAAAGCGTTATACAGCCAAGGCTATATAACGCGTATATATAAGATATAAGAGCTGAGGTTACTCAGTCTTAGAATTGTCTTGAGTACTTTCTTTTTTAGTAGTTTGTTGAGCTGTATCTTCTTTTGTAGCATCTTTAAATTCTTTGATACCAGATCCAATACCTTTCATCAATTCAGGTATTTTCTTACCTCCGAATAATAATACTACAATAGCAATTACTAAAACGATTTGCCAAGGTCCAACTACTCCTAAAAATATGTGTAATGAGTTCATAATAATCTGTTTGAAACATTAATTTGGAACAAATATAGGAAGAAAAAAGTAAAACGCTTATTCGCAATAGGTTTTATTTAACTTTTAACGTTTTTGTGGTTCTGATTTTTCCCATTATATTGTGAATATTTAGATAAAGACTCTAAGTCAAATTTTATAATTATTATATTTGTGTAGTAATCTATGTACAGATGTTAGGAAAGGGCAACAAAAGTAAAAAGTGGAAAAGTACACTTCTAAGTAAATATCGCATTGTTATAGTTAATGACAAGACCTTTGAAGACGTAAAGTCTTTTAAGCTTAACTTGCTTAATGTTGTAGGGGCGAGTACTACTTTAGTATTTCTGTTTATCCTTTCTACAGTATTATTATTAGTATTGACTCCTCTTAAAGAATATATACCTGGATATTCTTCTGCAGAATTAAAGCAGAGAGCAGTCGAGTTAGCTTTAAAAGTAGATTCACTAGAGAATGAGTCTATGCGAAATCAAAAATACCTAAGTGCAGTTAAGAGTGCTTTGTTAGGAGAGATACAAGTAACAGAAGCGAGTATAGACTCTCTAAAGCTGACACAAAAACCATTAAATCAGATCGAGCACAAAGAACCTAGTGAAACAGACTTGAAGCTACGTGAAATGGTCAGACTAGAGGATAAGTATAACATCTTTGAAGAAAGTAAAGCCAAGGTTAGTCAAGTGTTGTTTAGCCCTATTAATGCTGAAATAGTGAAGAAGTATGATAGTAGATCTATGCATTTTGGTATTGACTTTAGAGCACCTGCTAATACTCCAGTCAAAGCAATAGGTAGAGGTACAGTACTATTTGTAGATTGGACAATAAAAGATGGATACACGATCATTTTATTACACGATGAAGGACTTATTTCGGTATATAAACATTTGACTACTTTAACTAAAGGAGAGTATGAGAGTGTACGATCAGGAGAAGTCATCGGACTATTTGATGGTAGTAGTGAAGCGTCTGCTTTAAATGCTTCAACTAAATATTTTCACTTCGAGTTATGGAAGGATTCATATCCACTAGATAGTTCATTATTTATAGACCTTGAATAAAAGTATATGTCAATAAAATCATTTGGAGCTAAGATATTTGCTTCAATTATACATAAGAAAACACAAAAGTGGGTTACAGACCCAGTGAATACACAAAAGAGGGTATTTGAACAGTTGATAGCTGATGCTAAACATACGGCATTTGGAAAAGACCATAATTTTGCCTATATTAATAGTTATGAAGATTTCGTAAAGCAAGTGCCAGTGCGAGACTACGAAGGACTAAAACCTTATGTAGATAGAGTAGTAGCAGGAGAGAAAGATGTGTTGTGGAAAGGGCAACCCTTATACTTCGCTAAAACTTCAGGTACTACTTCAGGTGCTAAATATATCCCGTTGACTAAAGAGTCTATGCCTTATCACATAGAGGCAGCTCGTAATGCTATCTTAGCTTATGTACATGAGACAGGTAAAGCGGACTTCGTGGATGGCAAGATGATATTCTTACAAGGGAGTCCGATACTTGATGAAAAGAATGGTATTAAGCTTGGTAGATTATCTGGTATAGTTGCACATTATGTTCCTGCATATTTACAGAAAAATAGATTACCTAGTCTTGAGACGAACTGTATTGAAGATTGGGAAACTAAAGTGGATGCAGTAGTTGAAGAAACTGTTGATCAGGATATGAGTGTGATCTCTGGTATCCCAAGTTGGGTACAAATGTACTTTGAAAAACTTAGAGAGAGAAAAGGAATGCCTGTGGGTGATATCTTCCCTAACTTTAATTTGTTCATCTATGGCGGTGTGAATTATGAGCCTTATAGAAGTAAGTTTGAACAAATGATAGGGCGTAAGGTTCCTTCAATAGAGTTGTTCCCTGCTTCAGAAGGTTTCTTTGCATATCAAGATACGCAGACAGAAAAAGGAATGCTGTTGCTTCTTAATGCTGGAATATTCTATGAGTTTATAAAAGTAGAAGATTTCTTTAATGAGAATGCAAAGCGATATACAATAGGTGAAGTGGAGTTAGGGGTAAACTATGTATTGATTATCTCTACGAATGCCGGGCTATGGGGATATAACATAGGAGATACAGTACAGTTCGTAAATCTAAAGCCTTATAGGGTGGTGGTATCAGGACGTATTAAACATTTTATATCAGCGTTCGGAGAACACGTAATTGGCAAGGAAGTTGAGTCAGCTATACAAGAAGCGATGGATGGGACTGGTGTAACTGTAAATGAGTTCACTGTAGCGCCGCAGATTAACCCTGAGGAGGGATTACCTTATCACGAGTGGCTGATAGAGTTTGGTAATGAACCAGAAGATTTAGATGCCTTTGCGTTAAAGGTAGATAATGCACTGAGAAAACAGAATATGTATTATGATGACTTAATAGTAGGAAAGGTGTTGAGAACATTAGTCATTTCTAAAGTAAAACAAGACGGCTTTCAAGAATATATGAAAAGTATAGGAAAGCTGGGAGGGCAAAATAAGTTGCCGCGATTAAGCAATGATAGAAACATCGCTGATCGATTAAAATTATATTAGTAATAGAAATAAAAAGACGTAAAAGGAGAAGTATATGAGAGAGATAAAAAATATATCGAGAACGAGAGCACAGGTATCATCTGCTGCAGTAGAACGTATGTATATCACAATGCGCCATTTGTTTAATAGAGGATTCTATAAGCCTATGGGTGTGTCTGGAGATACATTAAGAGAAGCCTTATTAGAGTTGCGTCCAGAAATATATGGTACAATAGCAGAGGAAAAAGTAGAGTTAAACGGATTATTATATGTTATAGAACGCCTTCCGATAGGGATAGAAGAATGTCGTTATATCAACTTGACATCTGATGAAGGTTACTCTTTCTCACATTTTACAGCAATAGTACCACCTAAGAGAAGAAGAAACTGTTACCGAATAGATGAGGAGCAAATGAATATTGAGATTACTAGAGGTAGATCAGATATTTATGATGTGTTGACACACTTGACTTTTATATTCATTGAATCACATAAGATTAAAGATCGTGTGCTGATAGGAGAAGACGGAAAAGTAACAAGAGATTGGAAAAAAATAGAGACAGGAGCAAATAAGAAAGAACCATTAGAATTAGAAGAGAAAGAGGTAGTAATGTCTCACTTGTCTAATGTATTAGGTCGTTCTTTTGCTGAGGTACTAGATGTATATGAGAAGTTCGCTACACCTGAGAATCCTGATCGTTTCTTAGATGTAATCTATTGGTTAGGTAAATTAGCAATAGAAGAAGATGTCTATAATGATAAACGTACGATTACGTTTAGTCCATTATTAAGAGAGCGTTTAGGACACCATATTTATGGTGAGATGTGGTCAGATAGAATCAAGGAAGTATTAACTGAAAAAGGTTTATTAGAACGCCCTATCCACTTAATCAGTGCGAATATGCACAGTGTGATGAACTCAATCTTCGCACCAGCTGTAGTAAAGAGTGAATTAGAAGTGAGTTCTGAACTAGAAGTATATGAAGAATTAAGTAAGCCTGAAAATAAGCATCTTAGAGATTTAGTTAAAGAGCGTGCTGAAAGAGAAGGTATGGTATTCTTAAAAGATGAATCAGGTACTAATATCGATGTACAGATCTTCGATACAGCGATGATTAATCTTAAAGAGACGAATTTTAATACAGCAACTGTAGATGGAGAGTATCCTGTGATTATAGTGATGGACTACGCATTCGGTGAACAAGCTTATGAGACTATTGATGAGCTTCTAAAACCGTACAAAAAGACTACGATGATAGATGTAGAGTCTGTGTCTATTATGGGTAAAGCAGGTATCCTAGTAGGAGATAAAGGAGATATAATGATTCCTTTTGCTCATATTAATGAAGGAACTGGAGACAACTATCCTTTTGACAACGAGTTGACTGTAGATATGTTTAAGAATGATGATATTCCTGTATTCGGAGGAACGATGGTAACAGTATTAGGGACATCACTTCAGAATAAAGACTTACTGAAGTTCTTCCACGATTCTACTTGGGGTGTAATCGGTCTAGAAATGGAAGGAGCACATTACCAAAAAGCAATACAGTCTGCTTCTAAGATTAGAAAAAGTATCAATCCAAATGTAAAAGTTAGATATGCATACTATGCTTCTGATAACCCATTAGAAACAGGTAGTACACTAGCTTCAGGAGGATTAGGAACAACAGGAGTAAAGCCAACATATTTAATCACAATAAAGATATTAGAGCAAATCTTTAATATTAAGTAATTAAAAGATGTAGTTTAAGATAAAAAAAGCCACAGTAAGAGAGATTACTGTGGCTTTTTGCTTTTTTATATTTTTAATTGTGAATTTAATAGTAATTTTATAGACTTAGAATTTATTTAAGAGAATGAATATAATCAGTACAAACATAGAAGACTGTCTAGTGATAGAACCAAAGGTGTTTTTCGATGAGAGAGGATACTTCTTTGAGAGTTTTAACGAAACTGTTTTTCAGAAGGAGACAGGGTTATCTGTGCGTTTTATTCAAGATAATCAGTCTAAATCATCTAGAGGTGTTCTTAGAGGACTTCATTACCAAAGAGCAGAATATCAACAGGCAAAGTTAGTGCGTGTATTGCAAGGGGAGGTATTAGATGTAGTGGTTGATTTGCGCAAAGATTCTAGTACATATGGTCAACACTTTACAGAGGTGTTATCAGATAGTAATTTTAAACAAGTGTATATACCTAGAGGATGTGCACACGGATTTATAGTGAGAAGTGAGTATGCTATCTTCTCTTATAAGTGTGATAATATCTACAATAAAGAATCAGAGGGCGGTATTAAATATGACGATCCTAGTTTAGGAATTGATTGGGAGTTTAATCTTGAAGAGGTTATAGTTTCTGAGAAAGATAAAGTATTGCCTTTATTTGAAAAAGCATTGTCCTTATGGTAAGAATTTTAGTAACAGGTGCAGGAGGACAGAGTGGGCAGTGTTTACAGTCTATTAGTCAGGAATATAAGGAGGTGGAATTTGTTTTTATGAATTCTACAGAATTAGATATTACGGATGAAGTACGAGTAAATGAGGTTTTCAGTAAAGAGCATCCTGATTATTGCCTTAATTTAGCCGCTTATACAGCCGTTGACAAGGCGGAGGATGAAGTAGATCTAGCTTATAAAGTGAATGCTGAGGCGGTATTATACTTAGTAAAATCTTGTCAAAAGTACAATGTTACTTTAGTTCATATATCTACTGATTTTGTCTTTGATGGAGAGAAAAATACTCCTTATATGGTGTCAGATGTTCCTAATCCTATTAATGTATATGGAGCTTCTAAGCTAAAAGGAGAGGAGTATATTAAAGCGTCTTTAGAGAAGTATTATATCGTACGTACTTCTTGGGTTTATTCTGATTATGGACATAACTTTAAGAAGACTATGCTTCGATTAGCAGAGACGAGAGATGAGGTAAGTGTAGTGTGTGATCAGGTAGGATGTCCTACAGATGCAGTGGAGTTAGTAAAATATTTATTGTTCCTGATGCAAGAAAAACAAGAATATGGGGTTTACCATTATAGAGGTAATGTAGTTTGCTCATGGTATGAGTTCGCTCTGTCTATATTCAAAGAAAATAATATAAATATAAAAGTTAATCCAATAGGTACTGAGGAATACCCTAGTAGGGCTAGAAGACCGAAGTATAGTGTGTTGGGGGTGATAAAATAAAACCAAGTTAGTATGTTAATGACAATGCATAGAGTAGCTCATGCTATTTATAAAAGGAGGATACCTGTTATACCACGTTTAATATATGTATTACAATATCTTGTATCAAATTCAGCAGTACCACCATCAACAAAAATTGGTAAACGTACAAAGTTTGCATATAGAGGAATTGGTGTGGTAATTCATAAAGAAGCAATTATAGGAGATGATTGTATGATAGGACAAGGTATGACTATTGGAGGAAGAAGTAAACATATTGAAGTACCTATCATTGGTAATAATGTATATATGGGCGCGGGTTCAAGAGTTTTAGGACCTATCAAAATAGGTAATAATGTTATTATTGGTCCAAATGCAGTTGTTTTAAGTGATTTGCCAGATAATTGTATTGCAGTAGGTATTCCTGCTAGAATTATTAAGGAAAATGTGAATGTAAATGATTTTATATAGAAAGTGAATTTAAAAGTAATAAAGGATTTAGTTTTAAATAATCTATCCCAAGGGCTTCAGTTTGGATTTCAATGGTTGTTGAATATTGTTGTTTTAAAGACATTAGGAGTAGATTTTTTTGGAGAATATGCATTTTACTATTCTATTTCAAGTTTCTTAATGCCTATTTTGGCATTCGGTAGTTATATATACCTAATGAAGGAAAGTTTCGTAAATAAAGATGATGCTATCAGTAATTTTGTTGTTTCTAGTCAAGTGCAGATTGTTTTCTTTTTAATTATAAGTATTTTAAGTTGCTTTCTTTTTCTTTTTTTTAGAGATATGGGAACATTTTCCTATTTAGTTTTATCTTTATTTAATGGGTATTTATTGAGTTTAAATACTTTAATATTTATTTTTCATAAAAGTGTTGGGGACTTTAAAAACGAGCTAAAAGTTAATATTATAAAAGCATTGTTAATATTTATTTTAATAATTTTTGTTTTAATTACTAAGAATAAAATATCTAATGTTTTGTTGTTAAGTAGCTTGCTTTTAATTAATATATTATCGTTTTTTTGTAGTGTATTTATATCCAAAATACTGTCTTATAGGGATTTGAGAAGGGTTTTTAGCTTCAGTTATATTGAAATAAAGAAAAGAGTTTTTATACAAAGATATTTTGGAATACAAGATATTTTTACAGCTTCTTTTGTTCAAGGAGGTATGTTAATACTACCCTTGTTTGTAATGGATGAGATTTATGGTATGTATAGAGGATTATTGTTAATTGTAGCACCGTTTGCATTATTGAACCTTGCTTTTGCACAAGTCTTGTTAAATCAAATTAAGAATGCTACTTCTTATGAAAAAGGTAGAATATTTCACTCTTTGCAAAAAATAGCGATTCCAATTTTGTTAGTGATCTTAGGTGTGATGTATGTATTTCGAGAATTTATTTTAGATAAAATAGCAAAGTTAGAATTGACAGAAACAATAAATCAAGCTTATATAGGAGTTCTATTTGTTATCTTATTTAGTTTTGTTTATTCAGGTTATGAAATGCTACTGGTGGCTTTAAATAAACAGAAGATGCGTTTTATAATTATGGTAGTTGGAGCCTTAGTGAATTTGATTACTATTTTTACATTATTACCTAAATATGGTATTATAGGAGCTATAGGGACTAATGTTATATCAGCGTTTATTGTATTTATTTTAATTTTTTCAATAGGAGAAAAAGAGTTAAAAAAAGTTTAAGTTATGTGTGGGATTTTAGGAAGTATCAATCTAGCATTTGGAGAGGATACATTAGAAACAATATATCATAGAGGTCCAGATAGTGGTGCTATAAAAAGCTTTACTATAGGAGATAATACTATTTATTTAGGACATCGACGATTAGCTATAGTTGAGCTAACAGAAGCAGGATATCAACCAATGAGTACAAAACAACAAGATTTTGTTATTGTATTTAATGGTGAGATCTATAATCATTTAGAATTAAGAGATAAGCTTAAAGAAATTGAGTTCAAGGGAAATTCTGATACGGAAACTATATTATATTACTTAGCTAAATTTGGTATTAAAGGTGTAAAAGACTTTAATGGAATCTTTAGTTTTTGTCTATTGGATCGAATTAATCAGAAGATATATTTGGTCAGAGATCATTTTGGAGTTAAGCCATTATATTATTTTTTGAACGAAGCTAAAGAGTTGATGTTTTCATCTGAGATTAGACCTTTACGTCATTATAAAAGAAAGCTGACTATTGATAAAGAGAATATAGCAGAACTACTAAAACTGAGATATAATCCTGCACCTGATACTGTATATGAAGGAATATTAAAAGTCCGCCCAGGACATATTTTAGAGTATAATCTAAAAGATAATACTTCTTCTATCTGTAACTATATTGATCCTATACAGATTACCAAAGATTATAGTTTCAGTCAAGCAGTTGATAAATATGGACAGTTGTTTGAAGCAGCAGTGCAACGTCAATTAATGTCTGATGTAGAAATAGGAACGTTATTAAGTGGAGGTATAGATTCTGCTTTAGTAACATACTTTGCTCAAAAACATTCAAAAAACAAGATAAAGACTTATACAGTAGGTTTTGAAGAGAATGAGTTTGCTAATGAAATAGAGGATGCACAGAAGTCCGCCGATTTTCTAAATACAGATCACCATAATATAATAATTTCGTCTAATAACTTTAAGAAAGTCTTCGAGGAAACTTGTCGTATTGTAGAAGAACCTTTAGGAACTACTTCAATATTGCCAATGTATTATCTAAACGAAGCTATAAGCAAAGATTTGAAAGTTGTGTTGACAGGGCAAGGGGCAGATGAGCCTTTAGGTGGATATACTCGCTATAAAGGTGAGATCTTAGCACATAAGTATCCTTCTTTTATGTTTCAATTAGCAGGACCAATTGCTAATTATACCAAGAAGGAGAAATGGATAAGAGCAGCCCAGTCATTATCTATTAAAGATGATATTAAACGATGGGAGAATATTTACTCTTTGTTTACAGATAAAGAGATAGCAAGTTTGATAGGAATAAAGGATAGTAAAAGTTATGATAAAATAGCGTATTACTATAATCTATTAAATTGTAAAGAGAAAAGAGGAGTTGAGGGAATGATGGCAGTGGATCTTAGAATGAATCTCGCGGATGATTTATTAATGTATACAGATAAGGTTTCTATGAATTTTACAATAGAAACAAGGGTACCTATGTTAGATACAGAATTAATACGTTTTTTAGAGTCGTTACCTTATGATTACAAGATTGCCGATGGAGAAACAAAGAAAATACATAAAGCTTTTGCAAGAGAAGTATTGCCTGAAGAGATAATAAATCGACCTAAAAAAGGATTTATGTCTCCTACTGAAAAATGGTTTAGGGAAGAATTAGGAGAATATTACATTCAGATGATTAAAGAAAGCAATAGTACTTATTTTGAAGTTTTTAGTAAGAATGCAGTGTTAGATATATTTGAACAACATAAGAAGGGATTTAATAGAGAGAAGCAGATATTTACTTTACTATCAATGTATTATTTATTTACGGAATAATGAAATTAGCAATTATAACGTCAAGGTATCCAAAAGAGAATCAACCATATAATCATATGTTTGTTCATGTAAGAGCATTGTATTTCCGTTCGCAAGGAATTGACGTCACGATTTTTGTACCTGCAAAGGAGAAGAGTGTATATAACTATCAAGGGATTGATGTAGTAGAGGATGTGTCAAGTAATATAATTTCTGTATTAGGGAAGTACGATTTGTTATACCTGCATTTACTAAATCAATATCCATTAAAGAACGGTGGTTTTAGTATATATAACGCTATTTTAAAGAATAAATATCCTGTTGCTATCTATATACATGGAACAGATGTGTTAGTGTATCCAGAGTATTTAGATGACTTTAAATGGACAGTAAAGGGGATAGTCAAGTATTTATATATAAATACTTGGAATCACTTTATGATGAATCGCTTTTTGAAGCAAATAAGTTCATCACATAAGTATTTGATAATGACTCCTTCTAAGTGGATGAAAAATCATACAGAAAAGATATTTAAGAGGACATTCGATAAATTCTATTTTGTTCCAAATGGTATCGATACAGAGCTTTTTGATGTTCCATTTAACTTTGATAATAGGTATAAGATTGTAACTGTTAGACCTCTTTCAGATCCGAAATATGGTGTAGATATGTCTATTGAGTTAATGCGGTTTTTACCAAAGCAATTCACTTTAGATATTTATGGTAAAGGAGAATTAAAAGCGCAGTATAATGATTTGATTAAAAAATATAAATTAGAAAACAGAGTTAGAATTATTGACGATTTTATTGAGCGCAATGATTTGCCTAGTCTTTTTTCTAATTATGGAATCTTTAGTGCATTTACTCTGTTTGATTCACAAGGTGTTATTATGTGTGAAGCTATGGCTAGTCGTCTTTTAACAATTAGTAACGATAATTCTGCAATTAGTGAGTTTATTAAAGATGATATTGGAGGATTAGTCGAAAGCGATTATATACTTTTAGCTCAACGAATCATTAGTTTAACAAAGGATGAAACAGCGATGAGTGAAGTAGTAGCATGCGGTAGAGGGCTGATGGAAGATATTAATTGGATGAAACAAGGAGAAAAAGAACTTCTGTTGTTAAAAGATATTATATGATAGAGGTTATGAAAAATAAGATAAAGAAGTTGGACTTGATTATTCCATATTTGTTATTCCCATTATTGATATTTGATATGCTTAATGGGCTTTTATATGAAAATGAAATACAATTTTTTATGTCTGTCAGTCAGTTGTATAAACTTGTAATTGTATTTCTGTTTTGTTTAAGATTGACCGTCAATTCAAAAGTTTTCAAAATAATATTGTTTTATTGTTGTCTATTGTTCATTCCTACATTAGTTCAAATATTTTTTTATGAAGCAAGCCTAAGTCTTCTTTTTAATGATGCCATAAGAACTTCAAAGTATTTAATCATTATAATATCTTTTTTTTATTTTAAAGACTTCTTGTCTGATATTAAAAACAAATTCGGAATTATATTAAAGTGGATGAAGTTTTCATTTTGGGTTGTTGCATTAAATCTTTTGATTAAAATAATAGGGCTAGGGTATCCTATGTATGAAACTGGGAACATTGGAACAAGGGGATATTTTATAGCTGGAAATGAAATATCAGCTTTGCTAATCGTTCTTTCTGCTTTTATTGGTTATTACTATTTAGTTGTATTAAAGAATAGCAGAATATTTGTGTTTTATGGAGTATTAAGTTTTATTTTAGGATTATTAATAAGCTCGAAAACAGGAATGTTAGGAATTGTATTAGTTTATGGTGCAATGTTATTAAGTAACTATGATTACTCAAAAGCAATCTCAAAAGGATTATTAATTAAGGCTATAGGTGGTACTGTTAGTGTTTTTTGTTTAATAGTGTTATTTGTCTTAAATAGTTCTATTTTAGATAGGTATATAGCGTTTTGGGGTAAATTAGATTTTATGACCTTCATGTTGTCTAGTCGAAATCTATATTTAGAAGAGATATTGATAATCATAAATGAGAATTATAGCAGTGTTGATTATCTTATAGGAGTTGGTCCTACGAAATATTATGAATTGGCTACGAAATTTGTTGAAATTGATTTTATTGATATCTTTTTTTCTTATGGAGTAATAGGAGTATTATCTTTAGTCTACTTCTATTGGAGAATTTTAAAAGAGGCAATAACTATAAAGAGAGATAACAGAAGTGAGTTTGTTACTTTGTCTATTGTTTTATTGTTTTTTCTCTTAATATTATCATTTTTATCGGGGCATATTCTGAATTCGGGGATTGCAGGTATCTATATAGGTTTTACCTTTGCAGTAATGTATTACAAAAAATCACATGGATAAGAAGATTGTATTCTTTACTAGTAGTTTATTTTGCTTTGCTTTGCCATTGAGTACTAAGTTTGCAAATATGGCTCTATTTGCTTTTATTATTTCTATAGTTTATTATAAATTTAAAGCAAGAGAAAATAAATTAAGACTAGGCATTACTTTAAAGCAATTATTGTTTCAAACAACAGGTTTTTTAATTCTTTTATTAACCATAGGATTATTATTTACAGAGGACAGGGTTGGAGCACTAAAATTTTATGGAAGGTACTCGAGTTATCTTTTAGTGCCGGTATTTTTAAGCTTAGTAGACGTTGAAATGTTTCCTAAGATAAAGCGTAGTGGTTTCAGGGGGGTAATCATTGGAGCAACAATAAGTGGAATCTATTTGCTATGTTTTAATTTTTATAAGTACTTTAATTTTAAAGGGAGGGTAGTAGTTGAGTCAGATCTATTTGGATACAATTTTACATATCATGAATTTACAACCCCAATAAATATGCATCCTACATTCCTAGGATTATACTTAGTATTATCGTTTGTTGGATTATGTGAATTTAGAAATTTGTTTAAGAACTATCTTAGAGTTATTATTGGAACTCTTTTAATTATAACGTTAGTTTTTTTAAATTCAAGAGTACCATTTGTTGCATTTCTTGTTTATTTAGTGATGTATTTCTGTCGTTTATTGTTAGGGGATATATCTTATAAGGTAAAAATAAAGCGTTTCCTATTGATATTTGGGGGAAGTATAACTGTAGTAATGTTGTTATTAGTGATATTAAAGAACACTTATTTTTATCAACGTTTTTCAAATCATATTATTTGGGAATTAAGTATTAACAAAGGAACTTCTTATGATGGTGTTAATGCTAATGATAGTCGACTTAGTAGATGGGTAGCAATTACAAAAAAAGGATTTGAAAAACCTATTTTTGGATATGGTTCAGGTTCAGATGATAAAATAGCGATTATTGCATATGAAGAAGAGAGATTAGAATATGCCTTGCAAAATCGTTATGGACCTCATAATCAATTTCTATCAATTTTCATTGATTTTGGTTTATTCGGTTTATTTATCTGTCTATATTATTTTGGTTACAATATATATATGGCAAGGAAACAGTATGATTTTATTGGACTGTTTTTCTTTTTGATCACTTCCTTTGCTTGTATTTTTGATTCTTTATTGTATTTGAATGCAGGAGTAATTTTCTTTGCTTTTTTTGGAAATATGTTTACAATTGAATTGATAAAAAAAAGAGATATTTAGTATGTTAGATAGAAAGGAAATGTTTAGGATTGATATTGATAACTTAACAATGGATGAAACCATTGATGTTATTACTAAATCTGTTGATAATCAACAACCTATTATGCAAATCGTAGTTAATGCAGGAAAGTTGGTTAATATGCAAGATGATAAGGAATTATTGGAAAGTATACAAAATGCAGATTTAGTTAATGCTGATGGTATGGCAGTAGTATGGGCATCTAAACTTCTAGGTAAGCCGCTAAAGGAACGTGTCTCTGGAGTTGATTTATTTGTGAAGCTAGTAGAGCGCGCTTCGAAGAGAAATGAGTCAGTTTATTTGTTAGGCGCTAGTGAAGAGGTCGTTAGTAAGGTAGCAGACAAGTTTATAAGTCTATATGGAGAAAGTATTATAGGAGGTTATAGAAATGGTTATTTTACTGAAGAAAATGAACTTTCAATTGTAAATGATATTGTTAGCAGTAAAGCTAATTATCTGTTTGTAGCAATTAGTTCTCCAAAAAAGGAGATTTTTTTGTCAAAGTATAAAGAACAGCTTTCATCTGTAGGATTTACTATGGGAGTAGGAGGAAGTTTTGATGTTGTTTCAGGGAAGGTAAAAAGAGCACCCTTATGGGTTCAAAATTGTGGAATGGAATGGTTTTATAGGTTTCTTCAGGAACCTAAAAGAATGTGGAAGAGAAGTTTTGTTACAAATGGGAAGTTTATATTTTTAGTCATAAAAGAAAAGTTTAAAAAACAATGAAACGTATATTAATAACTGGAGCAGCTGGATTCTTAGGATCACATTTATGTGATCGTTTTATCGCTGAGGGATATTATGTGATTGGAATGGATAATCTTATCACAGGAGATATTAAGAATATTGAACATTTGTTTCAATTAAGTAATTTTGAATTCTACCATCATGATGTGACTAAGTTTGTACACATACCTGGTAAGTTAGATTATATTCTTCATTTTGCTTCACCTGCAAGCCCTATTGACTATTTAAAAATACCAATACAGACTTTAAAAGTAGGCTCATTAGGAACACATAATCTCCTTGGATTAGCTCGAGTGAAGGGAGCTCGTATCCTTATAGCATCTACTTCTGAGATATATGGTGATCCATTAGTACACCCACAGACTGAAGAGTATTATGGTAATGTAAATACGATAGGACCTAGAGGAGTATATGATGAAGCGAAGCGCTTTCAGGAATCTATAACGATGGCCTACCATACCTTTCATAATGTTGAGACTAGAATCGTTCGTATCTTTAATACTTATGGACCTCGTATGCGACTAAATGATGGACGAGTTATACCCGCATTTATTGGCCAAGCATTAAGAGGAGAAGATCTTACAGTTTTTGGAGATGGAGGACAGACGAGGTCTTTCTGCTATGTAGATGATCAAGTAGAAGGTATCTACAGACTACTATTATCAGACTATCATTTGCCTGTTAATATTGGAAATCCTGATGAAATAACAATTCTTGATTTTGCGAAAGAGATAATAGCCCTTACAAACTCTAGTCAAAAAATTATTTACAAGGATTTACCAATAAATGACCCATTACAACGTTGTCCTAACATTGATAAGGCAAGAAATATTTTAGGTTGGGAACCTAAAGTAAACAGAAGTGTGGGAATGCAAAGAACATATGAGTATTTTAAAAACTACTCAAATGAAGATTTATTAAAAGAAGAACATAAAGATTTTTCAAAGTACATATACTAGTGAGTAAGAATTCAGGAAGATATTCATATTTAATCAGACCATTAACTATAGCTATAGACTTAGTTGTCATTAATGCTATGGCCTTAATATCCTTTAGTAGTTTAAAGGATATGATGTATCTATTTCATATTTATATTTCGTTAGGCTGGATAGTAGCTGCCTGGATGAGTAGCTTCTATGAGGTATTTCGATATACACGCGTTGTAAAAATAGGTGAGAAGATAGTAAAGCAGTTTGCCATTGTAATCGTGCTTTTAATGGCTTTTAATGGTATCGTAGAAGGATTTGCAGAACCTCTTGAATTGTTATTGTATTGTGTATATTCATTTGGGATCATAACCTTTGCTAAATTTTTAATCTTCTTTTCCTTAAAATATTTCAGACGTGTGTTAGGAGGAAACTCTAGGAATATTATAATCATAGGTACCGGGAAAGAAATCACCACATTACAAAAGCTATTTATTAAAAGGAAAGATTTAGGATATAGGATCTTAGAAACTTATGGTAGTGTTTTATGTAATGAGAAGTTTCAGGAAATAAAGGATTTTATTCTTAATAACAAGGTCGACGAGATATATATACAGTTTTCTATCGTACAGGGAGATGATTATCATGAGCTACTTGAGCTAGCTGATAATAATTTGATTACCTTAAAGTATGTACCTACTCAGAAGCAAATTATCATTAATAATTTAAAGGTAGAATATTATGATATAATACCGATTCTACCTAGACGAGTAATCCCTTTAGATAAACCGTATAATAAACTTTTAAAGCGATTATTTGATATTGTATTCTCATTTTTAGTGATTGTATTCATATTGTCTTGGTTGTTTCCTTTATTAGCTATTTTGATTAAGCTAGAGTCTAAAGGACCTGTGTTTTTTAAGCAAGTCAGAACTGGGATTAATGATGAAGAGTTCGTTTGTTACAAATTTCGTTCTATGAAGATGAATGATGATTGTGATAAACAACAGGCAACTAGGAATGATATGCGTATTACAAAAATAGGAGCGTTTATTCGAAAGATGAGCCTTGATGAGTTTCCTCAGTTTATTAATGTGTTTATAGGTGACATGTCTATTGTAGGGCCTAGACCTCATATGGTAGTTCATACCAAATTATATTCTAAGCGGGTAAATAGATTTATGCTTAGACATTTAATTAAGCCTGGAATTACTGGGATGGCACAGACTCACGGTTACAGAGGAGAGATAGAAACTGATAGAGATATTATAAACCGTTTTAAGTATGATTTGTTCTATTTAGAGAACTGGTCTGTCTTATTAGATCTAAAGATTGTATATCTAACTGTATACAATGTTTTTAAAGGAGAAAAGAAAGCGTACTAATATAAAGCACCTAATTATAAATTAGGTGCTTTTTTATTTGCTGTTACTTTCTTTATTGACTTATTTATATTTATTTTTGATGCTTAATAACAAACAACACAATTAATGAAAATTTTACTATTAGGTTCAGGAGGACGTGAGCACGCACTTGCTTGGAAAATGCTTCAAAGTTCTAAATGTGAAGAGTTATTCGTAGGTCCTGGTAATGCTGGTACTGCGAAGATAGCGAAGAATGTAAATGTCAATCCAAATGACTTCGAGGCAGTGAAAGCTACTGTTCTAGAACTAAAGATTGATATGGTAGTGGTAGGACCTGAAGATCCACTTGTAAAAGGGATTGTTGACTTCTTTAAGAAGGATGCACAAATAAACCATATTCCTGTTATCGGGCCATCTATGAAAGGGGCGCAATTAGAAGGAAGTAAAGATTTCGCTAAAGAGTTTTTGTTTAAACACAATATACCTACTGCTGCATACGCTACTTTCACTAAAGATACAGTAGAGGATGGTAAGAAGTTCTTAGAGACGCTTAAAGCACCTTATGTATTGAAAGCAGATGGATTAGCTGCAGGTAAAGGAGTTGTGATCTTAGAAGACATCAATGAAGCTAAAGCTGAACTTGAGAACATGTTAGTAGATGCTAAGTTTGGTGATGCAAGTTCTAAAGTGGTAATAGAAGAGTTTTTAGCAGGTATAGAACTTAGTTGTTTCGTATTAACAGACGGGAAGTCTTATAAATTATTACCTACTGCTAAAGACTATAAACGCATTGGTGAGGGAGATAAAGGTTTGAATACAGGAGGTATGGGGGCAGTTTCGCCTGTTCCTTTTGCAACACCTGAGTTCTTAAAGAAAGTAGAAGATAGAGTTGTTATTCCTACTGTTAGAGGACTACAAGAAGATAAATTAGACTTTAAAGGTTTTGTCTTTATTGGTATTATTAAAGTTGGTGATGATCCTTATGTTATCGAGTATAACGTACGTATGGGAGATCCTGAGACTGAGGTGGTAATGCCAAGAGTTAAGACTGACTTAGTAGCTCTTTTTGAAGCGATAGCGAATGAGACTTTAGGTGATATGGAGATTGAACTTGACGAACGTACAGCGACTACTGTTATGTTAGTATCAGGTGGATATCCTGAAGATTATGAAAAAGGAAAAGAGATTACAGGTATAGAAGAAGTACAAGATTCTATCGTATTCCATGCAGGAACTGCTCTTAAAGATGGAGAAGTTGTGACTAATGGAGGACGTGTATTAGCAGTGACTTCTTTTGGAAATACTTACGATGAGGCATTAAAAAAATCTTATCAAAATATAGACAAGCTAAATTTCGATAAGATTTATTTCCGTTCAGATATAGGTTTCGATTTGTAAAAATCGGAACTATTTTAAAAATGAGTGGGCTGTAGTATCTTGGTTATCTTCATTATTTGCCTTGAACATTTTTAGTTGTTTCAACCAAAAAATGAAACAGTAGCAAGTAATAAGGATAAATACCCAAGTAATGATATTAGCAGTCCACCAATTTGTTAATTCTAATTTTGCAAAAAGATCCATTGGAATAAATAGAACTTTTTCAAATAGGAATCCTAAACCAAGAAAAAATGAAGTCATCGTACTTTATTTTAAATTAAATAAAACTATTTTATCAATCCGTTACTAAAGATATCCTACTTTTAAAAAGTGAGAATAGCTTAAGTATGTACAAAAATATAAAATATATAAATGTTAGCAAGTATTTTTAGTAAAACAAAACCAATTAATTACATTATACTGACCATCTTAATCTTATTGATCAGTGTTTTGTATCTATTTATAGACCAAGATCAGTTGATTTGGACTAGTTATGAATTTGGTAAAAGAACTGTTTTACTAGGCTTGTTGATGGTAATGATGTTCTTATCTCAGTTCGTCGTTACTAGGAATAGGTTAGTGAAGGATAATGCTTATGTTCCTTTACTATTTGTCTCTTTTCTGATGCTCTTCCCTACCGTTTTAGTACATAGTAAGGTTATTATAGCTAATTACTTTGTTATGCTTGCTTTGCGTAGAATATTTTCTTTGCACTCACTTAACCAATCTAAAGAGAAGATATTCGATACTTCGTTATGGATATTTGTAGCAAGTTTATTCCATTTCTGGAGTGTATTATTCTTTTTACTTCTTTTTGTAGCGATTGCTTTTTTTGGAACCAAAGACTATCGCAACTGGTTTATACCTGTTATCGCTTTCTTTTGCGTGTCAGTATTTTTAGAGATATACTTAGTAATTGAGAATATCAGTTACTATGATTGGTTTTGGGATAAGTGTAGAGTAAGTTTTGACTTTATGTACTTTGAGAATCAGTATCAAAACATTTCATTAGCAGTATTTGTACCTATTGCCTTGTTGTTTTTTGTTAGTCAGGCACTAACGATTTCTTCAAAACCATATAATATGCAAGGAACCTATAAGAAAATCATTTTGTCATTCCTTATAGGTATTGCGATATATGTTGTTTCGGCTGATAAGAATAATGGAACACTTCTTTTTACATTCTTTCCTTTATCAGTGTTGGGAGCTAACTATATTGAAAGTATCCCACAGAGATGGAGAAGAGAAGCTGTCGTATACAGTGTATTCGGACTTGGAGTATTCTTCTATATCATGCAGTTAATATTATAACTTGTGCCCATAAGCTAAATCTCCTGCGTCTCCTAGACCTGGTACGATATAGTTATGGTCATCTAGTTTCTCATCTAATGTAGCTACCCATAAATTCACATTGTCAGGAAGGTTCTCTTCTAAGAACTTGATTCCTTCTGGAGCAGCGATAACTACTGCAATGTGTAGTTCTTTTGGCTTTTCTTCAGCCATTAACTTATTGATTACAGCTACTAAAGATTGACCTGTAGCTAACATTGGATCGATAAGAATTAATATCTTATCTTGGAATGAAGGTGCAGCTTGATATTCTACTAAGATCTCACTTGCCTCTCCATGTTTTCCATGACGACGATAAGCGGATACGAATCCATTCTCAGCGTTGTCATAGAAGTTCATAAACCCTGTGTGTAGCGCTAATCCTGCACGTAGGATAGAGCATAATACTACATTGTCTTCGATACACGTTGTGTGTTTTACCCCTAGAGGTGTCTGTACAGCAATATCCTTAAACGGCAACTTCTTGCTTAACTCATAAGCCATAATCTCACCGATACGCTCGATGTTTTTTCTGAAGCGCATACTATCTTTTTGGATAACTACGTCTCTTAATTGTGCTAAAAAGTGGTTTAGAATACTGTTTTCTGCGGAAATATAATGAATTTTCATCTCGGTATAATTAGTACGATAAAGGTATAAAAACTATATTTGTAAATAAAATATTTAGTATGTTTTCAGAATTAGCATTTCCAATATTCGAAGAGAGTATTCGTGACTATCATAAATTTGATAATGTTGATCAACCAATCAACAATCCATATCCAAAAGATGATATCAAACATTTATTGTATTTAAAGAACTGGATTGACACTGTACAATGGCATTTCGAAGATATTATTCGCGATCCACAAATTGATCCTGTAGCGGCGCTAACTCTAAAAAGAAGAATAGATGCTTCTAATCAAGAGCGTACGGATATGGTAGAATATATTGATAGCTATTTTTTACAACTACATAAAGATGTACAAGTAAAAGCGGGTGCTAAGATTAATTCTGAAAGTCCTGCTTGGGCTATAGATAGACTTTCTATCTTATCTCTTAAAATATATCATATGAACGAAGAGGCTACTAGAGTAGAAGCTTCTCAAGATCACAGAGATAAATGTCAAGTTAAGTTAGACGTTCTTTTAGAACAAAAGAAAGATTTAACTACTGCTATTGATGACTTATTAAATGATATCGCTAGTGGAGACAAGTACATGAAAGTGTATAAACAAATGAAAATGTACAATGACGAGGAATTAAACCCTGTATTGTACCAAAACAAGAAATAATTATATCTTTGATAAAAATATATAGAAAGCGTGAGTCATCACGCTTTTCTTGTTCTTAACCTAATTTAATCTGTTGTGGCACAGTTGAAACATATATTGGTATTTAGATTGTCTGCTATGGGTGATGTCGCTATGACTGTACCTGTAGTACGTGCTTTAATAGCACAGCATCCTGATGTTCGCGTTACTATTGTATCTCGTCCTTTTTTTAAACCATTCTTTAAGGATATAGATAGAGTCGAATTTTTTGCAATAGATGTAAAGAAAAGACACAAAGGTTTCTTGGGATTAATCCGCTTATTTAGTGATTTGAAGGAATTGAAAGTTGACTATTTTGCCGATTTTCACAATGTTCTTCGCTCACAGATTATCCGCACACTTTTCAGTTTGACAGGAGTCAAAGTAGCTGCTTTAGACAAGGGAAGAGAGGGAAAAAAAGAATTGACTCGTGCAGAGAATAAGGTATTTAAACAGTTGCCTACGATGTTCTCTAATCATCAGTCTACCCTTGCAAAACTTGGATTTAAAGTTGATTTAACTAATCCGCAGTTTCCTGAAGTACCACCATTAGCTCCTGAGCTATTACAGTATATAAAAGAGAAAGATACGGTATGGATTGGTATCGCTCCTTTCGCACAATATGAGACTAAAGTATATCCTTTAAACCTCATGCAACAGGTAGTAGATACTCTTGCAGAGCGTGAGAAGTCTATTATTTTTTTATTCGGAGGTGGAGAGAAAGAGATTGCATTATTAAACCAATTGAAGCGAGATAATTATAATGTAATCGTGATGGCAGGTAAGGTGAAATTCGATGTAGAGATCAACCTTATTCAGCATTTAGATGCTATGTTATCTATGGATTCAGGAAATGCACATATAGCAGCAATGCTTGGCAAGAAAGTTGTTACCCTTTGGGGGGCAACACATCCTTATGCTGGTTTCGCACCGTTTAATCAACCTGCAGATTACTGTATAACTGCAGATAGAGAGAAGTACCCATTATTACCTACTTCAGTGTATGGAAATAAGAAGGTAGAGGGGTATGAAGAAGCAATGTATACCATAGATCCACAAATAGTGTGTGATAAGATAATTGAAGTAATAAAATCAGATAAATAATTGTATTTTTGCAATATAAAACATTGACTATGAGAATAGCAGATTATATTAGAGATATTCAAGACTTTCCAAAAGAAGGTATTGGTTTTAAAGATATCACCCCACTTTTAAATGACCACGCTGCCATGATGGAAGCATCTAAGCAATTATTAGCATTAGTAGGTGATAAGAAGATAGATAGAGTAGTAGGGATGGAGAGTAGAGGATACTTTTTCGCTACGCTATTAGCAGAAAAATTAGGTGCAGGTTTTGTCCCTGTGCGTAAGCCAGGTAAACTACCTTTTGACACTATATCTGAAGCCTATGGTTTAGAGTACGGAACAGATATTTTAGAGATACACACTGATTCGATTAAGCCAGGAGAGAAGGTACTTATCCATGATGATGTATTAGCGACAGGTGGTACCGCAGAGGCTGTATGTAAATTAGTAGAACGCCTTGGAGGGGAGATAGTACAAGTTAACTTCTTAATGGAGCTATCATTCTTACACGGAAGAGATAAGTTAGGTAACTATGATGTAAAGAGCTTAATCAGCTACTAAGCATCTAGAAATCTATAATTAAAAACCTATCCAATACTTCTTATTATAAGGTATTGGATAGGTTTTTTTTTGACTTTGGTTCGGATGAGTCCATAGTGAGTCCATAATGAGTCCATAGTGACTCCATTAAAACAGCGTTTTTAATGCAGTCACTATGGAACTACTATGCAGTCATTATTCATTCATATGGAATGAGAATGCATTAAAGTAATAATAAAATAGTATTGAATTAGGGTGGGGTAAAACAAGTAAGAATTTCTTATTTATTGTCTCTATTTTGTGTATGTAGTCCTCTTGTTTGGGAAAATAGGAAACTGTTTTATTGTATAATTATCACCGTGAAATGAGTGATTTTATTTTAGGCAAAGTTAACTAATAAAAAGAGAAGTTTAGATGCTATTCGACGTGAAATGATAGATATGCAATGTCGCTTGGCAAAAGTAATTTTCATTGATGCTAGATAATCTCTTAATTTATAAGGGATTGAAAGGTGTTTTAATTTTTTAAGAAAACACTTGCAAAATCCAATAATAATTAGAAAACTTTGTTGATGCTTATTTAAGCACAGAATAAAATTATGAACAGAACCGATTTAAATATAACTTTTATCTCTAACAACATTGCTCTAGCATCTGTTGCGGTTACTTCTGTTTCTATTTCGCGGTCAACTCGCGTCCGGGCTTAATCTTTTTTAGCCTTTTTTAGTATAATGCCCTTTTTGGCATTATATCTGTACATATATCATATATTTTTAATGCTTTTTCAGACAGTAGTAGAATATTGTACCTATTTGGTATTATTTTCTTAACTTGTATTGAATCCTAATCACTTGTTTTGAAATGAATTCAAATCAGTTTATCGTTATTCCTGCGAACGAAACGCACGTAGGATATGCGGAACAAATTTGTGAAGAGATGGCTCAGTCGGCTCTAGCTAGAGGGACTGGTATCGCTAGAAGAAAACCAGAATACGTTGCCAATAAAATGGTTGAAGGTAAGGCTGTTATCGCTTTACATGTAGATGGTACTTGGGCTGGTTTTTGCTACATCGAGACTTGGAGTCACGGTGATTATGTAGCCAACTCAGGACTGATTGTTAATCCTGTATTTAGAAAAGAGGGATTGGCTAAAGCGATTAAGAAATGTGTATTCGACCTATCGAGAACAAAATATCCAAAGGCTAAAATATTCGGCTTAACTACTGGTTTTGCTGTAATGAAGATCAACTCAGATTTAGGCTACGAACCTGTTCCTTATTCAGAATTAACTCAAGATGAGACGTTCTGGAAAGGATGTGAGAGCTGTGTGAACTTCCAAATATTACAAAGTAAGGAAAAGAAGAACTGTCTGTGTACAGCAATGCTTTGGAACCCTGAAGACAAAGAAAAGGAGCTTCGGAATAAAATAGACCAAAAGACCAAAGCAAAAGAGCGACTTAAGAATATGCAAAAGAAAGTCTCTTTGCTTAAAAGATTGCAATTGCAATTAAAGAAAACAGTCAAAAAAACAAATCTATTTTAATTTTTAAACACATCGATCATGAACAATAAGAAAGTAGTATTAGCATTTAGCGGAGGATTAGACACAAGCTTCTGTGTAATTTATTTGAAAGAAGAATTAGGATATGAAGTGCACTCTGTAGCAGTTAACACAGGTGGATTTGACGCAGAAGAGGTTAAAGCTATTGAGGAGAGAGCTTTCGCTTTAGGTGTAGCATCTCACAAGACTATAGACGAAACGGAAGATTACTATAATGACAGTGTGAAATACTTGATATTCGGTAACGTATTAAAGAATGCGACTTATCCATTATCAGTGAGTGCAGAGCGTGTATGTCAGGCTACAGCTATCGCTAACTACGCTAAGAAGATTGGTGCTGAGGCAGTGGCTCATGGTAGTACAGGAGCTGGAAATGACCAAGTGCGTTTTGATATGATCTTTAATATATTAGTGCCTAATGTGCAAATCATTACGCCGATTAGAGATCTAAAATTAAGCAGAGAGGAAGAGATTGAGTTTTTACAAAAACACGGTGTCGAAATCAATGCAGAGAAAGCAAAATATTCAATTAATAAAGGATTATGGGGGACTTCAGTAGGTGGAAAAGAAACCCTAACTTCTAATCTATATTTACCTGAGGCGGCATGGCCTACACCAATAACAAAGTCAACTCCTGAAACAGTGGAAATCGAATTTGAAAAGGGTGAGCCTGTAGCGTTAAACGGTAAGAAACTTAAACCTACTGAGGTAATCCAACAGTTGCAAGATATGGCTCAACCATTTGGTATTGGTAGAGATATTCACGTAGGGGATACTATTATCGGTATTAAAGGAAGAGTTGGTTTTGAGGCAGCAGGACCTATCATCCTTGTAAAAGCACACCACACTTTAGAGAAACACACATTAACGAAATGGCAACTTAGCTGGAAAGAGCAGTTGGCTTCTTTCTATGGTAATTACCTACACGAAGGACAATTCCACGATCCAGTGATGAGAGATATGGAAGCATTCTTGACGAGTACACAGCAGACTGTAAGTGGTAAAGTGATCGTAGAGCTTCACCCACACCGTTTCGTAGTGATAGGTATAGAGTCAGCACATGATCTAATGTCTAATAAATTTGGTAGCTACGGAGAGATGAATAATGCTTGGTCAGGGGAAGATGTAAAAGGGTTCTCTAAGATATTCGGTAACCAAGTAATGATTTGGCATAAAGTTAATAACCAAGACCAAGAATAATATGCAAGAGATAAAAGTAGGAATAGTAGGAGGTGCAGGTTATACAGGGGGAGAGTTATTGCGTTTATTGCTACCTCATCCCGCAGTAGAGATTGCCTTTGTACATTCTAACAGTAGTGCTGGTAAACCAGTATATGAGATACACAGTGATCTATTTGGCGATACGGATTTGCATTTTACTAATGTGTTGATGGACGATATAGATGTATTGTTCTTGTGTATGGGACATGGTGATTCTAAAGTATTCTTAGCAGAGAATAAGATAGATAAAGAGATCAAGATCATTGACCTTAGTCAGGATTTTAGATTAAAAGAGACATCAGGTGAGTTCGTTTATGGATTGCCTGAGTTGAATAAAGAGAAGATAAAGAAGGCACATTATATCGCTAATCCAGGTTGTTTTGCTACAGCATTACAGTTGGCGTTATTGCCATTAGCTGATGCAGGTAAGATGCCTGAGTCTGTTTATATCAATGCACTGACTGGCTCTACAGGAGCAGGACAGAGTTTATCTACGACATCTCACTTTAGCTGGAGAGCGAATAATATATCAGTATATAAGGCATTCACTCACCAACATTTAAATGAGATAGGAGAGAGTCTTGTACAGTTACAACCTGATTATATAAAGAACATCAAGTTTATACCTGAGCGAGGAGATTTTGCGAGAGGGATATTTGCAAGTGTGATGTTTGAATCGACTTTATCAGTAGAAGAGCTTTACGCAATGTATACTAACTACTATGCACCTCATCCTTTTACGCATGTTAGCAAGAAAGGAATTGATTTAAAGCGAGTAGTTAATACCAATAAATGCCTTGTGTCTATCGTGAAGCAAGGTAATGATGTATTGGTTACTAGTGCTATAGATAACCTATTAAAAGGGGCAAGTGGACAAGCTGTTCAAAATATGAACTTGTTATTCGGATTAGAAGAGAATACAGGTTTACAACTTAAAGCTTCGGCTTTCTAAAGAGAAGTAATTATGATGAAATTATATGATGTATATCCCCTAAACCCTATCGAAATCGTAAAAGGTCAAGGGAGTTATGTATATGACAACAAAGGTCAAGAGTACTTAGATTTATATGGTGGACACGCTGTGATCTCTATAGGACACACGCATCCACACTATGTAAAAAGGGTAACAGACCAATTAAATAAAATAGGATTTTATTCTAATTCAATAGAAATTCCTCTTCAGCAGGAGTTGGCTACTTTATTAGGAGAAGTAGCTGGATTAGATAAATACCAATTGTTCTTGTGTAATTCTGGTGCTGAAGCAAATGAGAATGCTTTAAAGTTGGCTTCTTTTTACAATGGAAAGAAGAAAGTAATCGCTTTTGACAAGGCGTTTCACGGTAGAACATCTCTTGCGGTATCAGCTACTGACAACCCAAAGATAGTTGCTCCAGTGAATCAAACGGATAATATCGTGTTCTTGCCATTTAATGATGAGGAAGCGCTTGAAGCAGCATTTGCGGCTTATGGCGATGAAGTTACAGCTGTTATTATTGAGGCAATTCAAGGTGTAGGAGGTATTAAGGTAGCTACAGATAGCTTTTTAGCGAAGATCAAAAGCTTAACTACACAGTACGGAGCAGTGTTTATCGCTGATGAAGTGCAGTGTGGGTATGGGCGTACTGGTCAGTTCTATGGAGTGAATGACGGTGGAGTAGAAGCTGATATTTACACGATGGCTAAAGGGATGGGGAATGGATTTCCTATTGGTGCGATTGCTATCGGTGAGCAGTTTAAACCTTGGCATGGACAGTTAGGTACGACTTTTGGAGGTAATCATTTAGCGTGTGCAGCAGCATTATCTGTATTAGAAGTAATGAAGCAAGATAACCTAATGGCGAATACAGCTAAGGTAGGAAATTACCTGATTAGCGAATTAAAGAAAATGGATAAGATACAGGAAGTAAGAGGGAAAGGATTAATGATCGGAATAGACCTTGCTCCTGAATTAAAAGATGTTCGTAAAGAACTTTTAGTGAAAGATCACATCTTTACAGGGACAGCAAGTCCTAATGTAATTCGGTTGTTGCCAGCATTAAATCTAACTCAAGTAGAGGCTGATTTATTCTTGGACAAATTCAACAGCAGATTACAACAATTCTAAAAAGACAATTACAATGAAAAAATTTTTCTCCGTTAACGATATATCATCTCTATCTAATGCTGTAAAAGACGCATTAGCATGTAAGGCAAATCCTTTTGCAGAAGAGACTCTTGGTAAGCATAAAACGATCGGTTTAGTATTCTTAAACCCAAGTTTGCGTACGAGGATGAGTACTCAGAAGGCTGCGGCTAACTTAGGGATGAATGTGATGGTGATGAATATGACATCTGATGGATGGGCATTAGAGACGAAAGATGGTGTCGTGATGGACGGAAATACAGCAGAGCATATTAGAGAAGCTGCTGCCGTGATGGGTGAGTACTGTGATATCTTAGGACTTCGTTCTTTCCCAGGACTTAAAGATGCAGAAGAAGATTATAGTGAAGAGCTATTTAGCAAGTTCGCTAAATACTGTGGAAAACCTGTAGTGAGTTTAGAGAGTGCGACAAGACACCCTTTACAGAGTTTTACGGACTTGATCACTATCGTAGAGCACTTTGATTATCAATATGACGAGGCACAAGAGAAGTTAGTTCCTCAAGGGAAGAAACCTAAAGTAGTACTGACTTGGGCTCCTCACGTTAAGGCATTGCCACAGGCAGTACCTAACTCTTTCGCAGAGTGGATGTGTAGAGCGCAGACAGAAGGCCTTGTAGATTTTGTAGTTACTCATCCTGAGGGATATGCTCTTAAAGAAGAGTTTACTCAAGGGGCGACAATGACGACGAATCAAGATGAGGCATTAGCTGATGCAGATTTCATCTATGTAAAAAACTGGTCAAGTTATGAAAACTACGGACAGATAACATGTACAGACTCTTCTTGGATGTTAACTTTAGATAAATTAAAGGCAACTAACCAAGCGAAAGTAATGCACTGTCTACCAGTTAGACGTGATTTAGTAATCTCTTCTGAAGTATTAGATAGTGAGCACGCTATCGTGATCCAAGAATCGGGTAACAGAGTATGGGCTGCACAGTCAGTATTAAAAGAAATGCTTAAAAAACAATAATTATGCAAAGCCTTACAGTTATTAAAATAGGAGGGAATATCGTTGATAATGAGTCTGCGTTAAGCGATTTTTTAGACACTTATGCAAAAATAGAAGGACCGAAAGTCTTAGTGCATGGTGGTGGAAAGTTAGCTACACGTATGGCTACGCAGTTGGGGATAGAAACTCAAATGGTCAACGGACGTCGTATTACAGATGATGCGATGTTACCTATAGCTGTAATGGTATATGCAGGATTGATAAATAAACAAATCACAGCTCAGCTTCAGGCGAGAGGTTGTGATGCGATGGGAATCTCAGGAGCAGATGCTAAGCTTATACAGAGTCATAAACGCCCTATAGAACCAATTAACTATGGTTATGTGGGAGACTTTGAAGCAAGCGATGTGAATGTGGTTCGTCTAAAACAATTGATAGAGATCGGAATTAATCCTGTATTCTCTGCAATTACGACTGATAAGGAAGGCCAACTACTAAACACGAATGCGGACACCATAGCTTCTAATTTAGCTGTTGCTTTAGCTACTGAGTATAAAGTAGCTTTAGTGTACTGTTTTGAACGCAAAGGTGTGTTGCAAGACATGAACAACGAGGACTCTGTGATAACGACCATTAATCAAGAGAACTTCACACAACTAAAACAACAAGGGGTGATAGCAGATGGTATGTTGCCAAAGATAACAAACGCTTTGGCGGCTGTCAACCAAGGAGTAAACAGAGTATGTATCAAGAAGGCTGAGGATCTATTAGATGAAATGGCTGGTACTACGATTAAACTCTAAAAATATACTGAAACACAAAGACCACTAACTATTAGACAACCATAATGAAAGATAACTTATCACAACAGGCTATAGCTTTATTAGAGCAGTTAATAGCTACTCCATCATTTAGTAAGGAAGAACACCTTACATCTGATCTTATTTCTAATTTCTTAGAGAAGCATGGAGTATCTATACACCGAGAACTTTTTAATGTTTGGGCTTTTAATAAACACTATGATCCGAGTAAGCCGACTATTCTATTAAACTCTCACCACGATACAGTGAGACCGAATAAAGATTATACTCGTGACCCTTTTAAACCTGAGGTGATAGATGGAAAATTATATGGATTAGGAAGTAATGATGCAGGTGGATGCTTAGTATCACTTATCGCTACATTTCTTTACTTCTACGAGCAAGAAGGATTAAAATATAACTTCTGTATCGCTGCAACTGCAGAAGAGGAGATATCAGGTAATAATGGTTTAGAATATGTAATCCCTAAGTTAGGAGAATTAGAGTTCGCTATAGTAGGAGAACCTACCCTAATGGACTTAGCGGTAGCAGAGAGAGGATTAATGGTACTTGACTGCGTGGCTAAAGGGCGTTCTGGACATGCAGCGCGTAATGAAGGAGATAACGCAATATTCAAAGCGATAAAAGATATAGCATGGTTTAATAGCTATCAGTTTCCTAAGGTGTCTGAGGAGTTTGGACCAATCAAGATGAGTGTGACGATGATTAATGCAGGTACACAGCATAACGTAGTTCCATCTACATGTGACTTCGTGGTGGATGTACGTGTGACAGATGCTTATACGAATGAAGAGGTGTTAGATATGATAAGACAGCATGTAGACTGTGATGTCAATGCGCGTTCTACTCGATTAAAACCATCTTCGATAGCAAAGGATCATCCGATCGTACAGGCAGGTATCGCATTAGGAAGAACTACTTATGGTTCGCCGACTACGAGTGACCAAGCTTTATTAAGTATTCCATCACTTAAGTGTGGACCTGGCGACTCTGCTCGCTCACATACAGCAGACGAGTTCGTCTATGTAAATGAGATCGAAGAGGGAATAGCCTTGTATATAGAGATGTTAAAACAAATCGTGTAGCAAATGAAATTATGGCAAAAGAATACTACTGTAGATAGTTC
Source organism: Myroides sp. N17-2 (assembly GCF_002286775.1). Taxonomy (GTDB): domain Bacteria; phylum Bacteroidota; class Bacteroidia; order Flavobacteriales; family Flavobacteriaceae; genus Flavobacterium. The sequence goes on from NZ_NSGJ01000017.1 coordinate 60,381, forward strand.
TGTAGACACTTTCACAGTAGGACAAGATAGAGTGTTAGATATGAACCTTGCGGCATTTGACGTTATGGGGTCACTGGCACATACACAGATGTTAGAAAGCATAGGACTACTTGAATCAGAAGATTTAGTAGTGATCCAAAAAGAATTAAAACAAATATACCAAGAGATCTTAGCAGGTCAATTCACGATAGAGGATGATGTAGAAGATATTCATTCACAGGTAGAGTTGTTGTTGACTAGAAGGATAGGTGACGCTGGTAAAAAGATACATTCAGGACGTTCAAGAAACGACCAAGTGTTAGTCGATCTAAAGCTTTATTTCCGCCATGAGATAGAAGAGATAGTGATCAAGACTAAAGAGGTGTTCGATACGCTACAGCAGTTGAGTAATCAGTATAAGGATGTCTTATTACCTGGGTATACTCACCTGCAGATAGCGATGCCTTCTTCATTTGGATTGTGGTTTGGAGCATATGCAGAGAGTCTAGTAGATGATCTAGAGATGATGTTAGCGGCGTGGAAAGTAACGAATAAGAATCCTTTAGGATCTGCTGCAGGTTATGGTTCGTCATTCCCTTTAAACAGACAGATGACTACAGATCTATTAGGGTTCCAATCTATGAACTATAATGTGGTCTATGCTCAGATGGGTAGAGGGAAGACAGAACGTATCTTAGCACAGGGACTAAGTTCTATAGCAGCTACTTTAGCGAAGTTCACGATGGACGGCTGTCTATATATGAGTCAGAATATGGGCTTTATCAAATTCCCGGATCATTTGACTACAGGCTCGAGTATTATGCCTCATAAGAAGAATCCTGACGTATTAGAGCTAATTAGGTCAAGATGTAATAAGATACAAGCTTTGCCTAATGAAATAGCTTTAATGACTACTAATTTGCCTTCTGGATACCACAGAGATCTTCAGTTGTTAAAAGAGAATTTATTTCCTGCTTTTACATCGTTAAAAGAGTGTTTAGATATCTTGAGACTGATGTTAGATAATATAGAGGTGAATAAAGAGATATTAAGCGATCCGAAATACGACTATTTGTTTAGTGTTGAGGTCGTGAATGAATATGTGCTAAAAGGGATGCCTTTTAGAGAAGCATATAAAGAGATAGGACTGTCGATAGAGGCAGGTACTTATAAACCGTCAAAAGAGGTGAATCATACGCACGAAGGTAGTGTAGGTAACCTTATGAATGATGCAATCAAAGGAGAGTTTGACCGTGTATATGCGTCATTCAACTTTGACCAAGTAAATGAGAAACTAGTAAGTTTAGTGTTGTGATAGATTGAAAGAGGCTTTTCCACGCGGTGGGAGAGCCTCTTGCTATTTATTAATTTATCAATGTTAACTATAATTGATTAAGAGTTGTATGAAGTGATATACTTTGTGCAGCTCTTTTTTGTTTTATTTAATTATCTTTAATGTTCTTAAAAAGAAGATAATGAAGAGATTATTATGTTTATTATTTATCTGTGCGACATCTTTGGTATCCGCTCAGATTACAGATATTGCTGTAAATAAAGCTTCTTTTGAGAAGTCAGATTTTCCTTATAAAGGAGACAGGGTACTTCTAGTAGATCGAATAAATGGTTCTAAAGAAGAGAACATATTTGTCTTCGCTAAGAATAAACGAGAAGAAGAGCAGGATATACTCTATATACAGCAATTCACTAAAGAGAATGATAAGTGGGAACTTAAGGTTAATAAAATAATAGCCGATGAGGGTATCGTCACTTCTGTGTATAATAACCGCAAGGCATTTAATGATGTAGAGAAAGATGGTTTAGTCGATGCGTTATTTATATATACGCGAAATAATAAGGGTGATATGGATAATCCTATTGAGATTATAGAGTTATTGTTTCACAAACATCAGTTGTATTGGGTATCTAGTACATCTAGTTCAGACTTTACAGAAGATAAGTATAGTTCTAATTTTAGTACATTACCTAAGGCTGTTCAGGATTATGTATTAGACTATTGGAAGAAGTTGGATAAGAAATAGAATAATAAACCACCATTTGACCTTAGTTTAATAGTGGTTTGTTGTTTTAATCCTTTGGTAATGTATAGTTTATGATAGTTCTTGTCTATTGTTTAGGCTTGTCTTTCTTGATGTATAATTGATAGAAGAATATACCACCTACCAACACTAAAGGAATCAGAGGAGAGAAATCTTTAAAGGTCAATGTCTGTACAGCATTGTACACCTTTATCATATCACTGATATGAATCCCGATAAAGAAGAGTGTGATTACTAATAGTATGAATACTATTTTCTTGTTTAATTGAATCATAATTGGTTGTTATTAGGGTTAAAAATTATTTTATAAATATCATTTAATATATATTGAGGGCAGTCTTTCTCTAATGTGAACTGATATACAGGCATATCAAAGTACTCTGTTTTTTCTGTTTCAGGGTCAGTATTAGCATCTCCAGTCTCCAGCTTAATCTTTTCTGAAAAAAAGTCGACAGATAAAAAGATATGTATTCCACTACCTCTAGAATAATCATCAAGTTGACTTAGATACAATTCTTTATCCTGATAAGAAAATTTATATTTAGTATTGCCACTTGCATACTCATTGTAAAGATGAATAACCAATTGATGTTTCTCGATTGTTATTTCTTCGTTGTCATAATTAGATGCTTTAAAATACTTTGATGGCATCACTACTTTAGACATCTTATCTAACCTATAAGTACCATCTGTTTGTTGTAATACTATTAACATAGGGCGCTCGTCATATAAGTGCGTCTTGTCAGTTAATACAATAGCGTAATCTTTAAGTCCATCATTGTTAAGGTCGCCTTTAGCCTCATGCTGAATTTCAAATGGTGTGCCTTTGGGAATAAAGTCAGTTATCGACTTTCCTGTTTCTGGGAAGGTGTAATCTATGGTCGTATATTCCTCAGTAGGCTCTTCTTCAGGCTCCTCAGAGTCTGTGTATAGTGGAGCCTCCTCGTATTGATCTACATTAGGATTGCTTTCTTCAATTGTTTTTTTGCAGGCAGATGTTGCTATTGCTAAGAATAGTGACAAACCTATGGAAGTAATATAACTCTTGTTCATGTAGTGTATAGTATAAGATAAATTAATGTGTGGTTGATATTAAAGTACTTCATAACCTTTTAATTCTTCCTTATAAGTTTCGTGTATCAGAATTTCTACATGTGTATTTTCAAAAGTGTGTTTAGACGGAGTTATGCTGATATTTATTCGCTTGTCTTCAGCATCTTCTACCATAAGATTAGAAACTACGCAGTTAATCTTTCCTTGTATAAAATCAATATCAACTGAAGCCGAAGCACCAGCTCCCCTCATAAATAGACCACCATTTATAAGATATAACTCATTATCTATATAAGTATAGGTATATGAGATATTATTGTTACCATTCATGGTAAATAAGAAAATTTTAAGTAGACCTTGTTCTATAGTTATACTTTCTGAATCATAGTATGGATATCTATTCTCTAAGAATTCAATAGGGATAGCTACTTTAGAGACTTTATCTAATTTATAAGTACCATCTGTTTGTTGTAATAGTATTAACATTGGGTATTCGTCATATAAGCGCGTTTTGTCAGTTAATACGATAACGTAATCATTAAGTCCATCACCGTTGAGATCGCCTTTAGTCTCATACTGAATTTCAAAGGGAGTACCTTTAGGAATAAAATCAGTGATAGACTTTCCTGTCTTCGGGAAAGTATAATCTATGGTAGTATATTCCTCAGCAGGCTCTTCCTCTGATTCCTCAGAGTCTGTGTATAGTGGAGCCTCCTCGTATTGATCCACATCAGGATTGCTTTCTTCAATTGTTTTTTTGCAGGCAGATGTTGCTATTGTTAAGAATAGTGACAAGCCTAAGGTAGTAATATAACTCTTGTTCATTAGATAGTGTTACAAGGGGGACTCGTCTAATAGTAAAGATAACTGTTTGTCTTGTAATTGAGTAATATTGGAAGATGTTTTTGCTAAGTGTAAAGACAAAAAAACTCTCCACTTAGGGAGAGCTAGTATAAAGTAAGACGTCTATTAAACGTCGTCGTAGTCTACATATATTTCGTCTGAAGTAACGATAGCTTGACACGATAAGATTATACCGTCTGCTATTTCGTCGTCAGATAGGATACTGTTCTTTTTCATCACAGCAGTTCCTTTTACTATCTTACACATACAAGAGCTACAGATACCACCTTGACAAGAATAGGGTGCATCAACACCTGCTTTAAGTACCCCGTTTAGCAATACTTCACTCTTCGGCATCTCAAAAGTAGTTTCTTCATCATCTACTAGAGTAGTTACTCTAGTAGTACCTCCATCTGCTTGTACAGGATCTACACCATCTGTATTAGGAGTAAAGATCTCAAAAGCGATTTTATCTTTAGAGACGCCTTTCTCTTGAAGGGTAGCGCTCACTGTATTGATCATATCTTCTGGTCCACATAAGTAGTAGTGGTCAAATGCAGTATCTTTATGTTTATTGTTTACTACGAAGTTAATATTCGCTTTGTCAATTCGTCCGAAGATAGAGTCATTCTCTCTGATACGTGAATATACGAAATACACATTTAGACGCTCAGGATATTGGGCTTGTAAGTCGTGTAATTCTTTGTAGAATATCGTCTCTTCAGCATTCTTGTTTCCATATACTAATACGAACTTGCTGTTAGGCTCTTGTTCTAATACTGTCTTTAGGATAGCCATCACAGGAGTGATACCACTACCTGCTACGAATGCTGCATAGTTATGCGCTACAGTAGGATTAGGTTCTAGTATGAATCTTCCTTCGGGAGCTTCTACTTCTAGTTGGTCACCTGCTTTAAGTACTTCATTTGCATAAGTAGAGAACACACCGTGCTCTACCTTCTTTACAGCTATACGCACTTCTCCACTCGTCGGAGTAGAACAGATAGAGTAAGCTCTACGAATTTCTTTTCCGTCGTGTAGGTGTTTAATATTTAAATATTGTCCTGCTTTAAATGCATAACCTTCTTGAAGATCAGCAGGTATATCAAATACTATAGATACTGCATTAGGAGTCTCTCTCCGAACTTCTTTTACAGTTAATAGGTTGAATCTTGACATAGTTAGTTTAGTTTGAACTGACAAAAATACAAAAGTGAATGAGTTAAAGACACATTAATTGTAGTATAGATCAATTCTTTTACAGATAATTAACTATTTAGCAGAATAAATACTATGCATACATAGTAGATAAAGCTTGAGTTCTAAAGTAAGTGTACTGATAGTTAAGGTATTTGAATTAACTATTACGAAATGTTTAAGTGCATTATGTTAAATTATACAAGAGGAGTTGTAACAGGACAATAAGTTGATATACTAATGGTTATAATTAGACCAAAACCACCTTATGAACAAGTTTATATTACTACCAATATTGCTGTTAAGTATGTCTATGTTAGGACAGCTTAAAGGGAATATCAAGGATACACAAGGCAAACCAATAAGCTACACAACTGTCTATGTCGAGAAAAGTCAACAAGGAACCATCAGTAATGAACAGGGGAATTATGAATTACCCCTTAACCAAAAGGGAGAACATACTATTGTCTATCAGTTCTTAGGATATAAGACTGTACGCAAAGTAATTTCTTATACAGGTACTCCCCAAATAGTGGATATAGTCTTAGAGACAGAAGAGTTCGTCTTAGATGATATCGTAATCAAGGCAGGAGTGAATCCTGCTGATGACTTAATCAGAAATGCAATAAAGAACAAGAGAAAAAATACGGAGGGGATGTCTGCCTTCACTGCTGACTTTTATTCTAAGGGTATGCTGAAGACTTTAAAAATGTCAAAGTTCATTCAGAAGAAAGTAAAAAAAGATGGAGGTAGTCTAACAGGAGTGGATTCTTTAGGTAAGGGGGTGGTGTATCTCTCTGAGACGGTATCTAACCTAAAATATCAAAAACCCAACAAATTAAAAGAACACATCATCGCGTCAAAGGTCAGCGGTAATAATAGTGGGTATAGTTTTAATACAGCTGATGAGTCGTTCTATGATTTTTATGATAACCACGTAGTTATAGGAGATCTTGGGACAAAGCTTATATCGCCTATCGCTGATGGGGCATTCTCTTATTATAAGTATTCATTAGAGGCAACGTTCAGTGATCACGGTGTATTGATTAATAAGATTAAGGTAATGCCTAAGTCTGCTGCTCAGCCTGTATTCTATGGAGATATTTATCTAGTAGACGGTATAGGAGCTATCTATGGGATGGATTTAAAAGTGACAGGTGTGAGTTTACAACAACCCATTATAGAAGCGATTAATATCAATCAGAACTTTAGTTACGATGAGAACAATAAGAGTTGGGTGAAGCGTTCGCAGAACCTTGATTTAGTCTTTGGAGCGTTAGGAATACAGATACAAGGCGTGTTCTTAAGTGTGTTTAACAACTATAATTTTACACCTAACTTCACAAGAGCTAGTTTTGATAAAGAAGTATTGTCTTTCGCTAAAGATGTCAACAAACAAGATGATACTTTTTGGGAGCAGAATAGATTATTTGCATTGACAGAAGAGGAAGTAAGAGATTATCACGTTAAGGACAGTATTAGACAAATTAAAGAGTCTCCTGCCTATAAGGATAGCATTCGTATGAAGTATAATAAGTTTCGCTTAGGTGATGTCTTAGGCGGTTATAACTACAAGGGCAAGGATAATATGTATAGCTTAGGTTATGGAGGGATTTTGGGGAAGGATAGACCTGGATTTAATACCGTACAAGGGTTTAATATGAAGACGGACTTCTATGGTACGTTTTACGATAAGGATAAAAAGAGTTTTACATCAGGAAAGGTTAGTTTTGACTATGGATTTGCGTCAGATAGATTGCGTGTGTATGGTAAATTAAAACACTATTTCGATGGAAAAACGAACTCTACAGTTTATGTAGAAGGGGGAAGTAAGATAGACCAATATAATAATGAGAATATACCTGAACTATTAAATACTGCATTCTCTCTATTATCACGTAAGAACTATGCCAAGTACTATAATCACAATGAATTTTATATAGGGTATCAAGGTCAATTTTTAGAAGAGGCTTTAAAGATAAATACTGCGATAGGGTATGAGGATAGAAGTCCTCTGTTTAATAATGCGAATGGGGCATTCTATAAAGGGAGTAGAGTGTACACCTCTAATGATCCCCTAGCTCCATTAGATATGGAAAGTAGCCCGATATCAAATCACTATCTATACAAGTTTAAGTTGGGGACTAAGATTCGCTTAGGGATGAACTATATTACTTATCCTGATAAGCGCATTTATATGTCTAATAGGAAGTATCCGCTTATAGAGGTAGATTATGAAAAAGGCTTTAGTGGAAGCGAGAAAGGATTATCATACGATAAGTTAGAAGCACGATTTAGTCAAGAGTTGACAGTGAGTAATAAAGGTGTATTTGAGTATAACATACTTATGGGAAAATACTTTGGAGGAGAGAATATCTCTTATGTGGATAGGAAGCACTTCACAGGTAATGAGACCAACCTTAATATCAGTAATAATAGATTGACTTCATTTAATCTGTTGCCATATTATAGCTTAAGTACGAATAAGAGTTATGTAGAGAGTCACTTTGAATATGATTTTAGAGGTTTTCTTATTAATAAGGTTCCATTGCTTAGAGAGACTGGATGGAATGTTGTATTAGGCTATCACAATGCTATGGTGAGTGAGTCTAGACCTTATCAAGAGTTTACAGCAGGGCTATCTAACTTTGGTTTTGGTAAAATCAACTTCTTCCGTATAGATTATGTACGCTCATATAATGGAGGGGCATTTGCTAAAGATGGGATAATGATTGGTGTGAAGAAGAGTTTTTAAGTAAACTCGGATTATAACTATAAATAAAGCCTCTACAATTCAAAGGTAATTTGTAGAGGCTTTGTTGTATTGTTAGTCAAAAAAGAGAATATCGTTTTTGTTTTACGAACAACTCTTATTAAGACGATTGTAATTACATCTTTTGGATTGTTAATGTTACTGCTTTAGAATATATTGTATTAACTTTAATCTGTGTAGCTGAACTACCTTGAAGACCGAGACCCGTAGAAGTTCTATTTAGGAAAACTTGTAATTGTTCTCCTTTTTCAAAATATATGATTCTACTTGGTAATACAATAGAGTTTCCCTGCCCAGGAGTCTGATTCCAATTGATATTAAGAACCGGTCTGGTAGCAACTATGGTTTCCCAGGGAGTACTTGAGTTTTTCCTTGTTCTTATTCCAACCTGTACGTAAACGAATTGATTTATAGCTGCGGTTGCTATTTGGGCAGTTATAGACGAATTGACTAAATAATAACCTGATTGCCCTATCTGATAAGCACCATCTTTAATAGATATTTCTAAATTATTGTAAACAATATGATCAGGATTAGCGTCTATTTGTAATACTGTCCCAGCATTAAAGGCGGCTGTACTTGTTTCTGTAATATTTGTGTTCTCTGCTTCAAGGAAAAATACAGGTGCAACAATCACTTTTGAGTCTTTTGGTAAAGGCCCAACTTTACCTTCATTATCTATGTATAGCTGTCTGTTGTCTTGTGCTGTAAGTTCGTCAGCTTTTCTTACAATTAGATTACCATTAACATCTAATGTCGCTAGAGGTAATTGTGTATTAATACCGAGTCTCTCTTGTGAGAAACCCATAATGGGTAATAATACAAGTAGTGAGATAAATTTTTTCATAAAAGGGTTGTTTATTAAGCTAATTTATATAAAAATTTAATAATATATATACCTATTTAAATTTATATTATGGATTTCATCACTCTGTATTTTAGTGGGTTAAGAATGGACTTAGAGAAGTAGTGGCATATTATTCTATCACAGTGCGATGATGAGTGAGTCTAGACCTTATCAGGAGTTTACAGCAGGGCTATCTAACTTTGGTTTTGGTAAAATCAACTTCTTCCGTATAGATTATGTCCGCTCATATAATGGAGGGGCATTTGCTAAAGATGGGATAATGATTGGTGTGAAGAAGAGTTTTTAAACCTAGATTATGCGATATACATATAAACGAAAAGAAATTATACAAGGTAGGTCTGAATTAACGACACAAGCATATTATAGTATGGTTTAGAGTTAATGAAAGAACTATGAAGTAGAATTGCTTTGCAGTATTTGGCTAATGCATAGTATGGGTTAAAGATAAGTATAGTGATAAAAAAACGCCTCATCTGTAATAGATGAGGCGTTCTTGTATATTGTAATCTTATTAGTAGTTTGATTTAAACTGCTCTAAGAAACGTACGTCGTTCTCAAAGAACATACGGATATCTCCGATTTGGTATAATAACATAGCGATACGCTCAATACCCATTCCGAATGCAAAACCACTATATTCACTAGGATCAATATTACAGTTCTTAAGAACATTAGGATCTACCATACCGCATCCCATAATCTCTAACCATCCTGTACCTTTTGTAATACGGTAGTCAGTCTCAGTCTTTAATCCCCAATAGATATCTACCTCAGCACTAGGCTCAGTAAAAGGGAAGTAAGAAGGACGTAGTCTGATCTTAGACTTACCGAACATCTCTTTAGTAAAGTATAATAATGTCTGCTTTAAATCAGCGAAAGACACGTCTTTATCAATGTAAAGACCTTCTACCTGATGGAATATACAGTGTGAACGAGAAGATATAGCTTCGTTTCTAAATACACGCCCTGGAGATATAGTTCTCAATGGCGGTTGGTTCTTCTCCATATAGCGAGTTTGTACAGATGAGGTATGTGTACGTAGTAACTGCTCAGGATTAGTCTGAACGAAGAAAGTATCTTGCATATCACGAGCCGGGTGATATTCCGGGAAGTTTAATGCAGAGAAGTTATGCCAATCATCTTCAATCTCTGGACCTTCAGAAATATTAAAACCAATGTTGTTAAAAATATCTACAACTTGGTTCTTAACAATCGAAATAGGGTGTCTAGATCCTAAGTCTAAAGGATACCCAGGACGCGTCAAGTCTCCATAAAGACCTTGTACATCTTTAGATTCTAAATCATCTTGAATAGATTTTACTTTATTCTCGACAGTGTTTTTTAATAGATTGATAGCTTGACCAAACTCTTTCTTTTGCTCATTAGACACAGTTTTAAAGTGTGTAAATAAGTCGTTCAAAATTCCCTTTTTAGATAAGAATTTTATTCTAAATGTCTCAAGCGTCTCTTTGTTGTCAGTGATAAAGTGTTCCGCCTCACCGATGTATTCTTTTATTTTATCTATCATCTTAAGTAAAGTAAAAAGCAAATTTACTGCTTTTCAATTAGACATAAAATTATAAAGCCCTATAATTTTATTAATTGTTACGATCTTTAGTCAATAAATTTACTTTCTAAAAAGTAATTTACTATTGCCTCTTTCATCAAAACTGATTGTTCACCAGCTTTCAGACTAGGGAGGCTCTCCTTAACGTTGTAGTGTGGCCATCCATCTTGATCGAAGTGATCAAACTCGTAATATCCATAAGGTTCAAGTAAGCGACAGATAGCGATGTGCATCAGGTTAAGCTTGTCGTCTTTCTTATATTTCTTTTTGATTTTACCTAATTCTTGTACTCCGATTAAATATATGATAGCTTCTAGATCTAGTGTTTCACCGTCACCGAAGCGATCAGAAACCTTTAGGACTACAGCGTCCCATCTAGATTTTAATTGTTCATCTCTTGCCATATTGTTATTTGTAATAGCCACAAAGATAGTGTTTATGGCCTATTGTAATTAATAGATTTGTAATATCTTCGCACCTTAATTATTTGAGTACTTATGTTTTTAGATTTTATATGCCTTATCGCTGTAGGTTTTGCTGTATTTAAAGGGGCAAAAGATGGTTTCTTTATTTCAGTTGTTGCTTTCTTATCTCTATTTATAGGGATGATAGGAGCACTTAAATTCTCGAATATAATCAAAGACTTCCTAATGAATTCGCTAGAATGGGAGTCACCGTACATTCCTTTGTTTGCTTTTGTAATAGCATTTTTCTTAGCTGTCTTAGCAGCAAGATTTGTAGCCAAAGTAGTAACGAAATTCTTCGAGACAGTGTTCTTGGGATTATTTAATAGATTCTTCGGTGCTGTATTTCAAGTATTGATTGTTGTTTTAGTTGGGAGTGTATTCTTGTCTATCTTCGATGAGATTAATAATCTATTCACTTTCGTAGAGCACGATACACTGATGAACTCAGTGAGTTATAAAATATATATGTCTTTATCAGAGACTATACTTCCAAGTTTATTTGACTTAGTAAAGTCATTATTCGCTAAGAGTATTGATTTATTAAAAGAAGCAAATCAGCCAGAAGCAGTTTAGTACTTTTGTCACTATAAACAAGAACGCCGTATTATATCGATATAATACGGCGTTCTTGTTTATAGGTAGTAGGATTAGATATACTTTACTGTATTCTCTTCTATCCAACCCTCTTCTTGGTTGTCTAATCTTATCTTAATCCACAGTGCTTTCTTTTCTAAGATGTATACTTTTGTTCCTTCGTGTAGTTCTTTTACCGTTTTAGAAGTATTTTTAGCTTCTTCTTTTAGGCGAACTTCCTTCGTAAACAGAATTCCTGTCACCTCTTTCGAAGCATACTTTTGCTCAAACGAAGCGGCATACATTGCTCCTCCGATTAGAATAATAGATAATCCAATAAAGACAAAACATATACGCTTAACAGTACTGCTACTATTTAAATAATAAATGACAAAGCATACAAAAACCAAGAACGCTAATACGGTAGCTAGTGTAGCCCATCCATCAACAGATAGTTTCTTTAAACTTTGGTGTAGGATATCCTGACTATCATATTCTTTAATAATAGTAATATCGTCTGCTAATTCCTTACGAGCATAATTAAGATTTGTCTCTATTGCTTTGTTCTCAGGAGTTAGTTTTAATGCTTTTTCATAGTAATATGCTGCATTGACATAATCCTGTGTTTTATAGTATGTATTACCTAGATTAAAATATACTTCAGGAGAAGTAATTCCTTGTTTCTCTATCTCCTGATAAGCAGAGAGAGCATCTGTATATTTCTCTTTTTGAAAAAGCGCATTGGCTTTGTCAAATTGTTTTTCCCAAGTATCTGTTTGAGCCCACATATGAAAGCTCATAACAAATATAAAAAGAGTGATGATGTGTTTCATTTTGGTCTATTTGAATTGTTTTTCTAATTCAGAGATAACAGTAATTGCATTGTCATAGTCTTTATTTACATTAACTTGGTCTGTCGGAGCATATCGCGCCCACTCACAAGCATTCTTTAAGTCCATAAAGCCTTTTACAGCCTCTTCTGTTATGTTTTTATCTGTTAGGATCTCTATTATGTTTTCGTTACTCATCTCGCTTGTTACCATATCAAGCTTCGCTTTTAGGAAGTTATGTAGACATCGCTCTAAAGCCTCGTAGAACAATTCTTTGTTGTTCATATGCTTCTTCGCTTCGCCTAAATATTTCTTCGCTAATCTATTGTTATTTCTCAGTCTAATACCATCAAAGTCTGATGCAGATCTACGACGCTGTCTAACTACAATGATAAAGAAAGGTATGGCTAAGAATGGCAATCCTGTAAATACATAGAATAGGGTAGTACCCCAGTATGAACTAGTATAAGGCTTAACGATAGTTGGTTTAGCTATATTAGCTTGAAACAATTCATTCTTATCCACAACAGTAGTATTCTTCGCTTCGTTGTTAGTAGGTAATGTAGGTCCTTCTAACACGTGTATTGCTAAACTGTCTATGTTGATTGTTTTATACTTTTTAGTATTTAAGTCAAAGTATGAGAATTCCATAGGATCTATGGCATAGTCTCCTTTATACTGTGGAATGATGATATAGTTATTCACACGACTACCTTGCATACCATTTACTCCAGAAGTAATCTTATCTGTTGTAGTTGGGTCATACATCTCTAATGCAGAGTGAGCAGTAGGAGTAGGCATAGTTAGTAAATTCAAGTTACCTTTACCTGTTACCTCTACTTTTAAGTCAAGTTGTTCACCTGATTTTAGACTCGTCTTGCTAGGAGTTACTTTAAAGTCAAAAGACCCAACTCCTCCAGAGAAGTTAGAGGGTTTACCTGCTTCAGGTAGTTCTTTTGCGTTTATCGTTATTTTACCTGTACTATAATCTTTTTCTACAAAACCTGTTTCAGGATAACCGAAGAAGTCTCTACGTCCTGTAGGGATTTCTGCTTGTATAAGCAGAACCATTGGGTCTATCGTAAGCGTACCTGCTTCTTGTGGCATTAGTACATCTTGCTTCAGGGTAACATAGTTGGCATCTTTCCCTCTAAACTTACCGATTTTAACATCAGGTCTCTGTGGTAACTCTACATTGTGTACCCAAAACTTATTATAGGTAGGTATTTTCTGACCTCTATATCCTGCGATATTAGTATTAAAGTATAACTTATAGGTTATTGTGATTGGTTCATTTACATACGGTGTACGATTATTAACCTCAGCTACTAAGTGTATTTCAGCAAGTGATTGTTGCTGAACTTGGTTATACTGTTGTCTTGGATCTTGTTTAGCGACTGCATCAGAAACAGTGACACTAATCGGTTTCGTTTTATATATTTGGCCATCTATCTCAATAGAAGCGGCTCCGATAGTAAATGTTCCTTTCTTTTTAGGTTGTAAGAAATAAGAATAAGTTTTGCTAAATGATCTCTTACCGTTGACCCACGAAGTACTTACAGATTGATTAGGTCCACCTACAATAGTGAAGTTATCAAATCTAGGAGGCGCAAAGTTATCTCCATCTTGATTCATTACGAAATCAATACGGACATTGTCATTTAACGGGATATTATCTCTACTTGCTGCAGCCTCAAAACTCACTTGAGCTAAGATAACTTGCGTGCAAATCAGTGCAAATAATAATATATAGTAACGCATTGTTTTCATTGTAATCTACCAGTCTTTTTTCTTTCTTTCAGCTTGTCCTGCTTCTTTTCCTTTCTCTCCTCCTTTTGGATTCTTGTTGATCAATCGCTGTTGAACACCCTTTTCATCCTTGTTCATTGCATCTAAGATACGGTCTATCTGATCTCTGTTAGGAGCATTTGGATTGTTCTGTTGAGGTTTGTCTTGACCTTCCTTATCCTTGTCGTCCTTATCTTGATTACCTTTATCTTTTTGATCTTTATCCTTGTCTCCTTTGTCGTTATTATCTTTTGGATCGTCTTTGCCTTTATCGTCTTTCTTGTCCTTGTCTTTTTGATCTTTCTTGTCGTCTTTGTTATCTTGATCTTTCTTGTCTTTATTCTGATCTTGATTATCCTTGTTTTGGTCTTTGTTCTGATCCTTATTTTGATCTTGGTTATCCTTATTGTCTTGAGGATTTTCCTTATTCATTTTCTTTGCTAAAGCATAGTTATAACGCGTTTCATCATCCTTAGGGTTATTAAGTAATGCTTGTTTATAGGCTTGCTCTGCAGCTTGATAGTTTTTAGACTTCATATAAGCATTCCCTAGATTGTGATATGCTAGGTGCTTCGCCTCTTTAGTAGTAGCTTTCTCAGCAGCTCTTAAGTATGCTGTTTCAGCCTCTTTATTTAGCTTTTGCTTATACATAGAGTTCCCCATATTATAATCCGCAGTAGATTTAGCGTCTTTAGAATTAGCTATTCTATAAGATGCCTCTGCTTGAGTATAATGTTTGCTCTCATATCCTTCGTTCCCTTTACTCAGTGCTCTACCAGCAGATTGCGCAAAAGTACAAATAGAGAACAATAAACATATCGTTAAGTATAATGAGTTTTTCATAATTAGTTGCATACTATTCTTTTTCATTAAACAGATTAAGTTTCTTCATCCATATTGTCTTTCTCTCTAGTATGAACAAGTCAATAAAGATAAGTAAGAAAGCAAAACCTAAAAACCATTGGTATTGTGCTTGGTATTCTGCGATCTGTTGATCTTCGAAGTCAGTCTTCTCTATTTTACTTAGGTCATTCTTGATTAAGTCAACTATCTCTTGTGTATTTGATCCATAGTAATACTTTCCTCCAGTCGCATCAGCTATATACTTAAGTGTAGAAGGGTTTAACTTCGTAGTTACTATTTGGTTATCCCAGTCTCTTTTATACTCTGTTCCTTTAGCTGTCTTAATAGGAATAGGCCCTCCAGTCTCAGTACCAACACCTATAGTGATAATCTTTACTTTCTTCTCTTTAGCTATCTTTATAGCATTCTCCATTTCTTCTCCGTGGTCTTCACCATCAGAGATAAGGATCATTACTTTGCTCGTATTTGGATTGTCATAAAAATTAGTTGCTACGTAGATAGCATCTTCAAAGGCTGTACCTTGAGAAGACACCATATCAGTATTCATCGTTTGTAAATACATCTTAGCAACATAGTGGTCTGTTGTGATAGGCAACATTGGGAATGCTGTACCAGCATATCCTACGATACCGATTCTATCAGGACCAAGACCATTGATAATCTGTGAAACAAGTTGTTTCATCTTAGTCAACCTGTCTGGTGCCATATCTTGAGCTAACATACTTTTAGAAACATCTAGCGTGAATACGATATCTACTCCTTGACGTTTTACGGTTACTACCTTAGTTCCTATCTTAGGATTAATAAGTGCCACTACGATAGACGCTAGAGCTATCAGATAGATAGATGCTTTTATGATAGGTTTATTCTTAGATCTATTAGGGGCTAAAATTTTAATAGCCTTAGCAGTAGCAAAAGAATGTTGCTTCTTTTTCTTCCATAGAATATCCGCAATAAAGATTAGAATCAGTACTGCTATTATTATAAAAAGAAAAAGATATTGTTTATTGTCTAACTCCCACATAATCTATTATATGAATCCTCTAAAAATTGTTTTTTGTAATATGAAATCAATACACAAAAGAATAAAAGCAAATAGTACCAATAGTTGGAACTGATCATCTGCTTTAACGAACTTTTGTTCATCTATTTTTGTTTTCTCTAATTGATTGATCCCTTCATAGATGTCTTTAAGTTTTTTAGTATCAGTTGCTCTAAAGTATTTTCCTCCTGTTGTTTGAGCGATAGACTTCATTAAAGCCTCATCTAGTTCTACAGGAATTCTTTCATATACTATCTCTCCATTTTCTTTAATCCCAACAGGCGATTCGGCTAATCCATTAGTCCCAATACCGATAGTATAAACTTTGATATTATACTCTTTTGCTATTTCTGCCGCAAGTTTCGGATCTACAGTTCCTGTATTATTTACCCCATCTGTAAGTAAGATGATTACTTTACTTTTTGATGGACTGTCTTTAAGTCTGTTTACTGAAGTAGCTAAGCCCACTCCGATAGCTGTACCATCTCTTAAAACGTTGTCATACTTAATACTCTTAAGATCGTTTAGTATTAATAATTTATCGCTTGTTACAGGTGTTTTAGTATAGGCTTCTGCTGCATATATAACTGTACCTATACGATCTGTTACACGTTGTGATACGAAGTCTGCTGCTACAGTCTTAAGTGCTTCTAGACGATTAGGTTTTAAGTCTCTCGCTAGCATACTTCCTGATACGTCCATTGCCATCACGATATCAATACCATGTGTAGAGTGTATCTGTGTGTCTACATTAACTAGTTGTGGTCTAGCCATACCTACTATTATAGCACTTAAAGCAACTACTCGCAGTACAATAGAAATAGGTAATAACTTTACTAATAGTGAAGTATGTTCTTGTACCCCTTGGATCGCGCTAAGTTTTACTGAAGCACGTTGTTTCTTTCTGTTTTTAATCCATATAAATATTGCGATAGGCAATAAGATGAATAACCAGAAGAACTCAGGGTTTGCAAAAGTTATATTCTTGATCATTATTCTCTCTTCTGTTGTTTATAAAGTACTGAATCAAATACACGCTCTACTAATGCAGGAGCATTGTTATCTTCTGCTAAGTAGAATACCCACACTTGGTCTTTATTAGAGCCATTGTCCGTTAGTATCCCTTGGAATATAACTTGTTCATCTTTGTGATTCTCGGTATTTTTAAATTTAAAACTTCCTCTTACTTTAGTTCCTAATACTCCATTTGCATTTTCAAACTCTTCGTCTTTATACTCTAAGTTATCTATTTTATTATTCTGTGTTAGTAAAGAGATTGAATATGTAATTAACTCTTTTTTACTGTATTTATATTCCTTAGTTGTTACTACGTTGTTTAATACAATGTGAATAGGATCTTCCATTACACCAAACTTGAATTGGTTTAATGCAGAGATACCATCAGGCTTAGTTTGTTTTAAAACAGGTTCATTATAACGAACTAGTACTTCGGGTGTAGATACAGTTAAACCAGGCTCTGTACCATAAGTACTTGTTATCCATTCCTTGTTTAGTAGTTTCTTTGTATTATTGAATGTAAGCCAGTGATAATCTTCTTCTGAAGAAGTATTTATTAAGTAAACAACACCGGTAATGATCACTAGCCCCACTGTTATTACCGTAGGAATCCAGATGCGTATTCTTTTTTTCTTTTTCTTGCGCTCTTCTCTTAATCTAATAAGTTCAGTTTGAGTCGCAGCAGAGATAGGGTATGCAGTATTAATACTACTTACAACTTCTTGTATTTTAGAAGTATCGGCTGTTATCTCTCCTTCAGTTGGTTGAGACTTAGCAAATTTTACTAAATCGGCTGATTCTAATACGATCTTTAAATCTTTAATGATAGCAGGATCTATTTTAATCTCTTTATCATCAAGGGTAGCTTTAAGAATAGTGATAATCTCAAATGTAGTTAGCTCTTTCGCTGAGATACCGAATGTCTCTTCTAAGAAACTTCTAGTAATAATACTCATATCTGAGTAGTATGGTTTAGCATCTCCACGATTCCAGTTCTTCTTCTCTTCTAATTTTTTAAGTTTTTTGACAGCTTTCTCAAAAGGTGTTTTGTATTTATCATCTTCTGTAAGGTTTTTATCTTGCTGTCTTTTAATATACCAATAGATAGCCAAACCTAATAATATTGCCAAAACAATAAACATAATGTAGTACCAACTTGTAGAGAAAGAGGCTCCCTCTTTTGAGATGTTTTTAATCTCATATAGAGGTTGCTTAAGTGTATCTACTTCTACATCTTGTACATGTATTTTGATAGAATCTGTATGAAATAGTTTAGCATCTACAATGACAGGTATAGCAGGAACACTAAAGTCTCCCGCATCAAACTGTGTAAGATGATACTTTTTTATTAACTCTTGAGTATTGTCGTTATTAATTGTATCTATTGGAAAAGACTCAACTACATCAAACTGACCCAATTGTTCTGTAGCAGGGAATGTAACTAATGTACCTGCTTTAGTATTGGCTTTAATAGTGTATAGAAAAGTGTCTCCTAGTTTAATAGAAGTAGTGTCTACTGATGTCTCTATTTTATTTTGTGCTAAAGACGAAAAAGTAGCCATTATACAAACAATAACGATATGTAGAAAATTAGATTTCATGTTATCTATCTTGATTTAAAGTATCCTAATAATTTCTTTACATAACTATCATTGACTTCTACATTGATAGTTCCTGCTCCACATTTTTGAAATACTTTTGTAAAGTCCTCTTCATGTTTTTGGAAGTGTGAGCTATAAGCTTTTCTAACCATAGAATCAGAGGTGTTTATTAATTGTTCTGTATGAGACTCAGCGTCAAATACATTGATAAGACCTACATTAGGTAGTTCTTTTTCTCTTTTGTCATAGATTCGTATTCCTGTGATATCATGCTTTTTAGCTGATATTCTTAAAGTCTGTTCAAAAGATGGAGTTAGGAAGTCAGAAATAACAAATACAATAGCTTTCTTCTTAACTACCTTAGATAAGTATTCAAGTGCAAAACCTACATCTGTCTTTAAACTTTTTGGTTTAAAATTAATCATCTCTCTGATTATTCTCAATACATGTGTCTTCCCTTTTTTAGGAGGGATGAATAGTTCGATTTGGTCAGAGAATAGTATTAAACCTATTTTATCATTGTTTTGTGTAGCAGAAAAGGCAAGCGTAGCAGCGACTTCTAATACGATATCTTCTTTAAATTGATCTGAAGAACCAAAGCATTCTGATCCACTCACATCTACCAAAAGCATCATCGTCAACTCGCGCTCTTCTTCAAATACCTTGATATAAGGTTCGTTATATCTCGCCGTAACATTCCAATCAATTGCTCTTATATCATCACCGAATTGGTATTGACGAACTTCTGAGAAAGTCATACCTTTTCCTTTAAAAGAAGTATGATACTCTCCTGAAAAAATGTGGTCGCTTAAGCGCTTTGTTTTTATCTCTATCTTTTTGACCTTCTTTAAGATGTCTTTCGTTTCCATGACAATAACTTTCTAATTAACAAAACCTTCAAAACCTATTTACAGTTAACTATAAATAGGCCTTGAGCTATATGAAGTTTCTTTCGATTAAGGCACTTCTATTTCATTTACGATTTGGTTAATAATATCTACAGAAGTGATGTTTTCAGCTTCAGCTTCGTACGTGATACCTATTCTATGACGCAGTACATCTATTACTACAGCTCTAACGTCTTCAGGGATTACATAACCTCTTTTTTTGATGAATGCATAACACTTAGCAGCTAAAGCTAAGTTGATACTTCCACGTGGAGATGCACCAAAGCTAATCATAGGCTTCAGTTTCTCAAGTTTAAATTGCTCAGGATAACGTGTAGCAAAGATGATATCTAAGATATACTTCTCGATTTTTTCATCCATATACACTTTCTTCACTGCTTCTTGAGCTCTTTGTATTTGTTCTAGTGTTACTACAGCATTTATTTGTGGTTTTTCACCCGCTAAGTTTTGACGGATAACAAGTCTTTCATCCTCTAACTTTGGATAATCAATAACTGTCTTAAGCATAAAACGGTCCATCTGTGCCTCAGGCAGAGGATATGTACCTTCTTGTTCTACAGGGTTTTGAGTAGCCATTACTAAGAATGGTTTGTCTAATTTATATGTTTCATCACTAATCGTTACTTGCTTCTCCTGCATCGCCTCTAATAAGGCAGATTGTACTTTCGCCGGAGCACGGTTAATCTCATCGGCTAAGATGAAGTTAGCGAAGATAGGTCCCTTTCTAATCGAAAAGTCATTCTCTTTTACATTGTAAATCATCGTACCGATTACATCTGCAGGTAATAAGTCAGGAGTAAACTGAATACGATTAAACGATCCATGTACTGCTTTAGATAAAGTATTAATGGCTAAAGTCTTTGCTAGACCAGGTACACCTTCTAGTAATATATGGCCTTGACCTAACAGTCCAATCAATAGTCTGTCGATCATATGTCTTTGACCAACAATGACTTTGTTCATTTCCATTGTTAGAATGTCGATAAAAGCACTCTCCTTCTCTATTAATTCGTTTAGTTCACGGATATCATAATTAGATCCTGTTGTGTCCATATATATAGTTTTTTTCTAAAGTAATATACTTTTTTGATTCTTACCGCAAATTCAAAAAATAATCCTTACCTAGTTGTTAATGTATGGTTAAATATAACATTGAGTTTTCGCATTTAGGTCTGAATTGTGACTTTCTTTTTATAATTTTAAGAACAAAAACAAAAATGTTGTGATTAATAAGCGATTACTTATTAAAAATTTACTTGCACATTATGATGAAAATAGCTTCTATGACAAGAAGCGTCAGCTCAATCTGCACAGTAAATCAGGCAAAGCTAAGTTTTTAAAACATATCTGTGCCTTAGCAAATTCAAATCCAGACAATAGTTCATATCTATTAGTAGGAATTGAAGACGAAGATAACGAAATAGTGGGAGTAGACTTCTATGATGACAGTAAGATACAAAATCTTATTAATGCTTACTTAGAGAATCCTCCTTTTATTACGTATGACAATGTAGCGTTTAATGACCTGCCTAAAGATAGGGTAGTAGGTTTAGTATCGATTCGTTCTATAAATGGATTGACGACTTTTAAAAGAACTATTGGAGAGGTAGTAGAAGGCAGTTACTTTGTGCGTGTAGGTAGCACATCTATGCCTGACGTAGCAGTACCTCGTAGTACAAACAAAGAGATAGTAAAGAGTATAGAGAAAAACTCTCAGAACGATTTAGCGAGTATACTAGATAGTGTTATTTCCTTTATGACAGGTACACATAAAGATATGAAACCTCGATATAATGTCTTTAGAGAGCAGTTTATTATCTGTTGGGCAGGTAATAAGAAGATGGTAAGAGGAATGCCTCTATATTCTCGAGTTGACATAGAATTTGTAAATGAACATATTAAGTTATTCTATTCTGATTTAGATTCTGTCACGATTGCTTATAATGGGCACAAGTTTGTTATTACTGAATATCTTAATCTAGGACTGAATGATAAGACAAGTTATTATCCATTCGAAGAAGTAATGATTACATTCTCTGAGAATGGTACTTACTCTATGACTAATACAGTTCTATTTAAGGCCCCCTCATATAATAAAAATATATTAGGGCATATCTATGGCAGTAGTTTAAACGTTATTTTTAAAATCCAGAATAATTTAAAACTTACGACCAAAGAAGAGCGCGTATTAGGAAAGCTATGTTTTAATTTGATGTTATGCTATCTTAATGGTTTTGAGAATGCTAAAGAGGAACTAATCTCCGTTAAAGATTATTTAAAATACTCAGATGACCCTCAGCTATTTATAGCCTTTAAAGAAGTAATGCGTATCTTGCGTAAACTGAAATATGAAACAGAAGTAGATGAATAGAACATTAGTTATAGGAGATGTACACGGTGGTTATAAAGCATTATTACAAGTTATGGATCGTGCTAAAGTAACCACTGAGGATAATTTGATTTTTTTAGGAGACTATGTAGATGGATGGAGTGAATCAGAGAAAGTAGTAGATTATTTATTACAGTTAAGATTAACACATAAGTGTATATTCTTAAGAGGAAATCATGAGACTTTATTAGTAAAATGGCTTCTGACAGGCATAGAGAATAAAATATGGGAGAGTAACGGAGGTAATGCTTCTATGAAGTCTTATTCTTTAGAGAATATCACTCAAGAAAAATGCGATGAACACCTAGCTTTTTTTGACGAATTACTAGATTATCACATTGATCAAGACAATAGATTATTTGTTCATGCAGGTTTTACTAACCCTAGAGGGGTGAAGACAGAATTCTTTAAAGAATACCTTTATTGGGATCGCACGCTATGGGAGATGGTGATGGCTATGGATTCTTCTATATCTAAAGAAGATCCTCGCTACCCAAAGAGATTACTTCATCACAATGAAATATTCATAGGACATACACCTGTTACTAACTTTGGTTTTAAATTTCCTACTAATTATGCTAATGTGTGGAATATAGATACGGGGGCTGCTTTTATGGGATGTATTTCAATTCTTGATATTCATACCAAGCAGTTTTGGCAGAGTGACTCGGTCGCTAGTTTGTACCCAAATGAGGAGGGTAGAAACCATAAATAATAAGAGAAACGAGACAAATCATTATATTTGTCAAAAATAATAAGGTTATATGAAAAAATTATGTCTTGTACTATTACTTCTTGTAGGTACGATTGGGGCTAGAGCCCAAGCTGTTAATGAGGTAAAGATAAATGTATTTAATACATTAGCTTTAGCTTCTGTAGAACTAGGGTATGAGCACTTTATCGGGCACAATCAGTCAATAGGTGCTAACTTTAATATCAATGATCGTTTTGCTTATCACAAAGAAAAAGGTGGAAAAGACCAAAAGTTTAATACTAATAGTTTAGTTGTGAATTACAATTATTATTTAGGTGGTAAGAATGGTGAGCATGGTAGTGGCTATGTAGTATCTCCTTTCTTAAAGTACCGTTTTGGTAATTTTAAAGAGAATATTTATAATGGTGAATTAGATACTACAGTAAGAACAGAAACTGATATGAATAGTTTTATCTTTGGTGTAGGAGGTGGATATAAATGGACATTAGGAGATTCATTTACGATTAACCCTTTTGCTTCTATTGCTAGAAACTTTAGTAGTGAAGTGAATGACAGATTTTCTGCTATAGAGTTTAATGCAGGAATTAATTTAGGATATAGATTCTAATTCATTAGAAACAATGAGATATAAAGGTGCTTACAGTTAGTAAGCACCTTTTTTTAGTTCTGAGATATTTTGACTATCTATATTACACTATTCTATAATTTGAATAGAAAAACTTATAAGAGAATAAAATATAAGTGTGTAGTAAAAGCATAAGTATTTAATATGTATATTTACAATGCATTGATTATTAGTGATCAATAGCTTTATGGGCCAATCTTCTAGGCTAATATTCAAAAAATTTATCATCACATACATTAATAGAGGAAAATTGGCATTTTTATGCAGTTTTGGTTCAGGTGAGTCCATAGTGAGTCCATAATGAGTCCATAGTGACTCCATTAGAACAAGCTTTTTAATGGAGTCACTATGGACACTCAATGTTGCCACTATGCTTTCAGGCAAAGTCATATAGCAACTTCATAAATAGGAATTGGTGACAATAAAGTTTTACCTTGAGATAAGGTAGGATATATAATCCTTAAGTGGATTAATCCCTCTGATTTCTAAAGGAATAGAAATAAATACAGAATTGCAAAAATACAAACTTAAATTGAGTATGTCTGAAAGAGATAGATAAAAGAGGTTCTGTTTTTAAAAGTCAAGAAGACCTCTCATGTAATGAAGTATTAGAAATAAAAAAAGCACCTACTCTCGTAAGTGCTTTTTGCTATTTATATTCTAATGTTAGAAGTCAAACTTGATACCTTGTGCTAATGGTAGTTGAGTAC
The DNA here is from genome assembly GCF_002286775.1 of Myroides sp. N17-2. Classification (GTDB taxonomy): domain Bacteria; phylum Bacteroidota; class Bacteroidia; order Flavobacteriales; family Flavobacteriaceae; genus Flavobacterium. The sequence continues at coordinate 84,247 of NZ_NSGJ01000017.1, forward strand.
CATAGTTAATCGTATTAGTCTGTCTTCTCATATATGCCTTCCATGCATCAGATCCAGACTCTCTACCTCCTCCGGTTTCTTTCTCTCCTCCGAAGGCTCCACCTATCTCTGCACCTGACGTACCGATATTCACATTAGCGATACCACAGTCAGAACCAGCTTGTGATAAGAATAGTTCCATCTCTCTCATGCTGTTTGTAAAGATCGAAGATGACAGCCCTTGAGGCACCCCATTTTGCATAGCGATAGCTTCTTCGATATCTTTATATTTCATTACATACAAGATAGGAGCGAAGGTCTCAGCCTGTATAATCTCGAAGCTATTTTTACCCTCTATGATACACGGTTTTACATAACATCCACTTTCATATCCAGCACCGTTTAATACTCCACCTTCTACTATTATTTTACCACCTTCTGCTTTTGCTTTTTCGATAGCATCCAAATAATCTTTTACAGCTCCCTTGTCAATAAGTGGGCCTACGTGATTATTAGCATCTAAAGGATTGCCTATTTTTAGTTGAGCATACGCTTTTTGTAATACATCGATCGTTTTATCATATACACTTTCGTGGATGATAAGCCTTCTAGTACTTGTACAGCGTTGTCCTGCAGTACCTACTGCACCGAATACAGCACCTACTAATACTATATTGATATCAGCATGTTCTGATACGATAATAGCATTATTACCTCCTAACTCTAGAATAGTGTTACCGAAACGCTCGGCTACAGTTTTAGATACATGTCTTCCGATACGTGTAGATCCAGTAAATGACACTAGAGGGATTCTAGGGTCTGTGTTGATAAGATCACCACATTCGTTACCGATAACTAGATTACATACCCCTTCAGGAATATCATTCTTTTTAAAAACTCCAGCTACTATATTTTGACAGGCTACACCACATAGAGGTGTTTTAGAACTTGGTTTCCAAATACAAACGTCACCACATACCCAAGCTAACATAGTATTCCAACTCCATACTGCTACAGGGAAGTTAAATGCAGAGATGATACCTACTACACCCATTGGATGCCATTGTTCATACATTCTATGCATTGGGCGTTCAGAGTGCATTGTTAATCCGTATAATTGACGAGATAGTCCTACAGCGAAGTCACAGATATCTATCATCTCTTGTACTTCTCCTAATCCCTCTTGTAAGCTTTTTCCCATTTCATAAGAGACAAGTTTACCTAAGTATTCTTTCTTGTTTCTTAGTTCTTCTCCGATTTGTCTTACGATTTCTCCTCTTTTAGGAGCAGGTACTAGGCGCCAGCTTTTAAATGCTTCTTCTGCTTTAGCCATTACTTGCTGATAATCTTCTTTTGTAGACGCTTGTACTTTAGCGATAAGTTGACCATCAACAGGTGAGTATGATTCTATGATTTTTCCATTAGAAAACGAATTAAGACCTGTAGACGAACCTTTGTTCTCTGCTACAAGTCCTAATTTTTCTAATACTTCTGATATACCAAATTGGTTATTAGGTGTAGTCATTTCTTTTTGTTTATAGTTTGTAATTGATTGTTACTTGCTAATATATAAAAAAAATAATTGACTATGTGTGTAATGTTCAGTATACTACCTGAAATATGCAGATAACATTTAAACGAGAATGAATTGTACAAAACAGAGCAAGATTAGCGATTAAAGCACACTATAGTGTGGTTTTAGAGCTAATTGAAGCTATGTAAAGTAGAATTAATTCGCAGTAAATGGTAGTTGTAGATTTAAGGTACGATTATTCTACAAACTTGGAATCTGTAGGCATAATTGTTTGGCAACAATCACACGTTCTCAACTCTTCTGAAGAATAGAAGTGTTTAAAGTGTGGAAGAAAGTCTTTTTCTATATCAGTAAGTTTAAAGTATACTTCATATAGTTTATGATTACAGTTCTCACAGAACCACAAAAGACCATCTACTGAATTGTCATCTTTTCTCTTTCTTTCTACTACTAATCCTACTGAGTTTTCAGTACGTATAGGTGAGTGAGGTACCTTTGCAGGCAAAAGGTATATATCTCCCTCATTAAGGGTGATGCGTTTTCGCTCGTTATCCTCTTGTATATCAATGTGAATTGTTCCTTCTAATTGAAAGAAGAATTCTTCTGCTTCGTTATAGTGAAAATCCTTTCTAGCATTAGGTCCACCTACCACCATAATGATATAGTCAGACGCCTCTGGATAGATATTTTTATTACCAACAGGAGGTTTTAATAAATCCTTATTTTCTTTTACCCAAGTAAATATGTTGAAAGATGATTTTAGATCCATAGTTTTAAATACGAATTAGTTACTTCTACTTAACCAACTTTGTGGGTTGTAGATATCAGTATTTCGAGATAATAGGAATTTAAGTACCGTCTGACCTGTACTATTTGTACTGATAGAACCAATATCTTGTTTTGTACTTACTTTATCTCCTTTTTTCACAGAGACACTACCTAAGTTTTGATAAACCGTGATGTAATCCCCGTGTTGTATTAGTACAGCTTTATTTCCTCCTGGTAATACTTGTACTTGTAATACTTCTCCTCCGAATACAGCTCTTGCTCTAGTACCTGACTCAGTAGTGATTTCTACACCACTATTGTGTATAGTCAGTTGAGTTTGTACTGGGTGTGGTTGATCTCCATAAGGTAGAGATATATATCCCTTCGATACAGGCCAAGGAAGTTTACCTTGATTTGCTTTAAAGTTATCAGCAACTAACTTACCTTCAGGAGTAAGTTCGAATGTTGTAGAAGAGTTACTAGAAGAAGTAGACTTAGTCGTCTTTTTACCTTCTTTAGCAGCTTTCTCACGAGCTATACGGTTAGCCTCTTCAATAGCTTCTTTGATCAATTGTTTGATCTTTCTATCAATAGCTTTTGATTCGTCTTGTTTTTTCTTGATATGTTCGTTATACTTCTTTTGGTCTTTTTGTACGATAGACATTAAGTTTTGTTGTTCACCTAAGTCTTCTTTTAATGTCTTTTCGTTTTGTTGCTGTTCTACTAGCAACTTCTGTTGCGTGTTTTTCTGTGTATTTAACCTAGTTACAGATACTTTCAGTGCTTCAGCCTTAACTCTTACTTCTTCAGCTTGAGACTTTCTATAATCAGCATATTGCTTCATATATTGAACACGTTTATAAGCTTGAAGGAAGTTATCAGATGATAAGATAAACATAAGTCTACTTTGACTAGACTTCGTTTTATATGACTTTAGCACTAGATCAGCGTACTCTTTTCTCTGTTTTGCTAATTCTGCCTCTTGAGTATCTACTTCTTTTTGGGTACTAGAGATATTGGTATTTGTTACAGCAATTTGTTTCTGTACATTACCAATCAACTGTTTGTTTAAGTTAATCTTTCTGTTGTTATCATCTATCTCTAATAATATATTGCGCTCTTTAGATTTTTCTTTTTTAAGTAAATCTTTGACAATATTAATCTCAACAAGAATTTGTTGTTTTCTACGTTCAAGTTGTTCTTGCGTTTCTTTCTTTTGCCCGTATGCAAAAACTGTACATAGTAGTATAAATAAGGATAAATACGCTCGTGTCATTTGTAGATTACTTCTTTGTTAAGTAGAATACACCATAAATGTGGCTTATGGATATTCTGTTTTTACTCTTATTGTTTTATTCCGATTTGTTTATAACCCGCTGGTACTTTGTAATTAAAGTTGAGATTCTCATTAAAAGTCACGTTGTCATAACGAATGTTCAAATGTATGGTTTTTTCTTGTCTTGCGTCTATATTTATTTCAGTAGGAGTGGTATATTTTCCTACTTTTTTATATTCAGGATAAGAGATTGTCACTAATCTGTTACTAGAAGCTTGAGTTATCTGTTCTTTTTTTAATAATCCGTTCTGATCTTCGAAGAAGTAAGCAGACTCGATATCCTCTTGTACTTTAGATTTTATCTTGTGTAATCCATCTTCTACAGTAGCAACATATTTTGTTGTTTCAGATTGAGTATCTAATGCCTGTCCTAGTAATAAGTTTTGAAATTTGTTGTAATTCAAATCTGTTCCAATCCATTTGCTCAGCATGCTAAAGTCTCCTTCAAAATACACTTTATTCCATTTCTCATAGTACTGTACCCCTTTAGGAGTCACATACGCTTTAGCAATAGGAATACCTATAAAACGAATATTTAGTAGTATTTGTTTATCTTTTTCTATAAAGATATCCATAGAAACTTTCTTAGAATCACCATTGTCTTCATAGGTAGATGTTGTTCTAATAGCTGCTGTTTGGAAGTCTAAGATCTGTTTATTGTGATTATTTAAGATGTTAAGTACTGTCTTAGCGTTATTCGCTTCTCCTTCATCTAGTATATTATTCACGTTTTTCTTTTTACAGCCAACAGCTAAAAATAAAGTACACAGAATAAGCAAGGTTATTTTTCTCATAAGTATTTAGTATAAACACATTTTATGTAGCAAGGTATATAAAAAAAATCCGTTTTAAATAAAGTTTAAAACGGATTTAGTTTTTTTAGCGATATTTAGATTCTTAGTCTAATACAGAGTAGTCACCGATACTAATACTAGTATACTTACCATCATATGTAGCATGGTTACCCACCATAGCATTATCTAGATTAGCATTCTTAATTGTTGAGTTAGTCTGGATAAGACTGTTTTTTATTGTAGCATTTTCTACTTTACAGTTGTCACCTAATGATACATTAGGACCTATAGTAGCATTTACTAATACTACATTCTCACCGATATAACATGGACGAATAATTGTACTATTCTCTAATGTGACATTAGCAGCGATATAGTTCTCATTGTCGTTTTCTAAGAAACCTAACATTCTATTGTTAGTATCTACAGTCACATTCTTATTACCACAATCCATCCACTCATCTACTTGACCAGGTACGAAACGCATACCTTTTAGTTTCATGTTTTCTAAAGCATCAGTCAGTTGGTATTCACCACCTTTGATAATATTATTGTCTAATAGATATTCTAATTCTTTACGCAATGTCTCACCACTTTTAAAGTAATAGATACCGATAATCGCTAAGTCAGATACGAATTCTTTAGGCTTCTCTACGAAGTCTACGATATCATTGTTCTCATTTAACTTCACTACACCGAAAGCGCTAGGATCTTCTACTTGCTTTACCCAGATTACACTATCAGCATCTTTCTCTAAGTTAAAATCAGCACGAAATAGTGTGTCTGCATAAGCTACTACGATAGGACCTTGCATCGCTTCCTTAGCACATAAGATCGCATGAGCGGTACCTAAAGCTTCGTTTTGGTAACAGATAGTACCTTTAGCTCCAAGCTTAGTAGCGATAGCGATTAAGTCAGTCTCTACCTGCTTGCCAAAGCTCTCATGAATGATAAACGCTATTTCGTCTATTTTATCATTAAGTACTTTAGCGATATCCTCTACTAATCTATGTACAATAGGTTTACCAGCGATAGGTATTAATGGTTTAGGTACAGTTAATGTATGGGGACGTAGTCTAGACCCACGACCTGCCATTGGTACAATTATTTTCATTTCCTTACTTTCTTATATATTTTCATTCACTATTTTACTCCAGTACTTCCAAAACCACCAGCACCTCTTTCTGTCTCAGAAAGTACTTCTGCAGGAGCCCATTGGATTTGTTCAAACTTAGCAATAACCATCTGAGCGATGCGTTCTCCATTTTCGATAACGAATGGTTCTTTAGATAGATTTACTAAGATTACTCCGATTTCACCTCTATAATCAGCATCTATAGTACCAGGGCTATTCAGTAGAGTAATTCCTTTTTTAGCAGCTAGTCCGCTTCTAGGTCTTATCTGCGCTTCGTATCCTTCAGGTAATTCGATGAATAAACCAGTAGGAACGATAGCTCTTTCTAAAGAGTTTAAGGTAATAGGCTCTTCTATGTTAGCTCTTAGATCCATACCAGCAGACTGATTAGTCTCATAGTTAGGCAAAGCATGCTTTGATTTATTGATGATTTTTATAGACGTCATATCTTTTTTTGTTTTGGATAACAAAGATAAAAAAGATATACCTAATATTCGTGTTTAATGCTATTTACTACATTATATACAGTGTTTTTTTCATTGACTGTTATATATATAGATAACGTCAAAGTATGTCATTTAATTGCTTGGTATTGATATAAGTTATAGCAAATTTGTTGATTATGAGTTTTTTAATTGTTAAAGGAAGTATTTTTACATTAGAAGTGATAGTATAATTATAAAGATAAAGTATGACTTTTTACTTTTTAAGTGATGTAAATGACAAGACTAAGTAATGAAAAAGATATTTATCTCTTATAAACATTGTATTTTTGGACAAAACGTTTTTTAAGCAAGTAGTATATGTATGAAGGTAACAGATATCACCGACTGAGTACTATCCTCTCGAGGGTAAAGGAAATCGTGGATAGTGCTATCGCGAACAATTTCTTCTGGTTAAAGACGGAAATAGGTCAGCTTAAGGAAGATCGAAAAGGTCATATCTATCTAGAATTAGTAGAGAATTACGAGGGTATAACCTTAGCAAAGTGTCGAGCAAATATTTGGCAAAGTAACGCTAGTGTTATTAAAAATACGCTAGGAGATAACGCAAAGGAGATATTAAAAGAAGGTGCAGAAATCATGTGCTACTGTGAGGTCACATTTAGTAACGTATATGGCCTATCTATTAATATCCATCGTATTGACTTGTCTTATTCACTAGGGGAAGTAGAGCGTAACAAGCAAGAAAACTTAGTCAAACTTAAGGAGAGAGGGTATCTAGATCTTAATAGAACACTTCCTATACCAATAGTAATACAGCATATCGCTTTAGTTAGCTCTGCTGGTACTGCGGGACATGCGGATTTTATTAAGCAGCTAGAAGTGAATGAGAACAACTTTGTTTTTCACATTATACACTTCGACTGTCAAGTGCAGGGAGAGCAGGCTGTCAACAGTATTATAGCTGCTATAGATCAGATACCTGCCGATACCTATGATGCTATCGTAGTGATTAGGGGAGGAGGATCGCCATTAGATCTAGATGTCTTTAATAACTATGATCTGGCAGTAAAGATAGCTACGGCTCATACACCAGTACTCACTGGGATAGGACATGAGACAGATAATACGATAGCAGATTATGTGTCTTCGAGATATTTTAAAACGCCTAGTGCTGTGGCAGCCGCTATCGTAGAGAAAGCCACTATGTATTATGTAAGTGTCTTTCGTTCTTTTGAAGAGATTAGACAGATTTATAAACAGAAGATGATGAGTGAGACACATCTGTTAAATGTGAATGAGCGAGAAATCCGTTTATATGGATTAGGACATTTTAAACAAAAGAAAGATGAGTTACATCTACTTTCTAATCGCATGGTTACCGAAATCAGGAAGCATCTTAATAAAGAAGAGGCTTTCGTAGTAGGGGTTACACAGACTATTGCTCATCGTGCGCAGCGTATCACACATAGAGAGTCACAATCTCTTGCCGAAAAAGCAAGATTAATCACCTTCTTCAGTCAGCAAAATTTAGAAATGACGAAGTATAAATTAAGCAATATTACTGAGCGTCTAAAATATCAAGTGTACAACACAATTAAGAAAGAGAAGGTCAGATTAGCTACTTTTGATGAAGTTGCCACTGCTTATGAATTAGGTAATATTCTTAAGAAAGGCTTTGCAATAGTATATCACAACGGCGAACGACTAGATGACAAGAGTACTTTACAAGTAGGTGATGAGTTAGAAATAGCTGTCTACAACAAGAAATATAGAATCGAATTAGCAGAAATAAAAGAAATCAACCAATGGAACAACTTACTTACGAACAAGCAGCTTTAGAATTAGAAGAGATTTTAAACGACCTTAAGAACGACGAAGTAACAGTGGACGATCTAGCGAATAAGGTAGAACGCGCATCTAAACTTATCGTTTTCTGTAAAGAGAAACTTACCTCTACGGAACAACAAGTAGAAGGAATTATAGAGAAATTAGGGTTATAAATAAAACAATGGTTTTGGATCTAATCCAAAACCATTGTTTTATTCCTACTTCATAATATTATTCTGTAAGAAATGTCTCACATCATCTGATGATGGCAACTCAAATACTTCTAAGTGGAAGTAATCTACAGCTGCTAACACGTGGTCAAAGATATCGGCCATGATGTTCTCGTACTCCGCCCAGATAATAGTATTTGTGAACATATACAGTTCTATTGGTAGACCATGCTCCGTTGGTTGGAGGTGTCTTACCATTAGAGGATACTCCTTATGTATATTCGGATTTTGTTTAATATATCTAGTCACATAAGCCCTAAACATACCTATATTCGTGATTCTTCTACCATTTATTGGCATAGACTGATCAGCTTGAGTTAGCTCATTATAGTCAGCTATCTCCTGCTGACGTTCCTCTATATAAGGAGCAAGCAATTGTATTTTCTTAAGCATATTAATCTCATCAGCATCCAGATAACGTATAGAAGAAATCTTGATGTTAATACTTCGCTTTATCCTTCTTCCTCCAGAAGTTTGCATTCCTCTGTAGTTCTTAAAAGAGTCACTTATTAAGAGGTGAGTAGGGATAGTCGAGATTGTCTTATCGAAGTTCTGAACCTTCACTGTACTTAGATTCATCTCTAGTACTGTACCATCTGCACCATATTTAGACATTTCTATCCAATCTCCCACACGTACCATATCATTAGAAGAGACTTGTATACTAGCTACAAATCCCATAATCGTATCTTTAAATACTAAGATTAAGATAGCAGAGGCCGCTCCTAAAGAGATTAAGAATTTAATAGGGTCTGTACCTGTAACAATAGAAAATATAATGACTCCAGCGAAGAAGTATAAGATAATACTGAATACCTGAGCATAACTATCTAGTGGCTTATCGATCATACGAGGTTTGGTCTTCATATAATCACGTACACTGCGGATAAGTGATCTGAGTACAAGTGTTATCGCTAGAATAAATAGAATGTCTGTAACAGACATCATAAACTTCGTCATATTAGGAAAACCCAAAAAGAAAATAGGGAACAATATTTTCGCTAAAGTAATAGGTATTAGGTGAGTTATATTGTGAAAGAACTTGTTATTCACTAATAGGTCATCAAAAGTAGTTTTAGTTTTAGTAGAAAATACTTTCACTAATACTAAGAAGAAATTCTTCAAAATATAGTCTAGTATAAACATACAAATCGTGAATGAAGATACTAGTAATATAGCTGTCACTACGTGGGTAGCATAGTCTGATAAACTTAGAAAATCTAAGAGATTAAAAAACCATTGATATAATCCATTGAAGTTTTGTGGATCTAGAATGTGATCGATATTAGTAACTAGTAAGTTATTAATCATAGTATATGCTTGCCTTTTTTATTTGAATGTTTATAAGATACATAATATTTATCCTCAAGGCAAATACTAGTGTCTTACATAAGCTGAAAATTAAAGAATTTTATAGACACTACCTCATATTATCTCTGTTTTTATGAGAGAATTAATTTAATCCTTTAGAAAGCAATAACTGAGTTAAAAGCATAGAGCGTCTATAAAGAATCTAGTGATAGTATAATGATAGTAGTTTGATGGCATAATGGTCGCATCAAAAAGGGGCAAAACTATGTGACCACTATGCGATCACTATGCGACCATTATGCGACCACTGTGTCTCGTCCTAATATAGCTGTACAGTTATTGTTTATAATCCTACTTTTAACTGTACACTTGTTTTTATAATCCTAAGATAACTATACAAGTACTTCTTGTTTGTTTTTATTGGTAT
>NZ_NSGJ01000018.1 GCF_002286775.1 Myroides sp. N17-2
AATTATCAAAAACAAAAGACGCTTTAAAAAAGGTTTGTTATAACCTCCTTTAAAAGCGTCTTTTTTTTGCATTATAGTGACTTGAAACCAAAAAAAAACCTTACTTTTTCAGTGCCCTCACCCATAAAGGAGACTTTTTTACTTTTAAAACTATACAGTGATGTCTAAAATCTATTTGATCCATAAGTCTATAATAAATATTGAAATATAAAGCCCCACTTTACTTCAAGGCTTTCTGCTTCACTAAATTATAAAATATATTCCTAAATAAATTATACTAATCAAAGCAAAAGCTAAATCATTAAAACATAAAAAAAAGCCTATACCAAGCTTCTTTACCTGATATAGACTCTCTGTCTTTTAAAATCAAACTACTTCTTATTAGCAGCTTGATTAACTATTTCCTTAAGAAGAGCTTTGCGTTTGGCTGCAGCCTCCTGTTCCTTCTGCTTCTTTTTATCTATCTTATCCTTTACTGCCTTTCTATTAGCAGGAGTATTTCTTCCCATTTATAGCTGTATTAATGATATACTATTCCGTTTCTGACAGCAAAGTTAAGATAAATACAACGCTATTTCTTCTGATGACCTATTAAAAATCCTTTTCAATAGGGTTACTCGTTAGAAGAATCTTCGTTTTCATTTCTGGAGGATACTGATCTATGTACTCTTTATTTTTAGGATTTAGATCAAGTAACAAATCAACAGCTGTCTTATTATAATGCACCTTATCTGCTTTCTTTGCTTGTTTTTTAGTTATCTCGGCATACTCCATTGGACCAACTAAAAAGTCTTTAGCAACTACCATATTCTGACTCTTAGTAAATTCAAAAACATACTCTTGTGCTCCATCCCAAGCTTTGACTACGAATCCAGGCAAGTTATTAAACTTATATGGGCCATTTAACACAGGGATGTCACTGGTAAATAACGCATACCATACGCGCCCGCCATAACTTGCTGTTGCCTCTTGTACATTATATCCCTCCCATTGTGTCACTTCCGGATCTATCCTCCACTGTATAGTGTTTTTAGGATCGCTATAAAAGTACTTTTGCCTAGCTAGCTCTTGATAAAGCTTGTTTTCTGTAGCATTACTATATATAGTCCAAGTAAAGCCTGCTTTAATCCTTTGTATTTTCATCACCTTATCCATTGAAGATAAAGTCTTATCGTCTTTTAACTTCTCTTTTAATTCATTTCGCTGCTGATTACCATAATCTGTAAATCGAGCATCAGCTTGATGAATATCTAATACAGCTACACCTTCTGTGATTTGTGCTAACTGTTGTGGATTAGTCACGATCTTCGTGTTATAAAAGAATCTACTGATCGATATCGAGTCCGTAGACTGCTGTGCAAAACTTGAGCTCACTAAAAGCAAAGAAAAAATAGCATATAGCTTTTTCATAGTAAATAATAAAGGGTTGGTTTAGTAAACATAAGAAAAACTTTTAGAAGCAGAGCATCTCATTACCAATTTACTTCCTAATTTGACTATCTTCGATACAACCGATAAACCAAACCAATGAAATACTTATTCACCTTACTTGTGTCAAGCTTTTGCTCTATACACACTTTTGCTCAGACAGAGTCTATTAGTGACACGATCCCCTTTGTTCTCAACAAATACAATACGATGTATATCAAGGCTGTTTTTAATCAAACAGATACGTTAAATCTAAATTTTGATACAGGAAGTAGTGCTTTGACCTTAACCAACGATGTCCTGAATAATAAGCTACAATCTAAAGTTAGCCTTTACCACACGCTTTATGAGCTAAAAATCGGCAACCAAGTCTACAAAACTGAAGCTTATGACGCTCAGCTCTCAGGCCACGATACAGATGGGAGATTTGGATGGGACTTATTTAAGAACCAAATAGTAGAGATGAATTATGAGGATAATATTATGGTTATCCACTCTCACCTACCTGATAGTATCGCTAAGGATAATGCATATACTAAGCTAGCAATCAATTATTTTGACAATGTCTTCTCGGTACAAAGCACCATAGTTCAAGATAAAATCGAAAACACAGATCTGTTTCTGTTTGATACCGGTTATAATAGAACAGTGATGTTAGACAATGATTTGATGAAGAGCCACAACTTCCCTTTTGAGCAAATGAAAGTGATTAAAACAATCATTATGAAAGGTGCAAAAGGAAACGAAATACCTGTCATCACTGCTAACTTACAACTACTCAAAATAGGTGATTACACCCTTAAAGACGTTCCTGCTCAACAGCTAACGACACATAAACCTCTAAGAGGAAAGAATATCCATATCCTAGGAAATGAAGTCTTAAAGAGATTCAATGCGTTTCTTGACTTTAAAGAGAATATCGTCTATCTAAAGCCTAGTAAATTGTATGATATAGCATATACAGACAAGTAAGAATATTTAAAGGGGATAAAGACACTGTCTCTATCCCCTTTAACCCAGAATCAGCATTAGCCAAATACTACAAAGAAATTCTACTTCATACCTCTTTCACTTCTTCTAAAACCATACTATTGTATGCTTTTTTCATAAGTTTAGAGTTATCTTGTATAATTACTTTTCGTTTATATGTCTATCGCTGATTCTGGGTTTAAAGCATATCTATTTCACTCTCTTATAAGTAAGCTCAGTATATTTAATAGAGTTCTCCTTGTCATTTTCCGGATTAGGTAATGTTGCCATAACTACTAATTCATCATTCGTTAAACTCGTTATTAACATCTCTTCTTCTATCCCCAACTCATCTAAAGTATGTATAGTATTCTTACGAAGAGAATAGGTTAAACTCGTTATCTCTTCAAGACACTTACCACTTTCGTCTTTACCGACATAATTAAGGATGTCTATTTTATCTGTAGTATACGTCCAAGTCATGTATCCACACCCATATTGATTCTTAGGGTTAGTATCTGATAGAAACTTCGCTTCCCTATCATAAATCTTCGCTGATGATAGTTGCCATATTCCTACTAAATTCTCTGCTTTAAACTCTTTAGCTACTTCTTGTTCTTTACAACTACTCACCCCCAATGTCAATAGAGACAACAGTAGAATAGATAACATCTTTCTCATATCCTTTTTTATGTAAAGATAAAACTTTCAAGAAGCTTCGCTACTAATTCAATTAAAAACACATTGATTTACCTTAGGAGTTTTACGTAAAAAAAACTACGCTAAAAGCCTACTTACTAATATCTTCAAACAACTTATCAACTACTTCTTCTAGAATATAACCTGTCCCATCAAAGCTAGTATTGGTCAATATAGATATTCCCATATTCTGTTTAGGATAAATTACAAACCAATTCTGCATTCCATATATACCTCCGTGATGTCTATAAATTAATTGGTTATCATTTTCTAATATATACCAGTGATAGCCTTCCCAAAAATCATTGCCTTCTTTATACAACCTCTTATGAGATTCATTTACAACTAGATTCGACTCATCAAGCTGTAATTTCATATATTTTATTAAGTCTGTAGTTGTAGAGTGTAATCCTGAAATCCCTCCCCATAAAGTCCTGCTGAAGTTGGGCATTAACTCATTTTTATCATTGTACCCCTTTACTAAGTTTGCTTTATCACTATCATTTAATGTGAACTTCGTTTGGTTCATCTCATTTGGTTTCAAAACAAAATCACTCACTAGTTCCTCAAAGCTTTTTTGATACACTTTCTCTAGTATATAAGCTGTTAGCTCCGGAGCTGTGTTTGAATAAGAATATACTTCTCCCGGCTTCGTTTCAATTTTAATTAGTTTTAATCCTTCAAAAAAAGCCTCTTTATTATCGCTTTTAAGAGGGAAATTAGGAAACCCACTTGTATGTGTAAGCAGGTCTTTTATCTTAATAGGCTCTCCTTTATATTCTAAATTGGGGTACGGTTCGTTTAGATATTTTCTAATATCATCATTTAAATCTATTTTTTTATCAAGTACAGATTTAGCAGCTACATAACCTGTAAAAGTCTTAGTTACAGAAGCTAACTCATAAAGCGTAGAATCATTTGGTTTATCACCTTTTCCAATAGATAATTCACCGAAATGCCTTACTATAGACTCTCCATCTTTCAGTACTGCTATTGAAACAGAATGAAATCTCTTATCCTCTAGTAATAGAAGAGCATTTTTTGTAATTGCATTTTCAATATTCTGTTTATTGACTTGCGCATTACTTTTAAAGCTAACTAAGGCAAAAATCAAAAAGGCTGCTAAACATCTTACTGTCATAATTTATAATTTGAGTGTCATATTATGTGGTTAAATTTAACTAAATAATAAATAGAAAAAACACAGTAAAGCTTTTTTGAAGTTGATAAAGCACTATGCCTGTCATTTCTAATCAAAAGATGAGTTTAAATGCATTGATAACATCCCTAAATACCTATTTTTTAGACCTTTTAAAACTATAATAAATAAACACTGCACTGATAAACATCAATATCGAAGCTAGTAAAAATGGAGCACCTGAAAACTCAAAAGGTGCACTCTCGTGTGTAAAGTAATAGAATAAATTAGTCATAACAGGTGGCCCTATAATAGAAGTAACACTTACTAAGCTTGTTAATGCTCCCTGTAATTCTCCCTGCTGATCAGAGGGTATGCTTTTACTAATTAACGCCTGAAGAGATGGCCCGCAAATTCCTCCTAAAGAATAGGGTATTAAAAAAACTAACATCATCCAACCCTGATTCGCAAAGGCAAATAATAAAAGTCCTAATGCATAAAATAACAACCCTAAATAAATACTTTTTTGCTCTCCTAATTTAGGTGCACTCCATCGAATTAATACCCCTTGTACCAATCCTATTAATAATCCCAATATTCCTAAAGAAATCCCCACTAGCCTTTCTGTCCAATTAAACTTGTACATCGTAAAGAAATGCCAATTACTTTGAACAGCGTGAAGCCCAATATAAACGAATACTAAAGCGAAAACTAGATTGGAAATCTTAGGATGCTTAAATAGAAATTTAAACGAACCTATCGGATTAGCACGTTTCCACTCAAACGATCTTCTCTTGCTTTTATCTAAACTCTCAGGAAGCATAAAATACCCATAAAGGAAATTCAAAAGACATAATGCTGCTGCTACATAAAAAGGTACCCTCGCTCCATAATGTCCTAATAAACCACCCAAAACAGGGCCTATTATAAATCCTAAGCCAAATGCAGCTCCTATTACTCCGAAATTCTTTGTTCTGTTTTCATCAGTAGAGATATCAGCTATATATGCACTTGCCGTAGAAATACTAGCGCCTGTTAGCCCTGCTATAATACGGCCTACAAATAGCCATCCGATACTCGGTGCAAGCGCTAATAAGATATAATCTATAGAAAAACCAAAAAGAGAAATCAATAAGATAGGACGTCTACCATACTTATCGCTAAGATTACCCACTATGGGTGAAAACACAAATTGTGTCATGGCATAGGCAAAACCAAGCCACCCTCCATATTTTGCTGCTTCGCTAATATCACCATGAATAAGTTCCCCTATCAGTTTAGGGACAACAGGAAGTATGATTCCCCACCCTATTATGTCAAGCAATAGTGTAATAAATATAAACCCTACTGCTGCTTTTTTATCTGTTTTTTTCATGGGGTAAAACTAAACAGAGTTGCTAAATGGGCTATTGACGATTTAATAGGTTTTAAGTACTATTTCTAAACCATTCTGAGGTTAACCTTAACTATTACTCTTCCTCTCTATATAATTTGGGAGACATACCTGTATTGCGTTTAAAGTATCTACAAAACACACTAGTATCTGTAAATTCTAATTCATTGCTGATTTCTTTTATAGATAAGCTTGAGGATTTCAACAATGTTTTAGTATGTAATATAAGTACATGATCAATCCACTGCAACGTAGATTTGCCTGTATTTTGTTTCAAAAAAGAAGAAAGATACTGTGTACTTAAATGTAGTTTATCTGCATAGAACTGTACATTTCTTTGCTTATGAGCATATTGAGAAACCAACGAATAAAAGTTATCTATGATTTCGTGTGTTCGAGTATTTGCTTGACTTTTATTATTAGGCATATCTTGATACTTTTCAGTAATCAAATTAATCAATACCATCACAAGATGCTTGAGCATTTCTATTTTATTACTGCTCTGTTTCTTGTTGTATATTTTCTCAATAAGCCTAATTAAATCTTCTTGTAAAAGGAGTTCTTCCTCATCTAACCTAATAATCGGCTGCCAACGAATCTGATCATTCATTACAAACTCTCTTAATATGGGAAATGTTGAAATAAAATCTAAAGAAAGACCAATAGTCACTATTTCTGCATCTTCACTTAAAGACTTTGTTTCTATCATCACCTGTGGAGGCACGACAGCTATATCTCCTTCTTTAACCTCATATTCTGAAAAGTGTATTTGAGTTTTCATTGAACCCTTTAATACAAAACCTAACAATAAACCTTCAAATAGACGACTATGTTTCTTATAGTTTTGATTTGGAGTACTGTGTTGATGAAAAACAACGATACCGTCTATCTTCCCTGAAGAATCAAGATCATATAGACTATAAACATTATCAAGGGTTATAAATAAAGCCATATTTACAAATACTAATGAGAAGTGTTTTTCTTCTATAGGATGTTATCTCACAACAATAATACCCATTTCTGTTTAAAGATGATTGCGCTTGTTTGTGTTGAATGTCTTCTTACAACGAACAACCCTTTTTCAATGTATGTAGTAATTTAGCGAGCAAATTCGATTTCTCATAGATTGAAATCGAGAACAATAATATGCTAAAATGTTGATCAAAGTTATTGATTGATTGTTTTGAATAGATTTGCTCTCCAATTAGTTACATTTAATTCTATTTCAAATAAGTTCCAGGTTTCTGATAATATTGTCAATCCAATAAATATTGGAGACGATTCAACAATATCTGGATTCTTTGATACATCTAGATTAAAACTTCTTAGAATATCTGAAGTTCCTTTACGAAGTTCCCCATCATCATCTTTATGTTTTATATAATTTGCAAGTCCAATAATTAATTCAATATGTGATTTTTCATAAATATCAAAGTTTGGTTCAAGTCTATAATACTTCACCTTTTCTGATGTACTATTAACCAAATCCTTTATGCTACCATTTATATAATTTTGAAATGCAATAAAAGCTAGTCCATAAATTGGTTCAGAATCTTCTCTAAACCAAATTCCATCATACCAATCCTGTTCATTGACTCTATATTCAAGTGATTTTATGGCATTGTCTAATCCTTGAATAATTTGATTTAAACCATTAGCTCTATAATCAACTTTCAAATAATTAGTATATAAGTTTTTATTTTTCATGAGTTCTAAGTAAATATTGAAGTCGTCTTGATTTTTGGAAAACAAAGAAAGGCAGCAGGAATTTATATGGTTAAACAAAACCTACAACCCCTTATATCAAATACTCTACAAAGATAGCATAGTATTAAATATGTCACCCTATTTAACTATCCAAAAAACAAGGATAAAAATATGAGCTTTCACTTTTTTAGATGGTCAGTACTATTTTTTATAAATTAAGATACAATCACTATTTCAGGTGCAAATTAGGTGCACATACCCCAAAAAAAAGCCCGATAACTAGTGTTATCGGGCTTTTCAGCGGAGAAAGAGGGAATAACACGTATAGGTTTACTAAATCCTTTAATGTGTTATTTTACTACATATCAATAAGTTAAAGTTTTGGTCGTTCGTGTAAATGTAGTTAAATAGTATATGATGGTATAAAAATTGGGTGTATATTTGGGTGTAATACTTTTAGCCATGACTATAAAAAGAAAAATAACTTTCGCTATTGAAAAAAGAAAAAAGGACAATATTCTTGTAGTTGAGAATGTCCCTATCCGTGCTCGTGTTGTTTATAACGGTGGACGAGTTGAACTCTTTACAGGTTATCGCATCGATGCTTCTAAGTGGGATGAAGATAAGGAAAAAGTACGCAACGGTTCTACTAACAAACTTAAGCAAAGTTCCTCAGAAATAAACACCGCTCTTAGTGAACTTACTACCATTGTGGATAGAATATTTAAAGAGTTTGAACTAAAGAATGAAATGCCTTCTTTCGAACTCTTCAAAGATGAAGTAAAACGCTACTCTGACAAAGAGATAAAGTCAGCAACAGAAAAGAATCTCTTCACTGCTTTTGACGAGTTTGTAAAAAGTAGTGGTAAACGCAACGATTGGACGGATGCTACTTACACCAAGTTTAAAACAGTTCGCTCGCACCTTAGTACTTTTAAGAGTGATTTTCAATTTGCGGATCTTAATGAAAAGACACTCTTAGATTATGTTACTTTTCTTAGAGAAAAGAAACAAATGCGCAATAGTACCATTGAAAAGCAAATCAGCTTTGTAAAGTGGTTTCTTAAATGGTGTAGAAGTAATAACTATACTATCCCCTATAGCTTTGAGAGTTTTAAGCCCAAGCTTAAAGAAACCTCTAAGCGTATTATCTTTTTGACTCAGGAGGAATTAGATAAAATCAAAGCAAAAGATTTAAGCGATAAGCCTTACCTTGATAGAGTGCGTGATGTACTTCTGTTTTGTTGTTATACAGGGCTTAGATACTCTGATGCTTATAACCTGACTAAACAAGATATCAATAACGAGGTTATTGAGTTTGTAACCAAGAAAACAAATGATTACTTACGTGTAGAGCTAAACAAACACAGTAGAGCTATTTTAGAGAAGTATAAAGAAGTTCCTTTTGAAGATGATAAAGCACTACCTGTTATCTCTAATCAAAAGATGAATGAGTTTCTTAAGACTCTTGGAGAAGTAACAGAAATCAATGAGCCTATTAGAGAAACATACTATCAAGGAAATAAGCGAATTGAAGAGGTTAAACCCAAGTATGAACATCTTAGTACTCACGTAGGGCGAAGAACGTTTATCTGTACTGCTTTATCGTTGGGAATACCTGTACAAGTGGTTATGAAATGGACAGGGCATTCTGATTATAAATCTATGAAACCCTACATTGATATAGCGGATTCAATCAAGGCTAATGCAATGACTAAATTTGATACGATATGAGCGATACCATTTCAACTACTTTAAAGCTGAGTCAGTATTCTAAGACATTAGACAAACTCTTAGATGAGTTTAAATCTGATGAGTTTACCTATGATATTTGGCAATGTTACAAGCAAGAGTCTTATGCTACAGTTTCTAAAGAACTTGACGCAATAGACCTTGAAGCCTTGCTGATTGAAATAAGAAATAGCAACTTTTCTAAGGGAGCTTTAAACAATATCGCTTTACTTCTTGAACAGCTAAGTTTGTTATTTGACCAGCATAATACTAAGATGCAAAACCTTGATTTCTATAAGCTGTACCACAGAGTATATATTGTGCACCTATTTAACGATAAGATTGCGCTTGCTACAGAGGATCTAAAGCACGTTAAAGAAAGAGAGCTTCCCTTAGAAGCACCAAAGGATCTAAATGATGCTGATATTGAGTATTTCAGAAAAGAACTTTCTGACCTTTATACCGAAAAGGAAGTCTTTGAAAAAGAGAATACTTACCTACTAACCAATTATTACAACTCATTTAAAACACATATCACCAAAGCGAAAGATTGGATTACAACTTATTTCCCTGAGGAACGGTTAAACTTAGACGATGATCTTTTTACAAGTATGCAAGTTAATCTTCTATACGAAGAGTGTATCTTGATGCAGTGTTTTAGTACTGAGGATATAAGCTTTGAGGATTTCTACCTGATTTTAAACAGGAGAAAGCCCAAAGCTAAATTTACACAGCCTTTTAAGCAAGTGACCAAGTTTGCTAAAGAACTAAAGCCTTATACTGATAAAGTTGACAAACAAATTAAAGACCAGTGGCGAGAATTTGTTTGTACTGAGCTGAATTTGAACGTGAATACGATTAAGTCTTATGGGCATAATTAATATCGTAAAAATCTGTTTTTAAGTTTTTTAAAGGAATTTATTTTTTATAAAAGTAACTTTCTTCTTTTTTAATGCTTTAAAATTTTCTGATAATTCAGTATGTGGTAATGTCTCATAGATAAATAACCAATACCTATCAAAATCATCTGTTTTCAAGGACTTAGAAAGATCTTTATATTCTTTTAGATATGCATTCTTGTTATGCTTCTTATCATATAAGTAAGCTATCATTAAATAGATACAATCTAAAGAATCAATAGCGTCATTTTTAATCGTTGGAATTTCAAGTTTAAAATCATATTTAATAGCCCAATAAATAGCATAGGAACAAGCCTCATATATTTTCTTTTTACTTCCATACAGGTATAGGTCGTGAGCCATATTCTTAATAATATCCTTACTTATATCGTGAGGTTCAAATACCTTACTTTCTAATATATGTACTAAATAAGGATACAATAAAACCAAATGATGAATTTGCTTTATGTAATAATTTTTTGCGTTTTTATCTAAATGTTTATTAGAAATAATCTTGATTGCATAATTTAAAATTGAAACATCAGAATCTTCATCTAGCATTAATTCAATCGCAAAATCAATGAATCCTTTTAGCTCTTTAACTCTAATCGCTTCGACACTATTAACTTGATAGGTATTAGTAAAATTAAAATGATTTAATTTAGTAACCCATTTTTTAACACTTGCTTGAGGAAGAGGGATTATTTTTGATTTTTTACTATTTAAAGCTAGCTCATACTTCTTCAACTCTTCAGATAAACAAAGAAAAAACCTATCAGCTTCTTCATATGAATTTACATAACAAGTATAGTCATCAATATTTCTAATATAGTTGAATTTTTGTTTACTAAGCTCATTGTCAACTGAGACAAGTAATATTTCAGATATCAAATTAGAGGAATGCGGACCTATTAAAACACCATTAGTTTCTCCGTGCTTTAAGTTACGTGTATTAAAATCAATTGTATTAAACCATTCACTTTGGTCACTTGGTTTTGACTTAGACTTAGCAATACTTTTTCCCACTAACGCCCAAGATATTGAATGGCTATATATGCTTGGAAAGCAATTTGATATATCTGCTAATGCAACATACTTACTTTTTATAACAATATCTTGTTCTGGATCACCATCTTTTGAGAAATTCTTATAATTCATTTCAAACAATTCTGATCTATTTTCTAATTTACGTAGATGAATACGACTAATTTTAAATGCATTATCTTTAGTTTTTTCAAAGAAATAGTCCTGTAATTTATTCCAATTATTGGCTAAATATTTAGCTTGATTAGCGTAAGCAAAGGGTTCTGGAATTGCCATAGGTCTAAGTATATTGATATTTCTCATGCTTGAATATCTAATAAAATCCTTAGGTTTATTGTTAATTGGAAAAGTCATTGAATTAGTAAAATCTAAAAATTCAATGCTAGTCAAGAAATCAGGTATCTTTTCTGCAAAAAGACCATATCCTACCAAACCTTCATATAAATCAATGTCGGAAATTTCTTCTATATAACTACTATAATCTCTCATTTTGATAAGCCTTAAATTAATTATCTTCAATTGTTTCAATTATAGTTTGTAAAAAACTATTTGCTGTTATAAAATTTTTTTCTTGTTGATCAATATGTTGAATGTTTTTTATTCCGTGAAAAAGATTATTACGAAACCTATATACAATTATTGATATCGCTAAAACTACTTCATATTGAGTGTTAGTTTCTGTATAATTAGATATGTCTTCTCTATTTAATAGCACCCTTGCGACAAAATCTTTTCTATCATTTGGTCTAAGTTGTAAAAAATTGAACCGTTCGTTAATCGTGTTATCTTCTTGATTAACATAGCGGTTCTTGAAATAATCTAAATATGGTAGAAAGCAATCAATATCAATAACAAAATCTACATCTGTTAATATTCTTTCTAGTTTAATAATGCTAAAACTTGTTCCAAAAAACTTACCTTCAAATAGATTCCATATTAATGAAAAGTCTTTAATGCTTTGTATATTATTTTCTGTAAAAGAAGTGCCATATCTCTTATTTAACCAATTTATCATCTATAACTATTTAAAAAATTATAATTACTTGATTTTTATTATTTCAAAATCAGGTGAATTTAATCATTTCCTAACTATTAAGAGAATAAAGAATCTCTAAAACCAAAGTTTGCTAATATTTGTACTTATTTCAACATGAATTATGACTTTACAGTTTATTTTGGTGCAATAAATTTATAATACAACTTTAATCACACATTAAAACGCTTAATTAAACACAAATCATTAATTATTAGTGTTTTATGTTTTAATATATTTCCATTTATCACATACTATCACAGAGTTTGATAGGTAGTTTTACAATGTTCGAACGAAGCAATTGTACAACCTAAAAAACTTTATAGTATGTATTTAAACGAATTAAAAGAAAAGCCTGTTTGGCAAATGACAGGACAAGAGCTATTAGACTTACTAAAGGAAATAGCGATGAATGAATCTACTCATTCAAAAAAGCAATCCAATGAATTACCTACCAAACGCTACGTGTATGGTATTGCTGGTATAGCCAAATTATTTAGTTGCAGTATATCTACTGCTAACAAAATAAAGAAAGACGGTAAAATCAAACGTGCTATTTTGCAGTATGGTAGAAAGATCATTGTCGATGCTGATTTAGCATTAGAACTCTTTGCAAAGAAGTAAAAGGATAACCACTACAAATCATCCTTTGTAAGAATCACATTCAATTAATTAAAATCAAAAAGTATTATGTCCTTAGATATACCTTATATCCGAGTAGGGACTTCCTATTTTAAAATTATCGAAAAACCCTTAATATCAGGTGATAAAGTTAAAGTAAGAGTTCGTTGGAATCGTGAAACCATTGTATCGGATCACGGAAAGTCCTACTTGGAAAACGTTTTAAAACTCGATGGGTTCTGCTGTATTCCAGATCATCTAAACTATCAGCTCTTGGTAGATAACTTTTACAATACCTACCACGAGCTCACGATAAGACCAAGTGAAGATAATCTGAGTTTACAACAGTTAGAGAACAACATACCCAATTCTTTACACTTTGTAAAGCACATCTTCGGTGAGCAGTATCTCTATGGTTTAGACTACCTAAAGCTGTTATATGAACAGCCAACACAGCCCTTGCCTATACTTTGTTTGGTCAGCAAAGAAAGGGCAACAGGGAAGAGCTCCTTTATCAAGTGGCTTAAAACAATCTTTGGGCTTAATATGACCTACATCAAAGGAGATTCCTTTAGCTCTCAGTTCAATGCCGATTGGGCAAATATGCTACTTGTAGCTATAGACGAGGTCTTCTTTGATAGAAAGGAAATCACAGAACGCCTAAAGTATCTCTCCACCACCGATAAAGACAAAGTGGAGGCCAAGGGAAAAGACAGACAAGAGATTGAGTTCTTTGCCAAGTTTATCCTGTGCTCAAACAACGAGGACAACTTTATTCAAATAGATGAAGAAGAAATCAGGTTTTGGATCCGAAAGATTAAGCCCATTGAATCCGAAGATGTCTTTTTTGTAAATAAGCTCAAAAAGGAGATACCACACTTCATTGCGTTTTTGCTTCTAAGACCTTTAGAGTCGAAGCAAAAAACACGAATGTGGTTTACACCCAAACAGATACTCACCGAGTCATTGTTAAAGCTAATCAGTAAAAACAAAGTTGAAGTAGCGATGATAGAGCTAATACACCTTTGTTTTGAGAAGATAGACGAACAATTACTTTGTATTGCCCCAAATGATATACTGCTTTTGCTTCGAAAAATAAACCCAAAGCTTTTTATCTCTGCTAGTGAAATAAGAAAGACTTTAAAAAAGTGGGATTTCACTCCAGAGGATAACACCAAATCTTATCAAGGGATAGAACTTCTATCACACGGAGAGTTTGTAAAAGTAGAACGCAGAGGACGGTATTATACCATAGAAAAACCTTTTTTCTATAAAACATTTGATGCTTTGATGCAAGAATAGATTAAACAACTGATAAACAATACCTTGGCTTGCATCAAACTCTGCATCAAACTTAAAAAAGACCTTATTTGATGCAAGAGTGATGCAGAAAACAAAATCAGTTTGATGCAGTGATGCAAGATTGATGCAGATTACTTAATTGAATTTCAGATACATACACTCTTTCTGCATCATTGCATCAAATAAAACACACTTTTAACCCTTTAATCAAAAACTATGAATTGCGATACAGCCAAACAAATAAGAATAATTGACCTACTTGAAAAGTTAGGTTATAGCCCCAAGAGAATAGCTAGTGAAAGTTGGTGGTATATCAGTCCGTTTAGACAGGAAAAAACACCTTCGTTTAAAGTCAACTTAGCCAAAAACCTCTATTATGATTTTGGAGAAGGTACTGGCGGAACAACGCTCGATTTTGTGATGCGTTATAATAATTGTAATCTAAAATCTGCTTTGAGCATTTTAGACAACAATGTTTTTTCATTTGTTCAGCCGACTGTTTTAAATATCACCGCTCAAAGTGAAAAGAATTATGAAATAACAACCGTTACAGAGATAGTTAACCTTCATCTTATACAATATGCCAAAAGCAGAAAACTATGCCTTAAAGCGGTTAAGAAGTATTGCAAACAGATACACTATACGCTGAATGATAAATCGTATTACGCCATTGGTTTTAAAAATGATGTGGACGGATATGAACTTAGAAATAAGTATGTAAAAATGTGTTTAGGCTCTAAAGCAGTTTCTTATATCTGTAATAATTCTAAGAAGGTAATCCTCTTAGAATCTTGGAGTGATTTTATAAGCTTTCTGACTCTTTATCCAAATGTAGAATACCGATTTGATTATATCATACTGAATTCTGTTACTACGCTAAATAGTACATTACTGAATGAGTTTAATAAAATTAAATATAAATCAATCGTTTGTCTTTTTGACAATGATAAGGCAGGTGATTTAGCCACCGAAAAAGTGCTTGATACTTATGGAAATAATGCTGTTGATGGACGCTTATTGTATCAAGAGTACAAAGATTTAAACGATTATTTAAGAACTATTAATCCAAACAATTCGGTGTGAGAAGTACAGGATGTTATTTGACTTGTGGACTCTTGCAAAGGTGATTTGACCTGTGGATTTTACACTGTGATTTGACGTCCTAATTATCGAGATGTGTCTTTGTCCTTACAAATTGAAAATTTGAATCGGAACAAAGACCACTCGTTTTTCTCCCGAAGGTCGCAAAATTGGTAAGACGATGAATAGAGAACACAAAATAGAATTTAGAGTTACCCTAACGGAATCTCTGCTTATAAAAAACAAAGCAGAGAAAATTGGCTGTAGCGTTTCTGAGTATTTACGCAGTACAGCTTTAGGATATTCTTTGAGTTATAAACTAACACAAGATGAGATTGAGGTTTACAAACTACTGAACAAGTTTGCTGATAACTTTAGAAGAATTGGCAACCTATTTAAACTTGGTGATACTACTGGAGTGAAAGAAACTACCGTTGAAACAGCAAACTTAATTCGAGCTCATCTTCAAAAACTAAAGTAATATGATAGCTAAAGCAAAAACGTGTATTGGAGGGACAGCACTTTTTAATTATGTGATTAACCCAAACAAGGGCTATGAGCTTGTTAGAAACAATCTTTCGGGGGAAACTCCGAAAGATATGTTTCAAACCATGCAGATACTGCAAAATCAAAACTCACGCTGTAAGAACAATACAATCTCCGTTGTTATTTCTCCTACTATCGCAGATAGCAAGAAGATGACTGATAAAGATTTAAACAATCTTGTCAATGATTTCTTAGTTAGTTTAAATTTAGATCCCCAAAGTGCGCAGTACATAGCTTACATCCATACAGAAAAAGAGCACAAGCACGTTCACATACTGGCTAACCGCATTGATGAAAATGGAAAAGCGTTAAAGGATAATTACATTGGATTTCAAGCCCAACGCATCGCTCATGAGGTAGCTTTAAAGTATGGCTGGACTTCTATACGTCAAGAGAATGAAAACAAGAAAGAGCAAATGAAGACTAATCAGAAACAAGTAGCTGAGATGATTAAAGAAGCACATTGCATTGTTTTAAAAGAGCATCCTAAAAGTTTACAACAGTATATTGATATGATGCGGATGCATCAAATAGAAGTGAAGCCAAGCGTAAACAAGCAAGGCAATATTCAAGGGTATCGATTTATTCACTTACCCACAGGTACAAATCTCAAAGCAAGTGAAGTTGATCGAAATTTAAAACTAAATGAACTGTTTGAAAATAATACTCGTAAACGTAGTGATGATTTGTTTCACGCTGTTCTGTTCAAGGAACAAGACAAGCCAATTTCATTTGAGAATTGGAATACCAATACAGTAAGCCTGTTTAGTTTTCTAAACTCTTTTGGGAATCACTATGAAGAATATATTCCTGATATGACTAAAAAGAAAAAACGAAAGCAAACACAAATACTAAACCTTTAACTATGGCAAAGAAACAACCTACACTTATAGAACTCACTGAGCTACTCTTTAAGCAAGTAGTTTACTTACAAGAAACAATGAAGCAGAATATCGCTCAGCAAACGGAGCTATCTAAAAGGATAAAGAATATTGAAGTTAAAGTAAATGTATCTGAGCTTAGAAAAATAGAGGAAGAACAGACAGAACGACTACACTCTTATCTGAATCATTTTTGCGTTAGATTACAGGCAATTAATGAACAGCATTATAAAGTAAATAGGTCTCTTAACTCAAAGAAGATTCTGTACTTAGTACTGCTTAATATCTTCTTTTTCTTGGTTGCTTGTTTGTGCATATACAAACTGAAATAGCAACATTGTTAGGTGAAGTATTTCAAATATTAGTTTTTTGTGTAACTTTACGATTCAATCTTTTTTAAATCAATGGCTGTATCTTTTGAGCCTTCTTAAACTAAGCTATTAATTATGGAACATAAAATACACCAAGGTAGAAATGTAAAGCGTTTTAGAGAAATGCTTGGAATCAAACAAGAGGTTCTTGCTTTTGATTTAGGAGAGGATTGGAATCAAAAGAAGATATCTTTACTTGAACAGAAAGAAGTGATTGATAATTCATTACTACAACAGATTTCTAAGGTACTTAAAGTACCTGTTGAAGCTATTGAAAACTTTGATTCAGATCAAGTTCTAAATATTATCTCAAATACATTCCACGATCATTCAGTTCAAAATTATAATTGTAATATTAACCCTATTGAGACAATTGTACAATTACATAATGAAAAAATTGCTTTGTATGAGCGTATGCTAAAAGAGAAAGACGAAATGATGAATCGTTTAGAGAAGTTGATTCAAAGTAAGTAAACATTAGTTTATATCAATATAACAGGAAAAAAAGGTAGAATTACTATGGATGGTATTCTACCTTTTTCTTTTTGTAGATAGTAGTTTAAAAATAGTTAATGTGATTAAGTCTTATATATTACAATAGTTTATAGGTTTTATTTTTATTAATAGTTGCACAAAGTTAGGCAATGCCTAGCGGTTCGCTAACAAGAAATTCCCCCATAAATGCTTGACTAAAGTCTTCGCTTTATTGCGTTGCTTCTTGCGCTCGCTAAGCCATTACCAATTGTGGCTCCATAATTAATTTAAAAATTTAATATTATGGAAACTACAGTTTTAAACACAGAATGGCTTATCGCATCAGAAGTAGAATTAATTTACAAATCAAAAGTAAAGGCTTCTCAAAGACCACACATTACATCTTCTTATAGTGCATATCAAGTAGCACTAACAGCTTGGGATAGTAATAAGATTGAATTATTAGAACAGTTTAAAGTAATTATGCTTTCTAACAATAATAAAGTACTTGGAGTATTAGACGCTTCTACGGGAGGAATAACAGGTACAATAGTAGATTTAAGAATCATCTTCTCAGCTCTTTTAAAAGCGAATGCAGTGGGATTTTTGATAGTGCACAACCATCCGTCTGGGTCATTAGTTCCGAGTGAAGCTGATAGACAAGTTACAAGAAAGATTAAAGAAGCAAGTAAGATACTTGATATTAATCTCTTAGATCATTTAATTATAACCGAAGAGAGTTACTACTCTTTTGCAGACGAAGGCACCTTATAGGTGTCTTTGTTTTTTATATAAGTAGTTATTTAAGTACTAATATGCAATCCTATAGACATATCTATGTAAATATATATGTACACTAATTTCAATATTTTGAAAATGAAACTAATAACAATGAAAATACTATTAAAGTCTATAATATAAGACGAGGAAGTTATCTGTATTAGGAAAAATTAAAAACGGGGCTGTTTTCTATTTAATTTCTCTTAAAGTTAAAATATCAATTTTTTTTCCATTTTGTTCAATTGATAGAACCCTACAGTGCTTATTTGTGGGATTTTTAACCAGAGATACTTCTTCTAATTCTACCTCCGTTATATTCCTAATGCAAAGTTCTCCATTATACAGTTTCCCTTTTATATGATTGCATTTTCCAGACTTTTGCTTACAAATTGAACAATGACTTTCCTTAATAACACTTCCAATACTTTGAAAATATAATTCTGGAAAAAGTAGTTTCTCGTATTGTTCAAGCCTAAGTAAATAGCTATTATGTTCTTCACTTTGAAATGTAGAATTTGAAATTACAGTACCATAAACTACTTGTGCTCTTACTAAATTATCCCAAGCTTCAGCCATTCTATCTTCTTTTAAACAGACAAGCATTTGTAATTCGAAAGCTATTGCCAGTAATGAATTTTCAATACAGTATACTAAATTTGCTTCACTCTCAAAATTTTTATTTACAAACTCTCTTTTTAAGTCTTTAAGCTCTTTTAAATAGCTTTCAATAGTTTTAATTTCTTCTTTTTGAATTTCAATAGCAATAGTTAAAATAGCCTTCTTTTGCGCTATAAAAACCATTTTATTGAATTCATCAATTAGTAACTGTGGGTTTTGAATAAAAGTTAACATTATAGTGATTTTATAATTTTCTCTAATTGTTTCAAGCCTTCGGCATCACCTTTATAATCTATTTTTGAATATTTGCCTCTTTCTTTTTTTTCGATAATAAATTCAATTTGAGCTTTTTTCACCCCAATCTTTCCTTTTATATTATCATAAATGTAATTTGATATAATATTCAAAATAACAGAAAGAGTGTTTGCATTATCTAAAATTATTGACGAAGTCATAAAAATAGAAGGCAAATAGATATCTGCATTTTTCCGACTTCTTAACAACTGTGGTTCTCCACCTAAAGTTTGAATTTTTATATTTCTGTTTTCAAAATATTTATTTAGCTCAATCACTGTTTCTGTGTAAATAAATTCATTAACATCGTTAACTGAATCTAAATTCTCTGGAACGAAAGCTAATTCAGTCAAAGGTGTTATTGACAATTTACTTAAGCTATCATTTAATTCTACTTCTTCAATTTTATAATTCATCTTTTTATCAATAAGTTGATTTAGTATTAGATATAATGTTAGTAGGCTTTACAAAGTGTTGAAAACAAACAAGCAATTTTTTATTTCTCACCGACTTCAACATAAGCCCTTTCTTATTTACTAAAATAAGAAGTATAACTGATTATACATAAATAGAATTATTATGTTTAAATTTAACACTTCAATTTATTTATCGAGTTACCTTTACCTCTATTTTTCTCCTTTATATGATAATACAATAGTTTTTTTATCAAAAACATGGTATACTACATTTGCTTTATTTCTAGTTCGTTTATCATTAGATATAAAGTAATCACAGAATGATGCATAATAAGCATGATTAGAATCCCATAGTCTAGCGTAATTAGACTTTTCGTTGTATTTATCTTTCCAATATCCAATCATGTCCAACATTTCAAATAATCCTGCAAATTTATTATGTAAACCAAAATCTGCATTGTTAGGAAATGATGTTATAGCGTAATCAATAAGTTCAACTACAGAGAATCCGCCAAACAGATCTTTTTTTTCATTAATTTGATTAATAACATCTTTGGGAGAATAATTATTTAATTTTGTTATATCAAGGTTAAGCTCGCTTCTAAACAAATTTCTTTGATTTTCATCAAGATTATTAACCATTTTTTTCATTGCTTCCTGTGTAAATTTAACATCAGTAATAGTTTGATAAACATTGTCTGGTTTTTCTATCATTCTATGAACCTCTTTTGTTTTAATTTCATGAAACAAATAATTATTTTTAGTAACAGAACTGATTGTTTCAAATCTTCTCAATAATCTTTCTTTAATTTCTGAATTTGTTCCTTTTATTTCATGTGCTTCTTGTAAGTGTGCAGATGAGTAGAAAAACGTAGAGATATTTGAGTCAATACAATTAATAATTTCTTCAATTGAAACATTTTGTTGTTCTAATTCAATTAATATATTATTATCTAGATACGCTGTTTTCATAAATTATAAGCAATTTTTTAATTTTCAAAACTATCAATTATTCAAGTATTAATTATTGTTTCTACATAAACGAAGTGAAAATCATTCTATTTGCTAACTTAATAAAAAATAATTCTTTGTTGGCTTCTAAAATATTAGAATTGCTCTTTAACAACAATTGTTACTGTTCCGATTTTAGGGAAGCCTACATCACTTGCACCCCTAAAATTAAATTTTTTCTGTCAAACCTAACTCTATGTTACTAAATATAACCCATAAAAAAACCCAATCTTACATTTTTGGGTGTAAAATTGGGTGTTATAGATGTAATTACCTGATAATCAAGGTAAATTGCGGAGAAAGAGGGATTCGAACCCCCGGACCTGTTACAGTCAACAGTTTTCAAGACTGCCGCAATCGACCACTCTGCCATTTCTCCTTTGGTCTGCACTACTTCCGTATTGCGAGTGCAAATGTAGTATAATTATTTACAACTCCAAACTATTACTTTAAAATAATCACACTTTTTTTACCCTCGTTGTATCTCTATCCTAACACCCGCTATACAGCATACTGTTTATCAAAAAGATACCTATACTACTATTCGAATATCTTAATCACTAATTTATAACTAAGCGCATCTAATGCGTTTAAAGCACTCTCTGAAGAACTATTAGATAACAGAACCACCCCTTTCTTCGTAACGGGATTAAACGCTACATAATTAGAATATCCTGAGTCAATACCTCTCGTAAAATATAAAGGATCCCCATTCTCAAATGGATACCCGATCTTCCACCCTAGACTCACCCAATAGTTAGGAGAGACGATAAGTGTAGGCTTTTGAGTAAGCTGTAATACCTTATCCTCCTTGTTAAACTGAGCTTGGATAAACTTCGCCAAATCCTCTGCTGTAGAGATACCTCCACTTGATGGTAATAACGCTCCCACTTTCACAGGATATCCCTCTTTTAGATTTAAGCCAATACCCTTTACCACCTCTTTCTTCTTCCTTGGCATATACACCGTAGAGTTAGTCATATTATATTTATTATAAATATGCTCTTGCACAAGCTTGTCAAAAGGCTTATTGTAGATCTTACTCAGCGTATTTCCTAATATAGCATAGCCTAAGAAAGAAAAACTCTGTCTTCTCTCCGCACTTGCTGTATCTATCTCAACATAGTTCGCTAGATAATCCTCTAATTGTTCTGAAGTATATTTCGTTAGGAAGTCATCCTCTGATTTCACACGTGCTGTTGCCACATCCGGTAACATTGGTATAAAGCTAGAGTGATTAGCCAATGCTGTAAAAGGCAACTTTATATTCTTATTAAAATTAAAGTTGTAGTACTTATTGACATTAGATGTAAGATCCACTCCTTTCTCCACAGCTGCCTCAGCTAATAGCGTAGAAGTAAATATAGTCATAAAGTTAGCGATAGAGAACTGCTTACTCGCGTTGTCCTCTAACTTAATACTCTCCCCTACCTTCTTAAATCCAAGATACTCTACCTTATCATTGTCAATTAGCGCAACGGCATACTGCCCCTTATCAGGTAGATTACTAGTCTCGTTAGCGATAATCTCCTCGATACTCAACTTCTTAAACGAATCATCCTTAGGTTTAGGCATATCAAGGACTCTAAACCCGATTACCTCACCTGTATCATTCATTGCCAAGTTTAATAGAGCAACTTCATTATTCTCAAATTCCGTTTTGAACAGTGCCAATTTATTAGCATCTAGCCCATAAAACTCCATATTCGTAATATTACCAAGCTTTTCTTTCATCTCTACGAAGAAAAGCTTCGCTTTAGCACTAGGCAACTCTTCTTTTAAAGACGGTGAGAAATGATTATAAATATCATCGTAATCATTAGTATTATAATCTTTCACAAAGGTATCTATCAAGGGCTTATACCCCTGCTCCTGCCCGAAAGACACAATAGTAGCTAACAAAAACATAGCTATAGAAATACTTAATCTCTTCATTTCAAATTGTTTTACAAGGATAAATATATTGGTATTTCTTCGATAATCCCCATTCTTTAACAAGATTAAAAGAAAAATAACAAATTCACTCTATTTATTATAACATTCGGAATGCTGTGCTTAATTAGGAATTTAAAATTAGGAATTCTTTGCCTTCAGCATTAGGGGATATAGACTGTGGCTACTAGATAGGGCTTATAATAATAAGCCCCTACCGTGGTGTACCAACAGGATGTAATATATATCTGCAAAACACTTCCGCAATAGTACGGGCAGGACAGAGCGTTAAAAAAGTGTCCTGTGGACAGTTTTAGCGAATGAGACAGGCGGCGCAAAGGCAAATACGCCCCGCAAAATGGGCACACAATCCATTTCCACAATCGTAAGGATGATTACATACCGCAATTGTCTGAACCAAGATTTACAGGATTAGAACGATTAACAAGATCTTTGCGTCCCATATTATCGCTCGACAGATATCACGCCCCATCAGCACACAATCGTAACATTTATAAAGGCCTTTTGTATACATACATTGTGGTTACTAGATAGGGCTTATAGTAATAAGCCCCTACCGTGGTGTCCCAACAGGACGTAATATATAGGCTCTAACAATCAATTCATCTTACGAAGCGACAAAGTGAAGTAATCTTTTAAAACCAAATACCCTTGCGAAGCCCTCACGGCCTTAACGGATAAGCGAGTGTCAATAGGTGCAAATTACTAGATACAAAATTCTGTTTGACCAGGACCGAACGTTAAGAAAATGTCTAGTAGACATTTTTAGTGATGGAGCCAGGTGGCGCAAAGGCCTATTTTGTATCAGAAATTTGTGCCGTAATTGACCGCTTAGGAGTTAAAGCCTTGATTTTTTTTGTTACTTTTTTTCCTTGATGAAAAAAAGTAAAGAAAGAAACCGCGTAGCGAAAATAATTAATAAGTAACATAGACAATCTCTATTACAATCCCAACTTCCAACTACTTTTTTTAACTATATTCGCTTCTATAAAAATGAATGACTATGACCAAGAGTGAGAAAGTACAGTTCGCTATGGAGACCCTAGACGCTCTATACCCTGAAGTACCCGTGCCATTAGACCATAAAGATCCATATACCCTACTTATAGCTGTATTATTATCAGCACAGTGTACAGACGAACGAGTGAATAAAATAACTCCACTCCTATTCGCTAAGGCTGATAATCCATACGATATGATCAAACTAACCGTAGAGGAAATCCAAGATATCATCAGACCTTGTGGGTTGTCACCGATGAAGTCTAAAGGGATCTATGGGCTGTCTCATATTCTTATTGATAAGCATAATGGTCAAGTACCACAGGATATGGCAGCCTTAGAAGAGCTACCTGCTGTGGGGCATAAGACTGCAAGTGTAGTGATGTCTCAGGCTTTTGGTATTCCTGCATTTCCTGTAGATACGCATATCCACAGACTAATGTACAGATGGAACTTCTCTAATGGCAAGAGCGTAGAGCAAACCGAAAGGGATGCCAAACGCCTATTCCCTGAAGACAAATGGAACTTATTGCATTTACAATTAGTTTGGTATGGACGTCAGTACTCACCTGCTCGTGCATGGAATCTAGAGGTAGATATTATCACAAGTGTTATCGGTAGAAAGACCGTAATCAACGAATATTATAAGAAAAAAGGAATCAAATAGAGATTATCTCTACCACATAATACAAAAGAGAGGTTAACTTAATGGAAAAGTTAACCTCTCTTTTTTTTAACCTTGAATAGGTTTAGTTCTCTTTCGAGTAAAGCGATAGATTGTTTATTAAGCCGTCAAGTCCTACTAGACTTAACGCTCTTGAATAGCTCAATAGGAATTTAATGGTTTCTTCTTTTGGCAAAGTAAAACCTTGTTGTTTCGTTACGTAATTTTTCTTCATATAAAGATGTTTTGTTGTTTTGTACTATGATAACGACAAAACATCTCCAAATATTATATCTCTGTCAAAATAATATTTTTTTCATCAATTAATTTTCTTAAATTAAGCAATGCATATCGCATTCTACCTAAGGCAGTATTGATACTTACATCCGTTAATTCAGCTATCTCCTTGAAACTCAAATCTTGATACATACGCATCGTGATTACTTGTCTCTGATCTTCAGGAAGTTCTTTAAGTAGTAAATGCAGATCTGCTTCTATTTGTCCTTGAATCAAATCCCCCTCTACCGTATTAGAATCATCTTTTAAAAACGAGAATATAGGCATCTCTTCAGAATCGTATTGAAACTGAACGCGCTTTTCCTTTCTGTAGTGATCCATTACCAAGTTATGTGCAATGCGTATCACCCACGGAAGGAACTTGCCCTCTTCGTTATAACGCCCCGATTTAAGGGTATTTATTACTTTAATGAATGTATCTTGGAAAACATCATTTGCCAACTCGGCATCTGAAACTTTAGAAAAGATAAAACCATAAATCTTAGACTGATGTCTTTTGATCAAAACCTCTAACGCGCCTTCACCACCTGCAATATATAATGTTACAAGGGTTGCATCAGGCATATTTATATATACCATACCAAATTTCTTTTTAAAACTGTAAATAGATTTTTATAAAGTAATTTTGTAGAATAGGCTTTGATGATTTATTGTTTATCGGGACAAATATATAAAATTATATTTGTTAAAATAAATAAAAAATAAAAGTTTTTTTTAGAACATATAGTGACAAAGCATAAGATATCACGCCTTTTAAGCAGGATATATCAAAAATCACATATCTTAATATTATCTAAATGAAATAATCACAACATTAAGTGTTATTGACTGTGAAAAACACAATTCTTATTTCATTAAAATTAACACTTATTCCCTATCCATATCCTTAATTCATTCCTGTTCAGGTCTAATACCCTGATTAGCCCCCCTTGTCCTTATTTACTTCTTTGGTACGCATTAGCCAACAGGGAAAAGTGAAACAGAGAACATAATCTTTCATAGCTACTAGATAGATTATATCATATCGGCAAGACGTGATAACTAGAAAACAATACCTCCTAGTCTCTCCTATCTAATAGCACTTGATCTAAACTATATACGTATACTGGTACTGTGCTAAGCAAAAAACTTGCGCTAACCCCAATCCACACTGAATAATCAAAGGTCATTTTGATGCCAAATGCCAAGGTCATCATTAAAGCAAAAAAGGTCAAAAGCCCCCCTGAGAGTATAGCCGTGATTCTAGTTTGATATCCTACGATTAATAGGAATGCCAATACCACTTCTAAACAAGTAGCCAATACAGCTAATATCCTACCTATAAAATCAGGTACAAAGAAATTGAGTTGATTTGAATAATTGAGAAAGTTTTCCCAATTTCCCCAAGCAACATTAGTAGTTCCTGGAGTGCCCCATAATCCCATTCGATCAGCGACAGCTGATAAAAAACCAATCGCTATGGCAAAGCGCAAAAATAATTGTGTAATCTTCATTTGATGATTTGTTTAAACAGCAAATCTAGTCTCCTAGCTTTTAAATAAAATTAAACCTGTTTAAGAAATGACCTGCCATTATGCTCACCTAATAACATTAGTAAATCCCCCTTCTTAAACATTTGTTTATCAACCGATAAACTCTCTTTATTTTTTTGTATCTTTGCTAAGTAAGCAATTAATCATTGTTGCTTATAATCTCAATATTTGCATAAAACTAAGCAAATCCTTTCCTCAAATAATCCTGTTTTTGAGGTAAAAAAATCAATACTCTAGATTTTTACATAATATCTTTAACAATTATTTTAACGTTTGAAAAAAGGAGATTTCCCTGTGTTATAGCGGTGTTATCCCTAGTTTGTTCTCAAGTTGTTCCCAAAACAGCTCTCAATGACAGCGTCTTGGGAACAACACTGGAACAGGAGTAAAACAACATATCCTCAAGCCCCATAACACAAGGCTTAAAGAGGTTTTAAGTTCCATGAAGAATAACGTAGTTGTTAAAAAATTAACAATGAGTAAATAATCCTATTTAACAAATTAATTAACGATTATCTTTATCTATAAATATTCGCAAAACAACACTTTTATCTAATTCTATTTTTCTAATCAAGATAGCCCTATCCCTTCTTCTGTTCACTTAAACTCTTAGCTATCCCACCAACCAATACACTTTACCTCCTAAAGCAGAAAAAAGAGTAATAACTAGAATGGCTTCCTATAACGCTTACCTCCATGATTAGATTTGCGAAATATTATAGCACATTAAGGACTTTGGCGAGATTATAAGTTTCTAAACTTTAGATAAACTAAAGAAAGCATTATCTTTGTATGTTCAACCTTTATAGGCTTTATGAAAAAAATAGATTTCTCCAATATAGATCCAAAAAAGAATATAATAATCAAGGGTGCTCAGTTGCACAACCTTAAGAATATAGACGTCGTGATTCCGCGTAATAACCTTGTGGTTATCACTGGTCTATCTGGTTCAGGTAAGTCGAGCTTGGCTTTTGACACGTTATATGCTGAGGGACAACGCCGATATGTAGAGAGTTTATCTTCTTATGCACGTCAGTTCTTAGGTCGTATTAATAAACCTAAGGTGGAGTACATCAAGGGTATCGCTCCTGCTATCGCTATCGAACAAAAAGTAAATACGAGTAACGCTAGGTCTACTGTGGGTACCTCTACAGAGATATATGACTACATCAAACTGCTTTATGCGCGTATCGGGAAGACTATCTCTCCTATCTCTGGTGAGGAAGTGAAGAAAGATACCGTAAGTGATGTATTAGATTATATCAAGAGCCTACCGATCGGTGCAAAACTTCTATTACTAGCACCTATTGACTTAGGGGAAGACAGAGTCCTGTATGAACATCTTAATGTACTATTACAGCAGGGATATGCTAGAGTATTAGTCAATGGCGAGACACTTCGTCTAGACTCCTATATCAGTGAACATACGGAAGATGAAGTTAATAAAGTAGACGTGTCAAATGTATATCTAATCGTAGACCGTATCGTCGTGAGTGATGATGAGGACTTCTATAATCGATTAGGAGATTCTGTAGAAACTGCTTTCTTTGAAGGGAAAGGATACTGCTATATAGAAGATCTAAAAGACAAAACACGCAAGGAGTTTAGCAACAACTTCGCTTTAGACGGAGAGACATTCTTAGAGCCAAACGTTCACTTGTTTAGTTTTAATAATCCTTATGGAGCCTGTCCTACTTGTGATGGATATGGAAATATCATCGGTATAGATGAAGAATTAGTGATTCCAAATACAGGCTTATCTGTTTATGACAATGCTGTTTTTCCTTGGAGAGGAGAGTCGATGGGATGGTATAGAGATCAACTAGTAAACAATGCTTATAAGTTTGACTTCCCTATTCACAAACCGTATTTTGAATTGACAGATGAACAAAAAGCTTTAGTATGGGAAGGTAACGCTCTGTTTACAGGGTTAAACGACTTCTTTAAGGAACTAGAAGAAAAGAATTATAAGATACAAAATAGAGTACTTCTCTCTCGTTATAGAGGGAAGACTAAATGTCCTACTTGTAAAGGAAAGAGATTGCGTATAGAAGCTAGCTATGTAAAAGTAGGCAGCAAAACTGTTAGTGAATTAGTAGACTTACCGATCAAGCATTTGATCACTTTCTTTAAGGATCTTGTCTTAAACGAATATGAAGCTAAAGTAGCTAGTCGCCTTTTAATCGAAATCAACAACAGACTAGGATTTCTTAGTAATGTAGGACTTGACTACTTAACGCTAAACAGAAACTCCGCTTCTTTATCAGGTGGAGAATCTCAACGTATCAACTTGGCTACATCACTAGGAAGTAGTTTAGTTGGGTCGATGTATATCTTAGACGAACCAAGTATAGGACTACACCCAAAAGATACAGAGAAGCTTATCGATGTACTAAATAACCTAAAACAATTAGGGAATACCGTGATCGTAGTAGAGCACGATGAGGACATTATGAAGTCTGCAGATCAGATTATAGATATCGGTCCTGAGGCAGGTAGCTATGGAGGTGAATTAGTCGCTCAAGGGGACTATGCTACCATCCTTAAGTCTGACTCTCTTACAGGTAAATACCTTAGTGGAGCACTCGAAATAGCTGTCCCAAAGAAGCGCAGACCATATAAACACTTTATTGAGATAATAGGCACTAGAGAGAACAACCTCAAGAATATAGATGTTACTTTTCCATTAGATTGTTTGACTGTAATCACAGGAGTATCTGGTAGTGGTAAAAGTACACTAGTCAAAAAGATATTGTTCCCTGCGTTGCAAAAGAAACTAACAGGACTTAGTGATAAGCCTGGGCAGTTCACAGAAATGAAAGGAGAATTCGGAGGGATTAAATCTGTAGAATATGTGGATCAAAACCCTATCGGAAGAAGTTCTCGATCTAATCCTGTGACCTACATCAAAGCGTATGATGACATTAGAGATTTATACTCTAAACAACAACTATCTAAACTTAGAGGATACCAACCGAAACACTTCTCATTTAACGTAGATGGTGGTAGATGTGAGACGTGTAAAGGAGAAGGTACAGTGACTGTAGAGATGCAGTTTATGGCTGACGTTCACTTAGAATGTGAGACTTGCCACGGAAAGCGCTTTAAGAAAGAAGTATTAGAAGTAAACTTTGAAGGAAAGAACATAGACGACTTATTGACAATGACGATAGATGATGCGCTACAGTTCTTTGATCTACATAAACAAACCAAGATAGCGCAGAAGCTACAGCCTCTACACGATGTGGGATTAGGATATGTACAGCTAGGTCAGTCTTCTTCTACCCTATCAGGTGGAGAAGCACAACGTATCAAGCTGGCATCTTTCTTATTAGCGGGAACAACTAGAGATAAGGTGCTATTCGTATTCGATGAACCAACGACAGGACTGCACTTCCACGATATTCAGAAGTTGTTGAAGTCATTCGAAGCTTTAATCGAGAAAGGACATTCTATCATCGTTATCGAACACAACCTTGACTTGATCAAATGTGCAGATTACATCATCGACATTGGTCCTGGTGGTGGTGAGTATGGTGGTGAGTTAGTAGCCTTCGGTACTCCTGAAGAAGTAGCTAAAAACAAAGCTTCTCTAACAGGTCATTACTTAAAAGAAAAACTTAGATAATCACTTAGATAATTACGAATTACGACGATATATCTCGTAAATAGAAGATAAAATAAAGGCTGTGTCACAACAATGACACAGCCTTTTATATTTATATAACACTCTGAATATCCACAAACAAAGCTCGTAATTCGTAATTTCTAATTCGTAATTAATTTAGCTAGTTTTTCTGTTAGTCGCTTGCGACTATAGTACTGCAGCCCCATACCATACACCTTAAGTTGTTGTTTTTGGTATAGTTCGAAGTATTCTAATAAGATATCACTCAACTTATCTTTCTCACTATATAACACTACTTTACCTGTATTAGTCTCTTTGACAATATCAAAGAAGTCAGACTCCTCAGGGCCTATTCCTAAGATAGGACGTTCAGATGCCATATACTCAAACAATTTACCCGGTATAATGGCTTTAGTGTCTTCAGAGTCTATCTCTATCAACAACAATACTTGTGAAGCGCGCATTTGTCTCAAGGCTTCTACATTATCTACATAGCCTAAGTTTAACACACAGTCCTCTAGCTTAAACTCTTTGATGGTATCCAATACTTGGCTACTCACCTTCCCTACTAACTTCAGTTGAAACGCCTCTTTAAACGCTTTGTTCTCTTTTCTTAGTTCTGATATTGCCTTCCATAGTATTCTAGGATTGCGTTCAGATAAGAAAGAACCTATATGCGCTAAGGTAAACTTCTCATCTAGTGGTATCTTCCCAAGACTTGTGATATCATAACCATTGGTAATGACCGTTATAGGTTTGCTTGTTTTCTCTTGAAACTCTTTCTTCGTTGTTTTGCTTGTAACGATGATTTGATCTGCTTTGTTTAAAACCTCTTTCTCTAGTTCTAGATGTTTAGCCGCACTAGATTCGTTTAGTTTTAATTCCTTGTGATAGCCTATGGTTGTCCATGGATCTCTAAAGTCAGCTATCCATTGGACGTTTAACTGCTCTTTAAGCGCCATTCCTATCAAATGCATACTATGAGGCGGTCCGGTTGTAATAACTGTCTCTATATCCTTATTCTGCTTTAAATAGTCAGCCAAATAAGCAACAGACGGCTTGACCCAACTCACTCGAGCATCCGGAATATAGAAGTTTCCTCTTACCCAAAGCAATAACTTATCTGTAAAAGTCTGTTTCTTCTTATCTGGTATAATACCTGCACTTAATGTATCTGTATTTTTACCACTCACTAACTTCGCCTTGCGATAAGGCTCGTTAATAGGTTGCTTTAACACTGTAATCGAAGGGTCTACTTCGCTCGTGTTATTTGTATCTATTAACGGATAACTAGGATTCTCAGGAACATAAACAATTGGCTCTATATCAAAGCTTGGCAAATATTTGACAAACTTCAGCCAACGCTGTACACCTGGCCCTCCTGCTGGTGGCCAATAGTAACTTATGATTAAAACTTTTTTCTTAGACATACTCGTTCTGCATTTTGTTTTTTTTATTGTGTCGTCACGGATTGCAAATCCGCGACAGCGTGAGATGTTGTTGTTTTGTGATGTTGTGTCGTCACGGATTACAAATCCGCGACAGCAATGATATTGTTATTTGAAAGTTTAATTATCTTCTTAAGTGCAATATACTTCCTCAAAAAAACAAAAAAACAAAAAAACGAAATCACAAAAAAACTCTTTTATTTATTATTCTACTCACTAAAAACATCTAGATATTTTAGGTGGGCGTATAGTAATATGCCCCTACGATTGTGTGCCGATAGGGCGTTATAGACATTGTTGTTTTCTGATGTTGTGTTGTCACGGATTACAAATCCGCGACAGCCAATCCGCGACAGCAATGATGATGTTGTTATTTGAAAGTTTAATTATCTTCTTAAGTGCAATATACTTCCTCAAAAAAACAAAAAAACGAAATCACAAAAAAACAAAAACACTTACTTCTTCTTCGCCACTAGATAAATACCTCCCGCAGTAATTAATAAAATTAGAATACTTGAGATTAACGCTATAGTTCCTCCTTTAGAGATAACTTCAGGTTCGAATGTGAATTCCACTGTATGTTTTCCTTTAGGAAGTTCGATAGCTCTTAGTACGTAATCTACTGCTACGATAGGCACTTCTACATTATCTACCTTCGCTACCCATCCGTGAGGATAGTATATCTCAGAGAACACTGCTAATCCATCATTCGTATTCGTTGACTCATAAGTAATCTTATTAGGAGCATAGCTCTTAAGGTTGATTGTTGCTAATGAATCTACAGTATAACTATCTTTAATTGCGATACCCTTAAACATAGTCGTATTAAGAACAGCTTGTTGTTTTGTCTTTAATCCTGTTAAGGCTTTCATCTCCGCATCTGCATTCTCTACTTTCTTCACGCTAGACACAAACCAAGCGTTTCCGTTAGCATTATCATTTAATAAAGGTACATCTCTTCCCTCTTCATCTTTTTGGATAATGTACTTCACATTCATCATATTTAGCACCTCCATATTAGAGTTTTGCTTCAGCTGATAATCTGCTAATTCTTGCATTCTACGAGGCTTCGCTGCGTGGTATCCTCCTAGTGAATTATGGAAGAACGAGCTTCTCGCACTATTAAACCCACCGCTGAACTCATACACTCTAAAGTGCTCTGTATCATTTAGAATAACTTTATCAGCAGGTGTTGCTTGAAACGGAGTATTCATTTGTGATGCTAATACGAAGTGAGAATCATTCACGTAGTTTCTATCTACTAATACCAAGTCCCCTACCATCAGCACACCTACGATAACTGCTGCTATCTGAGCACTGATTTTTCCTTTAGTAGAGAAGTATAATGCTGCTGCTGCTAACGCAATAAGTACAAAACTTCTGATCAAATCAGCAGTGTACATATCCTTTCTATCTTGTATCAAAGCATTGATAAAACCTGGTCCTATCTCTCCATAAGCTCCTCTGTAGTACTCATCATTTAATCCTGTGAAACTCAATGTTCCCTTTACTAAGAATAATAAAACGATAATAGACCCAACTGCAATACCTGATTTCTTAAGTAATGCTAATTGTTCTTGTTTCTCTAATTTGCTATAGGCATAAAGTCCCATAATCGCTAAAGCAGGTACACACATCTCTAAGATTACTTGGATAGATGATACTGCTCTAAACTTATTATACATCGGGAAATAGTCTATAAAGAAGTCTGTCAGTACTGGGAAGTTCTTACCCCAAGAGAACATCAGTGAGAACACTGCTCCTGCGATAAAGATATACTTGATATTTCTCTTCTCTGCGAAGATTCCCAATACAAATAAGAAGAATACAACAGCTCCGATATAGGCTGGTGCTGCTACGATAGGCTGATCTCCCCAATACGTAGGAGAACTAGCTGCCATCTCTGCTGCCTGCTGATCATTCGCTCCTACAGATTTGAATAACTTATAGGTATTCGAATCAGTCCCTAACTTCTCTCCATTCGCTCCACCTGTAAGACGAGGTGCGATCAAGTTTAAACTTTCGAAGATTCCGTAGCTATATTCTGTGATGTAGTCATAACTCATCGCATTAGAAGATACCTTGGCAGAACCATCAGGTTGGTAAGTTAATTCACTGTTGCTTCGTGTACTAAACTTAGTGTATTCAGAAGTAGCCATAAGGTTAGTCGCATTCGCTCCTATACTCAATATCGCTGCACCTATAAGCACTGTTAAAGAGTACCCGATAGCTTTAAAGTCTTTTTGTTTGATATATATTACCATATAATATATACCTACTAAGATCAATAGTAATAAAAGGTAATATGTCATCTGGAAGTGATTAGCTCCGATCTCTAATGCTGCTGCAAATAGTGTAAGCAATCCTCCTTTTATATAATGCTTTCTAAAGACTAATAATACTCCTGCTAATACCATCGGCATATAAGCGATAGCGTGTGCTTTAGCGTTATGCCCTACTCCTAAGATAATAATCAAATAGGTAGAAAAACCAAAAGCTAATGCTCCAATAAAAGAACGCAATGGCTTCATCCCTAAAGAAGCTAGTAGTACATAGAAACCAAGGAAGTAGATAAATAGATAATCTGCTGGTCTAGGTAAAAAACGAATAGCACTGTCTAGTGTTTTCACGTAATTATGAGGAAACTTAGCTCCTAACTGATAAGTTGGCATTCCTCCGAAGGCACTGTTAGTCCAGTATGGCT
Organism: Myroides sp. N17-2; assembly: GCF_002286775.1. GTDB lineage: Bacteria > Bacteroidota > Bacteroidia > Flavobacteriales > Flavobacteriaceae > Flavobacterium. The sequence goes on from NZ_NSGJ01000018.1 coordinate 33,661, forward strand.
CTTCTTTAGCTACTTCTCTAAAGTCGATTTGCTCTTTAGCCATTCCGGTATATTGTACGATATCGGATTGGTAAATCACTTTATTAGACAATACTGGCGAAAAATATAATAGTGCTACTATTATGAATCCTAAAACCACTAACAGATGTGGATAAATCTTTTTAAACGTATTGGTTGTTTCTGATGACATTTATACTACTATTTAAGATGCTAAAGTAAGTAATTTTAAGGATGCTTTAAAGATATCAATGTAGTTTTCTTTAAAGTCAAAAAAAAGCCCTCAAGAGCAACTGCTCCTGAGGGCTTTAAATGGTTATCTAATATTACTTCTTGTCGATTTCTTCAAAGTCTACATACTCACCTACTACTTTAGTAGAGCGCGGTACTCTGCCACCCTGACTAGATGTATCAGTATATGTCTGAGACTCTTGATTACTTTGACTTCCGTTATATTGGTTATACTCTTGTTGTCTTTGTTGAAAATTCTGTTCTGCTTTCTTCGCTACCTTGTATATTAATACAGGGAACAAATAACGCATCGCTATCTTAAATGCGTAATATATCAGAACAATAATAATAAGTGCTTTAATAAATCCCATGATTTCCTTCTTTTTATCAAAAATAGTAATTATAACAACTAAATGACAATCACAACTCTTAAATTATTGATAAATGTAGAAGAGGTGTTTACAGTTTGCGGTTTACAGTTAACAGTTTTTATTTCTTGTTGAGAAGACTAATAATCTTTAGAAAGGTTGTTTTTCCGTTCTCCACTAAGTACTTACTCCTTCCACTTCGTATATCCTCCTTCTAACTCATACACTTCTTTAAAGCCATTCTCTAATAACAGGTTTCTAGCTTTCTCACTGCGCTTACCTGATTTGCAAAAGATATATAATGGTTTGTCCTTTGACAAGTCCTTAGTCTGCTCTAGAAAATTATCTCCTAAGAAGTCTATATTCTTTGCATACTCTATAGTCCCTTCTGAGAACTCTTTAGGTGTGCGTACATCTATAAGTTGTACTTCTGTCTGCTCTATAACTTGTTTAAAAGAAGAGTTATTCAATAAATGATTTACTTTATCTTGACTATATCCTGTAAAAGAGACACTTAACATCACAATAAACAAAAGAATCAAAACGTTATGCTTTTTCATATAAGAATGTTTAATAGTTTAACAAAAATGACAAATATCATAGTATGCGAATTTACATCACTATATATTTGTTTTCAAATATAGAATAAATATGTCACTTTCTCTTATACAAAAGTATAATGTACCCGGTCCTAGATACACTAGCTACCCCACTGTTCCTTATTGGGAAGAGACCTCTTTTAGTAGAGATAAATGGATTGATTCTCTAAAGAGATCCTTCATTGAATCTAATAAAGAAGAAGGGATTAGTATCTACATACACCTGCCGTTTTGCGAGAGCTTATGTACTTTCTGTGGATGCCATAAGAGGATAACTAAAAGACATGAGGTAGAGAACCCTTATATAGATGCTCTTTTAAAAGAATGGGATTTATACTGTAACCTATTCGAAGAAAAGCCTGTCATTAAGGAGATTCACTTAGGTGGAGGTACCCCGACATTCTTCTCTCCTGCACATTTAAGCAAACTTATAGAAGGCATAAAAGCGAAATCAGTCATCGCAGATGAATATGAATTCAGCTTTGAAGGCCATCCAAATAATACAACCAAAGAACACTTATCTACTTTATACAACCTTGGTTTTAGAAGAGTAAGTTTCGGTGTTCAAGATTATAACCCTGAAGTTCAGAAAGCAATCCACAGAGAACAAAGCTTCCACAATGTAGCAAAAGTTACACTATGGGCTAAAGAACTTGGCTATACTTCTATCTCACATGATATTATCTATGGTCTACCTTTTCAGAAGTTAGAGCATGTTATCGATACAATTGAGAAGACTAAATCACTTTCTCCTGATCGATTAGCATTCTATAGTTATGCACACGTGCCATGGATCAAAGGAAATGGACAACGTGGTTTTAACGATGAAGATGTCCCTAAAGACGATGTGAAACGTCAATTATATGAGAAAGGAAAAGAACTACTTCTAAAGAATGACTATATCGAAATAGGTATGGATCACTTCTCATTAAAAAGTGATTCACTTTATAAGTCAATGAACACGGGGCATATCCATAGAAACTTTATGGGATATACTTCTTCAAAGACACAGGTAATGATCGGTTTAGGAGTATCATCTATCAGTGATAGCTGGTATGCCTTCGCTCAGAATGAAAAAGATATTGATACATATTACGCTCTTTTAGAACAAGGAACTATCCCTGTTACTAAAGGACATATTTTGAATGAAGAAGATTTGATTATTAGAAAACATATCTTAAATTTAATGTGTTCTTTATCTACTGATCTGGAAGCAGACTTAGATAAAGTAGACTTCAACCCTGTTCTAGCAGAACTAAAAGAATTAGAGCTAGATGAGTTGATCCAGATTAAGGATTATAATATTAAGATAACTAAGAAAGGTCGTGCGTTTGTTAGAAATGTGTGTATGGCTCTAGATATGAGACTACACAAGAACAAACCACAGAGACAGTTGTTCTCGATGACCATCTAATAAAAGAAGAAGAATGAATAAATATGTAGAGAAAGCAGTAACCATTATTGTGTTACTAGGATTAGTAGGAGGAATTTACAACTTAGACAGCGCACACTTGTGGTCAATATCCCACAACTGGATGTCTTATATAGGTTTTATAGTATTTATAGCCTACTTAGTCTATTCTCTAAAGAAAGCTGCTAGACAACAGGATAAAGAGGGTCTCTAAATCACACGAATTGTCATTTGTTTATTGTCTACTCTCAGGTAGACAGTAGTATAAAAAAAAGTCCTTAATCTCAGTTAAGGACTTTTGTTTTTATGTAAACTTTACTAATGAGTGATAAAAAGCTTTATCACACAAATCGTCATTTGTTTATTGTTTACTCTCAAATAGACAATAGTATAAAAAAGTCCTCAATCTCAGTTAAGGACTTTTGTTTTTACCTTAAAGGTTATAATATAGTCTTAGTCTTGCTATTCGCTTTTATTAGCAATAATAACATCTATTATCTCTGGATTGATTAATGTCGATACATCTCCGAACTCCTTAGTCTCACCATTAGATATAGAGCGAAGTATACGTCTCATAATCTTTCCTGATCTGGTCTTAGGTAAACTATCTACGAACTGAATCTTATCTAGCTTAGCTATCGGACCGATATGACTAGAGATCATATTATTAATCTCTTTCTTCAAGTTCTCTCTATCACGGTATTCACCCTCCATCTTAAGTGTGATAAACCCATGTAGCGCATTTCCTTTAATATCGTGCTTAAACCCTACCACAGCACTCTCTGCTACTGCTGGGTGCTCATTAATAGCATCTTCGATAGGTGCAGTTCCTAAGTTATGCCCTGATACGATAACCACATCATCAGCACGACCTGTGATTCTGTAATACCCTACTTCATCTCTTAAAGCCCCATCTCCAGTGAAATACTTCCCTGGGAATTGACTAAAGTAGGTCTCTTTATAGCGTTCGTGATCACCCCAGATAGTACGTGCCATAGATGGCCAAGGAAACTTAATACACAGTGCTCCATCTACTTGATTATCTTCTATCTCATTGCGCTTGTCATCCATTAAGACAGCTTGTATCCCTGGCAATGGCAATGTCGCATAAGTAGGTTTAGTAGGCGTAATAAACGGAAGTGGAGAAACTAAGATACTTCCTGTCTCCGTCTGCCACCACGTATCTACGATAGGACATCTTTTCTTTCCTACGTGGTCATTATACCAGTGCCATGCTTCCTCATTAATAGGCTCCCCTACCGAACCAATCACTCTAAGACTAGATAAGTCATGCGAATTCACATAGCTATAATCTTCTGTCATTAATGAACGGATAGCTGTAGGAGCTGTATAGAACTGTGTTACTTTATATTTATCGATGATATCCCAGAATCTACTCGGTGTAGGATATGATGGAACTCCTTCGAACATTACTGTCGTTGCCCCATTTAACAGTGGTCCGTAGATAATATACGAGTGTCCTGTAATCCATCCACAGTCAGCAGTACACCAGAAGATATCCTCTTCTTTATAATCAAATATATTCTTAAACGAATAAGCAGTCTGTACCATATACCCAGCAGTCGTATGCACCATCCCTTTAGGAGATCCAGTAGATCCTGAAGTATAAAGAATAAATAACGGATCCTCAGCATCCATTACTTGAGCTACATTATTAGTAGATGCTTCTTCTAATAAAGGAGCTAACCATAAGTCACGTCCTTCTTTAAAAACAACCTCTCCTCCTGTTCTCTTCACTACTAATACTCTCTCTACACCAGGACAAGACTCTAATGCCTCATCTATAATAGGCTTTAAAGGTATTGTCTTACTTCCTCTGTAACTTCCATCAGAAGTAATCACATACTTACACTCTGCATCATTGATACGCTTAGACACAGCTGACGAAGAGAATCCAGCGAAGATAACGCTGTGTATCGCTCCTAATCTAGCACATGCTAACATCGCTATCGATAGCTCTGGAATCATAGGAAGATAAATACATACTCTATCTCCTTTCTTTACTCCTTGTTCTTTAAGAACATTAGCCATCTTACACACTCTATTATATAAGTCATTATAGGTAATAGTCTCTGATGCTTCTTCTGGATTATTAGGTTCAAATATAATGGCTGCCTTTTCTCCCCTTTTTGCAAGGTGGCGATCAATACAGTTCTTTACGATATTCAACTTTGCATTGACAAACCATTGAAATTTTGATTCTTCCATATCAAACTCAAATACCTTGTCCCATACTTGGTACCAAACAAAATTCTCTTCAGCTATTTTACTCCAGAACTTACGAGGCTCTCTTACGGACTTTTTATAGTGTTTAAAATATTGTTCTAGATTTTCTATTTTATAATAACTCATATTTTAGTTGTGATTTTTTATGTAATGTTTTTTTTAAGTTCTTAAATATATGATTTTAGTAATAAATAGCAAAAAGTCATACAATATTTTTATTCCTAAAAACACTGTATGACTTTATATTGATTATAATTTCACTAAAAATAAGCGACTTCTTTCTTTGCTGATTCGAACTCAGCGATGACATGTTTTACGATATCTGCTACTGGTTCTATCTTGTGAATTAGCCCTGCTATCTGACCTACTTCTAATTCTCCTTCTACTAGATCTCCCAAGAACATTCCTTTTTTAGAACGCCCTCTACCTAGGTATTCTTTTAGTTCATCTACACTAGGGCATTTCGCATATAATTCTTGCAGTCCTGCGTAAAACTCATTCTTAATAAGACGCACAGGCGCAAGCTCTTTCAAACTTAGTGCTGTATCTCCTTCTTGAACATCTAATAGTAGATTCTTAAAATTAGCATGAGCAGAACTTTCTTCTGATGCGATAAATCGAGTACCCATTTGCACTCCATCAGCTCCCAATACCATAGCCGCTAGCATCCCTTTACCTGAAGCGATACCTCCTGCTGCTATTAATGGAATACTAATCTTCTCACGCACCATAGGAATTAAAGTAAGCGTCGTAGTCTCTTCTCTTCCATTGTGTCCTCCTGCTTCAAATCCTTCAGCTACGATAGCGTCCACGCCAGCCTCTTGTGCCTTTAGTGCGAACTTAGAAGAACTCACTACGTGTACTACTGTTATACCGTGCTCCTTTAAGAAAGAAGTCCATGTCTTAGGATTACCAGCAGAAGTAAAGACTATCTTCACACCTTCTTCTACGATAATATGCATGATCTCCTCTATATTAGGATATAACATCGGTACATTCACACCGAATGGCTTATCTGTTGCCTTCTTACACTTCTGGATATGCTCTCTCAATACTTCTGGATACATAGAACCTGCACCTATAAGCCCTAAACCACCTGCATTACTTACTGCACTAGCCAACTTATAACCACTGTTCCATATCATTCCTCCCTGTACGATAGGATACTGGATATTAAAAAGATCTACTAACTTATTTTTCATTGTATTTTGGTTGTTTATAGTTTCGAAATAACACCCGAACCGATTAGTTCGTCTTCGATATGCCAAGATACAAATTGTCCTTCTGTGATTCCTGATTGTGGTTCTTCAAAACGCACAAACATTCCCTCTTTCATTTTGTGTAATGTTGCTTTTTGCAACGGTTGGCGATATCTTATACGTGCTAATATAGACATTGTTTCGCCTTCTTGCAATGCTAAGTCTTCACGAATCCAGTGAATTTCATCTTCTTGAACAAATAATGCCTTGTGAAACAACCCAGGGTGATCACTTCCTTGTCCTGTATAGATGATATTTTCATTTACATCCGTACTGATAATAAACAATGGCTCTGCAGTTCCTCCTACGTTTAGTCCTTTACGTTGACCGATAGTAAAGAAGTGCGCTCCGAAGTGCTCCCCTACTTTCTTACCCATCTCAGGTGTATATACGATAGATGTAGCCTCCGCTTTTAAAGCTTCTTCTAATGTAGAGAATACCTCTTCTTCTTTTGTATATATAGGAGAATTCTTAGGTATCTCATAGATTAACCCATCTTTACGACTCAACTTTTGTTGTAAGAACTCAGGCAACCTTACTTTTCCAATAAAACACAATCCTTGAGAATCTTTCTTGTCTGCTGTGATTAAGTTCATCTTCGCCGCTATCTCACGCACCTCTGGCTTAAGCAATTCTCCTACTGGGAATAACGCCTTCGCTAACTGCTCTTGAGATAACTGACATAAGAAATAAGACTGATCCTTATTAGGGTCCTCACCTGCTAATAGCTTATACACAGTCTCCTGTGTACCATCTGCTTTAGTGATAACCTCTTCATCTTTGCGACAGTAATGTCCCGTAGCTACATAATCTGCTCCTAAGCTTAATGCTATTTTCATAAATACATCAAACTTGATCTCGCGATTACACAGCACATCAGGATTAGGGGTACGACCATTCTCATACTCCTTAAACATATAGTCTACAATCTTCTCTTTATATTGTTCACTTAAGTCTACTGTCTGGAATGGTATCCCAAGCTTCTCAGCGACCATTAAAGCATCGTTGCTATCCTCTAACCATGGACATTCATTAGAAATCGTCACAGTATCATCGTGCCAATTTTTCATGAATAATCCAATAACTTCATATCCTTGTTCTTTCAGTAAATAAGCTGCGACACTTGAGTCTACACCTCCCGAAAGACCTACTACTACTCTTTTCTTCATGATAAAAAAATATTGCTACAAATTTACAAGAAATGCCGCAATACAAAAAGCTTTTGAATTTATCTTATCTTTTAATTATGATATGTCCATAGAGAATATCTATCATTAGCGCATACAAGAGCTTAAACGCTATCTGTAGATTTAAGGCACTACAAATAAAAGGTAGATTATTTTTTATTCAATGATATTGGTATTATATTTATATCAAGACAGTTACAATTATTTATTAACCATTTAGAAGTAGTAGAAACACTTTTAATAAGGTCAATGCTTACAACTGTACATACTAATGGTTCAAATAATATCAACAAGTAATAGTAAATTTCATCATCATGCAAAACAAAACTTTAGCTAAATCACTTATCTTGGGTTTCTCACTATTAGTGAGTTTTTCTTTATTGGGATTCTTTATTTTCAAAGGACTAAAGACATTTAGTGATAAAGACCGTGTAGTAACCGTAAAGGGATTAGCCGAAATGAATATAATGGCAACCTCTGCTACTATTGTAATAGATTTTGCAAATTCCGGAGATGACTTACAGCAAATAATGAAGCAAACAGAACAAAAGAAAGAGGCGATTATTGCTTATTTAACTAGTATTGGATTTTCAAAAACGGACATCAAAATTTCTAATATAGGGGTAAATGACCAAGAAAAGTACCACGAGCTTCGTTGGGAAGATGGGCGACAAGTGTCAGTAAAAATAGACAGATACACTATTACACAGCAACTAACTATTGAAACAAAAGACATAAAAGATACAGGAAATAAAATTGCTCAAATCAATCTAGATTTAATTAGCAAAGACCTGACTTCGAATATACAACCTATATATTCTTTTCCTGAACTAAACTCTATTAAACCACAATTGATAGCAGAGAGCACAAAGAATGCGCGTATTGCCGGTGAGCAGTTCGCTAACGATTCTCAAGCTAAATTAGGTAAGATTAAGACAGCCTCACAAGGGCAAATCACTATTGTAGGAAAGTATTATTTTGATGAAGAAGAAACAAATAATACACTCAACGAACCTTATATGCAAAAAGCTAGAGTAGTAAGCACCATTGTTTTCTTTTTAGAGTAGTAGACACACCTAGAATACTTATTATTAGAAAGTAAAAACATCATCTATATCCGAACGGAGTATAGATGATGTTTTTTTATATTATACCTTTTTTAAATCCCCACCTGAACACACTTATTTTTAAATATCTTCATATACTCCTCCTTATATTCCTCAGTCAAAAAGCTGTTCTCAATCCACACATCAACTTTATCCATTTGTTTTGAGAAGTCTTTATATACATTATCACGTACAGTCTCAGTTATCCCTAAACTCGAGGCAAATTGGTCAAAGTCTGCTCTCCTTATTTTTCTCTTACGAGAGCATAAGGTTAAAGCGAGTTCTTCTTTATCTTCTGGAAAGAGCAAATTCACATTTAGAAGATCATAGGCTGGTGAAAACATAATACCATTCTCTGTATGCATTAAAGAGAAGTTCTTTAAATGCATATCATTATTACCAGTTATAAAACTAAACAAAACCAGTCTAAAGTATTTGATAATATCCAATCCAGAATTAGTAGTATACTTTTTAATAATCTTTCCTATACGTTCATAAGAGCTTTTATATTTCTGTTCAGTCAATAACTCTGACAGTTGACACAAATCCTCTATATGAATCTTCTTTCCTTTGTCACGATCAAAGCGTTTAGTAATATAAGCTAGTTCACATGTTAAAGTTTGTATTAAGGCGTGCTGTGCCGTTTCTATTTTAAATAACCTAGCTAAGTGCATCGTGAGATCTTCTACCTCTGGCATAAAAGCAAAATCAACTGATTGTGGTTTCAAGATATAATCCCCCCATAGACCAACTAAAGTCAATCGCTTATTACCTTGTTCTCCCTTTAGACTCAATGATATTTTGGGTTGTACTCCTGTTAGAGCCAATCGTTCATTTACAGTGATTTGTGCTAACTGATTTAATTTCTCTTGATCTAATTCTAAAGCAGGAACCACTGCTGTTCCAAAGAACTTCTTTGAACAAGTAGAATGATAATTACCTAGTTCTACAGGCTGATAACAAAACAGACAATTATTCATAACTTTCCGCCTCCATCGGATAAACAGAAACAGCACCTATCGTATCTCTGCACAAGTTGATTAATAATTCGAAACGATCGCGAGGATTGAGCTTCCAATGCTTCTCACCAATTTCCAATAGCCAACCTTCAGGAATTAATCCATCAAAAAACGGAAAGAGCACATTACTATGATAACTATCTTGTGAAATTGGCAATGTTAAACTGACTGGTTTGGGGTTAGGAGCATCCAAATAATTCTTATCATAATGAAATGAATATCCACTATCTCCCTCAAGCAAATAACCCGCCAACTTATCTTGAAAGTATATTTTTGCACCTCTAGCCATTACTCTCTGATTTTATCTATTACACCTACTTCCTTACCAAACAATGCTAATACATCATTTACTTTATCTAAACGAAGTGTCTGCTTGCCCTGTTCTAGATCACGAACAAAACGAAGTCCCACACCCGCATTTAATGCCAAATCTTCTTGTGTAAGCTTTAATTCTTTACGTTTCTGCTTTACGAACTGTTGTAATGATTCCATATCTATACCTTTTCGGGTATAAATATACATATAAAAACCAAAACAATACCCTTTCGGGTATAAAAACACACTTTTTCCAAATATTATACCTCTTCGGGTATAATAAGTAGTAACAAATTATCACTACACTACCCCAGCTTCTTCCCTAATAACTCTGACTGAGCCTTTGCCTTATTAATTCCTTCTTTTAACTTCTGCATCACTTCCGTTTCATTAAAGTAATTAATCGCTTGCTCTGTTGTACCTCCTTTAGAAGATACTTTAGCTATCCACTCGTGTGTTGATAATGAGTTAGACTCATATAATCCAAGAGCTCCTGAGATAGTCTGCTTTACTAATAACTCTGCTTGTGATGGTTCGAATCCATAAGCTATAGCGGACTGAATCATCGATTCCATAAAGTAGAACACATACGCAGGCCCACTACCTGATATAGCTGTTGCCGCATCTATCTTTCCTTCCTCAGACACATAGACAGACTTACCTGTGGTGTTAATCAAGTTCTGAATAATAAACAATTCCTTTCTATCTAACTCCTCTGATGCTGTAAACACAGTCATTCCCCTACCTATTTGCGTTGGGAGATTAGGCATAGAACGGACTATCTTCTCTACTCCGAGGTCATGTTTTAATCTATCTATAGAGATACCCGCCATCACAGATACGATGATTTGCTCTCTATTGACATACTTCTTTAGATCATCTACTAGCATAGTGAAGTCCTGGGGTTTTACAGCGATGATGACTATATCACAGGCACCTATATCGCTATCTAATTTATAGCGATAAGATAGCTTATGTACGTTTCGACTATCTTCAAACGACTTCTGTGAACGCGTATAAATCAACACATTACTTGGATCTATAAACCTAGAGTTAACAAATCCGTTGGCAAAAGTACTGCCCATATTCCCCATTCCTACTATTGCGATTCTCATAAAAAAAAACACCTCTGAATTAGATCAGAGGTGTTAAATATATAGAAAATAACTTAGTTATTTCTTCTTTTTGTTTTCGTTTTGCAATTTCTGTTGCTCTTGAGCTTGAGCCATCATCTCTTGCATTTTACGTTGGAATCTACCTTTTGGACGTTCTTTCGTTTTGTTCTCATCGATGATTGCTTTAATTTTTTCATCTTTCACAATGTGGTTTTTGATTACATACATAATACCAATTGTAATAGAGTTAGAAACAAAGTAATACAAACTCAATCCTGATGCATAGTTATTAAAGAAGAACAACATCATAATCGGAGAGATATAAATCATCACTTTCATAATCTTGCTCATATCTGGCATACCTTCTTGAGCTGGAGCAGACATTTGTTGATCTCCTGTAGTCATCTTCATATAGAAGAAGATAGCGATAGAAGCCAATAATGGGAATAAACTCACGTGATCTCCATAGAAAGGAATTCTGAATGGCAATTTCAAGATTTGGTCATAAGATGATAAGTCATCTGCCCATAAGAATGATTTTTGTCTCAAGTCAAACGCTGATGGGAAGAACTGGAACAACGAGTAGAAGATCGGAATCTGTAATAATGCTGGTATACATCCTGCCATAGGATTAACCCCTGCTTTATTATAAAGACTCATCGTCTCTTGTTGTTTCTTCATTGGGTCATTCTTGTATTTCTCATTTAACTCGTTCACTTCTGGACGAATTGCTTTCATCTTAGCTTGAGAAACATACGATTTATATGTCAATGGAGAAATCACTAATCTCACTAATACAGTTAATGCAATAATAGCAATACCGTAAGGTAAGAATGAACTTAAGAATCCGAATACTGGGATAAATAAGAAACGGTTAACCCATCCGAATAATCCCCATCCCAATGGAACTGTTTTATCTAATCCTTTGTCATATGATTTTAATAACTTGTAATCTGATGGTCCGAAGAACCATTGCATATCTTGGTTTAACTCACCATTAGTATATGCTAAAGGCATCTTAGCAGAGAACTGCTTAGTAAACATAGTGTCTTTTGCCTCATCGTGTACTAAGTTCTCTGATTTTAAACTAGCCGTAGCAAATCCTTTATCAGATAATAAGATAGATGAGAAGAAATGTTGTTTAAACGCGATATAGTTAGCATCCTTGATATCTTTAGTATCTTCTTTGCTACTAGCGCTTAAGTTATTATCTTTTCCATCTTCATACTCATAGTAAAGACGAGTATATTGGTTCTCGTATGAGATACTTTTCTCATTTGTAAACGCTTTAAGTTTCCAATCTAATGATGGAACTTCAGAAGTATTCACTACCTTACTTAACCCTTGCGTACGGATAGAAAAGTCTAACATATAATCATTAGGCTTTAATACGTATCTATACTCTAAAAACTCAGTAGCTGATACTTTTAAACGCATAGATAATACTTGGTTCTCCCCTTCTTTAGTTAATTCTGGTTCGAAGTATAAATCTCTTGTATTAAATCTTCTATTATCTTTCGTAGACAACTCTAAGTTAAACTCTGAGTTGTTATTTTTAATAAGTTCTACTATCTGTTTAGAATCTTTAGTAAAACGAGTATTATTATTAATAACAACATTAGATAAACTACCACCTTTATTCTCAACAACTAAAGTAAGAAGTTCACTTTTAAGTTCAGTTTGTCCTCCTTTTGCTGATGGTAAAGTTGCACTGTAAGCGAATGGACCTAAAGCAGCTTGTAGAGCAGGATTCGCTACCGAATCAGCTTCTACCTGAGCACTTATAGCAGTCGAAATCTTCTCAGCCTCTGCTTCTTTAACGATCTCTGTCTTTGCCACCTCTTTATCATTAGCGATAGCGTCTTTCTCTTTGTTGATATTATTCAACATCATCCAAATTAGCAACCCGGCAATAATAACAAAGCCGATAATACTGTTACGATCTAATTTTTTTCCTTCCATTCCTTAATTTGTAGTTTATCAAATTTTTCGTTGTAATAACATAGTGTTAATTACGATAAGAACTATTTTGTTCTATTGTCAATTGCTGCTTTAACAAGGCTTACAAAAAGTGGGTGTGGTTTTGCCACTGTACTTTTATATTCTGGGTGAAACTGTACACCTACGAAGAATGGGTGAGATTCTAACTCTACCACCTCTACTAGTCCAGTATCAGGATTCCATCCAGAAGCTATTAATCCAGCTTTCTCGAAATCTTCTAAATATTGGTTATTAAATTCATATCTGTGACGGTGACGCTCATTGATAAGACTTTCTCCATAAATTTCGAAAGCTTTAGAACCCTCTTTTAATTTACAGTCCCATCCACCTAGACGCATAGTACCTCCTTTATCCGTAATATTCTTTTGGTCTTCCATAAAAGTAATTACAGGATACTGAGTACTCTCATTCACCTCTGTAGTATTCGCAGTAGCATATCCTAGTACATTTCTAGCATACTCTATCACTGCCATTTGCATTCCTAAACAGATACCTAAGAAAGGAACATTATTCTCTCTTACATATTTTACTGTTTCTATTTTTCCTTCTATTCCACGTGATCCAAAACCTGGTGCTACTAATACAGCATCTAAGTTCTTTAATTTCTCAGCTACATTAGCAGCATTGATATTATCCGATTGGATAGAAACGATATTTACTTTGATTTGATTCTCAGCTCCACCGTGTACTAACGCTTCTAAGATAGACTTATAAGAATCTTGAAGTTCTACATACTTCCCTACTAAACCTACATTCACTACGTGTAATGGGTTTTTAAGCTTGTGGATAAACTCATTCCATTTTACTAAATCTGGCGTAGTTCTCTCTGGTAAATCTAATTTCTTAAGTGCAACTTTATCTAATCCTTCTGCTAACATTAAGTTAGGAACATCATAGATCGTATCTGCATCGATAGATTGGATAACCGAATCAGGTTTCACATTACAGAACTGTGCTAGTTTCTGACGAATCTCTGTACTTAAGTTATGCTCTGTACGACATACTAGGATATCAGCTTTAATACCGCTCTCCATTAATGTTTTCACAGAGTGTTGTGTTGGCTTAGTTTTAAGCTCACCTGCTGCTGCTAAATAAGGAACTAAAGTCAAGTGTATAACGATAGCGTTATTATCACCTAAATCCCATAATAACTGACGTACAGACTCGATGTAAGGTAATGATTCAATATCACCCACTGTACCACCGATCTCAGTAATAACGATATCATAATCACCTGATTTACCTAAAAGCTGCATACGCTCTTTGATCTCATTTGTGATATGAGGTACTACCTGTACTGTCTTTCCTAAAAATTCTCCTCTTCTCTCTTTCTCTATTACAGAAAGGTAAACACGTCCTGTCGTTACATTATTCGCTTGAGAAGTTGGTACATTTAAGAAACGCTCATAGTGACCTAAGTCAAGATCTGTCTCTGCCCCATCATTAGTCACGAAACATTCTCCGTGTTCATAAGGATTAAGCGTACCTGGATCCACATTAATATATGGGTCGAACTTCTGGATCGTTGCCGAATATCCACGTGCCTGCAATAGCTTTGCCAATGAGGCAGCTATAATTCCTTTACCTAATGAAGATGTAACTCCTCCTGTTACGAAAATATACTTAGTTTGTTTCATTTAGTGTGTGTATTAGTTGTGTAGTTAACAATAAAACTTGGCAAAAATACAACTTTCCACTCTATTCTTCTAATTTTAGATTGCCTAAAAAAGCAACACACACCAACTTATACTTTATTAACTATTTAGGTGACTCCTTATTTCTATCTTCATTATAAAACTCCTAAAAAAGGAGAACCTCTTCTCCCACCCCTATATACTTTTGTATATTAAATAATTATCTTTGATATTGCCCCCTTGTATTGACCTTTTTGACTACATAATTAGCTAGAGCAATAGCCTTAATCAATCTATTATACTAAGGTAACTTTAACATTTTTACCGTTTGTTATCACTTAATATCTAAAATATACCTACTAACCCTCCATTATTTAATAAATACCTTTCCCTTCTTGCGGTTCTTGTACAATTATAGCCTGTATATCACTTATTGTGGGATAATAACTCACTATAAACTATCTTTGTTTATCTTAAAGTTAATTAAATGAATTTAGAACAAATCATCGATAACATCTACCCTCTTTCTAAACCTGCTAAGGATAAGCTAATCGCTATTTTTACGGAAATTACTTTCCCTAAGAACTACTTGCTTTCTGAGTATGAGAAACACGAGAATTACTTCTACTTTATTAAGAGTGGACTAGTGCGTGCCTATGCATTACAAGAAGATAGAGAGTTAACCTTCTGGTTCGGTACCGATGGAGATCCTGCATTATCTATGTATAACTATATTCTAAATAGACCTAGCTACGAGACTATCGATCTAATCGAAGACAGCGCCCTATACTTCACTAAGAATAGTCAACTAGAGAAACTATATACTTCTGATATCGAGATAGCGAACTGGGGTAGAAAGTTTGCGGAAATAGAATTACTTAAAACTGAAGAACGCTCTATCACTAGACAAATCAAGTCTGCTAAAGAACGTTATAACGACCTCCTAGAGAATGAACCACACTTGCTCAATAGAGTACCTCTTAAATATATAGCGTCATTCTTGGGAATCACACAAGTAAGCCTAAGTAGAATACGCAGTGAATTCTCTAAAAAATAACATCTAAACACCTATATTTCATTTAATTGAATTAAAAAAAATCACAAGAGTGTAGTATAATTATTAAGTTTTAATTGATATCTTTGTAAAAGAATTAGTACAAAATTCTCTACCCTTTTCAGATCACTTTCTAGATCATTTTTAAAAAATCACCATAACATTCATCAATAGAATAAAATAGGCATTTCTATGTTATTTCGGTTCGAGTGAGTCCATAGTGAGTCCATAATGAGTCCATAGTGACTCCATTAAAACAGCCTTTTTAATGGAGTCACTATGGATTCACAATGCTGTCAATATACTTTCACACATAGCCACAAACTCTAAACAAGATATTAAGGAGAATAATAGACAAAGTCCGCATGAGATAGGACCGCTGATTTTCAATAGAATAAAAATCATTTTATAACTGCAATCTACAAATTTAAACTGAGAATTTGTAAAGTTATATCAACCAAGATAAGCAAACTACACTTGCTAAATAGAGTTCCCCTTAAATACATAGCGTCTCTCTTGGGAATTCACAAGTAAGCTTAAGTAACATACGCAGTGAATTCTCCAAAAAACAACTTTTTTTATCAATCTAATAATATTCGAAACCTTGTGTTTTTCGTAGAATATTATTTGGCACACTACATTTCAACCTATATTAAATTCTGATTATTACATTTTATTTAGCTTAAAATAATATTTAAGATGTAAAGTTTCACTTATTTTGTTATCTTTAATTTAAATTAATCGCCGATTAATTAGATATTACATACTGCGTTTAATACTTTTGCAACAAATAGTAACAATGGAAAATCAGAATAAGAATCAAGAAGTAGTACGAGGACTTAAAGCAAGACACCTATCTATGATCGCCATCGGAGGGTGTATCGGAACAGGGTTATTTATGGCAAGTGGAGAAGCCATACATCAGGCTGGTCCTGGTGGAGCACTTCTAGCTTATGCGATGATCGGTCTAATGGTATACTTCTTAATGACCTCTTTAGGTGAGATGGCGACATACCTACCTGTATCAGGATCATTCAGTACTTACGCTGCACGATTTGTTGATCCATCATTAGGTTTTGCCTTAGGATGGAACTATTGGTTTAACTGGGTTATTACCGTAGCAGTAGACGTATCTATCGCCGCAGTAGTTATCTCATATTGGGAACCACTAGGATTCTTACCACCGTGGGGATGGAGCTTACTCTTCTTTATTATCATATTTGGGCTAAATTGTCTATCAGTTAAAGCTTATGGAGAGTCAGAATATTGGTTCGCTATTATAAAAGTAGTAACTGTAGTCTTATTCTTAGGGATCGGACTTCTAACTATATTCGGAATATTAGGTGGTGAATACATCGGATTTAAGAACTTCACACTAGGAGATGCGCCTATATTAGGTGGTGGATTCTCAGGTAAGTTCCTAAGTGTACTAGGGGTATTTCTAATCGCAGGTTTCTCGTTTCAAGGAACTGAACTAATCGGTATCACTGCAGGTGAATCAGAAAACCCTGAGAAAAACATTCCTAAAGCAATCAAACAAGTATTCTGGAGAATCTTAGTATTCTATATTTTAGCAATCTTCGTGATCGGGTTAATCATCCCGTACACTAGCCCTTCTCTTTTAGGAGCAGATATCTCAGAAGTAGCTAAATCACCTTTTACCTTAGTATTTGAGAAAGCACACTTAGCCTTTGCTGCAGCTGTAATGAATGCCGTAATCCTTACTTCTATCCTATCAGCGGGTAACTCAGGATTATATGCCTCTACTCGTATGTTATACGCAATGGGAAAAGACGGAATGGCACATAAAGCATTCGGAGGAACAAATAAAAACGGAGTACCTCTAATCGCATTAGTCGCTACAGGAATAGTGGTATTACTAATATTTGCTGTACAGTCTACCCACCCTAATGCTGTTGACTTTATTCTAGCAGCCTCTGGACTAACAGGATTCATTGCTTGGCTAGGTATTGCGATTAGTCACTATAGATTTAGAAGAGCATTCCACGCTCAAAACAAGAGTTTAGATGCCTTGATATACAAAGCTAAGTGGTTTCCGTTTGGACCATTATTTGCCTTATTTCTGTGTATTCTAGTGATCATCGGACAAGATTCTAAACTTATTATGGAAGGAGTATTTGACTGGAGAGGAATGCTAATCACCTATATGGGGATACCTTTCTTCCTAGCATTCTACTTATACCACAAGCTTAAATTTAAAACAAAGTTAATCCCGCTTAAAGATGTGGATTTAAAAAGATAATACCTTTAATAGGTAACAGGTAACAGGAAACAGGAAACGAAAAAAGCGTAAGTTATGACTCACGCTTTTTTTGTTGATACTAATATCTCTTCTAAGAACGTTATCTACTTAAACCACCTTATACAATGACAACCAAACCAACTATTTATACTATTCTCTTCACTTTAGTATTCCAATTAACTTGTTTTGCTCAACTAGACAAAGATTTACATCCGCTTAATACAATAAATGAAGAGTTATTGACACCTCAAGTAAAAGAAATTATAGCTAAAAACGTAAATGGAAATAAAACAATTTTCTTAGGAGAAGCTGACCACCAATACGGTTCTGATCTAAAAACAAAGTTCGAAATACTCAAATATTTAGTGCTTGAACTAAGTTATAAAGATGTAGTTTTTGAAGCAGACTTCTTTGCTTTATCTTTTATTCACAGTGATAACTCACTTTATAAAATGTGGAGATATTCAGATCAAATATGGGAAATGGCAACGTTTATGAAAGATAATAATGTAACGATATACGGGATGGATAATAAGTTGCATACAAAAGATTCTTACACACACTTCATTCCTATGTTACAGGAATATTTGAGTACTTTAGACATAATACTTGAAGACAGATTTATTAGTCTATCAAAAGAAGTAGTCCTTAATAACGGGTTTAATAACGGCAACAAACTAACTTCTAATGATATCGAATATCTAAATCAATACATCTCCAAATTACTTACAAACGAAAGTATAATTGCTCAAAAAGAATGGAAACAAATATTAGAAAGTTACATCAGTGCCGCAAATATGTATTACAATAGAGCTCACGATAAAAAGTATAGTCTGAATATCGATAGAGATATACAAATGGCAAGTAATCTAGACTTTATAGTTAAGAATAACCCTGAAAAGAAGTTTGTAGTTTGGCTTGCCAATGCACATATGTCCAAAATAAACGAAGGTGCCTTAAAATGTGGAAACGAGTTTATAAAGAAAAATCCTAATACAACTTATCATATTGCAATATCTTCTTATCCTTTGTTTTACAAGAATGAAAAGTCAGTCCAAAAAGCACATAGTGATAAAGAACATCTAATCTCAATACTTCCTTCTACGGAATCAAACTATTTCTTAGACATTGTTAGCTTGTTTAAAAACACCACTAGCTACACATATAAGAATTACAAAAAAGATATGACTTTCACTCCTTTTCAAGTCTCTTGGGATTCAAAAAAACAAGGAATATTTCAGAACTTTGATGCTATGATTTTTATCAGTGAAGCAGAAAAAGTAAGCTATATAAAGTATGACCAACTAATCTTAGAGAAACAGCAATCAAAATAGAAAAGCGTGAGTTATGACAACTCACGCTTTTTTTGTTGATATATCTTGGTGCATTCAACGCATTTCCACACAGTAGCCACGATGGTAGGGGCGTATTACTATACGCCCACATAAAACATCTTTTAGATGTTTTTTGAACGTGCTGTTTTATACACCACATAGATTGTGGATATGGTTTGTGGGGTGTATAGTAATACACCCGTACCGCTATGGATATAGATTGTAAACAAACGATGTCATCATTTATCATTATTACTAATAAAACATCTAAAGATGTTTTATGTGGATGTATGTAATCATCCCTACGATTGTGGATATAGATTGCGAACAAACGATATCATCATTATTAATAAAACATCAAATGATGTTTTTTGTGGATATATAGTAATACACCCGTACCGCTATGGATATAGATTGCGAACAAACGATGATATCATTTATCATTCTCTACGTCCCCTAATGCCGTAGGCAAACAATTCCTAATTATTAATTCCTAATTAAAGCGTAGCCCTCCCCTGTATGTACTACTAGATGGTTACACATCTGTTTATACATCGGTGTTTCTACACCTAAGAGGATACCCTGTCTTACCATATACCCACCCATAATACCTAGTTCATTGTGCTCTTTAAGGGCTGTAAAGTCACTGTGCATCGAAGTAGTTGATTCATACGGAATCGCTTTTAATCGCTCTGTAATAACACTTACGATATCAGCTGATAATGCTACACCTTTCTTCTTGCCTATAGCCGAAGCCTCTTCTAACAGCTGTGTCATTTCCGCAGGATGATGTTCCATCACACCACCGAAAGTACTGTTATAATAAGCAGTTGCCATCGCTGATGTAGATACTAAGATATACTTCTCCCATACCTCTCTTGAGATTTCAGAAGTAGCTTCTGCATTTATACCAGCTTCTGTTAGGATAGCCTCAAAGTCTTTCATTTCTGCAGTAACCATTCCATCACGTCCAAAAAGGATGCGTTGTCTTCCACTAGGGTTGTCAATCACTCCTGCCTCTTTTAAGCGAGAAACCATATAAGTACAGCCTTGCCATACGCGAGCCTCTCCGAAAGTATCTCTTAATTGCTCAAACGCTTCTACCCCATTTAGCAAAGGGATAATCACTGTATGTTCTCCTACACATCCCTTCATTTCAGCTATGGTCTGAGATAAGTCATATCCTTTAGTGGCGATGATGATATAATCTGTATGCTTAATATCACTCCAACTAGAAGTAGCTAAAGCAGGATGCCCTACTACTTCACTGTCTTTTGAAAGTACCGTTAATCCCTTTTCTTTAACAGCATCAAGGTGCTTACCTCTTGCTACGAAACATACTTCTATATCCTGACTATCTTGATATTTATTTGCTAGTAATCCTCCATAGAATCCTCCTACACCTCCAAGTCCTACTATTGTTATTCTCTTCTTATTTTTCATTGTTTCTCTATTGTTTTTCTGTGATGTTGTGATGTCGTGATATTGTGATGTCGTGATTTTGTTGTTCTGTGATTGTATTCACTTTTAAAAAACAGTTATATAGAACGAAAAAACAAAATCACAAAAACCGAAATCACGCTTTCAATTTGAAAGGTAATTTAATTAAATGAGAAGACAAAAGAACTAAACAATAAAAGCCGCTCCCCTAAGGCAACGGCTTTTATTGTTATTTTGTAAAGTTGTAACGTTGTGATGTCGTGAGGTTGTGATGTCGTGATGTTGTGATGTTGTGATGTTGTGATGTTGTGAGGTTGTGAGGTTGTGATGTTGTAATGTTGTGATTTTGTTGTTCTGTGATTAAATTCACTTGTAAAAGATGATTATCTTAAACAAAAAACCGACATCACTCTTTCTTTGGTTAAATTCACTTGTAAAAGATAGTTCTCTTGAACAAAAAACCAACATCACAAAAAAACAAAAAAACTTATTTCACTACCACGTCTAATACTATCTTCAATAAGAATAATATAGACAATACATATACTGTAGGTGTGATATCTTTGTGTTCCTTTGCTCCTATTTTAAGGATTGTGTAGCTCAAGATACCGAATACGATTCCCTCCGCTATACTGTACGTAAACGGCATAAAAACAATAGTCAAGAATGCAGGTAGTCCATCAGACAGCTTGTCAAAGTTGATTCTAGTAACCGATGAAATCATAAATAACCCAACCACAATCAATGCTGGTGCTGTAGCTGCTGCTGGTATAATCAAAAAGACAGGCCCTAAGAATAACGCTAACCCAAACATCAAGGCTACACTTACAGCTGTTAATCCTGTGCGTCCACCTGAGGCTACTCCCGATGCGCTCTCTACATAAGAAGTCACAGAGCTAGTTCCTAAGATAGATCCTACAGTAGTTCCCATTGCATCTGTGAATAAGGCTTTTTTCATTTGTGGGAAGTTGCCATCTTTATCAGCTAAGTTTGTTTTAGAAATAACACCGATCAAAGTACCTACTGTATCAAATAAGTTGACAAACAAGAAAGTAAATACTACGACTATCATATCTATAGAAAGGATTTGATTCCATCCCTCTGCTGTAAACATCGGTTTAATCGCTTCTCCAAAGATAGGTTCTATTGAGGGGGGTAAAGCTACAATGCTCGTTGGCAAGGCTACATCACCTAAGATTAAACCAAATATCGTAGCGCTCAGAATACCAAATAGAATAGCTCCATTCACATTGCGGATTAACAAGATCCCTGTCACTACAAGTCCTATTAAAGTCATCCATACGGTATGCTGACCGAAATCTCCTAACCTCACTAGGGTATTAGGATCCGATACTACTACTCCCGCACTCTTCAGCCCGATAAGGGTAATGAATAGCCCTATCCCTGCAGGTATCGCTTCTTTAAGTACCTTAGGGATACTTCTGACAATCAACTCACGTACATTAAAGAATGTCAATAATAAAAAGATGATTCCCTCTATAAATACTGCAGTCAATGCGAACTGCCACGTATATCCTAAAGTCAATACTACCGAATAAGCAAAGAAACTATTTAACCCCATCCCTGGAGCTTGTGCGATAGGTAACTTAGCATAAAAGCCCATAAGTAAAGTGGCTACGATCGTAGCTAAGGCAGTTGTAGTAAATAACGCTTCTCTATCCATACCTGCATCTGCAAGTATATTAGGATTCACTACTAAGATATAAGACATAGTAAGAAACGTGATGATACCCGCTATAAACTCACGTTTAATAGTAGTACCATTGCTACTCAACTGGAAGTAGCATTCAAGAAAATTCTTCATTGTGTTGTTGTTGCTTTAAAGCACGCAAAAATAAGAAGATTTTAGTTAAGTATGCATAATAATAGACAAGAAACAAACAATAAGGAAATAGAACCTTAGCTCCCTTTTATATAATACTACCTCTTATACTTCACTTCTCCTAAAGGTATAGGCATTGGGTTCTTCAGTACCCATTTATTTGCTAGTTTAAATAGACAAATCTTTTATCAGCTAAAAACTAAAACCACAAAAAAACCGAGACTATACAGACTCGGTTTAGTTCGTTATAAATATTTCTATATCAAAACACTTCTATTAGTGAATAACAAACCAATACTTATAAAATTGGTTCAGTCATAAAGGTGACCTTCATAGAAGAGTGAGCCATAATCGGAGCCCAATCAAAATCTCCTACCCTAGGTTCAAAGTAGAGCCATTTACTTCCTCCATTTAAAGTTTCATGATATTGTTTACCAGGATAATTCGTCTCCGTAGCTTTCGTTCGAATCTTATATGTTTTGCCTTTTTTAACATCTATGCTAAAATTAGAAATACCTACACTAGAGTTATATCCCGAACCTGTAACTAATAATGGTGAGTGCACAGTATAACCCGTAAAAACAACAGTTCCAGTATTATCAGTAACTTCAGTTGTACATATTATATTAGCAGCTGCTCTCTCACTACTACCCATATCACCATAAATAACGAACTCTAAAAATAACAATCCATCTCTATCTGCTACATAGTCATAATCAAATTCTGTCATATTCACTACTGTAGGAGTGGTAGTTTTACTTTGTAAATCATATTGCTTATTAGTCAGTTTAAAAGTTACAAATTGCATATCTCTACTAGGTGAGGTTTTTACATACATACGCATCCATCTATTCTCACTGGTCCAATAGTGAAACCCCTCTCTTAAATCTCCTGTTTCAACTGTATTATAAACTATCATCCCAGCCTCCATATGTGCAGGATCTAATGGTGCAGCAGAGGTCATACTTACCAACTTCACTCTATTTATTAATAATCCTTTATTGTCAGACTCTAAGGTCAGATCCGCCTCTTTAATAGGTAGTACAGCATTACCCAACCCTACTTGTGCATTAGTCATACAAACATTGAATAATGTAATCATTACTGTTAGGACATGACAAATCCTTTTTACTATTTCCTTTTTCATAATTTTAATTCGTAAGTTCTGACAAAAACGTAACCTTTAAAGACGATTGATAATTACTATTTGGACCAACAAGGTTACCTACCATATTCTTAAATTTATTAGCATTTGGTCCAGCATAAACATTACTAGCAAAAGTATTAATCGTATATTTCTCCCCTCTCTTTACATTAACATAATATATACCTACGGCAGTCACAGCTTTGTTTCCATCACCAGGCACAACCATATAAGGAGAAACGGCACAATACTCTCTAGAAATCTCTTTTTTAGTAGAGTCAGTGATTATAGTCTCGAAGAGTGCATCTGTAGCCCCTTGTAAAGTAGCATTACCTGGTTGATAAGTAACATAGGCTACAATTAAATATTCTAAAAACAAAACTCCATCTTCTAAAGCAGTATATTCAAAATCTAGATCCTTCATTTGCACACTTTGCTGATATGGAATTTCTATACTTGATTTTGTCCTAAAGTATCCTACTAGGTTAGTAAGACGTGTAGGTGTCTTTTTAGAATAAATTTTACTCCACTTTTTTTCACTAGACCAAAAATAAATCCCTTCTGTAAGATCACCTGTCACATTAGTATTATACACCGTTACACCTACATCTAGACTAGTATCTGATAACGGTTTAGGCGAATTCAAACTAACTAGTTTCACTCGATTAAATAACATCCCTTTATCTGTAGAGCCTAAAGTTAACTCCGCATTAGGGTTAAGTAAAGTAGTGTTTATCCCCTGCTGTGCAAAGAGAGAAACACTCATAAAACAATAAAACAATATATATTTATACAATCTCATATCAATTCTCTTTTTATATTATAAACTTAATTCTGATAAGAAAGTAACCTTCATAGATGAATATACTTTTTTATCTCCAATACTAAGTGTGCCTATCGTAGGTTTTGCAACTTTGTAATCATTCCCAGCCCAATACTCTTCGCCTATATGACTTATATTATATGTTTTTCCTTTCACTACAGGGATAGAAAAGTTAGAAATCCCTACAGTTATTTTGCCTGGTTCATTTACAGTAGCAACAAAAGGAGACATTGTAGTAACACCGTTAAACACCTCAGTCCCTGTCTCATCTACTATATTAGTAAACAAATAGGTATTACCCGCAATAACTACAGATCCTCCTACCATAGTACTATATATACTTAGATCTAAAAAAAGTGTACCATTCTCTTCAGCCTTATATACATAATTTAACTCGTCTATTGGTACCTTAATATCGTAATCTGGTAAGAGATATTCCTTAGTTGTTTTCTTAAACGCAAGGAAGTTCATATCTCGCGTAGGAACATATTTAATGTATAAACGAGACCAGCCGTTACTAGAGTGCCAAAAATAGTATCCCTCTACTAGGTTCTTAGTTGGGTCTACAGTAGTGTTATACACTAATGTACCTGCAACCATGTTTTCCTTTTTTAGAGGAGCCGCAGATAATACATCTTGTAATTTCACCCTATTAGGAACCATCCCCTTATTCTCTGACCCTAATGTTAAATCTGTATTTTTATTAGGTAATTTAACACCTACACTCACTTGACTGAATACAGATGTACTGATTAATAAAAAAGTAAATAATAATATTCTCATAGCAATATTTTATAATTCTGTTAAAAACCGAACATTAAAAACAAATTTAACAAAAAAAACACACATATCAAACCACAATTAAGTGAATTTGTAAATAATATTAAAAAACGCAAGACACATCAGAATAATCAACAGTATTTTAACAAAATGGTTATAGCAATAAAACAAAACAAACATTTAATGTCTTTTTAACTAAATATTAAATCAATTATTAACTACCATCATACCAATCTATTTTCTAATAAAAATTAGACTTAGAATACGTGATAGACATATAAACGAAAAGCCATTATGCAAAATAACTCTGAGTTAATGATAGAAGCATAGTATAGTTTTAGAACTAATGAAGTAGAATTGCATTGTAGTATTTGACTAGTGAGGAAGCTTGTCTTGATAAAAAAAGCATACCTATTAATAACAAAAAAAGAGAACTTTCGTTCTCTTTTTTTGTTTATCTCTTATATTTTACCTCTCCTAAAGGTATAGGTATTGGGTTCTTAAGTACCCATTTATTCGCTAGTTCACATAGGTAGTTAAGTTCCCTCGTTTCACCATTTCCATACTTGCGAATCCCTGCGACCATCGGTGTTATACTTGCTAAGTCGCGTTCACTAAGAGAAACTTCTGTTGAAAGATAAGCTAAATAAGCATCTAGCATCTTCTTAAAGTTCGCATCCCAGTTACCACCACCATTTCTATAAATCTCGTCTCTCACTTTACCTGTGATACGGACAACTTCTCCTTGTACCGTCTTGGCACTCCCTTTAGATGGAACTAATAGTTCCCATAGTTCCTCATACTGCTCCTCCCAAACGGTTCCATTTACTTCTATTTTAGAAACTCCATCATGAGTAATCCGCTTCTTAACAGGGGTAACTTCATATAGTTGATATAACTCACTTAGAGCCTTATCACTCTCTTCTAAATAATCTGGATTAAAATTCTCTCTGTGAAACTCAAAGTTTTCTCCTATGCGAGTGATATCATCACGCATACTTAATGTAATCTCTTTAGTCAATGGCAAAAGCACCTTTGATACCGCGACTAAATTAACTAGATCAATATTCTGTGCACGCTTAAGTGCTCCATTGAGCGGAGTTTCTTTATATGAATTTAGCACATTAACTGATGCTCCTGCTTCTATCAATAACTCCACTGCCCCTGCATTAAACCCGTGTCCTGCTGCGAAGTGTAAAGGTGTAGAACCATAACTATCTACAGCATTAACATCTGCTCCTAAGGCTATAAATACAGCTATATTACTATCTCTACGCAATCCTGTGTGACTATGAAGAGCTGTGCGATTATAACTATCCACAGCGTCTATATCTGCCCCTTTCTTCACTAACCATCTCACGAACTCTTCAGATATTCCATAGAAACTAAGTGCTGTAGTCTTGCCATAGCCACCTCTAGCATCTATCTCACATGTATCAAATACTGCTTTAAGCGCAGTGATATCGTTGCTATCTATTAACTCTTGAAAGTTCTTCGGTAGGGTTTTCTTTTTCTTTGCCATTTTGTTACACAGTTTATTTTATCATCACGTAATAATACCTTCTAGTTCTAAATAGACACATTTATTAACTAAAGATAATAAAATTCTCAACATAGGAACTATTTATTAAAAAAATAATACAAGGTGCCTGTCTATATTATAACAAAAAAAGCCGAAGTATCTAAATACCTCGGCTTATATAATTGAATCAGACTAATATTACTTTAATTCTTTAATATTCTTAATAATCTGTCCACAGATATGATTAGCGACTTCTTTTATTTCTTCTGCATCTAGACCTTGCTCGTATGTTTTACTAATCACATAGCCATCTCCTAGATCTACAATGAACTCCGCTTCTAAGAACTCACAATTCAATTCGATAGTGATCGCTTCTGCCTCATTAGTTAGTTTAAATCCGTGTAGAGATGTAGTCGATAAGATACCATCTACGTCATTCCATGAGATGTCTTCCGCATCTAATAGAATCTCCTGTTGAAGTACTTCTGACTCCTCCTGTACACTTACATTAATATAAGTAGTGGTAATCTCTCCAAACAAATCTTTGAAGCTTCCCTTTATTTTTTGGTCTACCTCTAGATACATTGCTTTTAGAGAATCACTGTATAATGCAGTAATTACCTCCGCTGATTTCACTTTCTTTAACTGCTCTTCGTCTTTTGCTTTTAGTGCTTTTTTAAGCAACTCTATTTGGTTTAGAATATCTCCTTCAGCATCTATAGATTTGCCCGCAGTTACATCGTTCACCATCTGTTGAGAACGCAATACTAACTCACTGATATGCTTAAATAATGGTTCTTTACTTCCCTCATAACATAGGATATCAACTAAACCGTGATAGTACCCCTCATTCTCTTCATCCGTAATCCAAAACGGAGTGTATCCTAAAGCTACCAATATTTGATTAGTCAATATAAACCCAACACGCTCACTGCCTTGAGTAAACGGATGAATGTTCATATAATCAATAAGGAAGTTTAGCGCCACGTCTAAAGAGTGTGGAGCATACTTCTTACCACGCTGTACGAAAGCGATAGCCTCGTTAGTACGAGTAAGTAATTCCTTTATTTGCTTCTGAACTTCTTCAGGGCTAACGAATATATGCTTTTCACCTCTATAGTTGATAAACTCGTTGGCTTCTAGTTTATACTGTCCTAATTGTAACGTCTTATCTGCTTCTTCCTCATAAATAACCTTCGCGTGGATGTCTTTGATTGCCTTTTCAGATAGCTTTAATTCCATCTTCCCTACACGCAATATCTCGCGTATAACAGTATCGTGCTTCTTTATCTCTAATACATCCTTTAAAGACTTCTGATACACCTCTAAGATTCCGTTTAATACACTCTCTGCTTCTTCTACAGTTAGCATATTTCCCTCCATCGCATTAGCGTTAAAGTTCCACTCTAAACGAAACTTCTTGTGTAGAGCCTCTAACTGCTCATTATTTAAGCTTCCTTGTGCCTCAACTTGTTGTTTTAGCTCATCTATCTTTACTTTTACCTCTGTATAAGTCATCTAATCCCTCTTTTTTCTCAGTACACTTTCTCTCTAAAATACAGTTTATTTTCTCTCCTTACACATCTCCCCTAAGCTCCTAACATATACCAATCACTACTAAATCAGAGTGATATAATATATTTACTCACTAGTCCTACATCAAGAATCCACTATACCTTAAACCAAGTGTATTTTATTATAATGCCACAAAGATACACCACTGAATCAACTCAGCAAATACAAGGGTTATCTATTTTATCAAAGCTTTAGCCCGCACTTGAGATAACCCTTTATCCAAGAACATCTTACTCATTTTTCACACGATAATCTTTTGTATAAAAAAAGCAGTATCCTTTAGAGAACACTGCTTGGTATTTTACTCAATAAAAACTGCTTTCTTCTTTACCCTCTTTTGCTCATTAAGATCAACTTCATAATAATAAACTGTATAATTCTCTTTTACAATCAATCCAAGCATATCTTCATCACTTACTCCATCACATATAAACAAGAAGAAAGGTTCGAATAAATAGCTTCCCTTATTATTCTTAATCGTGTAAGTTTGCACCCTCCCAAGGCAACCATTATGAGGGTCTTGAACAATAATTATCTCATCAGCACCATCATTATCTAAATCCCCCTTATTCATAAGTGTGAATCCGCAACATCCTACAGGTATAGACCGAATAGTACTATCACTAAACTGTATTTCATATTCTTCAGGAACTCCTCCATCCACACGACTACCACCATATCCTTCTTTTACAAGTTTGCGATATGCGTACTCATACTGTCCATCCCCATTAAAATCTCCATATATCCTCTCCCCTATGTTTCCATTAATCGATGTCTGTTTATTTGCATCAGAATAAGTCTTATCGCTTTCTTCCTCAAATATCACGTCATTATTATGATTCTTATCATCAAGGTCATTATACGGTTCATCTATTTCATTATACTGTTCATCTAAGGTAGGAGCCTCATGACGCCAATCTCTATCAAAAGTATACGCTAACAGGCTCAGAAAAAACACGATATACACCGCTATAAATGATACTATAGCAATCACTTTAGTTTTTAAACTCCATTTCTTATTCATTCCAATAAGAATGACTAACACAAAAAATATTAGATAATATAACATACCGCTCATTATTAAAAATACAGTGTTTCTAATTTACTATTATTTAACCAACTCTTACTAATACAAATCAAATATCTACACAAAAAAAGCA
This sequence comes from Myroides sp. N17-2, assembly GCF_002286775.1. Taxonomy (GTDB): domain Bacteria; phylum Bacteroidota; class Bacteroidia; order Flavobacteriales; family Flavobacteriaceae; genus Flavobacterium. The sequence goes on from NZ_NSGJ01000018.1 coordinate 63,088, forward strand.
GTATCTCTGTATAGATACTGCTTGATATAAAACAATTTAAAACAAAATTTATTGCACTCTAATAGTGATAGGAAGTGTAAACTGAGAACGAACTGGTTTATCGTTGTTCATCGCTGGTTTCCACTTAGACATCGTTTTTAATACACGGATAGCCTCTTTACTTGCTCCAAAACCTGGGTCTCTCATCACTTTAATATCTGTCAGACTACCATCTTTCTCAACGATGAATGACATAATCACTTTTATTTCTTTTGTACCTGCATCCATATCAGGTGCTCTAAATTTAGAGACAAATTCACTATTGAATTTCCCCATCGAACCATAAGGTTCTGCTTTATGAGATACACCGATATATACTTTATTATCATTAACAGCTGTACCACCTGATGCTTCAGGCTTAACTACATCTGCTGGCTTTTCGACAGGTTTCTCATTTATAATGATCGTTCCCTCGTCGCTTCCCTTTATATTCTCTGAACCTGGATTCGCATTCGCTAAATCTTCTGTAGTAGCTGGCTCTTCTGTAATCTCGTTTGCTTTAGCAGGATCAAGTTCAGTGTACTTCACTACATCTTCTCTAGATAGAGCAGTCTCTACTTTAACCTCTGGTATCTCTACCTCTGGTTCATCTTTAGGAGTAAATACTTCGTCCTCTAGAAGTGTAGGCTCTACAGGAATATCTATAATCACTACTCCTGGCTCATTACTCGCAAATAGATTAGAAACAACCGAAGGGACAACAAATACGGCACAGAACAAGAATATTCCTGCCACTAAGGAAATAATGGTGGTATATGAACTGTTTTGACGCAATTTATAAGCACCATACGCTTTATTGCGATTCTCAAAAACAATATCCAACCAGTCTTTTTTAAACAAATCATTCTTTGCCATAATTTTATCATTTAAAAGTTAAACATTGGCTGTTGGATCTTCATCTACCAACAACTAAATCAATCTACAGTTCTTTTCATACTGTATTAAATAATTAACATTAAACTACATTCTATTACAAATATATAAATTATAAACGAAAATATTTCACAATTATTATTTCAAGTAAAAATATTTCTTAAAATAATACTAATAAAAACACTATAATAAGCTATTCTCTTTTGCAAATATTCCTGATTTTTGGGATAATTAGAATCTCGCTACTAAGCCCAAAGTAGTACTAACATCAATACACTTTTTCCAACAGGGTAAAAAAGAGAGTAAAAACGAAGTCATACATTTTAGTTTGTACTATAAATGCTTTTGTTCCCAATTCCTTCCCAAGATTCCCTATTTGTTCCCGGTGAGGGGCTGTTTTGGGAAGGTGACTGGGATCGGACTGAAACCTAGCAGAAAGAAACTATCATTTACAACATAGTGGTTAATTTATTAATATAATGACTATTATGTATTTATATTTTCTGTAATTTTGATACTTATGTTAAAAGAATATTCCATATCAGATATTTTAGGCTTGCCTTCTCAACATGTACCCTATTATGTTGGAACGTTTGAAGGTACAGAGGATCCAGATATAGAATGGCCACACAGACACTCCTTTTTCTCGTTGGTTTGGTTTACTAAAGGAAGTGGATTTTATGTTATAGACTTCGAGGAGTATGAGATTAAACCTGATAGAATATTCTTAATTAGTCCAAAGCAAGTTCATAATTGGGATTATTCCGAGAATAGTAAAGGATATATCTTAACTATTGATTATGCATTTGGCAAGGAACTAGACATAAACCATATCTCTCTATATTTAGATATAAAAGACAGATATAAAGAGCTACTACAAGTTGTGTTTTTTGATTTAATTGAGAATTTTCAAAAAGCAGGTAACTTGACTATTGATATTCAATATGTTTACAAACAACTAGAGCGATTTATCACTCAGAACCAACTGAAATATAACACTGCTAATTCACAACTTACAGAATTAAAGATACTCCTAGCTAAAAATCAGCAGAGTCTATATACTGTTGAACAATATGCAACTAAGTTAAATATCTCTACTGAGCAATTAAACACCCTTTGTAAAACACATACTGGTATTTCGGCCAAACAATTCATATTAGACCTTAAAATAACAGAAGCTAAACGTCAATTAATATACACAACAAATAATATCAATGAAGTCGCTTATAATCTAGGATTTGTTGACTCCTCTTACTTCTCGAGAATATTCAAAAAGAAAACTAATTTATCTCCTTCTCTCTTTCTAAGAAAGTACCGAAATCAAGACTAAAAGTCCTATAATCACACTCCTCTTCCATTCTAACTTTGTGTAAAAGATAGAGATATGAAACAACTATTATTAATTCTACTGGCTTTACTGTCAGTATTAAATGTTTATTCACAAATGGAAAAGTCAGAACGTTATACACGAGGATGGAACAAGTTACAGGAAATAGACGGAGAAGCCGGAGAAAGAGTTATCAATGGGTTAAAAGATGTTTCCCCCGACTTAGGTAGATTCATCATTGAATACTCTTTTGGTAGTGTTTACAGCCTTGATAAACTAGATAATAAATCAAAAGAAATCGTCGCAATCTCTTCTCTCATTGCTCAACGAGCCATCCCCGAAATGAAAGTACATCTTCACGGGGCATTGAATACAAAAAATACAATTAATGAAGTTAAAGAGATAATCCTGCAAATGTCTGTGTATTGTGGTTTTCCAAAAAGTATTTGTGCAATGGGCATATTGCAAGAGGTACTTGAGGAACGCAAAAGTCAAGGAATAATTGATCAAGAAGGTACTCCTTTTCAAGTAGAAGAATTATCAAATAGATTAAGTAAAGGTTCTGATGAATTAGCCTTATTAAACAAAAACCAAGAGCAGATACTTCGAGAAAATTTCGATAGCTTTTCTCCCGAATTAGTACAGTTTACCCTTGAATATGGATATGCCGATATTTATGCTCGAAACAATCTCAATAAAAAATCTCGCCAAATAGCCACAATATCAGCATTGGCTACTTTAGGTAACGCTCCTGCACAACTTCGTTTTCACATCAGTGCTGGCTTAAATGTTGGATTGACTGTTGATGAAATAAAAGAGATAATGCTACTAATGACTGTGTATTCAGGTTTTCCTAATGCCATTAATGGAATGACTATTTTAAAAGAAGCAGTGGAAGAACGTACCAATCAATAAAACCTTATAACTAAGAAAAAAAGCACATCTTAATTTCCACCAAAACAAAGGGAGTTTCATGCTTATTAAAAAGATAAATCGCTGATGTAACAAAAATTACACAGCGATTTATCTATATTCAAAAAACGATTTTTAACCCAGTTTATGCTATAGACATATTACAAAATAGAATTACTTTGTAGTATTTGGTTAAAGCGTATTATGGGTTTAACTAAATAGTTATCACTAATCTAGTACCTGATGCAAGTTGTTTATTCCACGCTTCTTCAATATTCTCTAATGAGTGTGCCTCTGTCTGAATGTGTAATTTGTTATTTGAAGCCAATAAGAACATCTCAGGCAAGATTACTTTATTAAACACAATCAGTTCTTCTGGAGATAAACTCCCGAATCCTGATCCTAATATTTCGATAGCAGAGGTTCTAAGGATCGAAGAGGAAAGAGAAATCTCTTTACCTGCCATATCTCCTGCTGTAACGATCTTCGTGGTATGAGATATATGTGTGATAGAATCCCCTTTTAAAATTTCCATTATTAATGAAATCGGTTTGCCCCATAGGTAGTCAATCACGATATCGATAGGCGTTTCACGGTGTATAACAGCTAATCGTTCTTTAATACTTTCGTCAGTATCTTTTAGGTTAATCAGATGAGTCGCCCCATAAGATCTTAACTCTTCTAATAGTCGCTCGTTACGCCCTGTAACGATAATATTTTTAGCGCCGTAGTGCTTCGCTATTTGCACAGCGACGTGTCCTGTGACTCCTGTTGCACCGTTAAATAATACGGTTTGACCTGCCACAAGTTTAGCTCTAATAAGCAGTGGCATCGCTGATCCTAAAACAGCATTTGGCAAAGCCGCTGCCGTAACATAATCTAGTGTATGCGGTATAGGAGTATAATTATCGCCTATAATAGCTCGCTCTGCAAGCATCCCTGTAATCCCGAAACCATATACACGAGTTCCATCTGCTAGCTCTCCTACTCCATCTGTTCCCACTACTGTAGGAAACTCTCTATAACTAGCATAGTGTTTACCACTCACACGAGCTTTATCAAGGTTCTTAACCGCGGCAGCCTTGACATTAAGTAGTTGTTGATTTTCTTTCAAATCAAATAATAAATCAATGTCTCCGTATTTGGGCGTGCTTCCCGATTTATGTAATATAGCTGCTTTCATTATAGTGTGTTGTTATTAAAGCCTAAAAGTACTTGTTTTTTTGTGGAGTTGTGATGTTGTGGAGTTGTTTTTTTGTGATGCTGTGATGTTGTGTAAATAATCTTTAATAGTTTAATCAACTTATAAAAGATGATTTATCTCAAACAAAAAACCAAAATCACAGAAAAACATAAAAAAACTATAAAAATGCTTGTACGCATTCTTCTTCTAGCACTCCCTTAACGATGACAGGTTCTCCTCCCCACTTGGCAATGGTATTATCCTTTAGTATTGGGTATGCAGAACTATAGCCCCCTATATTTCCTGTAGAAATACTCCATACCACAGTACTAATCTTGTGTTGACGGATAACATAAGCACACATAATGCATGGCTCATGCGTTGTATACATCGTATATCCTGTCAGATCTATTAGTTCATTCTCTTCTCTAAACCTACGAATAACTTCTATCTCAGCGTGACAAGTAATATCCTTCTTACTCTTGCCCGCCTCTATAGCCTCTGCTACGATTTGCCCCTCCTTAACAAGGATAGCGCCTACGGGACTATCGCCAAAACGTTTAGCTAACATCCCTAATTCAATGCATTTCCTGATATAAAACTCGTGAGTATTCATCTTGTATATTCTTAAAACAATGAATTGTAAAGTTACACCTCTGTCCTTTTCTAGCAATTGTAGAATTATGTTTTTTGTTGGTTAGTTTTTTTGTGAAGTTGTGATGATGTTTTTTTGTGATGTCGTGAAGTTGTGAAGTTGTGAAGTTGAACAAATAAGCTTTAATAGTTTAAATCAACTTATAAAAGATGATTTATCTCAAACAAAAAACCGAAAAAACAACATCACAAAAAAACAGAAAGTTTTGCTAAACTATGTAGCAGATTTGTAGTTAAGCTTCGCTTTACTTGTTTAAAGTCGTATATTTGTTCCTTTGCCAAAAAATATGTCTAAAACAGAAGAAACAATAGAAGTATTAGGAGCTAGAGTACACAACCTAAAGAATATAGATGTGTCTATCCCACGAGAAAAACTGGTAGTTATCACTGGTCTATCTGGTTCGGGTAAATCGTCTCTTGCATTCGATACTATCTATGCTGAAGGCCAACGCCGTTATATAGAAACTTTTTCTGCCTATGCTAGACAATTTCTAGGAGGACTAGAACGACCTGATGTGGATAAGATAGATGGTCTGTCTCCTGTAATTGCTATCGAACAGAAAACAACTAATAAAAGCCCACGATCTACAGTGGGTACGATCACTGAGATATATGACTTTATGCGTCTGTTATTTGCTAGAGCTGGAGAAGCTTATAGCTATAATACAGGCGAGAAAATGGTCAGTTACTCAGATGAACAAATCTTAGACCTAATCATCAGTGAGTATCAAGGTAAGCGAATCAATGTACTAGCACCTGTAGTACGCGCTCGTAAGGGGCACTACAGAGAGTTATTCGAACAGATAGCTAAACAAGGGTTCCTAAAAGTACGCGTAGATGGAGAGGTACTAGATATCACTTCAGGTATGCGTGTGGATAGATATAAGACACATGATATAGAAACTGTTATAGACCGTATCGCAATAGATGATACAGAGCAAACCAAACAACGCCTTACAGAGAGCATCAAGGTAGCGATGCACTATGGTGATGATATCATTATGGTATTAGAACACGAGGGTGAAGTAGCGCGCTTCTTTAGTCGTCATCTGATGTGTCCTACTACAGGTATCTCTTATTCTAAACCCGAACCAAACAACTTCTCATTTAACTCTCCTAAAGGAGCGTGTCCATGCTGTAATGGCCTAGGGACAATCAATGAGATTAATATGCTTAAGATCATTCCTGATCCTGCTATCTCTATTAAAGCCGGAGGGTTAATCCCATTAGGTACAGAGAAGAAATCATGGATGTTTAAACAACTAGAGATAATCGCTGAGAAGTATAAGTTCTCCCTAAATGACCCTATTGATAAAATCCCTGCTGAGGCGATGGATATTATCCTTAATGGAGGTCAAGAGAGTTTCTCTGTTGTATCTAAAGTAGCTGGAATTACGAAGAACTATAAGATTGACTTTGTGGGTATTCTCAACTTCATCAAGAATCAGTTTGAAGAAAGTGAAAGTGCTACAATTAAAAGATGGGCTAAAGAATTTATGGATGAGATAGATTGTCCTGAATGTAATGGTACTCGTCTTAAGAAAGAGGCACTTTATTTCAAAATGGGAGATAAAAACATCGGTGAGTTAATTCAGATGGATGTTAAGACGTTAATTACTTGGTTTAAGAAACTACCTTATCAACTTACAGAGAAGCAAGTAGCTATCGGTAGTGAAGTACTTAAGGAGATCACTACACGTCTATCGTTCTTACAGGATGTGGGACTTACCTACTTATCCCTAAATAGGAGTTCACGTACACTATCAGGAGGAGAAGCACAGCGTATTCGTTTAGCTACTCAGATAGGTTCACAACTAGTAGGTGTATTATATATCTTGGACGAACCTAGTATCGGTCTTCACCAACGTGATAACGAACGCCTTATCAAGTCATTAGAATCTCTTAGAGATATCGGAAACTCTGTCTTAGTAGTAGAGCATGACAAGGATATGATAGAGCGTGCTGATTATGTCATCGATATCGGCCCTAAAGCAGGTAAAAACGGTGGTAAGATCATAAGTGAGGGTACTCCTGCTGAGCTGTTAAAAGAAGATACACTTACGGCAAATTACCTTAATGGTAAACTAAAAATAGCAGTCCCTAAGAAACGCAGAAAAGGAAATGGTAAAACCTTAAAACTAGAAGGTGCTACAGGTAATAACCTAAAGAATGTGAGCATAGAAATACCACTTGGAACACTAACGTGTGTAACAGGGGTATCAGGCTCAGGGAAGTCTACATTAATCAATGGAACACTTTACCCTATTCTGAATACACACTTCTTCCATGCTGTGGCAAAACCACAACCGTATAAGAAAATAAAAGGATTAGAACATATAGATAAAGTTATTGCGATAGATCAAAGTCCTATTGGTCGTACACCTAGATCTAATCCTGCAACATACACAGAGGTATTCTCAGACATTAGAAACCTATTCGCTCAACTGCCTGAAGCTGCTATACGTGGTTATAAACCTGGACGTTTTAGCTTTAATGTAAAGGGTGGTCGATGTGATACCTGCGAAGGTTCTGGAGTGCGTACTATCGAGATGGGGTTCTTACCTGATGTATATGTTGAGTGTGAAACATGTCAAGGAAAGCGTTTTAATAGAGAGACATTAGAGATTCGCTATAAAGGCAAGTCGATTTCGGATATATTAGACACAACAGTAGCAGAAGCAGTGGAATTTTTTGAGAATATTCCAAAAATATATCGTAAATTGAAAACTATTAATGAAGTCGGTTTAGGGTATATTACTTTAGGGCAACAAAGCACTACCTTATCAGGTGGAGAAGCTCAGCGTATCAAATTAGCTAGTGAACTATCTAAGAAAGATACAGGTAATACATTCTATATACTGGATGAACCTACAACAGGTTTGCACTTTGAGGATATACGAGTATTGATGGAGGTGATTAATAAATTAGTCGAGAAAGGAAATACCATATTAATCATAGAGCACAACTTAGATGTAATCAAGACAGCTGACTATATTATAGATGTTGGATATGAAGGTGGTAGCCAAGGTGGTGAAATAGTCGCTACGGGTACCCCTGAAGAAATATGTAAAAATAACAAGAGCTACACGGCTCACTTTTTAAAAGAGGAGTTAAAAAATTAAGATTATGAAAGACGCATTTGAAAGTGAAGAAGCAAAGATCCAAGAGAAGTTTAAACAAAGATCTTGGAATGAGATAAAAACAAATGATTCATGGGGAATCTTTAAAATCATGTCAGAATTCGTAAATGGATATGAGAAAATAGGTCGTATCGGGCCTTGTGTATCTATCTTCGGTTCTGCTAGAACTAAAACAGATGACCCTTATTATAAATTAGCTGAAGAAATCGCATTCAAAGTGAGTCAGGCAGGTTACGGTATTATTACTGGAGGTGGGCCTGGTATCATGGAGGCGGGTAATAAAGGTGCTCACTTAGGAAAAGGAGTATCTGTGGGATTAAACATTGAGTTGCCTTTTGAGCAACACTTTAACCCATATATCGACGCAGATAAGAACTTACAGTTCGACTATTTCTTCGTACGTAAAGTAATGTTCGTAAAGTACTCTCAAGGATTCGTAGTAATGCCTGGTGGGTTCGGTACACTTGATGAGTTATTCGAAGCAATCACACTTATCCAAACTAAGAAGATCGCTAAGTTCCCTATCGTATTAGTAGGTAGTGGATTCTGGGGTGGACTAATTGATTGGGTTAAATCAACTCTTCTAGAGAAATACCACAATATCTCTCCGGAGGATATGGACTTAATCAAGATCGTAGATTCAGCTGATGAAGTAGTAGAAGTTATCGATGCTTTCTACAAGAAATACAACTTAAGACCAAACTTCTAAAAAATGTTTTAGATATAAATAGAGAAGACTGCTATAGCAATATAGCGGTCTTTTTTTATGTTAATTATCTAAAAAACAAAATAATACATTTTTTATCACTACTTTTGCCTATATACTTTTACTTATGAAAATCTCTTCATTAGACTTAAACAATCTACCTAGTGTATTCTTTTGGGACATTGATATCAATTTGATTTCAGTAGAAGAAGACTATGGAGTGATAATTTCAAGAGTACTTATGTTTACCAACGAAGAGTATTTTGAAAACAATATCTCTATTTTAGAGGACTCTTATGGAAAAGCAAAAATTATAAATGTCATTAAAAACACCAAAGAAAGAATTAGTGATGACATTTGCACATTAGCTGCTATCAAATACAACACTGTAATAAATAGTAAATTTCACCTTTAATTTTTTATGGTAATAGATAAGAGAATTCTAAGCACAATCATTGAACTACAAGAATTAGAATTCCTTAAACCCTTTTATTTAGCAGGAGGTACTAATTTAGCTCTACGGTTTAACCATAGAAGATCAGAAGACATTGATTTATTTTGTGAAGAAATAATTGGAATAAATGGATTCGCTCACATAGAACGAGAACTTACAAGAGTATTTAAGGATCGGATACTTTTCATAACCTACCCTACAAAACAAAGCAATGAATTAGTATTTATAAGGTTAGTAATAAAGACTGATGACCTTGATGTTAAGGTTGAAATTTTACAAGGTTTTAAATTATTAAAACAAGTAGAAGTGATCAATAATATAAGGTTATCATCAATAGAAGATATTGGTACTTTTAAATTGGAATCACTAGCAAATAGATTTGCTCTCAAGGACCTATTTGACCTTGACTATATTACTGAAAAAATACAGTTATCTAGCCTTTTAATCTCATATAAAAAGAAAAAGGATATCTATCGTTTCAACAATATCAAAACTATCTTTCATTTTGACAACATTAATTGCCCTCTAGAGAATTTATCTATACTACTAGAGGTGACTAACAAAATGAGCAATAAACTACCCTATCACAGTTCTCCCAATAATTTAGACGGTGTTAGTAACGAGCATATTATCTATGTAACTTCTAATTGGCGAATGAAGGTAAAAAGACTACTATAACATAAGTGTACTGAATAAATACACACCTATACTTACTTGCAAAAAAAAAGCTGTTATAACTTCCGTTACAACAGCTTTTTTTGATATCTAAACGAAGATTACTTCGCTAATAACTCTTCTATTTTTTTACTAAGATCTTCACCTCTTAAGTTCATCTCGATAATAGTTCCATTACCATCTACTAAGTAGTTAGCAGGAATACCCTCGATACCATAAGCAGCTACGATAGGATCTTCCCATTGCTTAAGATTAGATACTTGAGCCCAAGTTAATTTATCAACCTGAATAGCTTTTTTCCAAGCAGCGTCATCTTTATCTAAAGAGTAACCAATAATATCAAATCCTTTAGCGTGAAAAGCTTCGTATGCTTTTACTAAATTAGGATTCTCTTGACGACATGGTCCACACCATGATGCCCATACATCAACAAGAACTAACTTCTTTCCTTGTAAGAAAGCAGATAAAGTCAATTCTTTACCGTCTGGAGTTAATCCTTTAAATTCTGGTAATTTACCTCCTACAGCTAATCCACTAGCCTCTCCTTCAGCAGGCTCACCTACTTCACCTAATGCTAGACCTAAACGTTCTGCAACCTTTTTACCAATTTTAGAGTCTTTTAATTCTTTAGAATACTTGTCAAAATCTGCTTTATATTCCTCAGGACTTTTCTCTCCTGATGGAATCATTTGGTTTAATAAGAATAATCCGAAAGCTTTTCCTTCGTTCTCTTTAGCATATTTCTCTAAGATACCTTTAGGCCCAACTAATAACGCTTGGTACTCAGACTCTAATTTTTTAAACTCTTCTGAATCCGTTTTCCCTGTTTGAGCTAACATCATCATTTGCATTCCTTTTTCATCAGAAAACGCCATAATCTTCTCCGCGAAAGGATTGATCTCGTCTTGGAATTTCTGAAGTTTATCATTGTTTTCAGTTCCACCTACAACTGTTTTTTCTGGTGTATTTTTATCTACACTAATAGTGATAGTTCCTGGTTCTGCTAAGAAAAAAGCATTAAGATCACCTGTTTCACCACCTTTAATGTGTAAGAATGCTTCATCTAATTCTGTAAACTTATGTTCGATAGATACTTTACCTCCTACTATAGTTCCTTTAGCTACTGCTACAGGTACATCTTGACCTATTTCAACAGACAATATCTCTACTTCTGTATTATCTGGAAAGTTATTCGCTGTTAACTCAATAACATTCTTTTTCTGACACGACGCAAACAATATCGTAGCGACTAGAAAAACACCTAATTTTTTCATCTAAATAGTTTTTATTTTAATAGGTTAAAAATAGACATTATTTTAGATTACTTCTTATTTTCTATCTACTTTTTAAAATCATTAACAATTAAACGGCTAACTATGCGTATATCAGCTCATAAAATTGTATTATTCTGTTTTATTCTTGAATTTAAAACAAAAATAGCCTTTATTACAACTATACTTGGTAAACAAGACTTCAGGTATAAGCACAAAAAAAAGCTATTACAACTTTCGTCATAATAGCTTGTATATAATATTGCTGAAAAAATTCTTACTTCGCTAAAAGCTCTTCTAATTTCTTATCTAATTCTTCGCCTCTTAGATTCATTGCTAAGATAGTTCCATTACCATCTATCAAATAGTTAGCAGGAACACCTGTGATATTATAATCTCCTACAATAGGATCTTGCCAAAACTTAAGATTAGATACTTGTGTCCAAGTAAGTTTATCCTTTTCGATGGCTTTCTTCCACGCAGTATCATCTTTATCTAAAGAGTAACCGATAATATCAAATCCTTTCTCGTGAAAAGTATTATAAGTCTTCACTAAATTAGGGTTCTCTTGACGACATGGTCCACACCATGATGCCCATACATCTACCAACACTAAGCTCTTACCATCTAAGAAAGTGGTCAATGTTAGCTCTTTTCCCTCTGTAGATAATGCTTTAAATTCTGGTAGTTTATCTCCAACAGATAATCCTTTAGTATCTTCTACTTTTTCACCTGAAGCTTCTTTTAAACGATCTTCCACTTTCTTACCTAGTTTAGAAGTTTTAAGGCTTGCTGGGTAACTATCAAAGATAGCTTTATACTCTTCTGGAGTTTTCTCAAGAGTAGGGATTCTATCAAAAAGCATCAACAATCCAATCGCTTTGCCTCTATTCTCACTTTCAAATCGATTAACAATAGCGTCTGGTTCCTTCGACATCTTTTCATACGTCTCTTTGATATTCTTTAGCTCTATAGAATTTTCATCTCCTGCTTCCACAAGTTTCATCATCTTCGCTTCATTCTCAGCCATAAAAGCCTTTATTTTGACTACTATAGGTCTGATTTCGTTTAAGAACTTCTGTAACTGTTCATTACTCTCTGTTCCACTCACTACTGAATCATCCGGTTTATTCTTGTCAAATTTGATAGTAATACTACCTGGTTCCCCTACGAAAAAGACAGTAGCATCAAGTCCTTCGTTATCTTTGATAGCGATAAATCCTTCATCAATATCTGCAAAAGTATTGTCAAAGGTAACTTTGCCATCTTGTATTTTTCCTGAAAGAATTGCCTTAGGCATAGCCTCCCCTAACTCCCTAGACTGAACCTCTACTGTAGTATTATCAGCTACATTCTCTGTTATAACCTCTATAGTACTCTTATTTTTACAAGCTACTGATACAACCAAAACAAGTAAAAACAATCCTATCTTTTTCATACACTTAATATATTATTGTTAATTATACCAAAAATAATCAATAATTCATATAGTTATAAAAACTATACCTTTATTTTTTATATTTTATTTAATTATATTCATTCTTTTCTTGTATTGCACTACTTCTCTATCCATTTTTTAAAGTCAGTTACCTTCTCTCTACTTACGATAAGGTCTTCTGACTCTAGGTTTACTAAGTTGAGCTTTAAACGAGAATTAGAATACGAATAGATATCTTTAATCGAATGTATCGAAACAATAAACTTGCGACTCATCCTAAAGAAATCTACTGGGTCTACCATCTTCTCTAGTTCCTCTAAGGTGTAATCTATAATATAGTTACGCCCTTCTGTAGTCTGTACATAAGTAGCCTTATTCTCACTGTAAAAACACACTATCTCAGAACGCAAGATGATCTTAATCTGAGCACCTACTTTAACGGCGAAGCGCTCTTTATACTCTACAGCATTCGATGTAGACATAAATTGCTTAAATAAGTCAAACTGTTGGTTAAACCCAAAAATAGCCGTTCTATTATTCTGAAACTTGTCAATCGCTTGCTTAAGTTCATCTTCTTGTATAGGCTTAAGCAAATAATCAATACTGTTTAGCTTAAAGGCTCTTAAAGCATACTCATCATAAGCTGTCGTGAATATAATCGAACTATTTATATGGACCTGCTCGAAAATCTCAAAAGACAGCCCATCTGAGAGCTGTATATCTAAAAAGATGAGGTCTGGTTCTTTATTAGAACCAAACCACACTACTGCCTCCTCTACACTCGAAAGGTTAATCATAGAACTATAACCTAACTTCTCTAACTTCCTCTCAAGTGAGCGAGCAGCGGGCTTTTCATCTTCAATAATTACTATACTAATCATTATTTTTTTACACTTAATTGATACTGATATGTTGCTTTTATCTTCTCTAGTTCCTTTCTTTCCATTCTATCTTGTAATCCCCTTAATACTGGAATATTATTAAGAAATAGTGAAATGAATCGAATAGCTAAACTTAGCAGTAAGATGGCAAATAATATATTCGCATAATTCACCTCTCCTACACTCACATTGATCGTTACATTCGCAATGCCGTACTCTCTATCGTACCACACAACTCCCATAAAGAATAAAACAACTAGGAGTTTTATAAACAATAGTATCGCACGATTATTCCTTGCATAGATAAGTTTTCTATACTCTACCAAGGCTTTTGATGATATCTTTGGTTGTTCCATAGTACGTTAGTTCCATTTTTGTCCTTCTCCTTTGTGCTTATCCATGTACTCTCTGATCTTCTTATCTTCCCAATCTTTTCCTAAGAATAGACTGTAATTAAAGGTCTTCATGGCATCAGATGCCAAACCTATTCCCCAAGCGAATAAGGGAATTAAACTCCACATAAACGATGGTTCAGTAAGTAAGTTAAGCATAATTAGGAAGCTGTTAACCATTATAAAAGTAGTAAGGTGAGCATAAAACTTCTTGATTCTCTCTACTTTTTTCTTTGCTTCTACTAATATTTCTTGTTCGTTCTCAGGTACGTCTATAATTCTCATGTGTTCTATAATTTTGGTTAGTATTGGTATCTTTACTGTAAAGTATTCTTCTGATTGTTCTATCGAGACGGGCTTAGAAGTTAATAGCGCATATCTACTCGCGATATTCTCTAATCCTATTCCCCTTCTATTATCTAGTACTTGTTTTTTATTTAAGGTATTTTTTATGACTAAGTATCCATCAGCACTTTCGCTAATAGTAATATGGACTGGTCGCTGTGCAGAAGCCTTGTTATGCTTAATCACATTTTCTAATAATAACTGCAAAGACAAGGGTACTACCTTCGCTCCTTCTTGTTTAATTTCCGTAGGCAATTCGAATACCAAGCTATCCTCAAAACGCATCTGTAGCAGCTCTATATATGTCTTAGCAAAGGCAAGTTCTTCTTCTATAGGAACAAGCTCTTTATTCTTCTGATCTAGTATATAGCGGTACGTCTTAGATAGTGAATTATTAAACTCAACTGCCTTATCCTGATCCTCTTCTATCAAAGCTCCTAATACATTCAGACTATTAAATAAAAAATGTGGATCGAGCTGATTCTTTAAACTTTCAAACTGTGCAGATACATTGCCCGTGATCACCTTTTGCTCCTCTAACTGTTGGTCCTTTACTAAAGAAGAAAAACGAACGTGAAAGTAGATGGCTAATAGGATAGAGTAAAACACCGTAAAGTTTAAGACTGTTCTAAACTCTCCATTAATAAAGACAGAACTAATCGGTTCTTCTTGCAGCAGAAGGACATTAATTATCTTTAATATAAAAGCTGCTCCAAAGATGATCAGAAAGTTTAAACCTGTAGCCATAGCTGTTGCCCATCCTATATTCCGATCATTCTCTCTGATGAATATATTCAGTCTTACTAGGTATGTTTTCTTTAAGTAGTAGTTGGCACCTAATACAATAGCTGCAAAAAAACTAAAGTATAGGATAAACATATAGATATCTACATGATATAATCTCAGGACTTTCTTAAACATAAAGAATGTAATCAAGAGTACTCCTACTATTTTGGTAATATTATTTCGCTGTGTCATTTTTTAGAATAGTATTAATCTGCACATTTACAATCTGGTTTCTTTGATTAAAAATGCTCTTTGCACTTTCTTCTTTTTTAATGCCAAACATAGTTAAGAAGAATGTAATCAAAAATAAGGTAATGGTTATAATAATTTTCATATCTATCTTGTTTTTTGTTGTAGCAAAGATGTGATACATTCATCAATCAAAAAAAAGAAGAGTACTGAATTGTCGAGTTTATAGGACGAACTGTAAGATATCGGTATTATCCCTCTTAAACCTCCTTATAAAAGGATAGTTTAACCCCAAATCAACCTTAGCGAAATACTATAAAGTAATTCTACTATAGTACGCATTCGTCACTAATTCAGACCTATTTTGCATAATTACTTTCTGTTTATATGTCTATCACTTATTCTAGTACTCACAAAAAAACGAGTGTGGAGAAAATAGTTATTTTTTATTTATTATATTTGTAACCAAATGAATATCAGGATTTATTCTTTTTTTCAGACCAATCTTCTAGGTCAATTTTTACAATAACCGCATCAATACATTAATAGGATATAATAGGCGTATTTATGCTGTCTCCGTTCGAGTGAGTCCATAGTGAGTCCATAATGAGTCCATAGTGACTCCATTAAAACAGCTTTTTTAATGGAGTCACTATGCACCCACGATACTGTCAATATGCTTCCATACAAAGCCACATAGTAATTGTATTAAAACATACACAAAACAAGATATTTAAGAGGATAATAAACAGAGTCCTTAGAAGATAGGACCGTTGATTTTCAATAGAATAAAAACCATTTTATAAGGGCAAGATACACATTTAAACTGAGATTATATAAAGGATAGTAGCTAAAGTGAAGAAAGGTAAGATAGTCCCATACGTCACTTTTGCTAATTAGCCTACTACACATTAATGGTTAAAACAATAGAGTGCACTAAAGGCAACAGTAAAAAACTGGCTGTCAACCCGATGTAGCAACTTCGTTAAAATGTCGGTAAAAAGAGGGGTATTTATTCGACAATAATGAATAATAAGTTTAAATTTGCGTTTCTAATCCACAAAAAAGTTATGGTTTATAAGTTCAGAGTAATCCTTGATACTGAGGAAGATATATTTAGAGACATTGCTATTTCAGAAGATGACTCATTAGAAGATTTACACAATGCTATCGTGAATGCTTTCGGTTTTGACGGTATGGAGGCAGCTTCATTTTACAAGTGTGATGATCAATGGACTCAGCTAGAAGAAGAAATTTCGTTATTTGACATGGGAGAAAATCCTGGTGAAGATACAACGATGAACTCTACTACTATCGGATACATCTTAGATGAAGAAAACACAAAAATCATATATGTATATGACTTTTTAAATATGTGGACTTTCTTCGTAGAATTAGGAGCTATCGAAGAAGAAGAACCTGGAGTATCATATCCTGAGGTATTGTTCTCACATGGTATCCTACCTGACAGTATGCCGGGCAAGTCATTCACTGCTAACCCTGTATCTAATGAAGATATCTATGGAGAGTTTGACGATGACTTCGATGAAGAAGATTTTGATATGTTTGATGATGGTGAGATCTCAGAAGACTACGGTTACGAAGATAACTGGAACTAATCCCTTACAATTTCATTTTTAATTTATACTAAGTAGATTACACTACTTACTCATTACTGACATTATGATTAACTTATTTAATACGCACATTGAAACTCTATCTATCCATAGAGTTGGAAATAAAAGCAGAAATGAAGCTATCTTCTTATCTGAGGAACCTTATAATTTAAATGATGAAATAGCTCCTTTATTAAAAGAGTATTTCTTTAAGCCATTCCGTGAGAAAGAAGAAAACTTCTATCAGTTCGCACACGATGTTGACTTAGAATTCAATGAAATGTATAACTATGCTAACGAGCTTTTTAACGCTCCATCAGCAGAGAATGCACAGGCAATTTCTAAGAAAATAACAAGTCACTTGTTCGAACAATCAAACCATCCACATATTAAGAATGGAGAGGTTTATGTTACATACTTGACTAACCTATCTATTGATAACAATATAGTAGATGCTATCGGTATCTTTAAAAGTGAAATCAAGACTGACTTCTTACAACTTCAAGAGAAAGGGTCTAACTTAGAGATGCACCTTTTACAAGGAATCAACCTTAATAAATTAGACAAAGGATGTATCATCTTTAATTACAAAAAAGAAGAAGGGTACAAGATCTTGACTATTGATAGTAACAAGTATGATGCACGCTACTGGTTAGAGCATTTCTTAAATGTAGATATCTTCCAAGATGAAGCATTTATGACTAAAAAATACCTTAAGTTCTGTCAAGACTTCGCTAAAGAAGTAGTACTTCCTGCTGAAGATAAGAAAGAAGAGGTTATGTTTATGAACCGTTCTGTGAACTACTTCGCTAAAAACGATGAGTTCGAAGAGACAAACTTCCTAAACGAAGTAATCGACAATCCTGATTTAGCTGCTGAGTTTAAAAACTACAAAGTAGATAAAGGAGAGAAATACAGTATCGAAGACACTACATCATTCCCTATTGCAAATAACGCAGTAACAGATGCTAGAAAGAAACTGAAGAATGTAATCAACCTTGATACTAACATCCAAATCAAACTAGACTTTATCAACCCTGAAAGTGCTGATAAATTCGTAGAAAAAGGATGGGATGAAGAGAAACAAATGTATTACTACCTTGTTTACTTTAACAAAGAACAAAAATCTTAATAATTTAGCGATTCCACTTATACTGGAATCGCTTTTTTTGTTTAAAAATATATATTATGAGAGAGTTTAATTACATCTTGATATCAGAGGGCGCATTTAATACAAATGCCGCTCAAGACATTCTTAATTCTAATATCTCAGTAGTTAATTACCTACGCAGTTCTGAAGTAGGTGATGATGAGTTACACCCTGATGCTTTTGCTAGCTACTGTGTAGACTACTACTTAAACCTAGTAGAGTCTGAGGGACTTGCTTCGTTTATCTACAATAGCAAATGGGATTTAGATCTAATCGAGATTATCCACGCTGGACTAACAGCTATGGAAGCTAAAGAACACCTAGAGTACTTCGAAAAACAAATGAGAAGAGTCAAAGCATTTAGCAATATCAAGCTAAAGAAATTCTTTGATGCTGCACTAGGGAAAGAAAAAGAAACAATGACTTTATTAGAGGACAACTCATTTAAAGATATTTCAGAGGATCTAAGAGCATTAAATGCTACTTGGCTAAAGTCACACCCTGATTTAAAAGTTGTGAGTTTAGATGAGATGCAAAGTATTATTAGTGACTTTATCGAATAAAAAAAGCTCCTCAATGAGGAGCTTTCTTATTTTTATTATTATTTACCGAACTCAAACTTTGATATTTTAAGATCATTTCCTTTTTTAGCAAGGTAGATTTTCTCTGTTACTGCTTCAGGATGATTCTCATATACTACTTTATACTCAAAGTAGAAGTCCTTAGTTTTAGCTTTTTTATCTCTATCTGTCATCTCCCATTTATCAAGTACGAAGCTCTTAATGTTCCCGTACTTCTGATCTCTATCTTTTAGATCAGTAATAAAAGCACTTTGTTGTTGATCATTGTAGAAATCTTCATTCATAAGTTTAGGAATCGAATCATACTGATCTTGCATTACGTTGTAGTAATACCACCCGATGATTGTTTCACCTGCTTTTTGATCTCCAAGTTCTGTACTTTTTTTAGTGTTGTTACATGACACGAATAATAGCGCTGCGAATAAGAATGTAAAAATCTTTTTCATAAGAAATACTTTTAATTAATTGTTAAATTATAAAACTCTCCTAACCTTTTTATATACTATAAATTTAATAATTAATTATGATTTTTGCAAATCCTTTCTAAACAAATAATGATTAGTCTTGTTTTCCTAAATATGTATAACACCAAGTAATCGTATAAGTCGGTATAAAGTCCAAACCTGGCGATAATTCTTCGATAAAATTAACAATTGCTGCTACCTTACCTATTTTGCCTGGATACATCTTCGCTAATATATACGCTGAGATAGGCGCCCATACCACATCTGCTATCTCTCCTACCCCGGGTATAACATAAGATAGACATCCTATTAGGTCCATTAATATCCCTATAAATAGCTGTCTATACTTTATCTTATTATTCGTGATCATCTTTAGTTATTTAAGCTTTGTACTATACTTAGTTCTAAACTTATCTAGTTTTGGTCTTACCACTAACTGACAATATGGGTTCTTATCTCCGCTTTTCTCAAAGTAATTCTTGTGATAATCCTCCGCTACATAAAACTTAGTGGCACTAGACAACTTTGTTACGATAGGATCTTCATATACCTTTTCATTAATCAGAATCTCTAAATACTCTTTAGCAATTCCTTTTTGTACTTCATCTGTATAGAATATCTCACTTCTATATTGAGTTCCTACGTCCTCACCTTGTCTATTTAATGTTGTAGGATTATGACTTGTAAAGAAGATCTCTAAAAGCATATTATAGTTAATTACCGCAGGATCATAAGTAACCTTTATTACTTCTGCATGTCCTGTCTCTCCTGTACATACCTCTTCATAAGTAGGATTCTCTTTAGCACCACCCATATATCCTGGCAGCACCTCTTCTACTCCTTTTAAACTACTGAACATCGCTTCTACACACCAAAAACATCCTGCTCCAAAAACTGCTGTATGTAACTTTCTATTCTCAACCATCTTATCTGTTTTTCTTATTTAATTGTTTTATTCTAATACCACCTAAGCCAAGTAATATTAGTACTATAAAGATAAGTTATTATTTTAAACACAAAATAAACGACAGAGATATTAACGAAAATTAATTAGACGAAACGGTATCAGACAAATCACAAATAAGCAGATTAATAGCTACTCCTCTATTTGTATACTGAATCTAATGATTTATTACTGCGGTTTTAATTATTTTAAGTTTTTAGAACAAGTAAAAAGCGTTACTTTGTATTTCTAAAATAAAGAAGATGATTAGAGCAACTAATATTCATAAATTCTACGATAAACTAGAAGTTTTAAAAGGAGTAGATCTACATATTAAAAAAGGAGAAATCGTTTCTATCGTTGGAGCTTCTGGAGCTGGTAAGACGACTTTACTTCAAATATTAGGAACATTAGATCACCCTAGCGCAGACAGCAATACTACGCTATCTATAAACGGACAAGATATATTAGCATTAAAAGACAAAGAAATCTCTAAATTTAGAAATCTAAACTTAGGGTTTATCTTTCAGTTTCACCAACTCCTTCCTGAGTTCACTGCTTTAGAGAATGTGTGTATCCCTGCGTTTATAGCGAATAAAGACAAGCAAGAAACAGAGAAAGAAGCAATCCGTCTTTTAGAATACCTAGGACTATCTCACCGCATTAAGCACTTCCCTTCAGAGCTATCTGGTGGAGAACAACAACGCGTAGCTGTCGCTAGAGCTCTTATTAACAAACCATTAGTCATCTTCGCTGATGAACCTTCAGGAAACCTAGATACACACTCTGCTGAGAACCTACACAAGTTATTCTTTAAGCTTAGAGATGAACTAGGACAGACTTTCGTTATCGTAACACATAATGAAGAGTTAGCCAATATGGCTGATCGAAAACTAACGATGATAGATGGTCAGATTAGACTAAAACAAGAGTTACATGAATAACACTGAACTTAAGGAGTTCTTAGACGAGAAAGTAATCGAGTTTAACAACCCTACTTTTATACAAGATGATCCTATACAGATCCCTCATTTATACACATTAAAAGAAGATATAGAGATTGCTGGATTCTTAAGTGCTACTATCGCTTGGGGAAACAGAAAGATGATCATTAAGAATGCTCATCGCATGATGGACTTAATGGGTAATTCTCCTTATGACTTTGTGATGGAGCACCATGATGATCAGCTAGAGAGTCTTGATTCTTTTGTTCATAGAACCTTTAATGGTGTTGACTTTGCTTCCTTTATCAAAGGGTTAAAGCATATCTATACAAATCACGATGGTCTAGAAAGTGTTTTTGCGAACACGAATTTCACTATGCAAGAGAGAATCTCTAACTTCAAGAAACTATTCTTTGAGATAGAGCATCCTACTCGATCTGAGAAGCATATCTCTGATCCGCTTAAAGGATCAGCTGCAAAGAGAATAAATATGTACCTACGTTGGATGGTTAGAAATGACAATACAGGAGTAGACCTAGGAATATGGAATACGATAAGCACAGCTGACCTATCTTGCCCCTTAGATGTACACTCAGGTAATATGGCTAGAAAGCTCGGTATCCTTACTCGTAAACAAAACGACGCAAAGGCACTAGCTGAACTAGATGCTGCTTTGCGTCGTTTTGATCCGATAGACCCCGTCAAATATGATTTCGCTCTATTTGGACTAGGAGCTATTGAGAAATTTTAAAAACATATAGCCTTGTTATTTGAAAATAATACAAGAGTATATGTTTAATAATCTATTACTTGGTAATCAAGTTTTACTTTATTGTAATATAATGCCTTAACGATACCATCAGATACCCCTATCTTAGGAACATAGATATATTTGGCACCACTCCACTTCATGGCGTTATTATAAATGTTAATCGCAGGTATGATAACGTCAGCACGGTCTGGATTAAGCCCCAATAACGAGATACGCTCATCATAAGACATCTTACTTAGTCTAAGCAATTGCTTGTGTAAATAGAAGTATGACAATGGTTTATCTTGCGTCTTACCTGACATTTTGAATATCTTATTGATGTTTCCACCACTACCGATGACGATTAGATCTTTCAGATCCTTTGATTCTTCTTTAATCCACTGCTCTATATCAGTCCACACTTGTGGTTCTACCATATTATTTAACAAGCGTACTGTACCGTTTTTAAACGATCTTGAGTTTACTTGCTTCCCGTGATCAAATAAAGTAAACTCCGTACTACCACCACCCACGTCTATATATAAAATACTATTACTACTATTAATGAAGTGTTTTAGATCTGAAGACGCGATAATCATAGCTTCTTTCTTTCCATCTATAATACTAATCTTAATACCTGATTCTTTAAAGACGCGATCTACTATAGGCTTTGCATTCGAAGCTTCACGCATAGCACTAGTAGCACATGCCATAAACTTATCGACCTTATTCACTTTCATCAATAAAAAGAATGCTTTCATAGCATCAACCATACGATCTTCTGCCTCCTTAGAAACATTCCCGGTAGTAAATACATCCTGTCCTAATCGAATAGGTACACGTATTAACGAACTCTTAGTAAATATAGTTTCCTTACCTTCCTCTTCGACTATATTCATAATCAATAATCGCATAGCATTAGATCCTATATCTATAGCAGCATACTTCTTTATCTTTAGCATATATCTAGTTCTATTATTTTAACTTATTTTGATAATACTTATACATTTCCTGTTGTGAATGGAACTTATTGTCTTTAGTATATCCACGATATGCATTAGACAACTCCGCATTCTGATACCTAGTCTTATAGTTCCCTTTCCATCCTATATCGAATGTATCTATCAACTCCTGTTTGACTACTTCATCATAGATAGGGCAAGTAACCTCTACCCTCTCATCCAAGTTTCTAGTCATAAAATCCGCAGATGATATATAAATATCAGGATTGCCATTATTTCCAAATATATACACCCTCGAATGCTCTAAGAAACGGTCTACAATACTGATCGCTTCAATATTCTCACTCATCCCTGGTATACCCGGAACTAAAGAACATATCCCTCTAATAATCAACTGAATTTTTACTCCTGCATTACTCGCCTCATATAGCTTATCTATCATCTTAAGATCTGATAAACTATTCATCTTAAGTCGTATATACGCAGGAAGACCATTCTCCGCATTCTTTATTTCTCGCTCTATTAATTTGTAAAACCCTTTACGTGTATAATGAGGAGATACTAATAGATGCTTATATTTATGTACACGGTAGTTCACCTGTAAGAATTCGAATACTTTAGACACATCCTTCATCAGAGAATTATGACTAGTAAAGACTGTTACGTCTGTGTATACTTTGGCTGTACTCTCATTAAAGTTTCCTGTAGATACAAAGCCATAACGCTTCACCTTTTTATTCTCTAGACGTTCTACCACACATATTTTACTGTGTACTTTAAGTCCTTTTACCCCAAATATTAACTGCACACCTTCTGATTGCATCAACTCAGAATAATAGATATTACTTGCCTCATCGAAACGGGCTTGCAACTCTACTTGAGCTACTACTTTCTTACCATTCTTCACTGCGTTAATTAAAGAACTAATAATCTGAGAATTCTTCGCTAATCGATACAAGGTAATCTTAATAGATAACACCTGTGGATCTAACGCAGCCTCTCTTAAGAACTTAACTAAATAAGAATAAGACTGATAAGGTGTATAGATCATATAATCTCGCTTCTGAATCTGCTGAATAATACTATCCTCTAGATTCAATCCCTTTACAGGTACAGGTATCTGCTTAGGATAAGTCAAATCTGTTCTACCTGTGGTAGGGAAACTCATATAGTCACGTCTATTGTGATATCTACCTGACGGGATAATACTATCATTTAATTCTATTTCCACATTCTCAAGTAAGAAATCAAGCATCTCTTGATCCATCTCTTGATCATATACGAATCGCACAATAGCCCCTTGTTTTCTATCGCGTACACCACTTGATATCTTCTCTACAAACGACTTGTGTAAGTCAGTATCAAAATCTAACTCCGCATCACGCGTAACTTTAATCATAAAAGCAGACTCTGCCTTAAAGTCAAATATATTGAAGATGGAGTCTAAGTTATATCTAATGATATCATCTATCATCATAATATATTTCTTATCATCATCAGATGGTATCTCTACGAATCGATTAACAATATTAGGTATCTCTATGACAGCATATCGTATAGCGCTATTATTGCGTCTTTGTTTATTCGTTTGGTGTTTCTCCACTAACAGAGGATCTACCTCTAGCTTCACAACTAAATAACCGTGTGTATCTCTTAACAATGGAAACTCCGCTAGATCACTTAAGATAATCGTTACCATATCAGGAGATACTTGGTGTAAGAAGAACTCTTTAACGAAAGCCTGTTGTTTCTCGTTTATCTCCTTCTCGTTAACCATAAAGATTCCCTCCCCTTCTAGTTTGCGTTCCACATCATGTAGGATGCGTACACTTTCCTTTTGTAACTCGATAACTCTAGTGGTAATCTGTGCTAATAGATCTTTTACGATTACTCCACTTCCTAACTTTCGATTACTTTGTCCAGTAAGTGTCATACGACGTATTGTCGCATATCTTACTCTAAAGAACTCATCTAAGTTATTAGAGAAGATCCCGATAAATCTCAATCTTTCTAGTAGCGGAACTGTTTCGTCACCTGCTTCTTGTAGAACTCGCTCATTAAATGATAGCCAACTCTTCTCGCGATCGATATATCTATATTTAGTTGTATTAGCTGTATTCATTATATTTTTAGGTCTCTTGGAAAAATAGTTAATTCGGTGTCTCCTTTTTCTATTGTACTCCAATCATCTGTATCGAAGTTTATAACAACAACGCCTGATGTAGGTACATTTTCAAAGGTTTCGCTACCAAATTTATTAACAAATTTCGTGATTGCATCATTATGACCGAAAAGAATTAGCGTGTCATGCTCATTTTTACACATTTTTATTGCATTTCTTAATTCAGAGCGTTCGAAAGTGTATATGTCTTCATTCTTAATAATACAGTCTATATTCATTTCCATATTCTGGCAGAAGATAGTTGCTGTCTCTTTAGCTCTCTTGGCTGGGCTACTCCACACAATTACCTTAGAAGGCAAATGACCTATTAATGCATGTGATACTAGGTGGGCATCACTTACTCCTCTCTTTGATAATGGGCGCGACAAATCATCAGTAATAGCATTCCAACTTGATTTTGCATGTCTAATAAGGATTAGTTTTTTCATAATAGTTTTATTTATTAGGTGGATTATTGTGTTTTTATTGTTTATACATCACATTCCTTGCCAAGAATAATATAAACACTTCTAAATCTAATAAAAAATATCAATATAAAATATATTTTAGGCTATAAAATAAAAACTTTACTTTTGAAGCTTAAATATACAACAAACAAATAAGCTAAACGCAATTCTACAAAACTGCTCTATCTCTAAGAACGAAGCCTCTTATAAGCTGTGTTTCGTCATAAAAAGTTTAGTAGTAAGAAAGTAGAATTAGCTCACCTTCTATAACTGTTGTAACTTTGTATTTAAAGTATTAATTATTAAAACAGAATAATGAGAAACTTCTCTATTGAATTTAAATGGGCTTCTATTGCTACTCTAGCCGCGTTAGTTTGGATGTTTATTGTCAAATCACTAGGTTTTCACGAGTTAGAAAAGATTAGATATGAAGTTGGTCTTCAGCTAATTTTTAACCTTGGACTTACTATTTTCTATTGGTTGGGAATTAGACAAAAGAAAAAAGAGTTTTACAACGGGGTGATTTCTTGGCAACGTGCTTTCCTTTCTGGACTTGTCATCTGTATTATGATTACTTTCTTCTTCCCTCTTATACAATACATTACATTTGTACAGGTGAGCCCTCACTTTATGAGCACCCTGCAGGAGGCAATGACAACACAAACTAAAATGCCTTTAGAAGAAGCAATTAACTATGCTTCATTTGATATATATATGCGAAATGGAGTTACTAATAATCTTTCTTTTGGTGTTGTAATTATCGCCATTATTTCGTACTTTATACAGACTAAAAACGCTGCGGAAATAATAACAACTCCACAGCAAAACAAGAACAAAAAGAACAACAACAAACGAAAAAAATAACATTAAATAAACTGATCTTATGAATCTAAATAATATACCATTAATCAAAAACTTGGATGCTGATAACTTCTTTTTATTAGCTGGTCCATGTGCTATCGAAGGTGAAGAGATGGCAATGCGTATCGCAGAAAAACTAGTAACTGTAACTGATAACCTTAAAATACCATTCGTATTTAAAGGTTCGTTTAAAAAAGCAAACAGATCGCGTATTGATAGCTTCACAGGTATAGGTAACGAGACTGCTCTTAAAATCTTACAAAAAGTAGGTAAAGAGTTTGGCGTTCCTACTGTAACGGATATTCACGAGAATTCTGATGCGGCATTAGCTGCTGAGTACGTAGATGTATTACAGATTCCTGCTTTCTTAGTAAGACAGACTGACCTAGTAGTAGCTGCTGCTAATACTGGTAAGGTAGTTAATCTTAAGAAAGGACAATTTATGAGTCCTGAGAGTATGAAACACGCTGTACAGAAAGTACTAGACTGTAATAACGAAAGTGTAATGGTGACTGATAGAGGAACGATGTTCGGATACCAAGATATGATTATTGATTATAGAGGAATCCCTACTATGCAACAATATGCTACTACAGTATTAGACATCACACACTCTCTACAACAGCCTAACCAATCTTCTGGAGTAACAGGAGGTCGTCCTGATCTTATCGAGACTGTAGCTAAAGCAGGTATTGCTGTAGGTGTAGATGGTCTGTTCTTAGAAACACACTTCGACCCAGCAAACGCAAAAAGTGATGGAGCAAATATGCTTCACTTAGATTACTTTGAAGATTTGATGAAGAAATTAGTTGATATCAGACAAACAATCAATAAATTTTAAAAAAAATTTTTAACACTACTTTTTTTATAACCAATTAGTTAGATAATATTGGTTGAAAAAAGAAGAAAAAAAAGCCTTGCAAGTCTTGCAAATTAAGAAAACAGCCCTATATTTGCACCGTTCTAAACAAACAAGATAAGCAACAGCTTAGGGGAGATACTCAAGCGGCCAACGAGGACGGACTGTAAATCCGTTGGGTAACCTTCGCAGGTTCGAATCCTGCTCTCCCCACCAAACGTTCATTAACAAGAAAATATTACTTAGATATAACCTTTTTAGGAAGGGGAGATACTCAAGCGGCCAACGAGGACGGACTGTAAATCCGTTGGGTAACCTTCGCAGGTTCGAATCCTGCTCTCCCCACTAATAAAGTCATATTGTATAAAAATTATAGTCTAATTTAACCTTTTAGGAGGGGAGATACTCAAGCGGCCAACGAGGACGGACTGTAAATCCGTTGGGTAACCTTCGCAGGTTCGAATCCTGCTCTCCCCACGAAGACTTTTTATACAATATATTATCTAAGTTACCTCTTAGGAGGGGAGATACTCAAGCGGCCAACGAGGACGGACTGTAAATCCGTTGGGTAACCTTCGCAGGTTCGAATCCTGCTCTCCCCACTAGTCAAAAAGCGACCAATAGGTCGCTTTTTTTGTTTGTATACTTTTATATTTAATTCCCTTTTAAAACCTCTAATTTCTATTTATAATAACATTCTTATCCATTAATAAGTTTAGCTTCCTAGCGATCTCTTCTCCATTGGGAATGATTTCTTGGTATGATTCTGGAAGTTGAGAAGTAAGACTATACGTTGCTATGCCGATAGGTTGATTAGAATCTTTTAACGCATACTCAACTATAGTACGCTTTTTAGGGATCAATCTCAAAAGTTGTGTGTGAATTAAAAACTACAGATCTTTGTAATGATAAATAATAAACGTGGAAAACTATATTGAGTTTATAAAAATGATTTTACCTGAGTTTTTAGT
>NZ_NSGJ01000019.1 GCF_002286775.1 Myroides sp. N17-2
CTAAAAACTCAGGTAAAATCATTTTTATAAACTCAATATAGTTTTCCACGTTTATTATTTATCATTACAAAGATCTGTAGTTTTTAATTCACACACAACTTTTGAGATTGATCCCTAATAGTTCCCCTCTGTTTAAAAGTTATAAATCTTTAAAAAAATCAGATAAAGAAATATTGTGAATTCTTAAAACAGTAATTAACGTTTTCATTGTTATATTCTGACCTGATTCTATTCTCCAATATTGCACCCTATTTAGATTATTATCAAAAGCAAAAGTTTCATAACTTTTGTAACCTTTACTTTTTCTTAGCTCTTTTAATTTTGTAGCTATCTTTCCAATCTCTTTCTCTATTTCTTTATCATCATTGTTCATACAACGAATTTTGGAAAAATACCGCTTATAATTTACCGCATAAAATAAACCGCTTATAATAGACTTTTTATTTCTATATTAGCTCCAATTTTTATTTTAAAT
Source organism: Myroides sp. N17-2 (assembly GCF_002286775.1). GTDB lineage: Bacteria > Bacteroidota > Bacteroidia > Flavobacteriales > Flavobacteriaceae > Flavobacterium. Next base: position 476 of record NZ_NSGJ01000019.1, read on the forward strand.
TACATGGATTACAAGAATATTACAATAGCAATAATGCTATTCATCGTACTAATGTTAATAATAGTACTTTTAACAATTCCAATAAAAATGGCTAATAAACGAGGGAGAGCTGCTTGGTTTTGGTTTTTATTTTCATTGATTTTTTCTCCTTTTCTAAGTATGCTGTTCCTCTTCTTCTTAGGAGAAACTGAGAATAAGAGAAGAGAAAGAATTATTGAAGAAGAAAAGATACTAAATACATATAGAAATTCAGAAAGATATAGTTCAACATACAATGAAAACGATAGAGAACAATGGTTAAAAGCTAATCCTGATAAAACATTCAGCGACTATTACAATAGATAATTATAATTACCAATGAAAATAAATTACTTATTACTAATACTTTCAGTTGTGTTTATTTCTTGTAAAAATGAACAAAACAATTCTCTAAGTACTTCTTCAGAAGTAACTATCATAAAAGAAGAAAATTTTAATAAAGAGAGCTTTAAAGACAGAGCGGAGGAGTTAATTTATATTAGAGACTATCTTGAATATAAATTACCTATACTTATTATGAAACACTCTCCTGATTTAGTTGAAAAGGTACAGCAGGAGTTAATATTCAGAGGAGAAAATTCTACTTTAGAAGAAGCAGCAAAAAGAACAAAAAACTATCAAATCGCTTTTGAGTCGATTATTAATCAAGTTCGTATTAACAAACATAGCTTTAGAGAAGTAAAAAATGTTTTAGTCAATGATTATTTCAAACAAGACAAAAAAAATATAAAAATTCAAGAAGTTACTATAGAACGTTCAAACAACGAAACTGTTGGTAACAAGATTTATGGAGATTTTAATGGAGATGGTAAATTCGAATATGCATATCGAAAGCTTACAAAAAAAGGATACGGAAATCCTGTAGAAAATGGAGTACCAGATGAATATGAAATACATTTTAGCGATAATTCTATAAATCCCATAAAAGTTGGATGTTGTTGGTTTAAACTAATAAACGAAGGAGACTTAAACAATGATAGAGCAGATGAAATAACAATTGTTCAAAGTCCTGAAAATGGATGTATAGGTAGAGTATCAACTTATACCATAAAGAATAATAAAAGTAATTATTTATTTGAACCTTTCTCAATTTTTGTCTGTGCAGAAATAAGTAACAATGAACTTGAAAAATTAATTGTGAAAGAAAATAATACAATATTTTACTTTGAAGCTGACCCTAATGATGAAAATCAATTAAATGATGATGGTACTAAAATTAGGTTTGAGCGATTAATAAAAAAACAAGCTGTTTTATTTTAAATAAATTCATTCTTACCCCATTTTTATCAAGCGACTTTACTGGTCGCTTTTTTCATACCTTTTTCCAATAAGTTAATATTATGTTAAAATACAATTTTTGGCTTACAAAAAAAAGCTTCACGGGTATAATATATATATGATGATAACTAAATAATTTTTAAAATAATTATCCACTATGAAAAATTCTTTTACTGTAAAAACTATCCTTAGAAAGGACTTGTTTAAAAAAGATGAACCGAATAAACATCCTTTACATTATCAAATTATATTTAGAGGAGGAAAAACTAAAACAACATCGGGAAAATACGTCCATATTAACGATTGGGATGATAAGAAAAAATGCGTTAAAGAAACCTTGCTCAAAATGATACTACAGAAAGAAGAATCACGTATTTATAATCTTCTTTTGGAAATGGAAAATAATGGAGAGACTTTTAATAAAGAGAACATCCTTAAAAAAATAAACGGAAAAGATAAAATACAACAAAATCAAGATTTTTATTTTCATTTTGATGAGTATCTTAAAAATAGATTTGCTGCTGAATATTTATCAGAGGGGACAAAATATCACTATACTTTACTAAGAAAAAGATTAAAACAGTTTAAACCGAATCTAACGCTAAGAGAGATAAATGCAAAATTAATTGTAAGCTTTGTCGGCTTTTTAAAAGAAGACAAACAAGTAGGAAAAAGTGGTATAAATTCCAGAGTAAAAAATTTAAGCTGTGTATTGAAAAATTTTGTTATTCAAAAAATAATCGAAGAGAACCCTTGTGTATATTATAAAAAATTTGAAGAACATTCATCAATTGTCTTCTTAAATAAAGAAGAGTTAGAAAGATTTAGGGATGTAAATTTAGATATTGACACTGTACCCAAAAGCTTAAAATATACACGAGACTTGTTTTTATTCAGTTGTTATACAGGTTTGAGAGACTGCGATATAAAAACATTACGAAAAAAAGATATAACCAAAGATAAAAGTATAATCAAGCGACAAATTAAAACTAAAGATGTTGTAGAGATTCCTTTTAACGAATTCTGGTATAGTATTTTAATGAAATATGATATTAATAGTAAAAAAGATGAAGATTTACTTCTAACATCAACTTCCAATGCTTTAATCAATAGACATCTTAAGGTTATTGCAAAACTAAGTAAAATCAAGAAAAAAGTAAGCTTTCATACTGCACGTCATACATTTGGTTCTTTACTTGCCTTAGAAGGTATCCCTATTAATTGTATTTCAAAACTAATGGGACATAGGAATATAAAAACTACTCATATTTATATGAATACAGATTCGAAAATCTTAAGTAACGTAATGAAAGACATAAAATTTTAATTAACAATGGTTGGTCAAAAAAAAATAAAAAAAATAATTCTTGAATTAGCTCACTCTAAAAGAGAGTTACAAAAAGAAAAGAGTAAAAATATGGCTTTACTAATAAACGCAATAAAGCCAAAACAAGAATCAGACATTCTTAATCTCGAAAAAATTAAAGAAGAATATCAATTGTCAAAAAGAACTATATATAGGTATAGAACAAAAGGATTAAAATACTCCAAAACTTCTTCTAAAGGATTTGTTACTATTACAAGAGGCGACTTAGAACAATTTTTAAAAAAGGATATCTATGATAGATAAGATTAAAATAATTATAAAAGATGTAAATGTAGATTACTTAAGAAACAATTACGATTGGCGGGAAAAGAAGGATATACATAGAGAAAATGTAATCCCAAGCTCTAAACAACTTTATAGATATAATTTAACTCACAAATCAAAAACTTTTAAATTAAGATTATTATTAACCGAAAATTCAAAGACAAAACAATCTACCTTATCAATTGATGGTAGTATCAGAAAATGGTATTTTGGCAAAAACACAAGAAAAGATTTAAACTACAACGAGTTTATAGAATGTATTGAAATAATTGAATCTAAAATAGGTTTTAAGAAAGGAGAAATATGGCTAAAATCTAATATTACTAAATTAGAAATAGGAGTTACATTATTACTAAAAGATTTTACAATTGATATATTAAATTGCTTTGTAAAATATAAAGAAGCCAAAAGAGATATTAGCCATATAACAACACTATATTTCAAGCAAACTAATTATGAATTAAAATTCTATGATAAATACTTAGAAATACATAAGAAGGATAAAAAAAAGCTAATGAAATACAACGAGGTTATTTCTAAAAAACTCCTTTTGTTAAGATTTGAAATTTCTATTGAAAAAGTTAGTGATCCAGCTTTCAAAACAAAATATAAAAACTTACTAACACTTAAATCCAATTGGAATCAAATACCTACAGATTTACATAATTATCTAAACAGTATTATTTTTTTGAATATCTATGCTAAAGAGAAGAAAATAGAGCTTAATAATATTACAGTTTTTAAAGACAGTGGCTACTATCAACTTATAATAAACAGTGGAATAATAAAAGCAATTGAAATTATTAATAATTTTAAAAACCCAAATAACAAATCTAAACACATAAATGAGTTACTGGATATCTTTAAATCGTTTACTTGTGATGAAGACAACTACAAAGAAAAAATTCTAATTGAGTTGAACAAGAAAACTAAAAGATTATCTATATAACAAGAGTAATACTAAATATAAAAATATTAGATATAATCTAACATAGAGAATAACAAATAGAATACCCTTTTAAACCAAAGAAGAGAAACTAATAAGCTAAAGAAAATAGAACTTAACAAAGAAAAAAGTTTATAGCATTACTTTGTTCTTCCTTATATAAATTTAGATGTTTTCAATTGATTTTAAAAGCGTTCTTGTTCGGAAGACATATATTTACCAAAGAAGAAAAACAATGCTTTAAAACGTACTTAAAATAATTGTTTCAGAATTGGCTTAAGATTTTATACTAACTCTTGGAATTCATGAATATTACCCTAAATATTACCCTTATACAGTTGTAAATATTAAAATGTATAGTAATTATAAGGGGTTAAAGCATTAGTTTACGACCCTGATTGGATCACAGAAGCCTCAACGAAAGTTGAGGCTTTTTTGTGTTTAAATGTTAGTGTATTCGCTTTAAATTGAAATAATATATTATGCTAGAAGAAACATACAAAATATTATTTGAGAAATACTTTAATTACTATTTCTACAATGTATATAAAAATAACGAAGAAGAGTCTAGAAATTCAGCTAATTCTATTATTAAGAATATATCATGTATGATATTACTTATTACATTTAACTTATTCGTGATTTCTTTAGTGAATTTAGTGTTGGGAATAAAGATTAGATTAAATACTATGACTGTAAGACTTTTTTTCATCGCCATTAATGTTATTCTATATGTGGTTTACACTAAGTGGTTTAGTTTTAAAACTATTGAATGGAGTAAAAGTATAAGTATTAGTTCTGAAATAAAGAGAAATCCTATAATCCTATTTTCTGTTCTTTTTATTCTAACTATATTCTTGTTGCTGATATTAATTGTTGTTTTTTTTCCTAATCTTATTGTTTAATCGAGATGTCTATTTTCTTAGTTTACAAATAGTATCTTGTTTAAAAATATCAATGTATTCTTTTGTCATAAATTCAATTTTCATAATAAGTTGTACTTAGGGGCGTTTTGATTTGCTCTAAGGTGTTTTAGTTTATGATAATTCGTAAGGCTTTGAGTAGATTTGTTGACTTTGTAAGGTTTAGTTATTCCGTTACTTGAATTCTCAATATTTTTTTAACTTGCCCACTCCCCATATCTTCTCTATTTTTGAGATTTAAAATACCACACTATGATTACAGCTATCCAAGATTGTGTATTAATCAATCAGAAGAATGTCTTTTATAAACACTTTACCCATACTGAGCAGAGTAGATATACATTGGTTTTATTACACGACTCGTTAGGATGTGTGACATTATGGAGAGATTGGCCTGCGCTATTAGCAGAGCATTTACACTGTGATGTTGTGGTTTATGATAGAGTAGGGTACGGGCTGTCTGATAAGATGACAACGACTGTACGTGGACGTGATTACTTAAAGGATGAAGCTGTATTCTTAAAGGTGTTCTTAGAAGAACTAGAGCTAGATAAGGTAGTCTTATTTGGGCATAGTGATGGAGCCTCTATAGCGTTATTATTTGCAGCGATGTATCCAGATAGTACATTAGCGTTAGTAGCAGAAGCAGGTCATATATTCGTAGAGCAAGTTACTTTAGATGGAGTACGTGCTGCTAAGACAGCTTATGAGACTACAGACTTAGGAGAGCGCCTAGTGAAGTATCACGGCACTAAGGTAGATGATGTAGTCAAGGCTTGGGTAGATACGTGGTTATCTCCAGCATTTGCTGATTGGACAGTAGAGCAGGAGATGGCAGGTATTACAGCTCCCTTATTATTTATTCAGGGAGATTTAGATGAATACGGTAGCTTAGCTCAAGTCGATAAAACGATCCAACGTGCTAAAGGTATTGCGGAGAAAGTAATCTTCCCTAATGTAGGTCATACTCCACATAAAGAGGTTAAAGAATTGACTCTAGAAACTATTGTGGCATTCTTAAATAAGAATCTGTAACCTATAGCGCTTTTAATTGTTCTATTTTATCATAGAATAGCTTCTCTATTCTAGGGTCAGTATTGTTTAAATAGGCAGCTTGAAGACTTCTTAGATATACATCTAAGTCCGGTACTATACATCCCTCATCTAGATTAAAAGGTACAGATAAATTCTTTGCTTTGATTGCTTCGATTGAAGAAGTAACGTATTGTTGTTTGTCCATAATAGAATTGAATAGGTAGAATGAAATATTCTAATGCAAATGTACATAGAAAAGCATAGATGATAAAATGACATTGGCATAAATAAAGAGAGGTGTTTCCATTACAGAAACACCTCTCTTTATTTGGTTAACGTATATTTCATATTAAATTCCCTTAGTAGGAATCTCTATTTCATATATTCTATTATTCACCTTTAGGCTAGTGTTGATTAACCAAGGGTTATATAGTTTTAATAACTTATAATTAATCCCTTGTTCCTTAGCGAATAAAGCCAAATCAGCGATGTCGTAATCCACAGTCACCTTTTTAGTAGGAACGATAGGGTACTTCTCAGAATCAGGCATATCAAATCCGTATTGTACCGGGTTACCCATAATTTCTTTTAATGCGATAATTCTAAACACATATCTAGAAGTCTCTTGGTTAAGATATAAGTCATAGTAATCTGTTACATACTGACTATCCATAGCACGTGACATACCAGCCATACCTCTGTTATAAGAGGCAGCAGCCATTGTCCAGTTGCCGAAGCGGTTCTTTGCACTTTGGAAATATTTACAGGCAGCCTCCGTTACTTTGATAAGATCATATCGTTCATCTACATATTCATCTATATATAGGTTGAAGTCTTTAGAAGTTCCTTTCATAAATTGCCAGAATCCACTTGCACCAGCAGGAGATACCGCATTAGCTAATCCACTTTCGATCACACATAAGTACTTAAAGTCATCAGGGATGCCATTCTTTTTTAAGATTGGTTCGATGATAGGGAAGTATCTGTGTGCACGTTTTATAGTCGTGATAGTTGTTCCGTGAAGATTAGTGTTGATGATAAGTTCACGATCATATCGTTCTTTCACATCTATTTTGTCTAACGGCACTGTCTCACCAGCGAAGTTAGCAGATTTAGGTGTTGCGTGTGAGTGAAGAGCAGCATCATCTGCTGACGAGTTAGTTAACGAAGTAGCGAATACAAAAGTAGAGGCTACAGCTAATACAGCAGTTAACGCTAGTACGGTTCTAAGAGTCTTTTTCATTGTTATTTTTTAATATGATCGTTTCTAAATTTGTATTAAACCACTTGTGTTTAATGATAATCATAGCGTGTGTTCCACCTTCTATCTTTATCGCTGATTTTATATTAGACATCGGGAATATCTCATCCTTCGTTCCGTGTATATGTATGACATCATCTAGAGGGGTATCTTGCTTCCATTTTAATACTTCTCTGATGCACCAGTCTAAGTATTTCTTATCTCTTAGTGGTAGGTACTTGTCATAGAGTTCTAATCTTTTCATTGTATGTTGGGAAGCATTGCTTTTAATCCAACCCAAAACAGTATTTACCATCGAAGTCGGAAGACATCTATAGATTCCCGTTTTACTAGCAAAACGAAATAGTTTAGGAAACTCCTTATTAGAACGTACACTTGAAATAATAATTGTCTTTTTTACAGGAATTAATTTACTAATTTCTTGTGCGACTATTCCTCCAAAAGATACACCTATTAAAACAGGGTTGTCGTGTTTTATTAACGGAATATATCTTTTAATATATTGGTCTAAACTTTCGGATTTATCAATGTCTAACCATTCTAAAAATATCAATTCAAACCTTGTAATATCGAGATAAAGGTGTTCAAATATTAGGCTTGTAGAGGACATACCTGGGAAGAAATAAATAGGTATTTTGCTCATTTTAAATATTTTAAAGTTAATTTACGAGGTTATGACCGAAAAAATGCCGAACTTTGCTAAATATAGAGATTATAGTAAATCTAAACAAAAGAAATACTGCATATTTATTTCTGACCTTAAATCTGCAACTACCATTTACTGCGAATAAATTCTACTTTACATAGCTTCAATTAGCTCTAAAACCACACTACAGTGTGCTTTAATCACTAATTTTGCTCTGTTTTGTATAATTCATTCTCGTTTAAATGTTATCTGTAGATTTAAGGTCTGACTCGTTTTCATCGATTGACACACCTACTAAATTTATTTTTATAAAGAGTCATTGCATAGTAAGGTAAGCACTAAAGATAGTGTTTGATTAGCTATGATGAGGTAGTGTAGTTAGAAGTGAGTAGTATTATTTGACAGTATTTATTCGTTAAGAATAGACTGTGTTTTTACTATAATTTGTTTTGTAATCATAAAACTTGGAGATATAATGGAAATTAAAGACAATGAGTTGCTACGTCAGTTCGAGTACGAAACTGAAAAAGGCTTGCTTAGTGTAGAGTATTCACTACAAGAAAGAAAGATTTTTCTAACAAAACTTACGGGATTAGAGGCAGTGTTACCTACACAAGCATCTGATTTTATTAAGGGAATTCTAGAGATGGTACGAGAAAAGAAATTAAGAGTAGTACCTACACACCCAAAGATTGTTTCTTTCTTTAGAAAGAATCCTGTTTATAAAGAGATGTTACCTCCTGGTATTCGAATCTAAATAAACATAAGACAAACAACAAAACAAGGTATACTTAGTAGAACACTTATATTAAGTAAGTAGAACATAACATAAAAAGCCTGCTTTGATACTCTCAAAGCAGGCTTTTTTTAGAAGCGCCACACGGATTGCAAATCTGCGCGAGCTGTACTTACTATGTTTATTTGTCTTGCGAAGCGCTTAGCTGTCGCAGGACAGAATGTTAAGAAAACATCTGGTAGATGTTTTTAGTGATGGGCCAGGAGAGGTGCGGACAATCCGTGACGTGTATTTATGTCGCAAACTATACTTTTATTAGATGAACTCTAATCTTACGATACCATCCTCATCTATCTTGGTTAACTTCACTGCGTGTAGTGTATTCACTAACGCTGGATCCCAAGGTGTTTTTACCTTTACATAGTTCTCTGTAAATCCGTGGATATATCCCTCTTTATTCTCACTTTCGAATAAGACTGTTTTCTCTTTACCGATTTGTGATTCGTAGAAGGCACGACGTTTCTTTACAGAAAGACCTCTTAGCATCTTACTGCGTTTATTGCGCACATTCATAGGTACTACTTCATCCATATCCACAGCCTCTGTATTATCACGCTCAGAGTAAGTAAATACGTGTAAGTAAGAGATATCAAGTTCGCTAAGGAAGTTGTATGTCTCTAAGAATTTCTCGTCAGATTCCCCAGGGAAACCTACGATAACATCTACACCTACACAGCAGTCAGGCATCACCTCTCTGATCTTCTCTACACGCTCTACATACAGCTCACGTAGGTAACGACGCTTCATCTTCTTTAAGATATCGTTACACCCTGACTGTAAAGGGATGTGGAAGTGAGGCACGAATGTTCTACTCTTAGACACGAAGTCTATCGTCTCATTCTTTAATAAGTTAGGTTCTATAGAAGAGATACGAAGTCTCTCTATTCCCTCTACTGTATCTAATGCTTGTACTAATTCTAAGAACGTGTGCTCGTGTTTTTTATTACCGAACTCTCCTTTACCATAGTCACCGATATTCACACCTGTTAATACAATCTCTTTGATATCCTGAGCAGATATTTCTTTTGCGTTAAGCAGTACGTTCTCCATCGTGTCACTACGAGAGATACCACGTGCTAACGGGATAGTACAGTATGTACATTTATAATCACACCCATCCTGCACTTTAAGAAAAGCACGAGTACGGTCACCGATAGAGTAACTTCCTACATAGAAGTCCGCCTCCGATATTTCGCAAGAATGTACTTGTCCCATATCATTCTTAGACAAGTCATTGATGTAATCTGTTATTTTAAACTTCTCAGTCGCTCCTAATACTAAATCTACCCCATCGACAGAAGCTAGTTCCTCCGGTTTTAATTGAGCATAACAACCCACTGCTGCTACGAAAGCTTTATCGTTTTTCTTCTGAGCCTTTTTGACTATTTGCTTAAACTGTTTGTCTGCATTTTCTGTTACAGAACACGTATTGATAACATAGATATCAGCTACTTCTTCAAAATCCACTCTATCAAATCCTTCTTCTGTAAAATTTCTAGCGATAGTGGAAGTTTCAGAGAAGTTAAGCTTACAACCTAATGTATAAAAAGCTACTTTTTTTCTATTTTCCATAATGATTACTTACTAAGTAGTAACTTTGAATTATATTTACTTTTTCAATATTGAAAAGGTTTGCAAATTTACGTACAAAAATCGGTTTGATGAAATCAATAATTCATTACGTTTCAATATTTTGTGTCTGTGTACTGACGTTTTCTTGTCAGAAAAAATCAGCCAATCAAGATATCAATTTAGTTTTTAGATATAACGAGAATGCTAATATTCAAACATTAGACCCTGCTTTCGCGAGAAGTATGGCTATTATTTGGCCATGTAATCAACTTTTTAACGGGTTGGTACAGCTAGATGACAGCTTACACGTACAGCCTGATATTGCTAGATCGTGGACTATAAGTGAAGATGGTAAGCGATATGACTTTACCCTTAGATCAAATGTGTACTTCCACAAGCATACTAATTTTGGGGCAGACAGTACACGCACAGTGAATGCTCGTGATTTCGCCTATAGTTTTAATAGAATAGTAGATAAGGATGTCGTCTCTCCAGGTGCGTGGATCTTTCAGAAGGTAGAGAAGTTCACCGCTGTTAATGACAGTGTGTTTCGCATAGAACTTAAGGAAGCTTTTCCTGCATTTTTAGGATTGTTATCGATGAGGTATGCCTCTGTCGTACCTAAGGAAGTGGTGGAAGATAAGACACAAGACTTTCGTTCTCATCCCATCGGAACAGGGCCTTTCTACTTTAAGTTTTGGGAAGAGAATATAAAATTAGTGCTTCGCAAAAATAATCGCTACTTCGAGAAAGATGAGAACGGGGTATCCTTACCTTATCTAGAGGCGGTATCTATCACTTTCTTACCAGATAAACAAAGTAGTTTCTTACAATTCTTACAAGGAAATTTAGACTTTATCTCAGGACTTGATCCATCTTATAAAGACGAAATCATTACAGAAGACGGACAACTCAACCCCAAGTACAACGATAAAATCCAAATGGTGACAGGACCTTATCTAAATACAGAATATCTAGGATTTAACCTTGATTCGCCTAGTGCAGTACAAGATAAGAGAATAAGACAAGCGCTTAATAAAGGATTTGACCGAAATAAGATGTTGCTTCATTTGCGCAGTGGGATGGGTGAAGATAATGTAGGGGGGATTATCCCTAAAGGCCTTGAGGGGCAAATCTCACTTGATCCATTGTATAATCCACAAGTCGCTTTAGAGCTAGTGAATGCTTATAAAAAAGAGAAGAAGCTAGACAGAGTAGAGGTAACGCTATCTACGAATGCCTCTTATCTAGATATAGGGGAATATCTACAACGCGAGTGGAAGAAAATCGGTATAGATGTAGTGGTAGATGTTACTCCTCCGGCATCCTTACGTCAGGGTATGGCGTCAGGGAAAGTGTCATTCTTCAGAGGAAGTTGGATAGCTGATTATCCAGATGCAGAGAACTATCTGTCTCTATTTTATTCAAAGAACAAGGCACCTAATGGACCTAACTATACTCGATTTGACAATAAGGAATATGACAAATTATACAATCAAGCGTTAAGTGAAGTCTCTCCAGATAAGCGAACTACGCTGTATCAGCAGATGGATCACATTATCGCTGATGAAGTACCTGCTATCATCTTGTTTTACGATAGAGCAGCACGGTTCTCTCATCAAAATGTAAAGGGATTGGGCATTAACCCAATGAACAACTTATTCTTAAAACGAGTGTATAAAGAGTAGAGATTATTTTCAAGTTATAAATACTCATCACAATAAAAGGAAAGCTAGTAAATACAACAATGTATTCACTAGCTTTTTTTGTATGTATCTATCTTAAATGCGGATTATGTATTAGCCAAATATTATAAGGTAATTCTATTTTATTCGTTGTAAGTGTGTTGTGTGTGTTTATACTGCTGACACTTTGTTAGAATAACCCTCACTAATTCATCTCTATCTCGCTTCTGAGTTACATCACAGTTCTCTACTATAGTATTTAAATAAAAGTGAACTGCTTTTTTTGTTTTACACTCATTAACCATCTATTTGCTTTCAAAATAACCATTCTAATCTTCCTTTTTTTTCAGAATATCCCCATTTTAGCCCCAAATGGCACAATTTTCAAAAAATGAGACATATTTTTTTTAAAGTGTAAAAATACCTAAATAACTATTTTTGAGATTGTTAATGTGTTTTTGGTTAATCAAGTGTTTTTCTAGAACACCTTTCAATCCCAATGAGAGTCAGTACTAATAGCGAGTTGCTCGACAGTTAGTCGAGTATTCGCCGTAAATAGTCGCTCTGAGAAATATTAGTCGAGTAATGATTCTCGTATTGATAGGTAATCTACGACTAGCTGAGTATTGGGATTAAGTAGGAGGAGAATGGAGGGAGGGATAATACGTTACGCCCTGTTGATACACAATGTTGGCGTAGGGGCGTAACACTTTACGCCCACATAAAACATCTTTTAGATGTTTTAATCAATACACGTCACGGATCAAATCTACGACAACGCAAGTATTGTGGCTTACGTAGCCACAGTCTATGTCCTGCTGAAGAATGAAGCATCTCACACGCTGTTTTCTTAGTGCGCTGTGCTGTGTCAGATAAGCTAGTGTTTCTGTTTTTTTTAAGTATATAGGGTTTATTGTAGTTTTTTATGTTAAAGTGTTTTTATATACGTTTATTTTGTGGTTTTGTTTTGAATTATTATATTTAAGGAGTGTTTGTTTTTAGATAGATACACTTTATGAATTATCAAAAAAAAAAAAATAATGAAACCTTCAGAAGATAATAAGGCTTATGCTCGTTTTTTTGCAAATGCAATTGGGTTTGATGCTAAAATTTACAAGTATTTTGATCATAATGAAAGTCATTCAGTAGCATTAGTGTCTGTAGTAGATCCTATTGATAAAAATGTATTGATTTTTAGCACTATAGGGGTGTCAGATTATCCTAATAATATAGAAGGGTCAGATGGCGGGGTCTTAAATATGCCTGTAGAGTTATTAATGGTAGGTTATAAGCACTATGATAAGGTACCTAATATTTTATCTACGGTTAGCTTTTATATTACTAAAGATGGGTTAGAATGTATGCCAGGAACTATTTTTGTAAATACCATATCGGATTTTTATGATAGTGATATGAAACATATTATGTTTATAGAACCTTATTTATGGGCTGATAAGTTAAGTAAACGAGAGTTTGGTAAGAAGAAGGTACATTGTTTATTATTAGTGCCTATCTCAGATAATGAGTTAGATTATAGAGGTGAATATGGAGCGAATGCCTTAGAACGTCTACTCTTCGCTGATGAAGAGATAGATCTTTACGATATTAAGCGCAAATCTGTTGTTTAAAATTAGATGAGATAGATGAGAAAATATAATATAGTTGAGCCTGAAGTAATTGTAGGGTTAGGAGAAAAAACTGTATTTAGTGATATAGATAATTCTTATAGCGAGATTTTAAAGTTACATATTCATTTAGAAGATTGGTTGGGTGATGATTTGGTTGTTATTTCTAATTTTTATGTAGTAACAGATGTTTTAAAAGAAGGATTAGAACAAAGTGAATTGAGTGGATTTGAATTTGTGAATATTGAAGTTACTAAAGACGAGTGTTTTAATATCAACTTTAACAAGAGTAGGGCTTTTCCTTCTTTTTGGGGTATGAAAATAACTGGAGTAAAGGGAAAGGATGACGTCTATGTCAATTCATTAGAGTTAAATGTGTCAGAAGAGTTTATGACCTTTCTGAAAGGGGAGTATCAAGTACACTATTTGGTCGTTAATCCAGAGTATGATAAGGAGCTTGATGATTTTATTATGAGTTTGATAAACAGAGATAGAAATAGTTAATTTATTTAAGGAAGTGATAAGTAAGTACTATGTGTAAAAGCTAATATTACTATATATAATGAGGATGACTTAGTAGAGGAGAGGTTTGCGGATGATTTTTAAAAAGTAAATAGAGATGTACAGATTAGAGTTTACCCAATATAATGGTGTTATGAAGAAAATGATGGATGAACAAATGACATTAGAAGTTCATCTTTCAGAAGAGTTTGATGATAATATTCCAAAAGAATTTTTATCCTTTACTCCTAGACAGTGGGCAGAATATGCTTTTAAGAATGATAAGGGATATACCGTTAATTGTTATAAAGATGATAAACCATATTGTCAAATCACTTCGTGTATGATGTATATAGCTTTCCATTATTATGACAGTAATTCTTTTAAACCAGGTTTGAAAATTGTGTATTTTAAAGTAGAAGACGATATGTGTCAACGTTATAGTAAAGGTAAAGTCTTTTTAACTCAAGTTACTTGGTATGGGAAATTAGCTAAAACATTAATGTTTTATTCTTCTAAAAAAAAGGATAATGTATTCCTCGATGAATGGGTTATTGAAGATGGTAAAACTGTAAATATAGAACAGTATGGTACGGGAGATTTAAGTCAACATTGGTTTAAAGAGCCTGAGCATTGTTTAGATTTTGAACATCTCTTAGATTATCAGATGATATTCGAGAAGTTTCCTAGTATAAAAAGGTAAATATGTATTTAGAAGATAAAATAATGGCACTTGGGGGACTAGAAATAGTATCAACATTTGAAACACTTAAAAATAATAATTTTAATGTAGATAAATACATTAATAAGAATGATCTACGGCTTGCGAAAGAGTATATAGATTTTTCTATTGAATATGGTTATAGTCTATTTGTAAATGATATAGTTGTAAACGGCATAGAGAAAGTCCCAGTAGGATATGATGATGGTACTGTAAGCGTTTCATTCATTTACGGGTGGCGTAAAGGAGAGGAATCAATCCAGAGTACTCGTGAATCATTATTAGATCAGATAAGCCCTCAATATTTCGTCTTTGCAGAGGGAAATCCTGGGATTATTTAGTGATTAATATGCTCAAAGGTGATGTGTATTACTATTCACACGATAGCCTATCTAATGATGGTTTAACTCTAGTAGCTCATAGTTTTGAAGATTTTATAGACAGACTACAGATAAATACTAATATTACGATATATGGTGAGGACGATTTAGAAGAAGATGATTTAGAAGATGAGTGGTTTGCGGATGATTTTTAAGGTGTAGTAATAGAATTGATTTCTAGTGAGATAACCTATAGGTAAGAAAATATGTACTATGGATAAAGAAGAACTAAAAGAGCGGTTTAATCAGTTTAGGAGTAAAGTTAAAAGTATAGAGCTTACTAAGTTTTGGACTTACTGCTTAGTGTTGCTTGTTTATTTTGAGCTGTTTTTTTTTGAGTACATTGTGTTATTAAAGTATGAAAAGAACACTATGATTTTTCTATTAGAGATTAATATTTTAGAATATCTTGTAATGGGTGTTTTTTGTATGGTCGTATTTTTTATAATAATACTACCTATTATTTTCTTTATATTGTTGTTAATAGAGTGGTTAAAGATTAAGTGGTTAGCCTCCATTATAATTACGTTTAGTCTTTATAATGTTATTTTCGTGTATGTGATAAAAGGTTTACAGACTTATGAAAGACCTGATGTAGACTTGATGATGATGTTTATTCCACTATTAGTAAATATTCCTATTATTTGGTATCTGTTTCGTAAGGTGTTTAAGCGATTAGATAAGCAGGATAATCTTGGTTATATGCCTTTTAGGAGTACGTATTTTAAGGATTGGTAGGATGAGTGATAGAGTAATAGTATAAAATATTTATTATGAAGTTGGGTAAAAATAGCATTGTGGTTATGTCTTGGTTATGTCATCTGTATGTATTCCATCTCTTAGTATTGATTTTTTTACTGATTAGCCCTAAAGGGTTGTCATTAGAATTCTTTGTAGCTCTTTTAATTGTTCCCTTAGTTTTAGCTTTTTTTAATCTCTTCTATTATGTGTTTTCAGTGTGATTAATGTTTCTTCTACTCTATAAAACAAAAGTAAAGGCTGTATTAGTATATGGTTTAACGAGTATATTACCGATGATTTATTATAGAATAGAAGCGGCTGGCATTGAAAGTGAGCAATTGACTGTGTTCTTGTGTTATGTTGGTACTGTAGCTGTGGTTTCTTTGTTGTTTAGAAAAGCGTTTAAACGAATTGATATAGGGAAAAAAAGTAAACTAGGAAGTATTCTTTAGAAATAATTAAAATGAATAGAACAGAAGTGTTCAGCTACTGAACAGTTATTTTAGCAATGAGATAAGATGTTGTTGTTTTGTACTGATTAAAGAGTAGAATATTTGATTATTTAAAATTGGCAGAAGTGGTCAGTATAAGAATGTATTGTTTATTTTTGCGTTAACAGCCCCACAGAACTAACAAATACACCTTATTAGTATGTTAAATGAATTAGTAGTCTTAGTAGTAGACGATGAGCCGAAAGTGGCAGAGGTTTTAAAGACGATAATTGAGAAGAGAGTAGTCTATGACGAGCGTATAATCGTACATACGGCTAACTCTGTGCAGGAGGCTGTAAAGATAGCTGAGGTGCAGTTACCTGATTTAGTGTTCTTAGATATACAGATGCCTGAAGAAGATGGTTTTGAGTTGTTTAAGTATTTAGAAAAGGGTTCTTTTGAAGTAGTTTTTACTACTGCTTATCAGCAGTATGCGATAGATGCTATTAATAAATATGACTGTCTAAAATATCTGCTTAAGCCTATCGGTGTGCAAGATGTACAAGATGTGTTCGATAAGTATAAGGAATTAGAGGGATACCAATATTTCTATAAGGTGATTAAGAATAATCAGAAGAGGTATATGGTGCGTGTAGAAGATATTATCTACTGTAAGGCGGCTGATAACTACTGTGAGATTTACCTTAAGGATCAGAAGTATCTAATCTCTAAGACACTTAAGAATGTAGAGGATAAGATTAAACATAAAAACTTTAAACGGGTTAATCGCTCGTATTTAGTCAATGTGGACTATATCGATTACATCGATAAGGATACAAATGTGATTTATTTTAAAGAGACGATTAAAGTTAATAATGAAGAGACAGATAATGTGATAACCATCGCATCTAATACGATGAAGGAGCTCAATAGTCTTAATATATGAGATATATTCTAACTGTATTATTACTCTTTGTTTATCATATTACATTGGGCCAAGGGGTAGTGACTAAGCAGTATACTATCGATAATGGGTTGATGGCTAATGATGTGCGTGCCTTATGTGTAGACTCTAATGGGGTGTTATGGATAGGGTCTCGCTCTGGACTAACACAGAAGATACAGGGAGTAGTAAAGTCTAATGAGGATGCCGCTAGATATCGCTATACAAATGTGACTGATATTATCGAGGATGATGATCGAGGAATATGGGTAGGTAGTTATGGGCAGGGTATCTTATATAGGGCTAAAGGAGAGGTGCGGATTATCAGTACACAGCAGGGGTTAATTTCTAATCGTATCCGTCGTTTATTAGCTGTTGGTGATAAAATTTATGTGGCTACCTCTGATGGGGTATCTATTATCTCTAAGAAAGATTATTCGATCACTAATCCTGTGTTTACTTCTAATAAAAATAATCCTTTTGAGGTAAGTGATTTCTTTGAATATAATAATGAGATTTATGTCTCTACTATTAATGACGGGATCTATAAGATAGTCGGCGATAAATTAGTCTTCGTAGAGAAAGTAGGACGTGTATTCGCCGCTATTAGTTTAAATGGATTGATTTTTTATGGTTGTCAAGAGGGATTAATCGTTAAAGATTATACTACTAATAAACTAGTAAAGAAATATGATATTCCACCAATTAAAGATATTAAGAGAGCTAATAATCAATTGTATATCGTCAGTGGTGGAATAGATGAGAATAATGGTCGTGTCTATCGATGGGATGGTGTCTCACTAGAGAATATCACAGAATACCTAGGCGCTTTTGAGACAGATTATTACTCGATAAGTTATGATGATAAGAACGACTTCTTATATTTAGGGACGAAAACTCAAGGGGTGTTTCAGGTAGACTTATTCTCTCCATTAAGTTATGATCCTACGTATGGCAGTGTATCTGTGGTAAAGGCAATAAACGATAGAGTGTTTCTCTTTAGTAATAAGGGGATGTATATGCAAGAGAAGAATGCTGCAGTAGGTGAGGTTTCTCTTCAGGCGTTTAAAAATTATCAACAACAACATTATAAGAAGCATGCTGCCCATACAACAAAGGCCAATCACTTCTATGAAATAGATTACACGACACCCGCTGAGAAAATCGTATTCTATTCTGCGGTCACGCATAATAATTCTATTTGGGTTAGTAGTAATATAGGGGTGTTTCAGGTAGGTTATAACGGATATATTCTATCCTATCATTCTATTCATACTTATAAATTCGGGTTTTATAAGAATCAATTTATAGAAACTAATCCATTCGGTGGGATTCGTATATATAGTGATTTGTTTAAGATGGAGTATAAGTATTACTTCCGTATAGATAGTGAGGATATCCCTAGAGACATAGTGGATATCGCTTATGTAGATAATAAGATGTACTTCGCGGGTGCGTTAGATGGTTTATATAGTTTAGAAGATAAAGAGTTATTATCTCTCTCGAGACTTAATGTGTTCTCAGAACATCGACTTAAGAAAATAACCAATGGCCAAATAACACTTTATATGTTGCTACTGACTTTAATGATATCTATGTATTAGAAACCAAAAGCGGGAAATATGTAGTAAAGGATTTTATCTCAAATAAAGATATTATAGGTAGCAATATCACATTACTAAAGTGTATTAATGGACAGGTATTTATAGGTACAAGTAAAGGGTTAACTGTATTAGATAAGAATCACAAGTTTTATTTTAATAGAGAACAAGGACTGGGAAATGGAGAAATCCTATCTTATACCTTAGTGAATAATCTATTGTATATAGGAACTACAGAAGGACTATATGTCTTAGATGTGACTTATTTTAAACAAAGAGAAGTACAGTATCATATCAATATTTCTCAGATAGAGATAAATGGAAAAGAGCTTGATAAGAAAGGGGAGATATATTATGATATAAAAGAGTTGTCTCTCAAGAGTAAAGAAAATAATATACAAATAGGCTTTGAAGTATTAGGAACGAAATTTCCTAATAAACTTGACTTTCAGTATAGGTTAAAACCTGGTGAGAACTGGATGAATGTTAGGGAAAATAAACTAGAACTTCACTATCTAGAGTCAGGAATCTATCCGATAGATATTAAGATCGTAGATTATGACAGTGGTAACGAGCTAATCTATCCACTGCTTTATCTAGAGATTGCTCAGCCTTATTATGCTACGACTTGGTTTATATTAATGTGCGTAGGACTGTTATTAGGATTGTCATATCTGTTCTATAGGCTTCGTCTGATGCAGGTAAAAAGAATTCAAATCATAGAGAAGAAGAAGTTAGAGTATCAGAAGCGTCTAGCTGAGGTGAAATTACAGTCTGTTCGCAGTCAGATGAACTCTCATTTCGTCTTTAATGTACTGAGTTCTATACAGTATTATATTATCAAAGAGGAGATGGATGATGCACTGTATTATTTAGAGCGATTTGCTAAATTAATCCGTACTACATTAGATATGTCTACTATAGAGCGCATCACACTTAAAGAGGAGTGTGACTACCTTAAGGTATATGTGGAGATTGAGAATATGAGATTAGATGGACGTGTGCGTTTTGAGATTGATAAAGGAAATGTAGATTTAGGTAGTGTCTTAATACCTCCATTACTGTTACAGCCTTTCGTAGAGAATAGCCTAGTACACGCTTTCCCTGCTTCTATAGAACATCCTTTATTAGTTATCTCAATGGTTAAGAGTGGAGATAATGACTTAGTTATAGAGATAAGAGATAATGGTATCGGGAATATGTCAGTCAAAGAAAAACGACATGATTCTAAGGGGCTTTGTATTGTTAAAGAAAGACTGTCTCTTATACAGCAGTATGAAGAGGAGGATCTAGTGGTCACTCATCACAGTGAGGGGACGACTGTGAGAATAGTATTAAAAAGCGTAATAAAGTAGATGAAGAGATTTTTGTTTTTAGGGATATTTATCCTGTATATGTTGTCGAATACTTATGTGTTCTATAATTACAGTGCTTTAGTCAGAGATAGCGATTATAGCGTTAAGTTGTTTTTCGGCGTAGTGGCAGCGTTGATGTCGTTTAGTGTAATTATTTTTTATGCTATCGGTAAGCGTATACCGGTATATTTAGCTTCGTATTTATATAAGATAGGGACTGGGTGGCTGATGCTGAGTATTTACGCATTTATGCTGTGTTTAGTATTTGACATAGGTTGGGTGATTAACCAATTTACAAGTCAGTCAGATTTGTTTATCTATGATCATCATTCCCCTGCTAGAGGTTCATTATTGATATTATTAACTTTAGTCATCGCGCTGATAGGGCACTTTACTTATTTAAAGAAGAAAAGAAGAGAGATAGTTATTAAGGTAGATAAGAAGTTACCTAAGGAATTGCGTTTTGTTCTATTGACAGATTTGCATTTAGGATATGCAATAGAACAAAAAGAGTTAAGGAAATGGGTAGAACGCGTGAATGCTGAACAAGCGGATGCTGTCTTAATAGCAGGAGATGTGATAGACGTAAGTCTGATACCTCTTCAGTATTATAAGTTAGACGAGGTATTGAGAGAATTTAAGAGTGAATATGGTACATATGCGTGTCTAGGTAATCACGAGTATCTCGCAGGAGTAGAGGGAAGTATTAACTTTCTTAAATCGGCAGGTATACATATACTTCGAGATGAGGTAGTGCATATAGATTCGCTTGGCATTAACTTAATCGGTAGAGATGATAAGACGAATAGACATCGAAAGGAATTAGGTGAGATAATGAAGTCTGTAGATCACAGTCAAACAAATATTCTACTAGATCATCAGCCTTATTTATTAGAAGAGGCAGTTAAGAATAAAGTAGATTTGCAATGTTCGGGTCATACACATAGAGGTCAGATGTGGCCGATATCGTGGATTACGGATCGTATATTCGAAAATTCGCATGGGTATTTAAAGAAAGAGGATACACATATATATGTAAGCTCAGGTGTAGGGATTTGGGGCGGTAGATACCGCATCGGTACTGTGTCAGAGTATATTGTTATAAGGGTACAAGGGGTATAAATATGAACGTAAAAGGATAGCCTTTTTTCTTATCAAGAAATAAAGGCTATTTTTGTAAAAAAATAAAGATAGTGAACTATTTATCAGTAGAAAATATAATGAAGTCTTTTGGAGCAAGAACGTTGTTCGAAGACATTTCTTTTGGAATTAATAAAGATCAGAAAATAGCTTTTATCGCTAAGAATGGATCAGGTAAGACAACTATATTGCGCATCATCACGGGTGAGGATTTTCCTGACTCAGGGCAAGTAGTTATACGCAAGGGAATACGTATGGCATTCTTATCTCAAGAGCCTAACCTGCAAGATGAGTTAACGATAGAGGAGAGTATATTCGCTTCAGATAATGAAACTTTAAAGATTATAGAAGATTATGAGAAAGCTTTAGAGAATCCTGAAGATGCTGATGCATACCAAAAGGCATTCGAGAAGATGGATGCTCATAACGCTTGGGATTTTGAGACGCAGTATAAGCAAATCTTGTTTAAGCTGAAGTTAGAAGACTTAAAGTTAAAAGTAAAGTCTTTATCAGGAGGGCAAAAGAAAAGATTAGCCTTAGCTATTATCTTGATTAATAGACCGGATCTATTGATTCTAGATGAGCCAACTAACCACTTGGATCTAGAGATGATCGAATGGTTAGAGAATTACTTTGCTAAGGAGAATATTACTTTGTTTATGGTGACGCACGACCGTTTCTTCTTAGAGCGTGTGTGTAACGAGATTATCGAGTTAGATAATGGAAAGATCTATCAGTATAAAGGAAATTACTCTTATTACTTAGAAAAGAAAGAGGAGCGTCTAGCGATAGAGAATGCGAGTATAGATAAAGCTCAGAATTTATTCGTTAAAGAACTGTCTTGGATGAGAAGACAACCAAAAGCTCGTACGACTAAGTCTAAATCTCGTATAGATGATTTCTACGTGATTAAGGAAAAGGCGAATAGCCGAAGACATGAGCATCAAGTAGAGTTAGAGATTAATATGGAGCGTATCGGTAGTAAGATTATCGAGCTTCATAAGCTTCATAAGAAATTTAAAGATAAAGTTATTCTTGAGGATTATAGCTATAACTTTAATAAAGGAGAGCGTATCGGTATCATCGGTAAGAATGGTAGTGGTAAGTCTACTTTCCTTAATATGCTTACGCAAGGATTAGAACCAGATGCAGGTAAGGTAGTAGTAGGAGAGACAATAAAGATAGGGTACTATACACAGAGTGGTATCCAAGTGAAACCAGGACAGAAGGTTATAGAGGTTATTAAAGAGTACGGAGAGCAAATCCCGTTAGCGAAAGGTAGAATGATCTCTGCAGGGCAGCTTTTAGAGCGTTTCTTGTTTGATAGAAAGAAACAATATGATTATGTAGAGAAACTAAGTGGAGGAGAGCTTAAACGCCTTTATTTATGTACTGTACTTATACAGAACCCTAACTTCTTGATTCTAGATGAGCCTACCAATGACTTAGACATCGTTACGTTAAACGTATTAGAGAGTTTCTTACTTGACTATCCAGGATGTTTAGTAGTAGTATCTCACGATAGATACTTTATGGATAAGATCGTAGATCACTTGTTTGTCTTTAGAGGAGAGGGAGTAATAGAAGATTTCCCAGGTAACTATTCTGACTTCAGAACGTATGAAGATAGTGCTGAACCAGTAAAAGATGATACACCAAAAGAAAAGGTAAATTGGAAAGATAATCAAGCGAAGAAAGGGTTGACTTTTCAAGAGCAAAAAGAGTTTCAAAAATTAGAGAGAGAAATCGCTAATCTAGAACAAAAGAGAGTAGAGATAGAGAAGCTTTTTTCTGATGGGAAAGTAGGAGATGAACAGGTAGAAACGAAGGCAAATGAGCTTCAGAAAGTGTTAAAAGATCTTGAAGATAAAGAAGAGAAATGGTTTGAGCTTTCTTCTAAAATGGAAGCGTAAAAATCACCATTTAATAGCAAAAACAAGAAGGTGCAATATCGAGAGGTATTGCACCTTTTTTTTGTTCAATCTCTTGTTTTTACTAGTATGAACTCCTTTAATTTAAGATTTAATTATGTTTTGGGCAAGTTTATTTTTGTTAATCTGTTTATTTTTAAATAAATGAATATCAGTGTATTGTATTTGTTTTAGCTGTTAAAGTTTGAAAAGTGATATTAAAAAAATAGGAGGTTTTGAAAAATGAAGTATCTTTGCCATCAGAAATTTCAAGTGGTGACAGGGCTTGAGAAATTAGTTTTAATGAGAAAAAAATGTTCTTTTTTTATTGGTATTGTCCTATTAACAGGAGGAGTAGTTTCAGGTTTTAAACAGTATGAAACTATGCTTTTAGAGGAGTATAAAATCGTCCCAGAAGGCCCATTATCGTATGAGTTTCCAGAGAGCCAAGAAGGCATGGAAGAGTCAGCAGAGTTTTTAGCAATACCATTTATCGGAAAGACTTATGTCGGTTTTAAACAGGCATTGGCAGTACGTGAATCGTACGGATTATACAGAATAGTTAATTCATACGGTTATATGGGCAAATACCAGTTTGGTAAAGTGGCATTACGTTCAATAGGCGTAACGGATACGACTAACTTTTTACACGATCCATTAATGCAAGAAAAAGCTTTCGACGCATTAGTTTCAAAAAACAAGTGGATCTTGAGAAAAGAGATTGAAAGATTTGATGGTAAACGCATCGGAGGGATCGCTATCACAGAATCAGGAATCTTAGCTGCGGCTCACTTAGGTGGTGCTGGTTCAGTAAAGAAATTTTTGAACAGTAATGGTTCAGAAGGATTCAAAGATGGTTACGGAACTTCGATTCGTACATACTTAAAAAGTTTTAGCGGATACGATGTATCTGAGATTACAGCAGAGAAAGACGCTGTAGTGATGCTATAACTCTTTAAAAAAGAAAAACTTAAAGGATACTGTTTTTTAATAGTATCCTTTTTTTTATTGTTTATTGAAAATAAGTTTCTACATTTGCAATTCAATAAGTAGAGAAACGAAATGAATTTAATTCTTACAAATACTTGGTGGTGGAGTGCACTTACGTCGAATGTCGTGAGCAGTCCTTGCTATGTATATATGAATTAAGAGAAATAATATATAATACCTAGAAGAGGCTTGTCATACGACAAGCCTCTTTTTTTTTGTACCTAATCCAAAATATAAACAAGTAAGAAATATGAAATATCAAGTAAACAAAGACGGTTATTACGGGAATTATGGAGGAGCTTTTATTCCTGATGCGTTAGCACCTATCATAGGTCAATTACAAAGAGAGTATATCCACATTATAGAGCAAGAGGATTTTCAACAAGAAATGGCTCAACTATTAGAAGACTATGTAGGTCGGCCAACACCTTTGTATTTTGCAAAAGGACTGTCTCAAAAGTATAATACGAAGATCTATTTAAAAAGAGAGGATTTATGCCATACAGGTGCGCATAAAATTAATAATACAATCGGTCAGATATTATTAGCTAAGCGATTAGGAAAGCGTAAAATAGTAGCAGAGACTGGTGCTGGACAACATGGAGTGGCTACAGCAACTGTATGTGCATTAATGGGAATGGAATGTATCGTGTATATGGGGGCACTAGATATCGAGAGACAAGCTCCTAATGTAGCACGTATGAAAATGTTAGGTGCTGAGGTAAGACCTGCTGAATCAGGTGCTAAAACATTAAAAGAAGCTGTAGACGAGGCATTACTATACTGGATAGAGAACCCAGATGACACTTTTTATCTTATAGGATCTGCTGTAGGACCACATCCTTATCCTGATATGGTGAGCAAGTTTCAATCTATTATCTCTAAAGAAATCAGAAAACAGTTATTAGTAAAAGAGGGACGTGAAGAACCTGATTGTATCGTAGCATGTGTAGGTGGAGGAAGTAATGCAGTAGGTGCTTTTTATCATTTCTTAGAGGATGAACAAGTAAAGCTTATTGTAGCTGAAGGTGGAGGAGAAGGTGCTGATAGCCCTAAGACTGCTGCTACTTCTTTTGTAGGTAAGAAGGGCGTGTTACACGGTAGTAAAACATTATTTATGCAAGATGAAGATGGAGAGCCGATGGAAGCTTACTCTGTATCAGCAGGTTTAGATTATCCTGGTTTTGGGCCACTGTATGCTCATATGAAAGAATTAGGCAGAGCGGAGTTCTATGCTATTAAAGATGATGAAGCGATGAATGCTGGTCTAGCCCTTTGTAAAGTTGAAGGAATCATTCCGGCGATAGAGAGTTCTCATGCTTTAGCTGTTTTAGAACAACGCAAGTTTAAACCAGAGGATATTGTGGTAATAAATTTATCAGGAAGAGGGGATAAAGACTTGGATAACTACCGTAGTTACTTTAACTTTTAATCTAGTGAGTATGTATATTAATATAGTAAAATGAAGAGTTAATCTCTTAAACTAAAAAGCCAATACAACATGATGATGTATTGGCTTTTTTATATTAACTAGACTAATAGATATTCTATTAGTCGATATTACCAATCATCAACTTAGGATCAACCCATAAGTCAAAGTCTTCAGGAGTAACATACCCTAATCTTACGGCTTCCTCTTTAAGAGTGGTACCATTAGCATGTGCTGTTTGTGCTATTTCGGCCGCTTTATAGTATCCTATTTTTGTGTTTAAAGCAGTTACAAGCATTAAAGAGTTGTTTAATAATTCTTGGATGCGCTTATCATTAGCTTCAATCCCTTGAGCACAATGCTCATCAAACGAAATACACGCTTCGCCAATTAGCCTTGCTGATTGTAGGAAATTAGCTGCCATCACAGGTTTAAATACATTTAACTCAAAGTGGCCTTGTGTTCCAGCAAAGGAAATAGTAGTGTCATTACCTAGTACTTGTGCAGCTACCATAGTAAGTGCCTCACATTGTGTAGGGTTTACTTTACCTGGCATAATAGAAGAGCCTGGTTCATTAGCAGGAATAATCAACTCTCCAATACCAGAGCGAGGCCCTGAAGCTAGTAGACGGATATCATTTGCTATTTTATATAAAGAGACAGCAAGTTGCTTTAAAGCACCATGTGTTTCTACGATAGCATCGTGAGCAGCTAAAGCTTCGAATTTATTGGGTGCAGTTACGAAAGGCAACCCAGTAAACTTAGCAATGTATTCAGCTACTTTAACATCATAACCTTTAGGTGTGTTAAGCCCTGTACCAACAGCTGTTCCCCCTAAAGCTAGTTCAGCAAGATGAGGTAGCGTATTATTTAAAGCTTTAAGCCCATAGTCAAGTTGTGCAACGTATCCTGATATTTCTTGTCCTAATGTTAATGGCGTTGCATCCATAAGGTGTGTACGCCCTATTTTTACTACATCTTTTAGGTCTTTTGCTTTTTTATCTAAGGTGTTTCTTAAAGCTGTTACACCTGGAATAGTATATTTAATTACTGCTTTATAAGCTGCAATGTGCATAGCCGTAGGATAGGTGTCATTAGACGATTGTGATTTATTAACATCATCATTCGCTTTTAGAACAGATTCGCCTTCACCTATTTGGTAGCCTGCTAATACCTGAGCGCGATTAGCGATTACTTCATTGACATTCATATTAGACTGTGTACCAGAACCTGTCTGCCAAATAACTAAAGGGAAGTGAGCATCTAGTTTACCTTCTAGTATCTCGTCACAAACTTTAGCGATATGATCTCTTTTTTCTGGAGCTAAAACATTCAAATCTGTATTTGTAAAAGCAGCAGCTTTTTTTAGATAAGCAAATGCTTCTATGATTTCATGTGGCATAGATGCCTCAGGACCTATTTTAAAGTTGTTTTTAGAGCGTTCTGTTTGAGCACCCCAGTATTTGTCTTGAGCAACTTTTACTTCTCCTATGGTGTCTTTTTCTATTCTATAGTTCATATGATGTTTATTTATAATGATTATAAGCTAAAGGTAGTGTAAATTATTTAGTTTGATTCTAAAGAAAGATTAAAAATTATATGCAACTAGGTAGAAAAGATAAAAGTGAGTATATTTACAGCGTATATACAAAAATTAATCCGGAGAAAACATGTTTGAATTTCAACAGTATTTAGGTTTCATCGTTGCCATGACAGTAATTACAATGGCATTTTGGCTTTTAATATTCTTGGTTGGTTTCGCATCTTACTGGGCAGTAGGAGGAGCAAGAGAGTTATTAAAAGAGAAGAAAGCTAATAGACAGCAATTAGAAGAGAACTAGATCAAGTATTTGGTTTAAGAGATAAAGAGTCATAATTGAGTATTATGACTCTTTTTTTTGGCTTATAATGAACTAAAGGCTCCCAATATTTTGAGGACTCAACGTTAAAAGTTAGAGGCTAAGCAATTTATTTGAGACAAGAGCTCTTCAAGAGTGGGTCAAGAATTCTTCAGTAAAAAGAATTTATAGTAGAACAATGTTGTGGTAATGTTGAAGAAGTATTGAAGAGGCTGTAATAAAAGATAAGGATTCAAAATGTTTACTTTAATCCAAAATTAGCGATTGAGTGGCATAAATGACTCAATCAGTCTTAATGATTCCTTTTAACATTGATTAGGAATCTTTTTTATGGTCTTAAGACTAAATAATTTTGCATGATTACTAGTAACAACAACATTTGAAAATACTTAGATTAGGGTGAGTTTGTAAGAGATAAAGATGATTATAATAAAAAAAGGGACTATCGTTAGATAATCCCTTGAACTAATAAGTAAATTTATAATAGTTTAGTTAGGTTGCTTTTTTGATTACATCATTTCCATTTCTCCACCTTGTTCTCCTTCACCACCAGATTTCTGTTTTTTATTTCTATCTATTTTGGTTTGGTTAAATCTATATGTAAATGATAAGTTGATTTGTCTTCCTCTCCATTGCATTTCACTATGTGAGATAGATTCAGGTAAGTATGTATCACTTTCTCTTTTACGAGAATCAAAAATATCACTTACGTTAAATGTAATAGTCGCTTTGTCTTTTAAAACGTCTTTACTTAAAGAAGTATTTGCAGACAAGTTCGCTTTTGATCTTCCTTGAGCTGTATCATAAGGAGCTCTGTACATTCCGTTTACTTGCCAGTCAATTTTATATGGTAAAGAGATCTTAGAAGTAATTCTAGTGAACCATGCATAGGTATTCTTATCAAAGTTCTCTGTCGTCTTAGTACCATCAAAATCAGTGAATGTATAATCTCCTTTCGTTTCTGATCTATAGAAGTTAAAGTTACCATTAAGTTTCCACCACTTGAATGGGCTATAGTTTAATGTAAAGTCAAAACCATATCTGTATTCTGTAGCTAAGTTAATAGGAGAACTAACAGTGATAGGTGTTCCATTAATACTTGTACCTGCTATTCTTTTTACGAATTGGAAGGTATCATCTGTTTTGTTTAAATATGCAGAAGCACTTAATGTAAATCCACTCCATCTCTTAAGGTATCCTAAGTCAAATGCATTAGTCTTAGCAGGATCTAGATTAGGATTACCCTGAAAGAAGTTAATATCACTTGTGTAATTAGAGAATGGGTTAAGGAAGTGCCCTCTAGGTCTCATAATACGTTTACTGTAACTAATACTAACGCTACTAGATTCGTCTAACTCATAGTTAAGGAATAAACTAGGGAAGAAATCATCATATTTCTTATTGTTGTAATCGTTACTAGCTAGCTGATTAACATCAATATTACTCTTCTCCCAACGCAAACCTACCATATAGTTAAGTTTACTGGTTATCTTATCACCGTACTGTGCATAGAATGCATTTACTTGTTCTTTGTATTCTAATACATTAGATACTCTAGTATTAGTAATCCATTGATGGTTATCTAAGTTAGATAAGCTAAAGTCGTTTCTAGTTGTTTTAAACGTTCCTAAATATCCAGCTTCTAAGTGTCCATTCTTACCTAGTGGTAAAGTATAATCTACTTTTACTAATCCGTTTTTGTACTTGTCATTATTAGTCGTTCTCTCATATCTCATCGCATTTGTACGGTCATTGATATCAGAGATATTTGCTAAATCATTACTCTTATCTTCAGAGATAGTCGCCTCTACAGTTAATTTGTGATCATCTTTCTTGAATTTCTTTTCGAATGAAGTACTGTATTCAACACTGTTGTAATCAGCTTTTCCTTTTTCTTGTCTATCTCTAGTATAGTCTAATACATTAGCAGCAGTGTAATATTGATAATCTACCGTATTATTAGATGATCCATTAGATCTTCTTACAGTTACATTATTAGACCAAGTTAAAGAAGGTGTAAGGTAATAGTCTAGACCGAATGTACCATCATATCCTTGTCTATATCTATTGTTGTCTTTATACTCGTTAATGTATTGGGTAGTTTCTCCGTCTTTTAGGTATTGGTTGTTATTCAATCCATATCCTTTAACTTTAGTATCTCTATATGATAATGTAGTATAGAAGTTAAATTTCTCTCCTCTAATGTTTACATTTCCATTTAAGTTATAATTACGTGGATCACCCATAGTAGCGGTCACGTTACCATTGATTCCTTGAGATTTTCCTTTCTTCAGGATAATATTAATAATACCTGCTCCACCTTCAGCTTCATAACGAGCAGAAGGGTTAGTGATTACTTCTACTTTATCGATAGATTCAGCAGATAAGATGCGCATAGCTTCTTGGATGTTATTTGCAAGACCTGTAGGTTTTCCATCGATAAGAACCTTTACATTCTCATTACCACGTAAACTAACAGCACCTTCACTATCTACGGTAACAGAAGGTACATTATCTAATACATCTCCAGCTGTACCACCTTTAACGATCATATCTTGTCCTACGTTATATACTTTTTTATCTAGTTTGATATCTACAGTAGATCGTTCAGCGATAACCATTACTTCATCTAGTACTTGATTATCATCCACAACTTTCTTAACACCTAAGTTAGTGTTACCAGTTACCTGAACTTTATGTATTTCAATTGTTTTAAAACCGAGAAATTCGATCTTAACATAGTATGATCCATTAGGTACTTCAAAAGAATAGTTTCCCTTCGCATCGGTCATACCTCCAGAAACAATATTAGCATTGTTCTCATTTTGTGCGAATACACTAGCGTATTCTAAAGGAAGGTTGGTAGTCGCTTCCACTACAGTACCTGATAAAGTACTTTTAGAAGAGTTCTGCGCTAATGCTGTTAACCCGATAAAAAGGGTAAACAGCATTAGGAGAACTTTTGTAGTTTTTAATCTTTTCATTATAGTCTCGTTAGTTTATACTTCTTAGACTATAATTTGTGGTGAAGGTTTAAAAAACCAATAGTTAATAAATTGTTAATTAAATCTACAAGATTTCGTGTATTTTTTCTGTAGGTCTTGCGATAACAGCTTTTCCGCCATTAACAACAATAGGTCTTTCGATTAGCTTTGGATTTAATACCATAGCTTCGATAATCTCTTCATCACTCAATGTATTACTTCCAAAAGTATCTTTCCAAAATGCATCTTTTGTACGAACTAAATCGATTGGATTGTAATTGAGTTTGTTTAGTATTGTTTTTACATCTGTTTCAGTAAGGTCGGCATCCAAATATTTTATAATTTTGTAAGCTACACCTTGCTCTTCCATGAAAGCAATACTTTCGCGTGATTTGCTGCAACGCGGATTGTGATAAATTGTGATCATAAATAAGGAATTTTATACCAAATATAGTACAAATTTTGAAATATGGGAATTATTGAACAGTTATTGAGAATAAATAAAAAACAGAAACTATGGTATTATTTACCTTTTTCATTGTTTTTTTTAGGAATTATGTTCCTGAATTGGATTTCTTTGAAGTATTCATCGGTATCTACTAATGAAATCATAAAAATTAACATTCAAAAATATGGTAAAAATATTAATTTTTTGATAACTATTGGACCATTAGTTTTTATGTTGATATTTTTGATTGTTTGGGTGTTATTTGTCCATAAGCAAAGTTTGTTAAGCCTTACTACATCTAGGACGAAGGTGGATTGGAGGCGTTTTATATTTTCTTTCACATTGTGGAGTTTTATCATTATTGGCTTCTTTATCTATGGATATATCGTTAGTCCTGAGGATTATGTCTTTTCATTTAAACTAGGTCCTTTTGTTGTTTTTCTACTATTTGCGATCATATTAATCCCTTTACAAACTAGTTTTGAAGAGTACTTTATGCGTGGATATCTGATGCAAGGAATTGGACTTGCTACTCGAAGTAGAGCTGTAGCTTTATTCTCTACCTCTATTATTTTTGGATTAATGCACTTAGCAAATCCAGAAGTTGAGAAAATAGGAGCAAGTATAATGATCTATTATATAGGTACAGGTTTGTTCTTAGGTATTATAACTTTAATGGATGATGGTTTAGAATTAGCCCTAGGATTTCATGCCGCAAATAACTTGATTGGTGTATTATTAGTTACTTCTGATTGGACAGCGTTTCAGACGAACTCACTATTTACTAACATTAATTCAGAAAGTGTTATTTCTCCTTGGGAATACATTATCCAAGTGGGAATAGTATTGCCTATCGTGATCATTATCTTCTCTAAGAAGTATGGGTGGAAGAATTGGAAGCATCAGTTATTTGGTAAAGTAGTCTAATAAATAGTATTATGGAATTAAATTATATACACCCTAATTTTGAACTTAATGGAGAGCGATATTCTATTGAGGAGTTGATAGAACTGTCTAATGTTTGGGTAAATGGAACAGAAGAATACTTAATAGATTTAGGTAACCTTATTATACAATGGTTTAATACTGATGATTATGTTAGCTTGACAACCTCTGGTACTACAGGATCTCCTAAGGTTATTCAGCTAAAGAAAGAGGCGATGGTGTACTCTGCTAAAGCGACTGGTACATTCTTTGATATTAAGTCTTCTAGTAATGCTCTGCTGTGTATGTCTACTAAATATGTAGGCGGTAAGCTTATGTTTATCAGAGCACTTATACTAGGGTGGAAGCTTGATGTAAAAGAACCAACTGCTAGACCATTATTAGGAAGTACGAAAGTATATGACTTTGTAGCGATGGTGCCTATGCAGGTGGAGAATTCATTAGTTGAATTAGCTTATGTGAAGAAGCTTATCATTGGCGGTGCTAAGGTAAATAAGCGTTTAGTTGAGAAGTTACAGCTATTAGATACTAAGGTTTATGAAACCTATGGAATGACGGAAACGATTACGCATATCGCAGCGAAGTTAGTGGGTACGGACATTTTCTCGGTGTTGCCACATGCTAATGTAAGTATGGATGCTAGAGAATGTCTAGTTATATCTGCTCCTACAGTTAATCCGGACTTAGTAGTGACTAACGATCTAGTCGAAATTATTAGTAATAAAGAGTTTAAGTGGAGAGGAAGAGTCGATAATGTTATTAATAGTGGAGGAGTAAAACTTTTTCCAGAGCAAATAGAAGAAAAGTTGGCAAAGAGAATTCCTTATCGTTTCTTTGTAGCGAGTAAGGAAGATGACT
This sequence comes from Myroides sp. N17-2, assembly GCF_002286775.1. GTDB lineage: Bacteria > Bacteroidota > Bacteroidia > Flavobacteriales > Flavobacteriaceae > Flavobacterium. Next base: position 33,169 of record NZ_NSGJ01000019.1, read on the forward strand.
ATCTTGGTAATAAGTTGGTTTTAGTTATTGAAAGTGAGGAGTATACATTAGATGGAGATGTTTTTGAAGACTTGAGTAAATATGAAAAACCAAGAGAAATACAGTTCAAAAGTAAGTTTGTAGAGACTGAAACTGGCAAAATAATTAGAAGGAAAAATATTCAATAAATTAGATTAATAACATGAAGAAGAATAGTGTAAGTAACATTATCCTAAGTTGGGTTGTAGCATGTTTAGTTTCTTTTGGAGGAACGGCTTATGCTAAGAAGATAATTAGAAGTGGAGATAACACTAATCTAATTACGAGTGAAATGTTAGAACGTATTTTAGAGAAAAATAGAATACATGTGAGTGAGGGTAAGGTGGCAGATTACATACCTGAACTTAGTAAGGTTAATGCAGAAGCTATTGCTTTTTCTGTTGTTAAGCAGAATGGAGAAGTTGTTAATGTAGGGGATGTATCTCAGAAATTCACTATTCAGAGTATTTCTAAGATTATAGCATTAATGGTAGCTGTAGAAGAATTAGGGGAGAAAGAAGTATTCTCTAAAGCTGGATATTATGGAACAGATAAGCCTTTTAACCATTATGCTAACCTTGAGACTAGAGGTAAACCTTTAAATCCTTTAATGAACGCAGGGGCTATCTTAACTACTGCATTATTAGGAGGAGAGGAAGATGAAGCGTTCCAAAAGATATTGTCTATGGTGCGTTATATTACAAAGAACGAAACTATCGGATATAGTCATTCAGTCTATATGTCTGAAAGAGAAACAGGACATAGAAACAGAGGGATATTCCATTTATTAAAGAACAATGGTTTAATAGAAGGAGAAGAGAATAGATTAGATAACTATTTTAAACAATGTTCTATTGAAATTACAGCAACAGATTTAGCGAAGATAGGTTACTTCTTTGCTAATCAATGTACTCGTTTTGATGGAGATACAAAGTATAAAAATTCAGAAATGTCTAAATTAGTACAATCTCAGATGCTTATCGCAGGGATGTATGAGTTTAGTGGTGAGTATGCACGTACTGTAGGATTACCTAGTAAATCTGGAGTAGGAGGAGGTATTGTTGTCTCTGTGCCTAATAAGATAGGAATAGGAACGTACAGCCCAGGATTAGATGCTCAAGGTAACTCAGTAGTGGGATATCATATGATATTAGATCTAGTAAACGAACTACATTTAAGTTTATTCTAATCAAATCAATAAAGCTTATAAAAAAAGCCAACTGAATTAATTCAGTTGGCTTTTTTATTAGGTTAAAATCTACATTAAATGTAGATCATATCTATGCGCTAATTCTTAGAATTGCTCTCTTCCTGAGAAGTGGAAAGCAGACTCGATAGCAGCGTTCTCGTCGCTGTCAGATCCGTGTACTGCGTTTTCACCGATAGATTTAGCATATCTTTTACGGATAGTACCTTCAGCAGCATCAGCTGGGTTAGTAGCTCCGATTAATGTTCTGAAATCTTCTACAGCGTTATCTTTTTCTAAGATAGCTGCTACGATTGGTCCTCTAGACATGAATTCAACTAATTCTCCGTAGAAAGGTCTTTCACTGTGTACTTCGTAGAATTTTTGTGCATCTCTTACAGTTAATTGAGTTAACTTCATTGATACGATTTTAAATCCAGCTTCAGTGATCATGTTGATGATTCCACCGATGTTACCTGCCTCAACAGCATCAGGCTTGATCATTGTAAAAGTTCTGTTCGTTGCCATTATTCTTAAATTTAATTTGTTGCAAAAATAGTCTTTTAACCGTTATAAAAATGATATAATAAACAAAATTTATAAGGTTTCTATACTTTCTTTTAAATATGTTTACTTAATGATAGGTATATCTAGTAATCTTTGTGCTAGTTCTATCATTTCAGGTGTACCTGTATGTTTCTTAGGTTCATCTGATAACTTCACCACATCTGTCCAATATCCTCCTTCAGGAAGAGCCTGAGACATCTTAATCACGATATTCATAGCTTCTAACCCGACATCATTAGTAAAGTCTGTACCAATACCAAATGACATCCCTATACGCCCTTTACAGTGCTTAGCAATGCGCTCCACCTTATCAGGATTTAATCCATCTGAGAAGATTATTGTCTTCTGAGTAGGGTCAATGTTTAATGACTTATAATGAGCGATAACTTGATCTGCGAAGTCTAGAGGATCTCCACTATCGTGTCTTACTCCATCAAATAACTTAGCGAACTTCTTGTCAAATTGTTCAAAGAATACTTTGCTAGTATAGGTGTCAGTTAATGCGATACCAAGATCACCTCTGTAAGTATCTACCCAATGTTCTAATCCCATTGAGTTCGCCATTTTGAAACCATACTTAGCTGCGTGAAACATAAACCATTCGTGTGCATGTGTACCGATAGGTTTAGTATTATACTTCATCGCTAAGTGTACATTACTTGTTCCAATAAAGCTACCGTCACCATGCTTTTTTAAAGTGTCTACTACTAACTGATGTACAGCATATGAGTGTCTTCTTCTAGTCCCAAACTCAGCTATCGTAATACCTAATTCTTTATATTTTTCTATCTTCTTTTGCGTATTAGCGATGACTGCTTCAGATGAGTCTCTTTCTGATTTAGTCATCTTGTAATATAGCTCACAGATAATAGACATTAATGGTACTTCCCATAATATAGTTCTATACCAATATCCCTTAATATGCACCTCTAAGTCAGGACCATCTTGTGATATCTCTATTTCTGAAGGATCATAGTGATATCCTTGTAGAAAATCTAAATATGTTGGATCTAAGTATGGACACGTATTCTCTAAGAATAGTTTCTCTGCCTTAGTTAATTTTAGTTTAGCCATCTCATCTACAGCAGCGCGTAGTGCTTCTGCAAATCCTGGGGGATATTGATGCTTTCCTCTATTGATGAAAATATAAGAAGCCTTTGCGTAAGGGAATTGTTTAATAGCAGCGTACTGCATCGTAAACTTATAGAAATCATTATCTAAGATAGATACGATTACTTGGTTAGTGTTCATTGTTTCCATAGTTCTTTTTTAGATTAAAATATCACTCTCTAAGTCTGATTTTTCTACGTGAAACTTAAAGTTTAGCTTTTGCATTAACTCCAGTACCAAGTTTTTATACCAGTCTTCTGACTTAGGATGGATATATATTTTTTCTATTAACTGTTCGATATCTACATTGATCTTTATTCCCTCATGGACATCTATATCTAGAGGGGTAGCATCAGAGATAATGCGAACTTCTTTTTCGTATTGAAAACTCTTTCTTTTAAATAAAAACGGGAAGAACTCATCGTCAAAAGGAATTAGTTCCTTTTTATAATCGATATAATTCACCTCGCCGATATATTGATCTATTCTAGTTTCTGCATCCATCGCTTTTTGTAAGCGCTCAACAGTAGATTGAATAGCAATACCTTCTTTGTTTTTAGTGAAAATCTGCCACATAGCGAAAGACTCATATTCGTTGATATGCCAACTACTAACCACTATATTCTTTCTCTTCTGTTTATAGTGATGTAAGAAGTCTGGATTATCCTTACTAATCTTTTTAATCTCTTCGAATGTAGGCTCACTAAATGTTCCTTCATACTGATCTTCAAATTTATCAGAACGGGACATAAATAGCTTGTTAGACAGCAGTAGCGCTAAGAATTTAGACAAATCTAAGTATTTCCACACGATAGTTTCTGGGGCTAATGGAGGTAAGAGATTTTTGCTGTCTTTATACATCTATTCTAATGTTTGTAGAGATACTAGTTTTGAGTAAGTACCGTTTTGTTGAATAAGCTCTTCATGTGTTCCTTGTTCTACTATTTTTCCTTTTTGCATTACTACGATTAAGTCTGCTTTTTGGATAGTAGATAGGCGGTGAGCGATAACGATAGAAGTTCTATTCTTCATCATATTTTCTAACGCTACCTGTACTAGTTTCTCGCTTTCTGTATCTAGGGCTGATGTAGCCTCATCTAAGATCATAATAGGAGGATTCTTAAGTACTGCACGTGCGATAGATAGACGTTGCTTCTGACCACCAGATAGTTTATTACCAGCGTCTCCGATGTTAGTCTCTATGCCATTTGGTAAATCCTTAACGAACTCATACGCATTAGCTATCTTAAGAGCATCTATGATTTGCTCATCTGTAGCATCTTCTTTACCTAACTTCAGATTGTTTTTGATTGTATCGTTAAATAAGATGCTGTCTTGCGTTACTAGACCTATAAGGTTTCTTAAATCACTTAATTCAACATCTCTAATATCTTGATTGTCTATTTTAATCGTTCCTTCGTTGATATCCCAGAATCTAGTTAATAGATTAGCGATCGTACTCTTACCACTACCTGACTGACCTACTAATGCAATTTGTTTTCCTTTAGGAACAGTTAATGTAAAGTCTTTAAGAACATAGTCATCTTCATATTTAAACGAAATGTTTTCTACTGTAATAGCATTCTCAAAACTTGTCTTAGCGATAGCGTTCTCTTTACTCGTAATAGGATTGTTTTCTTCTAATACCTGTAGCACACGTTCTGCAGCAGCATTACCACGTTTAAGTGCGTAAGATGCTTTAGACATCGCTTTAGCAGGTGTAAGGATATTATAAGCCATACCGATATAAGCGATAAATGAGGCTCCTGTTAGGGTACCTTCACCTAATACTAGGTGTCCACCATATACTAATAATACAGCGATAGTCACGATACCTAAGAACTCACTTAACGGAGAAGATAAGTTCTGACGGTTAAGAATAGTATTGTTTAGTTCATAAAACTTCTGTGTAGAATCTTGGAACTTGTCATTAAATGTTTTCTCAGAATTGAAACTCTTGATTACTTTAAGTCCAGAAAGAGATTCTTCTATGATAGACATAAAGTAACCTTGCTCTTCAGATGCCTTTTGAGAACTTTTCTTTAGAGTTTTACCAACTTTAGAAATGATCACTCCAGAAACAGGGACGAATATAAATACAAATATCGTCAACTCTGTACTAATCGCAAACATTGCTAGTATGGTAAAAACAATAGTTAGTGGTTCTCTAACGACTACTTCTAAGATAGATAAGAACGAGTGCTGTATCTCTAATACATCAGATGTAATACGAGAAATAACATCTCCTTTTCTCTTTTCTGAGAAGAAAGATAAGGGTAACTCTAACGACTTTTTATACATCGCATTGCGAATGTCTTTCAAAACACCATTACGCAAAAATGTAATAAAATACATCGCCCAATAGTTAAACAAGTTTTTAAATAAGAATAAAGCGATAATAACAGCTGCCATTATCATTAAAGTGTCTTGTGCTCCGTGCTCCGCTGTATACTGCGTGATGAAGTAAGACATAGAATCTTCTAAGTAGTTTTTTAAGTGACCTATACCTGTATATACTGGTTGTTCTGTTATTTTTTTTGAATCACCGAAAAGTACTGTAAGCATTGGTATCAATGCCACAAATGATAATGCGCTAAAAAGGGCATATAGGATATTAAAGAAAACGTTTAGATACGCATAAGTCTTATATGGCTTAGCGAAGTGAATTATCTTTTTAAAATATTCGTTCATATTTAGTAAATGTAAAAAGCAAAAATAAACAAAAAAAGACTGGTATTGCTACCAGTCCTGTTTATATGTTTAGTTCAATTTCATCTCGTTGATGATGTCTTGAATTCGTTGATCTAATAACTTTTCCGTTTGTTTTACCTCAGATAAGCTGTTTAGTGTCTCGTTCACACTAAAGTAGAATTTAATCTTAGGCTCTGTACCACTCGGACGAGCAGCGATCTTTGTTCCGTCTTCTAGATAGTATATTAATACGTTAGATTTAGGTACGTTGATAGGTTCTATTTCGTTAGTAAATAGATTTTTCGCCTCACTTGATTGATAGTCTTCTACACATACTACTCTCTGACCGATAATCTCAGTAAGAGGGTTTTGTCTAAGTTCTATCATCATTTGCTTAATTTCTTCAGCTCCAGAGATACCTTTTTTCACTAAAGAGATTAAGTGTTCTTTATAGAATCTATTATCGATGTATAAGTTCATTAATTCTTGGAAGAATGAACTACCAGCTGCTTTAGCTACAGCAGCAATCTCACATACTAATAATGCAGAAGCTACAGCATCTTTATCGCGTACAGCATCACCTACCATATATCCAAAACTCTCTTCACCACCACCGATAAACTTCTGAGTAGGACATTCATTAATAAACTTAGCAATCCATTTAAATCCTGTCAATCCCACTTTGCACTCTACACCATAGCTCTCTGCTAGGTCTAGCATCATAGGAGTAGACACGATAGTCGAACCGATAAATTCATTTCCTTTAAATCCTCTGTTGCGTTTATATTGTTCTAATAAGAATCCTGTCATCATCACCATAGATTGGTTACCATTCAGAAGTCTCATATTACCATCTAAGTCACGTACAGCGATACCGATACGGTCAGAGTCAGGGTCAGTACCGATCACGATATCAGCACCAGTCTCATCTGCTAACTTAAGCGCCATAGTTAATGCCTCTGGTTCTTCTGGGTTAGGAGATTTAACAGTAGGGAAGTCCCCATCTGGTTCAGCCTGTTCTTTAACGATAAATACATTTTTATATCCAGCAGCTTCGAATGCTCTAGGGATAAGTTTAATAGATGTACCGTGTAGAGAAGTATACGCTATTTTTAGTTGGTCTTTTACAGACTGAGGAGTATCAAAACTTGCGTTTTCGATAGTTGACTTAATAAAAGCAGCATCTAGCTCTTCACCTACATAAGTGATAAGGCTGTCATTTCCTTTAAAGTTAACCTCGTTATATGTTAATCTGTTGATTTCATCGATTACTGCACCATCATTAGGAGGAACTATCTGTCCACCATCTTGCCAGTACACTTTATATCCATTATATTCAGGAGGGTTATGCGATGCCGTTAATACGATACCTGCATTACATCCGTAGTGTCTTACAGCGAATGATAATTCTGGAGTAGGACGCATCTCAGCGAATAAGTAAACTTTCACACCATTAGCAGTAAATACATCAGCTACTACTTTCGCTAACTCTTGACTATTATGACGACAGTCAAAGTTTATAGCCACTTTCCATTCTTGGTTAGGGAATGATTCTTTGATATAATTAGCTAGTCCTTGTGTATTCTTACCTAAAGTATATTTGTTGATACGGTTCGTACCGATTCCCATAATACCACGCATACCACCTGTACCAAACTCTAAGTTTTTATAAAAACTATCTTTTAGAGTTGCAGGATCAGTATCCATCATTTTTTGAACAGAAGCCTGTGTATCAGCGTCGAAAGGTTCTTTTAACCACAACTCTGCTTTTGCTAAGATTTCTTTTTCTACTTGCATAATATTGAATATTTAGTGTGGATTAAAAACCGCGTTGTTCCGCGATCTTATATCTACTAATGTTTGTCTTTGTTTTTAGTATTAACTCGCCTAAGAAGCCAGCTAAGAATAATTGTGTTCCGATAATCATCGTCGCTAACGAGATGTAAAACCATGCATCTTGTGTCACTCGTATAGCAGGAAGATCGTGGTATAACTTGTATAATTTGCTCGCTCCAATAAAGAATGCAGCACAAAATCCGATACCAAAAGTTATAACCCCTAAGGTACCAAATAAATGCATAGGTCGCTTACCAAATTTGGATAAAAACCATATCGTGATTAAATCTAAAAAACCATAGATGAATCTACTCATACCGAACTTAGTTGTTCCGTATTTACGAGCTTGGTGTTGCACTATTTTCTCGCCGATGTTATCATAGCCTTCATTCTTAGCTAGGACAGGGATATAGCGATGCATCTCACCAGATACTTCTATATTTTTGATTACCTCGTTTTTATATGCTTTTAGTCCACAGTTAAAATCGTTTAATTGTACACCCGAAGTTTTACGTGCTGCCCAATTAAACAGTTTAGAAGGAAGGTTCTTAGAAATGACAGAATCATATCTCTTCTTTTTCCATCCTGAGACCATATCATATCCTAGAGCCATAATCATCAGATATAAGTCAGGGATCTCATCAGGGCTATCTTGTAAGTCAGCATCCATGGTGATTACTACATCACCCATCGCCTCAGCAAATCCTGCATGTAACGCTTGTGATTTACCGAAGTTACGCTGAAAGCGTATCCCTTTTACATTTGGGTTCTCTCTGCTTAACGCAGATATTATCTTCCATGAATTATCTTTACTACCATCATCTATAAATAGAATCTCATAGGTAAAGTCATTCTCTTGCATAACCTTCGTTATCCAAGAGTGAAGTTCAGGTAGCGACTCTGCTTCGTTTAACAGAGGAATTACTATAGATAGATTCATTTAATTACTTGTGATCTTTATTAAAGTCAGTATCTACATCGTGATTAATCTCTGTGTGAGATGGCGTAAACTCTGATTTGTTTTTAAATATAGCAGCTAATAAGATACCAATCACTGAGTTTCTAAGGATACTACCTGCCCATAAGAATAGTTGTGCCTTAGGAGCATATTGTTTTAAGTCTTTGGCTTTTGCTAACTGTTCAGTGATTTGTTCTTGTGTAAGTGGTGAACCTTTTAAAGTCTCTACTAACATCCCATATAACTTTTGGTCAATTAGATCTTTTGCTGATGGGTCTACTAAGTTAAATAGGATGTTATTAACGATAAAGTTAGCTGTCACCCCTATAAGAGCAGCCACAAAGAATGGAGTGAATGCCTCTCTAAAAGTAACATATCCCCCTGCTTTCTTACGTGCAAAATAGATAGTAGCTATACCAATAAGTACCGTCACTGCGATATTAAAGAAACCAGCATAAGTGTTGACAAATAATGTTTTATCGGTAAAGAATATGACACAGTTAAACAATAAATAATATACTGCTAATATTATTCCGAAAGTAACACCTACTTTATTTAATTGGTTTTTCATTGGTAATCTATAAATATGATTTACAAATATAAGAAAATAACCCTTTAAGAACAGTATCCGCAATGAGATTGTTAACATATTATATTTGAATATTGATAGTCTAAATTGGGAGAAGCTATAAACAGGAAACAAGTGAATAGGAAGCAAGGTAGCTTGAATCACCATTTACAAAAAATATACTCGTCTTTTTTTATTTTAGTGCGATTATGCCTCTTTAGTGCATTAAAATAACCATTCTAATCTTCCTTTTTTTTTCAGAATACCGTCATTTCAGCCTTAAATAGTAAAATATCAAAAAAACATACTACATTTTTTTTAAGACAGACAAATTCTTAAAACGTTAATATTAAGTATATTAATGTATTTTTAGATAATCAGGCCTATTTCTCATACACCTCTCAATCCCAATGAGAGTCAGTACTAATAAGGAGTTGCTCGACAGTTGCTCGAGTATTCGCCGTAAATAGTCGCTCTGAGAAAAATTAGTCGAACAATGGTTCTCGTATTAATAGGTAATCTACGACTAGCTGAGTATTGGGATTAAAAAGGAGGAGAATGGAGGGGAGAGGAAATTAGATTTGATACTCTAGCTCTTGGATTGGTTGAAAAATAGGTATGAGTTGTTTGTGTGTTTAAAAAGTTTTTCTGATGTGTTTATATATTGTATTTTAGTATTTGTTTTTATATAAAGTGTTTATGCAGAAGAATGAAATTGGGATGTGTAGAATGAAAAATATAGTATTACTCATAGGTTTATTGATTACTTATAATTCATTGGCACAGAAGTCGTATCTTAATTACGTGCCTAAAAACTGGAAGATAGTAAGTACAGCTAAAGGCGATTTGAATAAAGATGGAATAGAAGATTTAGTTTTGATTATTAAAAAAACAGATATTTCTAACATCATTAAAAATGAGTCTTTAGGGCCAAAGGAGTTAGATACTAATCCTAGAGAAGTCTTGATTTTCTTTAAAGATAAATCACATAACTATAACTTGGTAGAAAGAAATTCTAAAGGATTTGTTCCTAGTGAAAATTTAGTAGAGAATCCTTGTCTGTCAGATCCTTTTGATGAGGTCAGTATTGTCAATAATATTCTTATTTGGAAATTTAATTATTGGTCAAGCTGCGGTACTTATTTTAGTAGTAATATGACTTATAAATTTAGATATCAGAATAGTAATTTTGAATTAATAGGTGCGGATTATTCTCAGTTTAGCAGAAGTACAGGAGAAGCGGAGCGGATGAGTATAAATTTCTCAATTAAGAAAAAGGAAGTAACAACTGGACTAAATGAATTTGGGGAATCGAACCCAATAGTTGAGAAATCGTCTATTAAAATTGCGGAGTTATATAAATTTAAGAATTGTGATGAGGGTACATACTCAGAAATATTAGAGTTTTAACATACTAAAAGCGCCTCTTTCTATCGATTAGAAAGAGGCGCTTTTAGTATGTTTAGTTAGAATTACTTGGCAGGCTTTAGTCCTGTCATTTTTTCTAAGGCTGAGAAGAAGTCGTTTCTCATAGTAGGTGTCATATTTTTAACTCGGGCTTGTCCGTGGTCTTTATTAGGAAGGACAAATGATTTAGAGTTTACTTTATCACTTGGAATTACCATAGATGCACTCCATGTGTCTGTACCTCCATATACATATAGAATGTTATTCGCATCATTCTCTAACCATGTTTTTACTTTTTGGATTAGGACGTCATTAAAGCTGTCATAAGAAGTTCCAGGAGGCATAAATGTAGCTAAAGGATTAGTTGTAAAGCTTACGTAAGGTTTGAATAATGATATGTCATATCCGTAATAGCCTAGCTGTGTACCTGCTTGGTAATAATGAGACTCAAAACGCTTGATAGTTTGATCGCTAAAGAAGTCGATATTACTTACGCTTAAGAAATGATCTGTCAAGGCATCAATATCTCTGGTATTCGGGAAAGTCACACACGAGTGTCCACTCTGCCAAAATCCGAAACTATACTCTAAGACTGCATATTCAAAGGCTTTCTCTAATGAACCTACGTAATTAAACGTAAGCTTAGCTCCCTTAGCATACCACTTTAGTTTTTCTAAAATAGGTGCTTTGTTTTCGAATAGCTTAATCTGAATATCTAAGATCTTATTTCTACATGTTTTATCTCCTACATTATCTAAGAATGAATAAATACGTGGTTCTTCTAATGATTGATTAAATGGTGCTACGTATGGGATGGCTACATCTACATCATTAGGATAGAAGTATTTATAGTAGATAGATGTTTGTCCACCTTTACTAATACCTGTACTGATCCACTTCTGTGTGTATATTTCTTTAAACAATAGATTGATTTCGTGTAAGTCAGCAGTCACTTGTTCCATTGTTAGATATTGCCAAGGTTTGCCTTCAGGAATAGATTCTCCGAAGTAGCGGTGCTCGATGTTTAGGTAGTTACTCTGTAGATAGTTCACCATTTCGCTTGCTCTTACATAAAGATCATAACCGTTTGTCTCCATAATCATTGGGTGGTCAAAATCCCTGTGGTAGAAGTGCACTTTTTGATAGAAGTATCCTTTTGTAGGATCTGTGTGATCAACGAGTTGTCTTACTTTTAATTCGTAAAGGAGATAAGCGTCGTCTTTAGATTCTAGTTGTTTGAACGTTACATTCTTTAGGTTATACAGTGCCTGCTCAACCTTTTTTTGATCAGGATGAGCAATTGCTAAGAGTGTAATCAAGAAGAATACGAGTGTAGTAATTTTTTTAAGCATAGTGTTTTGATTGGTTTATCTTCCAAAGATATAATTGTTAATGAAAGGTGAAGATAAAAATGTGATAAATTGACCAAATAACAGTAATTTTATCTTTTTATATACTTAGTTATGAGTGAAGATAGTTTTGCAATACGCATGATAGATTTGGATGGTTTTAAAGCAGTAGGAATGATTAATAGGAAGTATGCTGATTTTACAGAGAAGCATCAGTTTCCTTTTGTCTTGACTATAGAATTGTCCTTAGTCAATACAGATGGTGGTTATCCTACAAGTGAAGAAAGTGAGCGATTAGAGGAAATAGAGCTTAATCTTCGAAATATAGTTAAACAGACACAGTCTGAGGTTCATTATATCGGAAGAGTCAATAGAGAAGATGCTCAGGATATCTTTTATTATATTGCCACTGATGAGTTAGATGGGGAGGCAATAGGTATGTATTGTGATACTATAGAAGCTGATAGAGGGATAGATATACAGATATTCGAGGATGCTAATTGGGATTCAGTTAGCGGGTTGTTAGATTGATTATAAGCTATATATGTGCTAGGGTATGCTATGGGCATGCTGTTAAATGAATAAAGAGGTAAATAAAGTAAAAATAGGTATTTGATTTTTCAAATTAAATTGTACATTTGCAATCTGAAATAAAATACATAAGTATAACTAAAAGTTGTCGGAAGTTTATACCTTTCTTGAAAGAGGAAGCTTCAAAGCGAAAGATAGCTCACAATTTTAAATAGAATTTATCATGAGAAAAGGTATTCACCCAGAAAATTACAGATTAGTAGCGTTTAAAGATATGTCTAATGAAGACGTATTCATCACAAAATCAACAGTAGATACAAAAGAAACTATCGAAGTTGACGGAGTAGAATACCCAGTGTTTAAAATGGAGATCTCTCGTACATCTCACCCATTCTACACAGGTAAATCTAAACTTATCGATACTGCAGGACGTATTGACAAATTCAAAACTAAATACGCTAAATTCTCTAAATAATTTTAGCATATTATCATATCAAAAACCGCTCAAGCAATTGAGCGGTTTTTTTTTATGGTGTTGATAGATGTTTTAGTGAAGTAGAGTGTATTAGAATCCTATATATGTTTTCAAAGGGTTTCCGTGTTTATCACATAATAGCGTGATACAATGTTCAGCATTAATAGTCTCAGGTGTGAATAAAACATGAATATCATAGGGAGTATCGTAATAACCAAAAGCAATATCAACTGCGCCTAATTCATTATTAACTTGCGCAGGAGTTAGGTTCTCATCCTCCCATTCTTGTTTTATTTCTTCTAAAAGGTTAGTTATGATGAACTGTTTCCATAAGTCATTAAAGTGATCTTTGTTGTCAAATATAGATTTAACTAGTGCAGGTGTTTCTTCTGTTATTGCTCTTACAGCTAAGCTTAAGCTAACGGTATATTCTAAAAAATAATCTTCAGTCTCTTCTATAATCCAATCTTCCGTTTTATCGTAAGAATCAAAGAAGCCTGTGCCATCACCACTTAAGGTGAAGTCTTTTAAGAAAGTATCTAGGTTGTTATTCATAGATTATTGTTTTACTTACTTAGTTTATAAATGTCACATTTTTTATTCACAGAATGTTTTTAACGGTATCTTGTTTTTATCACATAAGATAACAACACCATGTTCGGCATCGACATTTTTTGTAATTAGATACACATAAAACTCAACGGGTTGATTATAGAAATTAAATGCAATATCAACTATTCTTAGTTCGTTAAGGACTTGAGTAGGTGTTAGGTTCTCATCTTCCCATTCATTTTTTAGAGTATCTAGAAGATTAGTTGCAACAAACTCTTTCCATAGTTTATCATAATCAATTTTATTCTCTAATATTGATTTAAGAGTTAAGGTGGTTTCTTCAGTGAGAACTCTCTTTACTAAACTAATATTAACGGTTTGGTCTACAATCCACTTTTCTGTTTTTTCGTAAGCATCATAGTCTCCTGTACCGTCTCCACGTAAGGTGAAGTCTTTTAAGAATGTATCTAAGTTGTTATTCATAGTTAATGAGATATAGATTTCATGTAATTTATTTACCTAGTTTATAGATATCGTCTTTATTAGTATAACCTGTACGAGATATAGTAAAGATAATTTGATCTTGTGGAGACATAATATAACCTACTTGATCATTCTTAGCTATCGGGAAGTGGATTGATAAATTCCTTCCATCTTTTAGTTTTATGCCATAGGTGACTACTGAGTTAGAAGATTTGTAGGTATTCTGTGAGTAAGGATATTCTTCAGTTTCTTTGTTTTGATTAGTGACTTTAAAGTTGTTCTCGTCAAATAAAATTGTAAACTGTTCTCCATCAGCATTGGTAGCATACCATTGACCGCGATATACATCAGAGCCACTACAGCTAGTTAGTAGGATGGATAATAGAATTGTGAAAAGAGTAATTAGTTTTTTCATAGTTTTTATTTTAAAGGTAATGTGTTTGTTTTTAATAACCTAGGTTGTGTGTGGTCAAGATAAATTATTATTTTATTGATAGTTATCACTATTTTTCACTGTAGATTTGTTAACTTTAAACCTTTAAAATCTTGAATTATATACTATGAATTATATCTTATTTGATGGAGATGTAAGAGGAGCATTATTGCCATTTACTTTTACTCGACCAGTTGCTGATATTCGCGTTGGGATATTAACTATCCGTGAGAAATGGGAGAGCTATTTGCGCTTTACTACAACTACGCTTACAGAGGAATATCTATCTGCTAAATACCCAATGATAGAGGTAGAGAATAATATAATGATTAATGCTGCTTATCTACCTAATCAAGAGGTAGTAGACCTAATCAAAGGATTACAACCTATGCAGGCAGTAGTATATAATGAGGATATAGTAGCGTTCTATACTCAAGATACACAAGATGAGGTTGATTTTGATGACTATGAGTTGCTTAATTGTGAAAGTGAGTTGATCAAGATAGAACACAAGTGGGATATCTTTCAAAAGAATGATGCTGCTATACGTGCTGACTTTGCTCATATCACAGAAGATAGAATATCTGAAGACATTCCTAAGAGTGTTAATGTAATCAGTCCTGAGAATGTATTTATAGAAGAAGGTGCTAAGTTAGAGTTCGTTACTTTAAACGCTTCTACAGGTCCTATTTACATAGGTAAGAATGCGGAGATAATGGAAGGGTCAGTTATACGTGGACCTTTTGCGTTATGTGAGGAGGCTCAAGTAAAATTAGCAACTAAAATATATGGAGCGACTACCGTAGGACCACACAGTAGAGTAGGTGGTGAAGTGAGTAATTCGGTACTATTTGGTTATTCTAATAAAGGACATGATGGTTTCTTAGGGAATTCAGTGTTAGGAGAATGGTGTAATTTAGGTGCTGATACGAATAATTCAAACTTAAAAAATAATTACGGTTCTGTAAAAATATGGAGTTATGAGGCTAATGCTTATGAAAATACGGGATTACAGTTCTGTGGATTAATGATGGGAGATCATAGTAAGAGTGGAATTAATACGATGTTTAACACAGGTACAGTAGTGGGTGTAGGATGTAGTATATTCGGAGGAGGGTTTCCTAAAACGTTCTTACCAAGCTTTACATGGGGTGGAGGAGACTCTTCAGAAACTTATAAAGTAGAGAAAGCAATAGAGACAATGAAGAAAGTAATGTCTAGACGTCATGTAGAGTTAACGCCTATAGATGAAGAAATTATGCAGAATGTATCTGCTGAAACAGAGATATACAGATTTCAACAATACTTAAAGAAGTATTAGTTTAGAATACATAAAAAAAAACGAGGCTACTTTTTAAAAGATAGCCTCGTTTTTTATATAAGATATTTAGTAGTATGATACTGTACGAGGCCTGTCATAATTAAAGTCAGGTAAGTCCATGTTGTATTGTCTTGAATTAGCACGTATTACACTAGAACTAGAATCAGGCATAGTAGGGTAGAATACAAGTGATATAGCGACTTTACTAAATACTAGATAGTCATTATTAGCCACTACTCCGATACTAAATCTAGAGTACATCTTAGAGTCAAATAGACCAGAGTCTTTATTTGATATAAAGGCTCCTTCAAAGTTAAAATAAGGGTTAAAACGGAAACCTTTCCACTCATAAGGAGCGTAGGATTGCCACTGATAAGCTAGCGATAAACGCTTAGATCCTGTGATTTTCTGTGCTCGAATACCTTGTATTACATCGTCTAGTTTTAGTTCATCTCCGATGTAATCATATCTTTTATATCCATAGATAAGCTGAGGAGTAAAGAAGTGTCTAAATCGCCAATTTCCCAACATAAATAACTTAGTGAAATAAGTACCTTCTACTCTTAGGGCTCCTTGTTCTGCTTCATGTTTATAAAAGTAACTACCCCATTCTATATTACCGGAGAAGTATCCCCATCGGGTATAACCTCCTATTGCAAATTTGGCACCGAAGTAGGGACGCCTTTTGCTGTATTGATCTTTCATTCCTCCAGTAATAGCAAGGACTTTACCGACCTGGACGTCTTCAATAATATTATAATTAAAGATATATTGATCTTGGATATAGTTGATTGAACTAAGGCTTATAGAAGCTAAGTAAGTACGTTGATCTCTATAGAAATTATAGGGGTCATACTCAGGTCGAGGTGTCTCTTCAAAGTGCTGTTGTACATATCTTATCGAAGTACGTAAGTTAGTGATAACAGGTTTGTTTTTATAACTTTTAAACAATGGAATAGAGTACCCTGCCCATGTATCTAAAGTGTTAGATCTCTGAGCTTCAAAGCTATATTTTTGGTTAATATCGGGAAGGGAGTCACGTCTAAAGCGCTGAGCTAAACTTACACCACCAGCCCATTTAGTATAGGGCGAATAGAATGGACGATCTACAGCCACACCTTTTACATAGTTACCCCAAGTTTCTTTATTATACAATACATTGGCTCTAATGAAAGTATTTTGAATATTGTTTACAGTGTAATCAAAGTAGACACCATCTTTACCACTTTCTTTGTAGCGATTAGTATATTGAAGGATAACATCATGTCCTAGTCCTGCGAAGTTTCTATCTCTAAGTTTAATTCTATATGAAGATGTAGATATAGAACCAGTAGGATAAATACTCCACGAGTCAAGTTCCCTAATCAATACATCTACTGAATCAGGATGTGAAGTAGGTATAGGATACATAGTAACTCTTCTGATAAAGCGCTGTGTACGTAATAAACGTTCACTCTCTTTTATTTTCAATGAGTCAAAGCGATCACCTTCTTTAAAAATCAAGAAGTTTTTAATAGTAAACTTCTTGGTTTTTAAATGGAAGTTATTACCTATTTTCTCAAGTTTAGTGTCTGGTTTTTTTAAAGAATCTTTATCAGAATAGCCAAAAGGATCTAAGGTCTGGATACGGATATTACGAATAACTTTTCCTTCTCCAAGTTCGAAGTGTTGGTTGTTTTTTATCTCAGGAGCTTTAGCAACTAGTTTCTTATTGTTTTTATAGACTAGCTTATTAAAGAAACGACCTACTTTAGATTTTTTATTATTATTCTCAAAATTGGTAAAGATACGAGTGGTATCTCTAATTATAATTTTAGGAGTTTCGTGCTCTGTGTAATGCACTTTAATTTGGCTTACAGAGTCTTTTTTTAACACTAGATTTTCCTGTGCGTTAACAGTAGTAACACAAAAGATAAATAGTAATATGAGAACTTTAGTAAGGCGCATTTAGATATAAAACTTAGACTTATAACGATAAAATTACGTGTTTATTTCTAAATCTCTAATATAATCTTCATGTTCATAGAAAAACAGTTCGAATAGTCCCATTTTTTCATTGAAAAAATCATAGATTTCATTCCAAGTCTTTCTGTTATTAATACATACATTAGGTTGTTCTATCCAGATACGGCTTATAAGTTTACCGTTTTCTAAGTAGAAACTTCTTTCAAATATTGCATCTGGTAAGTATTCTTCCAATAAGATTGTTCTTAAAGACTCTATTTTTTCGAAGTATATTTTTCTCTTTTCTTCGTCTTTGTGTTCAATATCTAAAAGGACTTGCGCTTTTTTATTATCTGCATAGAATTTAAAAGCAAAGTCTTTAATCTTAGTGTTGTGTAATAACCATTTACGAGGATATTCATCTGCAAAAGTAATCCAGAACTCTTTTTTTATTTGTTGTGCTTCTTCTTTGCTATACATAGATAATAAAGTTGTATTTTTATTAGTTGAAAATTATACTTGTGCAAAAATATGACTTTTGATTCTCTTTTACATAAAATACCTGAAATTAAAAGTGTTAATCTATTAGGAATGGAGGCTCAGCAGTTAATGGTACCTGCAGAAAGACGGCCTTATCTACTAGTAGAAGACTTTGTGGATAGAAATCCAAGATATTCCGCTGTAATGATGTTGTTATATCCTAAAGGTAATGATACTTCATTATTATTGATTGAACGAAGTAATGGAGGGGGAGTACACGCGGGACAAGTGGGATTTCCAGGAGGAAAATATGAACAAGAGGATCAAACCTTAGAAGTAACTGCTCTTAGAGAAACAGGTGAAGAAGTAGGAATAGATGCAGAGGAGATAGAGGTATTAAAAGCTTTTACTCAAGTGTATATCCCTCCTAGTAATTTTATTGTTCAACCTTATCTAGGGATTATGGATAGTACTCCTAATTTGTATTTGAGCGAGCATGAAGTGGCTAGTGTTATTGAGATGCCACTTAGTACGTTATTAGATGATAATATCGTAAAAGAGGTGGGTTTACAGACTAGTTATGCTAATTATATCAATGTACCTGCTTATGTGTTTAATGATTTTACTATTTGGGGGGCAACAGCGATGATGTTAAGTGAATTAAAAGAGACATTGAAAGAAGTTTTTAAATAGAATAGAAAAGAATTTTTTCTTACATATGTCATAAATACAGTGAATTAGTGTGTTGTTTAGCACTTTTTAGGATTTATAAATATGACTTATGTAAATTAATTAACAAACAAGTATGTCAAATGTTGTAATTTTGCAGTTCGCATTAATGATAATGAACTATGGGATTGTTTAAAAGAAATCCATTTGGCCATATTCTTTTTTTAAAGACTTGGATAATAAGGGTGTTTGGTTTTGCAACACACCAACGCTTTCGTGGATTTAATAATCTACAAATAGAAGGTTCTGAAGTTTTAAGAAACCTTCCAGATAAACATGTTTTATTTATTTCGAATCACCAAACCTACTTTGCTGATGTGGTAGCAATGTATCACGTGTTTAACGCAAGTCTAAAAGGGCGTGATGATTCTATTCGAAATATTTTCTATATATGGAAACCAAAACTAAATATATATTATGTAGCTGCTGCTGAGACGATGAAGTCTGGTTGGTTACCTCGTATTTTATCCTATGTAGGAGCGGTGACTGTAGATAGAACGTGGAGAAGTCAAGGGAAAGAATTAGATGAAAAGAGAGAGGTAAATCAAGATCAAGTTGAGAATATTAAGATTGCTTTAGATGATGGATGGGTAATTACTTTTCCTCAAGGAACAACGAAATCGTTTAAACCAATTCGAAAAGGGACAGCTCATATTATTAAAAACTATAAGCCTATCGTAGTTCCTATTGTTATCGACGGTTTTAGACGTTCTTTTGATAAAAAGGGATTACACCTTAAGAAGAAGGGAATTCTTCAGTCTATGGTTATTAAAGAACCTTTAGATATAGACTATGAGAATGATACAATAGAACAGATTGTAGAGAAAGTAGAGATGGCTATAGAACAGCATCCATCTTTCTTAAAAGTAGTTCCTCAGGAGTTTATAGAAGAACAGACTGAACTGAATGCAAAAAGAACATATTCATATTATAAAAAAGACGAACGATAGTTCGTCTTTTTTTATTTTCACTTATCAGATAATGTAAGTCTAGTTTTTATTTGTGTGATATATGATGTCTTAGGAGTATTAGGTTATGCTATAATTTGATTTGACTTTTTTGTCAGATGTGTATTTGTAGTATCTTTATCGTTTATTTATTCAAAAAAAGGAATAGAGCTTTATGGCGCAAGTACAAGATAAACGAATTGACGAAATAAAAGAGTTATATGATCAACTAGTTACAGGAGATAAGTTGTCAAATGTAAATGAGGAAGAGAAAGTAGATATATATAATAAGAATCAAGATCTGTCAGAACAAATATTATCAATTATAGAAGAAATGTTAAGAGAAGAACCTCTTAATAAAGATGCTCTATTCTGGAAAATACGAATCTATAATGGTCCTCATTATGAAGACGTATCAGTGATGATGTCTACAGCTGAAGAAATAATAGAGAAGTTAGCAGATGATAAAAAGTCAGTGTTTAGTGCCTTTGATTGGTTAGCATGGATTTATGAGACTAAGCTTGAACTAAAAGAAAAAGCAATAGAGATATTACACGATAAGTTAATCGAAATATCTCTACTTAAAGAAGAGTTTAGTTTAAAAGATCGAGAGTTCGGAGAGACTTACTATATGATAGCTTACTTATATCGTGAGTTAGAAAATTACAGTACAGCTATTTCATTTTATAAACTTGCTTTCGAACATTACCCGGATCATTACTATGCTACTTTTCAAGGTGGGAATTTGCTATTAGAGCGTGGAGAATATGAGGATGCTTATCTGCTGTTAAACTCGTTCTATATTTTCCACGGTAATGAGTACAGCGTTAATTATGCTAAGGATATAGAGAAGTTATATAAGGAAGGAAAGCTTGAAGGGAAATGGGATTTAATCTCTTTAATGTATCACGTAGGGATAGATTATCCAGAAGAGTTTGGAGCTAAGAGTACACGTGAATACGGAATGAAGTTTATCAATGTTATAGATAGTGAATTGCAGTCGAATCCTGATAACTTAGCCGTATTGCGTATGAAAATACGTTATTATCTAGTAGTAGAGAAGAATTCTAAGAAGGCATTTGAGACTTTACAGAAGTATTATTCTATCGTAAAGACTATTAATAGTTCAATGTTCTTTACCTACTATGAATTAGCAGATAAATATAAAGTAGAATTAGAAGATTACCCAATCGAATGTGATGGATTCTATGGTTATAATTTGCTTACTCGCTTTTTAGAACGTGCAGGTGAATTAAAAGGAGATGACAATGAGAAGGCATTGGAGCATTATGAGTATGCAAGACGCATAGGAGATATAGTACTTGCTCAGCAAGAAGCTTATTTTGAAAGAGGAGAAGGAAGTAAGGTAAGTAATAATGCCTATGGCTATGCTATGTTGTGTAACAATCTAGGAATAGTTATTCGCAATATTATCACGTTAACAGAAGGAGATTATAAAAGCGATGAGGGAAGATTAGCGATGTCATTACATAAAAGAGGATATGAACTATCACCATTTGTCGAAAACTTAGAGAATGGATTACATATAGCAGAGCTGGTAGAGGACTTTGATGAGAAACTGTATTTCGCCAAGGAATTATTGACTTATCATGAGGAATTTGGAAAAGAATGGATGTCTACACACGGGAGTATATTAAAGAGCTGGATAGCAGTTGATAATTACCATGAGAGTGAGACCTATTATTATGATCTTAAAAAACGCTTTGAGAGTAGAGAGATAGAGGATGAGGATATTGTATCAGAGATGATTTACCTAGCAGCTGACTTTTTTACCTACATTAGATACAAACGCAATGAGTTTGAAAAGACAATAGAGAAGACAGAGGAATTCTTTAGCAATCCTATGTATTTTGATCTAGTAGAAGAGGTGGCTAAAGTTAATTACTGGTTTAGTTTAGCTTGGTCACATCATGGATTAAATAATCGAGATGAGGCTAATAAATACTTTGACTTAATAGTGAATACTTATGATGGGAATGCTCGTTATCAAAGTACCGTAGACGAGATACCACAAGAATATAGATTACCACAAGAGGAAAGAGAAGCATATCAACGTATGCTTACTCTAGTGAATAAGGAAAACACAACTATTAAAGAATATTCGTTAATTGGTGATTCTTCTAATATCCTTTATTTAGATAAGATAGTTGATTTTGTAATAGGAGGAGCTGACTTTAGTGTAGAAGGATGGATATCGGATAACTGTCACTTAAAAGTAAGCCCTAGGGGTCTTAGAGAGGAAGCTAAAGAGGTAATATATGATACTTCGTTAGACTTCTATTTTAAAGAGGAGAATTATACGATTCGATTTAATATTGATGAGAGGGAAGAAAAGATTAGTAGGTTTATGGGATTGATGTCTAAGAAAGTTTGGGCAAAAGAGATGTACACCTATTATTACTTTTATGGAGAAGGAGATGAGACTTCTAATAATTATGAAGTATTTGGAGGTAATAGACCCGATCTAGATAAAGTAGCCCAAAAGCTTTGGAACGAATGGGTATCTAAGTTAAATTGATGTATCAAACGGTATTTTATTAAAAATGAAACAAGTATAATATAACCGAAGACAACAGTAATGTAGTCTTCGGTTTTTTTGTTTCAGATATTTAATTGCGATGGTATAAAGTATAATGCATTGATAATTAAAGCTGTATATGTTATAGCTGTGTAATTGTGTTATTTATTTTTTTTATCAATATATGTTTGGTATAGTTTATGATATTAAGGTAAAAAGCTTTTATAGTTTAATTTTTTAGTATTTATAAAGAGTTTGAATACGTTGCGTTTTGTGGATTATTTATTTATATAACGTGATTGTATGTGACTTTTTACATGTCTTGTTGTCTTATTTACATGTTTTCTATAAATAGAATACAGTAAGTAGATACAACAGCGAAACTACTTAATTTAGAATAAAAATGATATATATCATTTATAGGGCATAGAGATTAGAATTGACTATTATTCGTGATTTGCGACAATAATATTGATAATCAATACAAAATAAGGGTAATTTTGTTTGTTATTTTCTCTGTACTATATCTATTGATGAATAAAGTTTAATGATAAGGAGGTTAATGTTTGGTTTTTGTTAATCATTTTAAGTTTATCAGTATGATTTTCATAAATCTGATGTTACCTTGTTAAATAATGTATTTAAATAAGAAATAAGTAATAAATTTGCACTGCTTTAGAGAAAAATAGGAATATGCGAATATTCTTATTTATGTCCCCACTGATCTAGGCATTAGCTACATATTAGTATATGTGGTCTATAGTCTTATGTATAGTGGACTGCTTTCTTAAGTAATGTCATAACACCACCTATGCATGAAAATATTGAGTAATCCTTATAACGCAAGTAACGATAGAGCTATCTTTGAGAGGGTAGTTATTCTTGCTATTATTCTTATTGCGTTACAGTTTATATCTGAATTTTTTACAACAGTTATTACAACAGGTTATTTCATTCTTCCTATAATTTACGTTCTTGTTAAATATGACCGCACGAAGGTTAATGTTTTAAAGAAAAGTATACTTCATTTGGTAGTCACATTAGGTATTTCACTTTTTGCTTTTAGTAAGCATGAGATTTTATACGAAAGTTTAAACCTTGTTTATCTTGTGAGTTATGTATTGGCTATTTATAGAAATTTAAAAAATCCTATAGCTAATACTGTAGGGTTTGAGATTTATAATTTCATTGGTTTATACTGTTTTTATATTATTGCCGGGAGTGGAGCTTGTTTTTTCTATTTAGTACTCGATTTACTTGGTGATAATTATGAAGTATCTAGTAAGTTCTTATTAGGAGGGTTTGATTTTTTTGCAATCGTATTTTCTTCATTGACTTTAATTATAAGTCGTAAAAACGGAAGACAAGCTAAAGCGATAGAACAAAATAAAAGAGAGAGTAAAGGTGTAAGTGGAGTAGTAGAGTCTTTGTCTATTTCTACTGAACAATGTGAGACTATTATTAAATACTTTGAAAAGTCAGAAGCTTATTTAGAAACTAGTTTTTCTTTAGAACAACTGGCAAATGATTTAAATCTAAGTAAGCAACAAGTTTCTGAGGTTATTAATCAAGATATGAATAGCAGTTTCTATCAGTTGCTTGCTATGTATAGAATCGATCATGCAAAAGTATTAATAGAGGAAAATAAGAACCTAACCATTGAGGCAATAGTCGATGAATGTGGATTTAGTAGTAAATCTACGTTTAATAAATATTTTAAATATTACGTTGGGCAAACGCCATCTGTATATAGAAGTGAATTAGTGTAAAAGAACAGTATGGAGAATTATTTATATATACTTATTCTATCTGCAGCTATTACATTAACTAGTATTTCATATTTCATCAATAGCCGATTAGTTAGCAAACGTAAATCACAAAAGATATTAGACATCTTTTTGCTATTTTTTATAGTGCATTGTATTTGTGCTGTAATAGTAAGGTTTTGTTTTGAAGATGATGTGTTTATTTATTTAGGAATGCCTTTTGGGTTATTATACGCTCCTTTTTTTTACTGTAGTTTCAGAGCATTACAGATAGAGTTAAAAGAAGGATACGATAAAGAAACAGACACTACTAATGTTTTTAAAATGTGTTATTTACATTTTATACCAGGAGTTGTTTTTTTTATAGGATATTTTATCTCTTTATTTTACTATGAAATATTAGATGTGGAATTCTTGATTACCTATTATCTAGTTACGTATGTAGCTTTAGGAGTGCAGTTAATTCTTTATTCTGTTTTCGGATATTTAGCTATCAGTAATCTTAATGTAGCTAAACATATTAGATTATTGGTATTGCGTGTGATATGGATAATGATTTTTGTAGGAATTGTTTCAATAGGTTTAATTATCTATAATGCTATTCCTAATAATGATGGTAATGTTCTTTATTTAGGTGTATTATGTCTAGCGATGACATTATTCTTTTATTATTTAGATAGATTGAAGTATGATGAGGTTTTAATAAGTCAGGCTGGAGTGATTAAGCAAGAAGTAGTAGTCGCTACAGAAATTGAGACTGTGAAGTATGAGAAATCAAAGATAGCGACTGAGTTTACAAGCGAGTATAAAGCTAAAGTGGAGAAGGTTATATTACAAGATCAATTGTATTTAAAGCCAACTTGCTCATTAGAGAATGTAGAGAAATTGACTAAAATCCAAAAGCATCACCTTTCTCAATTCTTTTCATCAGAATATGGTAAGCATTTTAATGCTTATATCAATGAATTGAGAGTTGAGTTTGCAAAGAAGATATTAATTGAGCGAAATTATAATGTTTCAATTAGTGAATTGGGAGAAGAGTGTGGTTTTAATTCGAGGACTTCTTTTTTTAGAGCATTTAAAAAATATGTAGGAGTTTCTCCTTCAGAATATATAGAGAATCAACAAGGTCAGAACGACAAACAACAATAATTACCCTGATTTTACATAGCCAATGTAGAATCCAACTTATCAAAAGTCACAACATCTCGCCCATGTATGTGACTTTTTGTTTTTTATAGAATCTCTTAAAAATAATCAGAACGACAAACAACAATAATTACCCTGATTTTACATAGCCAGTGTAGAATCCAACTAATCAAAAGTCACAACATCTCGCCCATGTATGTGACTTTTTTTGTTTCTATATCCCATTTATTTTTAAGGTATGACATAAAAGGATAATTATAATATCTAACAATAATTACATTTCTAAAGGATATAATGTATTGCTTATTTATCTTCTTTTTTGTGGTGAATAGTTTTATTTCTTGTGTTTTTGAAGAAGAAAGGATATGTGGATTTACCGTTTTTGTTTGTATTGTAGACTAAGTTTGGTGCAGTTTATAATGTAGGTTTTTTTATGTTTCAAATTAGAAGTTAAAGGTATTTATGGAATAAAAAAGGATTATTTGTTACTATTTATATTTTTTAAATCTAGGTGTAATAATATGAAACGTATTTACTGTTTATTTGAATCAACCGTTCGTTTCTTTTGTTGTATGTGTTTGTTATATAGTTGTTTGTGTTTTATTGGCTAATTGTTTCATTTTATTGGAAAGTATGACTTACTAATAATTTGAAACATTTTATCCCTTATTTTGATGGAGTTTTGCTTCAAATATATACGCTACACGTGTACCATAATATCGGGAGGTGTGCGTTGAGGAAAATGAAGTTTATAAATCAGGTGTTGAATGAGAGAGGACTTAATCGAAGGTAGCAATGTTACTTTGTTTATTAAGCGCCTTCAGAGTTTAACACTACATAAAAAAGCTTGTTTGGTTTAGGTTGGATATTGATATAAAATTATTTCAGCAACACTTTCTAAACAGCAATTATCAATTTAAGATATAATTATTATCGTTATGAAAAAAAGACTACTATCAGTTGCTTTCTTAATGGGAGCTATGGCAGCTAATGCACAAGTAGGTATTGGTACCGCTACTCCAAACAAATCGGCAGAGCTATTAATTGAAGCAAAAAATAGAGGTTTATTAATACCTAACGTAGCTTTAACTAATACTACAGATAAAGTTACGATTACTAATGGTAACGTAGAAAGTTTATTAGTTTATGCAACTACACCACAGGGAGATATTACTCCGGGTTATTACTACTGGGATGGGGCAAAATGGGCACGTTTAACTGCTGATAAAGATATTCCTCAGTTAGTAAGCAATAATATTTTAAACTCATTAAAGTTAGATGGAAATAAATTAACAAGTACTGTTAATGGTAAAGTTTCTGCTGTAGAGTTAACTGAGAATAGTGTAGTTTCTTCTAAAGGTATTACTGGTACAGGAATCGTTGTTGAGGGTGGTGCTAACGCTACTTTAAAGGATGTGAAATTATCTATTGCTGATGGAGCGATTACTCCAGAGAAAATGGCAGCAGGTAAACCAGGTACTGTATTAGTAACTGATAAAGATGGTAGTGTTAAATGGGTAAAAGAGGATGCTGCTATTATCAAGGATATGGTAAAAGCAAATGAGACAATTACTACATTAAAAGATAATGGTAATGGTACGTTTACTTACTATAATGAAAGTGATTATGGAAAAGATGGTCAGTTAAAACCTGGGGCTACAGGAACTCCATTTGATGCAAATACATTAAATGTTACTTCTGCTGATGGTGTTTACACTTTTACTGATAAGTCAGGAAAAGAATTAGCGAAGATAGATACGAATGCTAAAGCTTCAGGATATGATAATGGTACTTTTGGATTAACATCTAAAGATGTACAAGGAGCCATCGATGAATTAGTTGGTAAGATCAATAAAGTAGCAGGTACTAAAGGAACATTGAGTTCTACTGATATCGTTGTTACTGATGGTAAAGATGCTATCTTAAAAGATGTGACTTTAGCTATTGCAGCTGGTGCAGTTACTGAAGATAAGATTGGTCAAGGTGCAGTTACAGAAGATAAAATCAAAGCAGGTAAAGATGGTCAAGTCTTAGTAACTGTTAAGGATCTTACTACAGGTGAGACTTCAACTAAATGGATTGATAAGAAAGATGCTACATCTAATAAATTAGAAGCTAAAGGAGATAAATTAGTTTCTACAGTGAATGGTCAACCAGCTGAATTAAAATTAGAAGGTGATGTAATACTTAAAGATGGTAAAACAGAAGTTTCTAAGTTACAAGGAAATGATTTAGCAACTGCTAATGTAGCTGAAGGAGAAGTATTATCATTCGAAGGAGGTAAATGGATTAATAAAGTGCCTACTGTTAATACTGATAATGTAACGAATGGTAAAGCATTAACTTCTACAGATAAAACGATTGAGATA
Organism: Myroides sp. N17-2; assembly: GCF_002286775.1. GTDB lineage: Bacteria > Bacteroidota > Bacteroidia > Flavobacteriales > Flavobacteriaceae > Flavobacterium. The sequence goes on from NZ_NSGJ01000019.1 coordinate 60,577, forward strand.
AAAGGAAGTAATGCTACAGCTTTATTAAAAGATGTTCAAATAGATGTAGCTAACGGAGCTATCACAGCTGATAAATTAGCTAAAGATGCTGTTACATCTGATAAAATTAAAGATGGTGCAGTATCAACTGGTAAAATAGAGGCAGGTAAAGACGGTCAAGTATTAGTAACTGTTACTGAGAATGGTAAAGAAGTTACTAAATGGATGCCTGCTAATGATTTAGGAAATACAGTTACTGCAGGTAACGGATTAACTAAAACAGGAAATGAAATAAAATTAGGTGGTAAATTAACAGAGAAAACTACTTTAACAACAACTCCAGGAAAAGAGCTTGCAATTAAAGGTTTAGAAGATGTTAAGACTAACCCATCTACTAATAATATCGTATTAACTGATCCTATAACTGGAGAGTTAAAACAAACTTCTGCTAAAAACTTATTAGAAGACACGATCGCTAAAGGTGGTTCTACTGACGAGTTAAAAGCAAAAACATTAAAAGGTGAAGGAATTACTGTAACCGCAGGTACTACAGTAGGTACTTCATTAGAAGTAGTAAATGCTTTATTAAAAGATGTAATCTTAGGTATAGCTGATGGTGCTATTACAACAGATAAGATTGCAGATGGAGCAGTTACTCCAGGGAAATTGTTACCAGGTAGAGAAGGTCAAGTATTAGTAACTGAAGGAGGTACTACTAAATGGGTAGATAAGGATGCAATTGTTACAACAAATGTATTTACTTCTATTGGTAATGATATGACATCTAATGTTAATGGTGAGAGTACAACAGTTGATATTATTAACTCTGTATCAAATGCTTTAGATAAAGATAATAAATTAGTTACAACAGTTAACGGTAAAGCAGGAGAAGGAATTGATTTAACTCCAGCTATTCAAGCAGGACAAAAAACAACTACTGTAACTAAAGGATCTGATAAAGTAACTGTTGTAGAAACAATTACTGATAAAAATACTGAATATAAAGTTGATGTAGTAGAAGCTAATATCAAATTAGAAAACTTAGGTGGTCAATTACCAGCTGATAAATTAAAACCAGGTACTGAAGGTCAAGTATTAGTAACAGTTACTGAGAAAGATGCTAACGGAAATGACGTTATCGGTGCTGATGGAAAACCAGTATCTGAAACTAAATGGGTTGATAAGATAGACGCTACTACTAATGACTTAAAGTTAGAGAATGGTAAATTAGTTTCTACAGTTAATGGTCAACCTGCTACTTTAGACTTGACTAATCAAGTAACTAAAGAGATGTTAAAACCAGGTTCTGTAACTAAAGAAAAAATTGCAGCTGATGTTGCTGGTAATGGTTTAGGGAAAAATGCTGATGGTTCTTTAGAAGTAAATGCTGGTAATGGTATTACAATAGTAGATGATAAAGTTACTGTTAATGCAGGTACAGGTTTATCATTTGGAACAGATGGAAAATTGAATGTTGATTTCCCAACTGCAACTGCTAATAAGGCAGGTGTTGTTAAACCAGGTAAAGGTTTAGAGGTTGCTACTGATGGTACATTAACAGTTAACTATGAGACTGCTAAAACTGAATTAGCGCAAGGGAAAGTTAGTTCTACTACAATCCTTGTAAATAATGGTGTAGAAAGTCTAAACTCTACATTTAATAATGTTGCTTTAGAAATTAAAGGAGGAGATAAAGACGGTCAAGTATTAACATCTGACAAAGATGGTAAGGTAACTTGGACTACACCTGAGAAAGTAGTTCTAGATGGTGATGTAACTGGTGAACCAAGAAAAACTACAGTTAGTGCTATTCAAGGTACTCCAGTTAAAGCAGATGGTACTAAAACTGATGGTCAAGCTTTAGTGTTTGATGGAAGTAAATGGGTTCCAGGTACTCCTAATGTAACAGTAGATAAAATTACTGATGCTAAAGACCTTACTACAGACGGAATCATCGTAGTTGAAGGAGCAACTCCTACAGAAGCTAAAGGTTCTTTATTAGCTGCTGCTAAACTTTCTATTAAAGAAGGTGGAATTACAGCTAAAGAATTAGCTAACAATGCTGTTACTCCTGAAAAAGTACAAGGTGGTAAAGATGGAGAAGTTCTTACAACAACAGGTACTGGTGATACTGCTAAAGTAGAATGGAAAAAACCAGTGGTTGATGCAAGTGCAGTAACAAATGGTCAAGCATTAACGACAGACGGAATTATCTTAGTAAATACAGTAGCTAAATTAGAGAAATCAGTTTTATTAGATGCTAAGTTATCTATTGCTAATAATGCAATTACAGCGGATAAATTAAAAGCTGGAGATACAAACCAAATATTGACAACTGTAGATAATGCAGGTACAAAAACAGTTGAGTGGAAAACTCCTGTAGTTGATATTACGAAGAAAGGAGACCTAACATCTAAAACTAATTTATTAACTGTAGATAAAGGAGCTGGAGTAGTACTTCAAAATGTTTCTTTAACAGTGAATCAAGGAAACTTTGAGTTAAACCAAATAGGAGGTTCTTTAAATGTAAATCAAATTACAGCAGGTAACAACAACCAAGTATTGACAACAGTTGATAATGGTGGTATTAAAACAGTGGTTTGGAAAGATAAAGAAAAACCTACAACTGTAACAGGAAGTAACACGGAAACAGGTGATGTAGAGGTAATTCCAGGTACAGGTGATAAAGCAAATGAGTTTACAGTTAATGTAAAATCTGCAATGCCTAAAGTATTCTATATGCCTCCAGTAGTATTTGATACTTCTAATAAAAATGAAGGAAAAGTACAAACGAGAAATTTACATGATGAATATATGGCTCAGTTTGCTAATGTAAAGGATGAGTTAAGAAGTGTTGGTGCTCCAGTAAGCATTCCGAATACTGCAACAGCTACAGATTTACATTACTATGTGACATACCACGATAATACGGTTGTAGAAATCGTGTCTATTAGCAATGATGGAAAATTGAAATATAAAGTAATCGGAGATTCTACTCCAGCTACTTTCATGACAATCGTATTCGTTGTAAAATAATATAATTTATACTTCGCATAGTTTTTATAGGCTATGCGAAGTATTAACTAAATCTAAAAGATATGAAAAATATTATATCACGTTGTTTAGTGCTTTGTCTTGTACTAGTAAGTCAAATTAGTTTTGCACAGGATAGAGAAGTTAAGGCAGTGCATAAAGAATCTGCTCAAAAAGATATTACAGAGATTAAAAAATATATCACACTTACTCCTGCTGAAGAAGAAGGAATATATAAAGTGTTAGTAGATAAAAATGAGTATCTAAACGAGTACCCAACAATAAGTACAGATAGAAGGAATTGGGTTGTAGGTGGTTACACTTATGGGATTGAGCAAGTATTTAAAAAATCTGATAAACAAGGAAAAGATAAGTTTGACTCTTTAATGAAGAATGAAAATCTTTTACAAAAAGTGAATTTACATATCATACCAGAAACAAGTAAATAATATGAAGAATAGTTTTATTAAAATGCATAATAGTTTGTCTAAACTATTATTTGTAGTACTTGCTGTTGTTGGTTTTGGTTTAAATGTTTTTGCACAGGTAGCAAATCCTGTACAAGTGAAGTTAGATAAGGTTCGCCCAACTATTGATGAAGTTCTTACAGCATTAAATGGTGGAGGCCTGACTCTTTCTAATGCTAAAATAGTTTTCGGAGATAATGAACAGATGGCTATTTTTTCAGGAGGTTTGAATGCTGGGCTAGGAATGGACAAAGGAGTGTTGTTTGCTACAGGAAAGGCCGAAAAACATTTGATAAACAGAAATACTAAAGATCGTTTTGATTCATATAGTAAATACGATAGTTATAATGATGAAGATTTAAAAGGTATTTATGAGTTAGCTAATAGGGATGTTATTGTTTATACATTTGATGTGACTTTAGCATCACATACTTCTGCTTTACGTGTAGCATTTCAGTTTGGTTCAGATGAATATCCAACATTTGTAGGTACAGAGTATAATGATGCATTTGGTTTTTTTGTTAAGGGACCTGGTATTAATGGGACTGTTAATATGGCAAAATTACCAACCAATGGTAATGTAATCTCTATTAATAGTGTAAATGGAGGGGCTTATGGATCAGAAACTTATGGGAAAAGAAAAGCTAAAACTGATTTAGGACAAACGTCACAATATATTAATAATGGGCATGATACTAAGTTAAATGAAAATGGTTTACAAGGAAATTGGGAGAATAAGGGACCAAAACCAGTATTTATAGAGTACAATGGTCTAACGAAGTTGATTACTTATGATTTAATAGGATTACAGGGAGGACAAACTTATAGTTTTAAAATTGCAATCGCTGATTCAAAGGATGCGGCTTACGACTCAGGTGTAATTATCCAAAAGATTCAAGGGACTACAGGAGCGGATGTTAAGATAGAGAAGACTATTGATAAAGCGTCTGTAAAGGCAGGTGAGAATGTTGAGTTTACTTTAACAGCTACTAACTTAGGTCCTTATGATGGTACAGGAGTAAAAGTAACTGACTTGTTACCTAATGGTTATTCGTTTGTTAGCGCTACACCAAGTACTGGTAAATTCGATGAGAAGACTGGCGTTTGGACTATTGGTAATTTACAAGCAATTCATGAAACGGCTACTTTAAAGGTAAAAGCGTTGGTAAATCCTTTAGGTGATTATACTAATAAAGCTACAATTACTTCAAATGACCCAGATCCAGATCCAAATAACAATACTTCAGAGGTTACACCTAAAGTAGATAATGGATTAAAAGGTTTTAATTGTTTCTCTGATGTTGTTGGTAATGGTTTTACATGGGTGTATAACGATGAAGGAGGTATAAAACCACCAAGTAATCCCGTGGTTAAACAAATCGATCAACCTGCAACAGATGGAGGGTTTGTACTAGATATTTACAAGTTAGATAACTCTTTTAATATGATTACCAATGGGAAACAGTTATATAAGGAGGAGATAGACTTTCAAAAAGGAAAGAATAATATTCGTTTTAAAAGTGATAAAGGTGTTTTTGGTGATAATGATATTTCTGCAGTGTGGAATATTAACAAGGGAGCGAAGATTAATTTAACTGATCGTACAAATAATCCAAAACCTGCTATCCGAGTAGTTATTGATAAAGATGGTGTAGCTTCAATATATGGTATAAGAAATACAGGTGGCGAATTAGAAGAATTAGAGACATTTGATAAAAAAACAAAGGAAGCAATTCCTTTAAATAAAGTTGATTGGAAGAAAACAGGTACAGGTAAAGATGTTAATAAGATTGAGGTTAAACAAGATGTTGATGGTCAGACTTTAATGACAAGTTTCGGTTACGGGCAACAAATTAAAGCTTGTGAAACATGTACTGTAGAGAAAGAAGGAGAATTATCTAAAGAAGCTAATCCTAATAATGTAAAACCAGGCGAAGTAATCACTTATACTTTTAATGTAAAGAACTTAGGGGATATGGAGATCCATGATGTGACAATTGATGATCCGCTATTTGGCTTTGATATTAAAGTAGATGCTAAAGACAAAAAAGTGATTCCTTCTAACGTTACTATGACTGGTGATGCTAATGGTAACTTTATCTTAGATAAAACAGAAACGTGGACGTTCACAGTTAATTATAAGGTAACTGCTAATGATATCTATAAAACGAAAGGTGTGTATAACCATGCAACTGTAAATGGTACAGGAGTATCGAATGCGTCAAAAATGCCGATTGGAGTAGGATCTAAAGATCCAACGCCTTATAAAGCTGGTGATATTGGATGGGATCCTTCAAGACCTTATCATACGTATGTGCCATTAAAAGGACAGAGTTTGTTTATCTCTAATCCTCACATTTACCAAAAAGTAAAATAGCTATGAAAACTATATATATTAATCGCTCTTTATACTTTGCTCTATTGGGAACTGCAGGTTCTGCGATGGCGCAAGAGAAGAAAGAGGTATTTGTAAATCACGGCAGTATGATCAGTGTCGCTTCTGAGGGAGTGGTGTCTACTGCTTATGATTTTAATAATACTACTACAGGAAGTGTACTAAGTGATGGGACGACTTATTACTATCGCAATTTTAATAACGATGGTGACTACGCAACCAAAACGAAAAAAGAAACTGCTAAAGCTGTATTTCAACGTTTCGATGGAGAGAAAGGTAGTCAGTTGATCTCTGGTGATGGTCTATCTTCTTTTCATAATGTAGTATTAAATAATGCTACACCTAATATGGCTTTTGATCTTAAAAACAACATAGACGTTTACGGAAGTGTTGACTTTAAAGATGGAATTATAAAAGTAGATTCTACGGTAAATACGAAGACTAAACTATCTAGTGGAAACTTGAGTTTTCAAGATAATGCCAAAGCAATCAATCCTACTGACAGAAGTCACGCAGAAGGGTATGTAGAGAAGATAGGTAACGATGAGTTTCAGTATCCTAAGGGGGACAAAGGGCTTTATCGCTATGCTAGAATCACTGCGCCTGAGAACGTAAAAGACGCGTATCAAGGGAAGTATAACTTAGATGATAAGAACTTCTTTAGAGCGAGACCAACCAAATCAGGTATTATTAATTTATTAGATACTCGTGAGTACTGGACTGTAGAGAAGGGAAAAGATGATAGTAAAGGAAATATCATGCTAACGCTAAGTTGGGATGAGCGCACTACGCCAGCGGAGTTATTGACAGATCCAGAGAAGGAACTACACATCGTACGTTGGGATGCTAAGCAACAACTATGGGTAGATGAAGGAGGAGTTGTTAATCTAGGAGCAAAAGAGATCACAACTGCTACAAGTGTAAAGGGGTATGGATTCTTTACGTTAGCAACAGTTAAAACAGACTTGTTATTAGAAGGAGATATCGTTATTTATAACCTTGTAACTCCTGAAGGAGATGGAATGAATGACTACTTTATCATTGACAATATCAACAAATTCCCAAATAACACAGTAGAGATTTACAACCGTTGGGGAGTTAAAGTTTATGATACTCATAACTATGACAGCGCAGGTAATGTGTTTAGAGGGTATTCAGATGGTCGTGTAACTCTAGACAAATCGGAGAAACTTCCTAGTGGAACGTACTTCTACATCGTGAACTATGAATACAAAGATGCCAAAGGTTCGCGCATGATTAAAAAATCAGGGTATCTACATTTAGAAAGCAATAAGTAAGAGAATATATGAATATTCAACAAAACATAAAGAAAATCGGAATCAGCCTATTCGCCTTAGGCTGTTTTTCTCAAATGCAAGCTCAACAAGACCCGCAGTATACACAGTATATGTATAATGCGAATATGATTAACCCAGCCTATGCAGGAAGCAGAGGAACGTTAAACGTATTTGGTATGTACCGTACACAATGGGTAGGACTAGAAGGAGCACCTAAGACAGCTAATGTATCTGTGTCAACTCCACTTGGAGATAGCGGATTGGGATTAGGAGTTAACTTCACTAATGACCGTATCGGTGCGATGGATGAGAATAATATCTCTGTGGATTTATCTTACGCTATTGATTTAAATGAGGATTATAAATTGGCTTTTGGTCTTAAGGGAACAGCTAATCTATTAAATGTAGATTATACAAAACTTAATATCCACAATCCTTCTGAATCAGAAGCTCAAGAGAATATCAAGAATAAGTTTAGCCCAAATATAGGAGCGGGACTTTATATGTATTCTGATAAAGCGTATTTCGGAATCTCTGTACCTAACTTTTTATCTACAGACAGATATGATGATAATGAAAGAGATACTGAGTTAACGATTATGCGTCAGAAAGCACACTTCTATTTAATGGGAGGATATGTATTTGATATCAGTGAGGATTTCAAATTGAAACCAGCAGCTTTAGTAAAGGCAGTAAGTGGAGCACCGTTACAAGTAGATTTAACAGCGAACGCTTTGTTATATGATAAGGTAACTTTAGGTGTTGCATACCGTTGGGATGCAGCAGTAAGTGCATTAGCAGGATTCCAAGTGAATGACAATATGTTTATTGGATATTCTTATGATTTTGATACTACTAAATTGCATAACTACAACTCAGGATCACACGAGATCTTTATGAGATTTGAGTTATTTAACCGTCGCAGTACGATTAATGCACCTCGATTCTTCTAGAAGAATAAGAGGACAAAGACACAACTATGAGAAAAGAGCTATTGAAAATAAGCTTATTCGGTATGCTATTACTGGCAGGAGTGCATACTCAGGCTCAGAAAGTAGCAGAGAAGAAAGCGGATAAAGAATATCAAACCCAAGCTTATGTAGATGCCATCAAGATTTATGAGCGCATCGCAGGTAAGGGGTACACTAACGCAGATATGCTGAAGAAACTAGCAGATGCGTATTACTTTAACGGAAAGTTACCAGAGGCTAATCAGTGGTACGAGCAGTTATTCGACGGCGAGTATGACGATAAAGGCAAGGAGGCTATCCCATCAGAGTATTACTATCGCTACGCTCAGACGCTAAAATCTGTAGAGAACTACGACAAGTCAGGTCAGATGATGCAGGAGTTCGCTAAGTTAGAAGGAAACGACTCTAGAGCACAGCTTTTTGAAGCAAGCAAGGATCGCTACCTAAAAGAGATAGAGAACAACTCAGAGCGCTATGAGCTAAAGAATATCGGAGTGAATACTGCGTATTCAGATTATGGGGCTACTATTTATGGAGATCAGTTAATCTATACGTCAGCTCGTCAAACAGATCATCAATCAGGTAAGCGATTACACGAGTGGACGAATGAGAGTTTTACAAGTCTATTTAGCACGAAGATTAACGCAGATGGAACATTTGATGAGCCAGTGAAGTTCGCACCAGAGCTAGATACTAAAGTAAACGAGGCTACAGCCGTGTTTACAGCAGATGGCAAGACGATGTACTTCACGCGTAACAATACAAGTGTAAAAGGAAAGAGACGTCTAAATAAAGACAACTCAACGCTCTTAAAAATATACAAAGCAACATTATCAGAAGAAGGCAAATGGGTAAATGTAGAGGAGTTACCATTTAACTCGGACAACTTTAATACAGCTCACCCAGCGCTTACACCAGATGACAAATGGCTTTACTTCTCATCAGACAGAGATGGGACTATCGGTCAGTCAGATATCTTCAGAGTAGCACTATATCCAACAGGCGAATACGGAAGCGTAGAGAATGTAGGGAAGAAAGTAAACACATCAGGAAGAGAAACCTTCCCGTTTATCTCTAAAGATCACTTCTTGTTCTTCAGTTCGGATGGACATCCAGGATTAGGAGGATTAGATGTGTTCGTAGCCAAGATAAATGTAGATGGAAGCATTGGACAGGTTACTAATATGGGAACACCTATAAACAGTAGCACAGACGACTTCGGATTCTATGTGGATAAGAAAACCCACAAGGGATTTGTTAGTTCAAATAGAGCTAACTCAGTAGGAGGGGATGATATTTACTTCTTTATGGAGAAAGTATGTCACCAGATCTTAGAGGGTATTGTGTTTGACAAGGATACACAAGCGGTATTAGCCAATGCTAAAGTGACTATCTATAACAACGCATATACTGCTATCGGAGAGCTTATCACAGATGATAAAGGATACTATAGAGTAGAAGATTTAGACTGTAATAAGAAGTACCGTCTGAAGGCTGAGGCACCGAAGTACAATACGGAAGAAGTATTAGTAGTGATGGATGCTAAGGCAGGTGGAGTGAAGAAACAAGATATTCCATTAGAGAAAACAGAAAAGCCAATCTCTAAGAATGATGACTTGTTTAAGAAACTTAAGCTAAACCCTATCTACTTTGACTTTGACAAATCGAACATCCGCAGAGACGCATCGATCGAATTAATGAAGGTAGTAGAGGTATTGAAAGAATACCCAACGATGAAGATAGATGTACGCTCACATACAGATAGTAGAGGAAATGATGATTACAACTTGAAGTTATCAGATCGCAGAGCTAAATCAACTGTAGCGTGGATAATCAGTCAAGGAATCGATGCAAGTCGAGTAACAGGACAGGGATACGGAGAGACACAACTACAGAACAAGTGTAGTAATGGCGTACCGTGTACAGTAGAAGAACATCAGTTAAATAGACGTAGTGAATTTATCGTTACAGATTTATAAGATACAATAGAACTATAATATCGTTCAAAAACGCAAAACAACAAAATCAATTTTTTTTCGACCGATCCTGCTGTAGGATGCTAAACTAACAGTACTAAGCCAGAAACGCCTTCCTTAACGGAGGGCGTTTTTTTTATGCCTTTATTCATTATGGAAGGGATAAATATATTAACTCATAAAAGGTAATGAAGCATAGGATGTCTTTTCGTCCTTAAAGGGTTGCGCGTTAAAAATGGCATCGTGTAGATTTTTCTAGCGAAGAAGCTAGATGTTGCACAGGCATAAGTGCCAGTATGCACAAATTCTAAAGAATTAAACTCTGTAGAGCACTATATACACTTATTTCTCTCGCTTCCTCAATTTGACTTATTAGTATAGACTCGCCTTAAATGGCATACAGATTTAACGCTCAACAGGGTTTAATGTAATGTTGCCCTTACGGGAGAGTTCAAGGAGAGTTGAAGATGAGTCATAAGACCATACATGGGCAAAAATTTCTCAGCCCTTGTACTGTCCTATGATTCTCCTATAAATGTCCTAGGATTTCACAGCAAGCCTTGCATTTACTGAAGGCAAAGGGTATTGTAGGGAAATAGGTGACTAAAGTGGTTTTGGTTAAATGACTGTATTTTAGGTGTTTATATAAAACAGGGATTGAAAAAAATGTACATAAAATTAAATAAGTAATGACTCAGATCACATTTAGGGGGTGTTGGTTAAAAAAAAGGCGGTTTAGAATGACTAAAAAGTGTTTTTTTGCTCTTTTAAGAAGGAAAATTAAAAAAAAGGTAAAAAAAATTGTGTGAAGTATTTTAGAAATGAAGTTGTGTAAGTGTCTTATGATGTGTCTGCTAAGGGAGTCAATATCTTTATGATTCTATGTATTAAAGCTTGTGTATACTTCAGAATAGAATTGTTATTCTTTAACCCAAAATACACATTAGCCAGATACTATAAAGCAATTCTACTTCATGGCCCTTTCATTAGTTCTAAAACCATACTATTATAGTATGCTTTCGTCACTAATTCAGGCCTATTTTGTATAACTACTTTTCGTTGATCTATCTATCACTTACTATGGAGTAAATAGTAGTGTTTTAAGAGATTTGATGTGTTTAGTTTTTATAATTTGAGTGGTGGAGTTGTTTTATTTATAAAAACGGTCTATGTGTTAAATTAAAATCGAGTAGGGAGAATATCGTGTATTGTTTTAAAAGCTGTACTTCTATTGTGTTTATTAAGTGAGTATTGATTGCTAGTAGGTGGTCATAATGCGATTAATACCTGTTTTTAGGAGGGTTTGAGGGGGTATTTGTGATGTTTAGAAAAAATTATGAATTAATTATAAGATTTATCTAATATGTATACTTGTTGTTAAAGTGTATTATAATAAAAGTTAGTTGTTGTTTATATTGTATATTAAAAATACTATAATGGTTAATTTTAGTGTATGATTAATAGTGTTTTCTTCTCAATGTGTTAGAAATATGATATAAATTTGTGACCACAAGTGAATAAAGTGTCTTATGTATAGAACACTTTTATTTATTAGAATTAAGTATATGTTATTAAAAAAGAAAGTCCCCACTTTTAGTAATAGCTTTGAATTATTGACTTTGCTAACTACTATTATTTTTATTTTAGATTTCATAGTATTCTATTTTGATCTGAATATTGATGTATTATTATTGTTTTTGCCTTTAATGGTGACAATTATTAATTTTAATGATTCAGGTAAAGAATCTGTTAAACTATTTGACACAGTAGGTTTCATCGTGTTGATGATTGCTATTTTTTGCGATTATATTACGCCTGTAAAGATGAATGTCATCTTTGCAATAGGAATGTTTGCTTTGACTATATCTTTTTATCTAGCTTATATAAAGAGACAAGGACAGGTGAATAATATTATCATTCGCAATTATTTTCATATTTTCTTTGTTGTATTATCGTCTATTAGCTTTTTGAAGTTTTTATACGCAATCAAAGTGCATACATTCTTAAATCAACCTAGTATTATCGAATTCTTTTTGTTTTCGGTACTGGTATTCTATGTGGCATTAACTGGAATACATTTATTGATGTTACAGGCTGGAAAGAAAAATGACAACAGAGAAAGAGTGTTTACAACAAGTAATTTGACAATCGAGAATGTTAGCAAGAAAGTTGAACAGGTAGATAGAATTATACATGTAGAAGAGGAGATTGTTCAAATTGATAATGCAGTAGTATCTACAACAACTAAGGTTGGTAGAGAAATTATTAGCTTTTTAGAAAATGAAGATGCTTATTTAGATGCGGATTTTTCTTTACAAGATCTTGCTACAGCTTTAGATATAAATAGAATCGAATTATCAGAGGTGATTAATAGAGAGTTGAATAGTAACTTCTATTCTTTAGTTGCCCAATATCGCATACAGAATGCAAAGCAATTATTACGTGATAAACAGAATTTATTGATAGAAGGTGTAATGCAAGAAGTAGGTTTTAATTCTAAAATTACATTTAATAAGTATTTCAAAAACTTTGTGGGGATGACTCCTTCTGAATTTAGAAGACAAAATATCGTTAATGAAGTTGTTTTGGGATAAGTAAAATATTGAGCGCTTCAATGTGTTGATTATTAGTTGTTTTTGTGATTTTTGCTAAAGCTTTCAAATAATCAATAACGTTAAAGTATTGACTTCTATAGTAGCATTTAATTGGTATTTAGTAAATTCCAACTTTTTGAGACTAAAATACAAGGCAAATTATAGAAATTTGCTTGTAGAAAAGTAGAAGTTATGGCGAAGTATATAGTTACTGGTATTCTGTTATTTATTATGATTATTAGTGTTTGTCTAATTTGGCAAACCTATAAGCCATATCCTAATAAAAAAGCACCTAGCGTTTTTAGACAGTTTATATTTGTGATAGGTTGTCATGCATTAACTGTACTTTTAGGAATCACAGTATTCAAAGATAATTTGCTGTTGAGTAGTAGTTCTCCGTTTTTTTTATTTTACGGACTGTATTTTTTCTTGTTTATAGAGAGTATTACTACTTCATCATTAGTAAAAAGTAAAGCTGTTCTTTATAATAAACAGTTTTTGATACCTAGCTTTTTTGCTTCAGGTTATATTTTTTTAGCGTTAGTGTCAGATAAGCTTAGTGATCAGTTCATCTATGCCTTTTTTTATACACTATTTGCATTCGAGGGTGTTTTGACTGTTTATTATTCGGTCAAAACTTTTTCGTTATTAGTAAGCAGAACCTCTCTTAAGGATTCTTTGCGACTTCACTTTATGGCTATTAATACACTTCTACTGTTTATAGGAGTGGTTTTGGTTTCATTTTTCTTCTTAGAATTTTCTTATTTTAGTTTGTATCGTATGCTTTTGGCTATAGCTGTCACTGGCTTAATGGTCTATTTGATGATGATATACAGATCTTTAGATCAGGTGTTTAGTGAGTCGAAATGCTTAGAAGGCAAAGAGAAAAATGATTTTAACTTTGTAGGTAACTCATTATCTGTTAATTATGTATCTATAGTTACTGAAGAAAAAACCGATATAGAGCCGGATACTATAGAAATAGAAGATAATGAGAAGGTGAAATATTCTAAGTCAAAAATTGCTAGTGAATTATTAACTGATTATAAGAACAGAATTAATAAAACGCTTATCGTACAGAAGCTTTATCTACATCCTGACTTTTCATTAGAGGATCTATCTGATATTACCAAGATATCAAAACATCATTTGGGACAGTACTTTTCGAGTATTCACCATTCTAATTTCAATAAATTCATCAATCAACTTCGTATTGAGTATATAATTTCGTATATTCACAATCACAAGGAAGCCAAGTTAAGTGTAAATGATCTTTTAGCACTTAGTCCATTCAAATCGAGGGCTTCTTTTTTTCGCAATTTTAAAGATTTTACAGGGTCAGCCCCATCCGATTACCTAAAGGCATATTACGAAAGTATTAGTCAAGACTAGTTTTTGTAAGTATGTATGTTTCAGTAATCTAGTTTCATTTTATTATCGTTTCAATTAATTAGAGTTTAGTAAACCCCAATTATATAGGACATCTTTTGCGCGTTTTAAGCTAATCTTTGTTGTGTTATTTACATCCCCAATTTTGGGATTTGAAAATGCTAAAACAACTGTATAGAATAGATTAAAAAATAGCGAGTTATGAAAAAAAGATTACTTCCTGTTGCACTTTTATTAGGAACTATGGCTGCCAATGCACAAGTAGGTATTGGTACTGCTACACCTAATAAATCTGCAGAATTATTGATCGAATCAAAAAACCGAGGTTTATTAATACCAAACGTACCCTTAAATAGTACTACTGATGCTGTTACTATTACTAATGGAAATGTTCAGAGTTTAATGGTTTATGCTACTAAAACTCAAGGTGACATTACACCTGGATATTACTATTGGGATATTAATGTATGGAAACGTTTAACTGCTGATGCTGATATCCCACAGATAGTAGTAAACAAGTTTCAAGAAATAGTGAATAAGGATGGTGATAAAGTTCAAAATATCATCAAGAATATAGTTAAGAATACAGAAGGTAATGTTATCTACGAAGGTGATAAGTTATATACTTATACTAAAGAAGGTGATAAGGTAATAAAACAAGAGATTAAAGATAAGCTTACTACTATCGTTTATGACGAGGCTAGTGGAGACTATATATATTATAACGAGAATGCTGTAGATCGCAATGGTAAGATCATCGGTGAAGGTATTCGTATTAAAGTAAAAGAAACAGTTATCAATAAATTTGGTGATATCATCAATAATAAAACTGTTCAAGAACACATCACTAACTATTTAGATGGAACGCACGTAGGAGGTAACGTTTATTATGAAGGTGATAAGCTTACTTATGTAACTAAAGAAGGTGATAGAAAAGAAGTTTCTATTAACTCTGTGGTAACTGCTAATGAAAGTAAGACTGCTATTATCACTGTAAACAAGAAACAATATTATGTAGCGGAAGAGTATTTAGTAGCTAATAAAGGTGTAGTACCAACTACAGTAGATGCTGCTAATTTGCCTAAAGGTATCTATGCTGTTGATGTTGTAGGTGGTGTGGTGAATAACTTAGAAGAGATTGTAAATAACGGTCCTGTTAATGTAGATGGTCGTACATTCAAAACAGTGAATGATTATATTACTTATCTAACAGAATCTAAAGGTGGATTTACAAAAATCGTATATGATCAATCTACTGGTGATGTAGTATTCCAAGAATGGAATGAAACAACTCAAAAATATGAGAATGTAGATAACTCTAAGTTTAGCACTATCGTTAAAGGTAACGAGACTGTTACGACATTATTAGATAATAAAAACGGTACATATACTTATACTAGTGAGAATGGAACTAAAACTATCGTTGATATTCCATCAAGCGTAGTTAAGCAATTCGAAACTATCGTTAAACAACCTGTAACTGTTGATGGACGTACATTCACTAATGTAGATGAATACATTAAATACGTAACTGAAACAAAGGGTGGATTCACTAAGATTGTTTACAATAAAGAAGGTGATGTAGTGTTCCAAGAATGGAATGAAACAACTCAAAAATATGAGAACGTAGATAACTCTAAGTTTAGCACTATCGTTAAAGGTAATGAGACTGTAACTGCGTTAGTTAAAAATGCCGATGGTACTTATACTTATTATAATGAAAAACAAATAGGTGCAGATGGTCAACCATTAACTGGAGAGACAGGAGTAACTATTGATCCTAAAGAAGTATCTGTGGCATTAAATACTACGAAGAATGTTTATGAGTTCAAAAACTCAGCAGGAGTTGTAGTTGGCGAGATAGATGCTAATGCAAAAGGTATTGCTTTCAACAAAGATAACACTTCATTTACTAGCACTAATGTACAAGACGCTTTAGTAGAGTTATTAAATAAGATTACTACAGTAGAAGGAACTAGTGGAGATTTAGTAGTATCAGGAGGTCTTGAGTTTCTTGCTAAAACAACAGGAGTTAAAGCATTATTAGCAGATGCTAATATCCAGGTAGCTAATAAAGGAATTTCTACAGATAAATTAGGAGATAAAGCGGTTACATCAGAGAAGTTAAATGCAGGTGAAACAACAGAAGAAGGTGCGCGTGTAGGAATTGCAGATAAGGATGGAAATGTAGTTTACCAAACATTAGATACAGTTGTAAAAGGAAATGAGACTGTAACTGTGTTAGTTAAAAATGCAGATGGTACATATACTTATTATAATGAGAAACAAATAGATGCAAATGGAGATCCTATAAAAGGAGCGACAGGAGTAACTATTGATCCTAAGCTTGTTAATGTAGAAGATTTATCTAAAACAGAAGGTAAATATATCTTTAAGGATTCAAAAGGTAATCCAATAGCAACGATAAATATCAATTCAGATAATATTCTTTATGATAGCACTAATTCAGGCTTAACATCAACAAATGTAAAAGATGCATTAGATGAGTTAGCAAATACAATTGCAACAAGTAAAGGAGATTTATCAGTATCAGGAGGGCTTGAATTTACAGGAACTACAGATGGGGCAGCTAAGCTATTAGCAGACGCAGGAATTCAGATCGCAAATAAAGGAATTTCTACAGATAAATTAGGAGATAAAGCAGTTACATCAGAGAAGTTAAATGCAGGTGAAACAACAGAAGAAGGTGCGCGTGTAGGAATTGCAGATAAGGATGGAAATGTAGTTTACCAAACATTAGATACAGTTGTAAAAGGAAATGAGACTATTACTACTTTAGTTCAAGGAACTAACATTAAAGTTTCTGAATTGAAAGAAGGTAATTCTATTAAATATACTTTAGACGTTCCAACAGCTACTAAAGATGTAGCAGGTGTAGTAAAAGCAGGAGAAGGATTAAATGTAGATGGTGCTGGTAACTTAACAGTTAACTACGAAACTGCTAAAGAAAAATTAGCTACAGGTAATGTTACTTCTACAACTATTGTTGTAAATAAAGGAGAAGCAAGTGAGGGATCTACTTTTAAAAATATTGACTTAGAGGTTGCTCCTGGTACTAATGGACAAGTAATGGTTACTAAAGAAGGTAAAGCTACTTGGGTAGCACAATCAGAAATAGTGCCTACAACTACTAATGCTATTAAAACAGATGGTACAGAGTTAATAACTACAGTTAATGATAAAGAGGCTAAGTTAACGTTAGCAGGAGATGTAACACTTAAAGGAGGAAAAACAGTAGTTAATGCTATTCAAGGTACTCCAGTAAGTAATGTACCGCCTAATACAAATGGTCAAGCTTTAGTTTATAATACAACTAATAAGCAATGGGAACCAGGCACACCAAATGTAGGTGTAGCAAATGTTACTGATGCTAAAACATTAAGTACAGATGGTGTTATTGTTATTGGAGCTGATAGTAATGCTACAGCTACTACAGCTGTGCAGTCTTTATTAGCTGATGTAAAATTAAATATTGCTAAAGACAAAATTACTACTGAGCATATTGCAAATGGTACTATTAAACCAGAAGATATTGCTAAGGCAGGTAATAATCAAGTGTTAGTTACAGATACAGATGGTAATCCTTCTTGGAAAAATCAAAGTAAAGTAGCTCCACAATTCTTTTATATGCCAGCGGTTATTTTTGATACGAATGCAAAAGGAAATGGCTTAGTAAGAGATCTATATAAAGAATATGTAGATCAGTTTACTGGAGGAAAAGTAGGAGCAGGAAATGCAAATTATGATATTGCTCATGGTGCTAATGGATACAAAATGCCTTATGCAGGAGGAATTGTTGGTAGTGAAGGTGCTCCAGCAGATATAGCTGTGTTTGAAAGTGGAGAGTTACATTATTATGTAACTTATTATGACACAAAAGTATTTGCTAATCTAAAAATAGGTAGAGATGGTAAGCTTACTTATGATATCATTGGTAATGCAACACCAGCATCTTATATGAATATCGTTTTTGTAATCAAATAACGAATTAAAACAGTTAAGCGTTATGAGCTAGAAATGACTCATAACGCTTATAAAATTAAATTATAATTATAAATATAATATGATATATAAAATTATAAATAAGATAACAATAAAGGTTGTACTTACTTTAAGCATAGTCTTAGGAGTAAGTACCACCATGTTGGCAGATGGTTCTAGAAATTTATATCCTCTAGGTGCTGACGGACATCGTGCTATGTTATTGGGGAATAAACATAGCTCCCCAGAAGCAATACCTTTTCCAAATGCTGGAGCACATTACGTATATGCAAAAGCAGGAGAAACAATCACAATGGCATCTTCAGCACAAGGAACTAATTCTACAGATAGATGGGGGAAGTATAATGATGAAAAAGGAGGAATTTATTTGTATGGACCTAATGGGGAGATTCTTATAAATCAAAATAAGACAGAAGGGCAAATTGCTAATCGTACAGCTGAGTTAGCTGGACCTAAATTGTCAACAATTAGTCAAGGTGGATATACTCCTATTTATTATAAAGTTCCAAAAGGAGGAGAGGGGATTTATCGTGTAGAGTTTACTGGACAAAGAACAGTTGGTAATAATCGTGTTGGAGAAACAGGATATGTTCAATTAGCAGATAGTCAATGGAAAGAAGTTGACGCTTTTAGTATTATAGCTTGGGATGTATCAGTTATTAATGAAAGTAACAAAGAGTTTGTTGATGGTAGGGTTTATGCTACGAATTTAAACTTTTCTAATGGAAATTTTAATAGTGGAACAAATTATCAAGATGTAAAATTTAAAGGACAATTTTTTGTTCGTACCAATGATGGTTTTACGTACAGAGTTACACACAAAGGTTCGTCAGGAATTGTATGGGCTTTCTTTGTGAATAACAATGGTTTCTATGATGTTAAAACAAAGAATTCTTTGTATAAGAGTATGAATAATGAAGCTAGTCAAGTTATCGATAATATTCATAATCCTAATACACCTGATAATGATAGTAATATTACCCATAAGATATACTATACATTACCAGCTAGAGATATGCCTTTAAAAGCAAAAGTAGCTATTAATAGTGGATCTTATGGTTTAACGACTTGGTTAAATCCTAAAGTAATAGAACCAGAAGTCTCTAATGTAAAGATAGTAGGTGCTGAAGGTACAGTAGGAATTTTTGGACATAAAGGTGGATACATAGAGTTTGATGTCCCCGTGAGTGGACAACAATTTACTATAGATATTTTAAGTAATGGATCTGTATTTAAAAAATTAGAAGGAAATACTAAAGAGGGACACAATAAAATTTATTGGGATGGAGTAGGAGCAGATGGAGAAACAAAACTAAAAGGTGTAGTTCCTGTTGATCTAAATGTACAATTGCAAGGTGCTGAAGTTCACTTTCCTTTCTTTGATATGGAATACAATAAAGGAGGAATAGCAATTGAATTATTAGATTACAATGATTACAATAATGTGCTATCGGATTTAGTGTTTTGGAATGATAGTGATATACCCGATGTTAATAGTAGATATGGAGAAAATGTTTCGCCTAAAAATAATAGTCATTTAAAACCTGGGAATAAGGGAATTAGTAGTAATACTAATGGACATAAATGGGGTGAAGGAGGTTCTGGATCAAGTAATACATTTGGTGATAAAAAGTCAATGGATACTTGGACTTTTAGAGTTGGAAATAAGAAAGAAATTAAGACTACTGTAGTTATAAAAGAGGCTGACCTTTATACTAATATTACTTATAAAGTAGGTGGTACTAGTAAAGGATATAAAGGAGATACGGTAGATTATGTTGTGACAGCTGGTAATAAAGGACCTTCTGATATTATAGCAGATACTAGTAAAGGAATCCATGGGGCACCTTTTACATTTACAGTTCCTCCTGGAGTAGATGTTGTTAATCCAAAAGGAGTAAAAGCAACTTTTAAATGTGCAAATGGAAATGCTAAAGAATCAGTAGCACTTACTTATGATCCTCTAACGCGTACATTCCGTTCAGAATTACAAATACCTAATGGATGTACAGTTGAGTATAAAATCACAGGAGTGTTAAACGGTATGACAGGATCAATGATTGCAGAATCAACGATTATGAGACCTGCTGATGTTTCTGATCCAGATGCAACGAATGGAGACCCAAATGTGAAGCCAACGAATCCACATTATGAGTGTTATAATAATGATTTGGTTAAGTTAGGTACAGGAAGTAATGGATCGATAGGATGTAACAATATCAAAGAAGTTGTCTTTATGGCACTTGGAGAATGTGTAGATAAGATATTGTATTTTGAAGATTTTGATCGTGGATATTGGAATGTGAATTCAGGAAGAACGGATTGGACACAGAGAGCTTCAATTAGTATTGGAACGAATGGAGAGATATTAACAAATCAGGATGGTTCGATACGTAGACAAGGACCTAGAGGAGGAGCGACAGCATCATATCTTTTTGCACCAGGTGTTAACGATACACGTTATGCAGGAGCAAATAGAAATCCTCATAGTGAAGCTATCTCTGTAGCGCGTATCAAAAATGGATATTACTCTGTAAATCCTCCTGGGTATGTACAGATGGGAATTCCAACAACAGATTCTTGGCATGAAGGAATCTGGGTAGAGAATGCACCAAGTAATGATCCAACTATAGCAAATAGTAATTTTGACTGGACTCCAGCTTGGGATAATGCTAAAGCAATAAGAGATATGTCTGGAGCAGTAAATGGTTCAGCATTCTTAGTAAGAGGAGCTGCTTCAGCTGCGCAAAGTATTAAACCATTTTATGAGTTTGAATTAGCAGAAAAAATAGAGAAAGACAGAGTTTATACTTTAGATATCTATTCTTATGTGACTTACCATGATAAAGATTATATGATCATGGATGTGTTAGATAAAGATACAGGTCATATCTATGCATCAGTTCCACTAAAGTATGGAGGTGTTGGATTACCAGAAGGAGCTAAACCAGAAGGATTTAGTTTAGGATGGGTACCGTTGACAGCTAGTTTTACATTTGCAGAAGCTGCATGTGATGATGTGGTAAGTAAAAATGTGAAGATTGCTATTCGAGGTAGTCAAGATAGAGCTTTAGAAACAGGAAAAGGTTTTGGGCATACACTTATAGATAATATTACATTCTCTAAACGTATTCAAAATCCAAGCTGTGGAATTCATGTCTCTAATATTACTTGTGCAGATGAGTGTTATCAAGATATAGTAGGTAAAGGTTTTGGATGGGGATATTATGCAGGTGAATTAGGTGGGAAAAAAGTTATTGAAGAAAGTTTTACGCAGCCAGGAACAGATGGAGGTTTTATACTAGATATTTATGAGTTAGATAACTCTTTTAATATGATAATTAATGGTGTTCCATTACATACAGAAGAATTAGAGTTTCAGAAAGATGGTGGATTAGAACAAAATGTACGTTTTAAAGCTGGTGGTATTTGGGAAGATGGAACAATTAATGATATTTGGCTGTTTCATCAAGGAGCAACTTTTGATTTAAAAGATCGCTTTAATAATCCTGTACCTACTGTTCAGGTTATTATAGATAAATGGGGTAATGTTAAGTTGTATGGAAAACGAACAGAGGAGAGTGATCTAGAAGAGTTAGAGGTATTTGATAAACGTACTAAAAAAACTGTTCAATTATCTTCAATTGCATGGAATAATGATAGTAGTAATTCTTCTGCAAATGAAATAAAAGTAACTCAAAATGTAGTTAACGTAACTAGAATGTATGGTTTTGGTTATGGTCAGCAGCAAAAAGAGTGTGAGACTTGTACAATTGAGAAAGAAGGGGTATTTGTAGATGAAAGTAAAGATGAATATGCACAAGTAGGTGAAACAATCTTATATACTTTTGATGTTAGGAACTTAGGAGATATGGATATTCATGATGTAGAGATAGTAGATCAACTATTTGGTTTTACTATTAAACTGGATGAAAACACACATTTACCTTTGCAGGAAGGAGTAACTTTCACTGGAGATAAAAACAATAATGGTATTTTAAATAGAAATGAAACGTGGACTTTTACAGTATCTTATAAAGTAACTGAAGCTGATGTATTCGAAACGAAAGGAGTTTACAACCAAGCGACTGTAACAGGAGTTGGTAAATTGCCTAAATCAACACGTACTGTTGATGTAAAATCAACAGATCCAACACCATATAAGGAAGGGGATGAAGGATGGGATTCTAGTAACCCTTTTCATACATATGTTCCTTTAAAAGGGAATGGATTATTGATAACTAATCCGATGATTTACCAAAAAGTGAGATATTAAACCTAAATAACTGTGTTAGTATTCGTACTAACACAGTGTTTAAAACTGAAAACTATGCAATCAAAAAAACTATATAAATCAGTTGCCTTATTAGGTCTAGCGTTGCCAGCTACAGTAGTAGCACAGCAGGCTAAGAAAGATCAAGTAATGGTAAACCAAGGAAAGATTTCAGTAGCAGAAGGTGGAGTAATGTCAACAATCTATGATTTTGACAATACAAAAGAAGGTTATGTGAAGAATGATGGAACGGTTTATTACTACAGCAATTTCAACAATGATAATTTATACGAGCACAGTAACAATGCAAAAGGTTCAAAGGCGGTATTTACTCCATTTGAACAAGCAACTGGTGCGCAACATATCACAGGAAGTCAACCGTCAAACTTCTTTGATGTTGTTTTAGATAACTCAACTAAGGATATGGCTTTTGATCTAAAGAATGAAGCGAATGTACGTGGAAGTGTAGACTTTAAGGACGGAATTATCAAAGTAGACTCTTTAGCGGGTATGCTTACTTTTCACCAAGGAGCTAAAGCATTAAAACCAACAGATAAGAGTCACGCAGAAGGGTATGTAGAGAAGATCGGTAACGAGGAGTTTCAGTATCCTAAGGGGGACAAAGGGCTTTATCGATATGCTAGAATCACTGCGCCTGAGAACGTAAAAGACGCTTACCAAGGGAAGTATAACTTAGATGATAAGAACTTCTTTAGAGCACGTCCAGCCGTTTCAGGAGTGATTAATCTTTTAGACCAGCGCGAGTACTGGACTGTAGATAAAGGAACAGACAACAGCAAGGGCGATATTATGCTAACATTAAGTTGGGATGAGCGCACTACGCCAGCGGAGTTACTAACAGATCCAGAAAAAGAATTACACATCGTACGTTGGGATGCAAAACAACAACTATGGGTAGATGAAGGTGGAGTAGTTAACCTTGGTGCAAAAGAAATCACAACTGCTACAAGTGTAAAAGGATATGGATTTTTCACATTAGCAACAGTTAAGACAGACTTGTTATTAGAAGGTGATATCGTTATTTACAACCTTGTAACTCCAGATGGAGATGGTAAGAATGACTACTTTATCATAGATAATATCAACAAATTCCCAAATAACACGGTAGAGGTTTATAACCGCTGGGGAGTAAAAGTATACGATACGAAGAATTACGACAGCGCAGGTAATGTGTTTAAAGGATATTCAGATGGTCGTGTAACAATAAGTAAAAATGAGAAGTTACCTACAGGGACATACTTCTACATCGTGAACTATGAATACAAAGATGCCAAAGGTTCACGCATGATTAAAAAATCAGGTTATCTACATTTAGAAAGCAATAAGTAAGAGAATATATGAATATTCAACAAAACATAAAGAAAATCGGAATCAGCCTATTCGCCTTAGGCTGTTTTTCACAAATGCAAGCTCAACAAGATCCACAGTATACACAGTATATGTATAATGCGAATATGATTAACCCAGCCTATGCAGGAAGCAGAGGAACGTTAAACGTATTCGGTATGTACCGCACACAATGGGTAGGACTAGAAGGAGCACCTAAGACAGCTAATATATCTGTGTCAACTCCACTTGGAGATAGCGGATTGGGATTAGGAGTTAACTTCACTAATGACCGTATCGGTGCGATGGATGAGAATAATATCTCTGTAGATTTATCTTACGCTATTGATTTAAATGAGGATTATAAATTGGCTTTTGGTCTTAAGGGAACAGCTAATCTATTAAACGTAGATTATACAAAACTTAATATCCACAACCCAACAGATCCTAATTCACAGGAGAATATCAGTAACAAGTTTAATCCAAATATAGGAGCGGGACTTTATATGTATTCTGATAAAGCATATTTAGGAGTATCTGTACCTAACTTTCTAACAACAGATAGATATAAGGATAATGACAGAGAAACATCTGTGGCAACAATGCGTCAAAAGATGCACTTCTATTTAATGGGAGGATATGTATTTGATATCAGTGAAGATGTGTTGTTTAAACCAGCAGCTTTAGTAAAGGCAGTAAGTGGATCACCACTACAAGTTGATCTAACAGCGAATGTATTATTATATGAGAAATTCACATTAGGAGCAGCGTATCGTTGGGATGCAGCAGTAAGTGCATTAGCGGGATTCCAAGTGAATGACAATATGTTTATTGGATATTCTTATGATTTTGACACTACTAATTTAAAACATTACAACTCAGGATCACATGAGATCTTTATGAGATTTGAGTTATTTAACCGTCGCAGTACGATTAATGCGCCTCGATTCTTCTAATCACTAAATGACTCATTAAATGTATTTGTGAAAGCGAAGTCTATAATGATGAGTAATATTAGAGATAGTGTAAGAGGACAAAGACACAACTATGAGAAAAGAGCTATTGAAAATAAGCTTATTCGGTATGCTATTATTGGCAGGAGTGCATACTCAGGCTCAGAAAGTAGCAGAGAAGAAAGCGGATAAAGAATATCAAACCCAAGCTTATGTAGATGCCATCAAGATTTATGAGCGCATCGCAGGTAAGGGGTACACTAACGCAGATATGCTAAAGAAACTAGCAGATGCGTATTACTTTAACGGAAAGTTACTAGAGGCTAATCAGTGGTATGCGCAGTTATTCGACGGCGAGTATGACGATAAAGGCAAGGAGGCTATCCCATCAGAGTATTACTATCGCTATGCTCAGACGCTAAAATCTGTAGAGAACTACGACAAGTCAGGTCAGATGATGCAGGAGTTCGCTAAGTTAGAAGGTAACGACTCAAGAGCACAGCTTTTTGAAGCAAGCAAGGACCGCTACCTAAAAGAGATAGAGAACAACTCAGATCGTTATGAATTAAAGAATATCGGAGTGAATACTGCGTATTCAGATTACGGAGCTACTATCTATGGAGACCAGCTAATCTATACGTCAGCGCGTCAGACAGACCATCAGTCAGGTAAGCGATTACACGATTGGACAAATGAGAGTTTTACAAGTCTATTTAGCACGAAGATTAACACAGATGGAACATTTGATGAGCCTGTGAAGTTCGCACCAGAGCTAGATACTAAAGTAAACGAAGCTACGGCTGTGTTTACAGCAGATGGCAAGACGATGTACTTCACGCGTAACAATACAAGTGTAAAAGGAAAGAGAAGATTAAATAAAGACAACTCAACGCTCTTAAAAATATACAAAGCAACATTATCAGAAGAAGGCAAATGGGTAAATGTAGAAGAGTTGCCGTTTAACTCAGACAACTTTAATACGGCTCACCCAGCGCTTACCCCTGATGATAAGTGGCTTTACTTTTCATCAGACAGAGATGGGACTATCGGTCAGTCAGATATCTTTAGAGTGGCACTATATCCAACAGGCGAATACGGAAGCGTAGAGAATGTAGGGAAGAAAGTAAACACATCAGGAAGAGAGACTTTTCCGTTTATCTCTAAAGATCACTTCTTGTTCTTCAGTTCGGATGGACATCCAGGATTAGGAGGATTAGATGTGTTTGTAGCCAAGATAAACGTAGATGGAAGCATCGGACAGGTTACTAATATGGGAACGCCTATAAACAGTAGCACAGATGACTTCGGATTCTATGTGGATAAGAAAACTCACAAGGGATTTGTAAGTTCAAATAGAGCTAACTCAGTAGGAGGGGATGATATTTACTTCTTTATGGAGAAAGTGTGTCACCAGATCTTAGAGGGTATTGTGTTTGACAAGGATACACAAGCGGTATTAGCCAATGCTAAAGTGACTATCTATAATAACGCATATACTGCTATCGGAGAGCTTATCACAGATGAAAAGGGATACTACAGAGTAGAAGATTTAGACTGTAATAAGAAGTACCGTCTGAAGGCAGAGGCACCGAAGTACAATACGGAAGAAGTATTAGTAGTGATGGATGCTAAGGCAGGTGGAGTGAAGAAACAAGATATTCCGTTAGAGAAAACAGAAAAGCCAATCTCTAAGAATGATGACTTGTTTAAGACACTTAAGCTAAACCCTATTTACTTTGACTTTGACAAATCGAACATCCGTAGAGACGCATCGATTGAATTAATAAAAGTGGTAGAGGTATTGAAAGAATACCCAACGATGAAGATAGATGTACGCTCACATACAGATAGCAGAGGAAATGATGATTACAACTTGAAGTTATCAGATCGCAGAGCTAAATCAACTGTAGAGTGGATTATCAGTCAAGGAATCGATGCAAGTCGAGTAACAGGACAGGGATACGGAGAGACACAATTACAGAACAAGTGTAGTAATGGTGTACCGTGTACAGTAGAAGAACATCAATTAAATAGACGTAGTGAATTTATCGTTACAGAATTGTAATATAAAAACGTATAAAACGTATATTACGTAATACAAAAGCAACAAAACAATTTTTTTTTCGACCGATCCTGCTGTAGGATGTTAAACTAACAGTATTAGCCACTAAAAGCTCCCGTAAGGGAGCTTTTTTTTTGATTTATATTTTTGGTATCAGCATACCTATTAGCACATTTGAGAAATTTAAGTGTATAAATTAGGTCTTTTTATAGTTTTGTTTTTTAGTGTGTTAAGTGATATTGAATAGAATTAGTTTGTAATATTTTACTTTCAATTATTCTATCTTGGAAATGTTGGATGGATATGTATGTTGTTAGATCTTGTTTACCATTCCATTTGATATTTTTATAATAGATTTTAATTAGAATAGTTGTGTCTAATTGTTTTTAAAACATGATAGTTGGAAATTTATTGTTAATAATGGTTTAATTACAATGTGTTAAAATTTTTTTTATAAACGGCTATTTAATGTTAAAATTATTTTTAATTTTGTTATTTACTACAATGTTTTATTTTGTTATGTGATTATTCTATTTAATTAAGATAAATGAGTGTTAAAAATATAGGTATGAAAAAGGTAGGTGTATTAAAGTTAGTGCTGTTTTCTAGTGTGTTAGTAGGGTATGCAGAAAGTAATGCACAGGAGACTAGTATTAATTTATACAATAATGACAAAATTTTTGTTAGTCAGAATGAGGTGCTGAGCGTGCAAGGTCGCTTTGAGAATGGAAAGTTAGGTGAATTTAGAAATGCTGGAGACGTTCATTTCTTCAATGATTTTAACAATGGAGGAAT
>NZ_NSGJ01000002.1 GCF_002286775.1 Myroides sp. N17-2
CTTCTTCGGATAACCTATTTACAGGTGTAAAGATCGGTTATCCGAGTTAAGAGGATGATTTAAAGCATATTATAGATATGAAAAGCTCCGATAAAAGTTTTTATCGGACACTGATGTTTAAATATTAAAGATATGGGAATAACTAAAAGTTTCTTGTTAGAGTTAGCGCATGAAGTGAATAGTACTAAAAAAATTATTGCTTGCGTACCGAATGATAAGTGGGGATGGAAGCCTCATGTAAAATCTATGAGCCTTGGAGATTTGTCAAAGCATATCGTTGAATTGACAGTTTGGACTGAGAATATTCTTACCAAAGATTTCTTGGATTTTCAAGTTGATTATAAGCCGTTACAAGCGGTAACAACAGAAGATCTATTAGTATTACTAGACAAGTATGAAAAGGTGGTTATATCGGCTTTAAATGTATTTGATGAGGAAAAGTGGATGTCTGATTGGAAACTTAAGTCAGGTGATCACATTATTGTAGAAATGCCTAAAGTAGCAGCGAATAGATTCATAGTGAATAATCATATTTACCACCATAGAGGTCAGTTATCTGTTTATTTACGATTATTAGATATTGCTATTCCAGGTATGTATGGACCATCTGCAGATGATGCGAAGTAATATATGATTTAAAAATACATAAATAAAAAACCCTAACTACTTAGTAATTAGGGTTTTTGTGCCCGGAGTGGGAATCGAACCCACACTCCGAAGAACACGAGTTTGAGTCGTGCGCGTCTACCAATTCCGCCATCCGGGCCGATGACTTATCGTTTGTGAGTGCAAATGTAGATAAAAAAAATTAGGTACAAAGAAAAAATATAAAAAAAATCGTTTTGTCAATTTATATTTTATAAATTTGCACCGCTTAACAATTATAGTTGAGTTCTAACTCGCAACATAACAACTAATTATATAATGTCATATTTCGAACCAGACGCAAAGATTTTTGCATGCGCTCAAAGCGTTGAGCTTGCTGAGAAAATTGCAAAAGCATACGGAGTAGAATTGGGAAAAGTAACTTTGTCACACTACAGTGATGGAGAGTTTCAACCTTCATTTGAAGAATCAATTAGAGGTAGAAGAGTTTTCTTAGTATGTTCTACATTTCCGTCATCAGATAATCTGATGGAATTGTTACTAATGTGTGATGCTGCTAAGCGCGCATCTGCAAGACACATCACTGCTGTAATTCCTTATTTTGGATGGGCAAGACAGGACAGAAAAGACAAACCAAGGGTTCCAATCGGAGCTAAATTAGTTGCTAAATTGCTTGAATCAGCAGGTGCTACTCGTATTATGACGATGGATTTACACGCAGATCAGATTCAAGGATTCTTTGAGAGACCAGTTGATCATCTGTATGCATCGACTATTTTCTTACCATATGTGAAAAGTTTAAAGTTAGATAATCTAACTATTGCTTCTCCTGATATGGGTGGATCTAAGAGAGCTTATGCTTATTCTAAGTTCTTAGAATCTGATGTAGTTATTTGCTATAAACAACGCAAACAAGCTAACATCATTGATAAAATGGAGTTGATAGGAGATGTTACTGGTCGTAATGTTGTTCTAGTTGATGATATGATTGACACTGGTGGTACATTAGCAAAGGCTGCTGATATGATGATGGAGAGAGGAGCATTAAGTGTTAGAGCGATCTGTACACATGCTATTTTATCTGGAAGTGCTTATGAAAAGATTGAGCAATCAGCTATAGAAGAATTAATCGTTACTGATTCAATTCCTTTGAAAAAACCTTGTGATAAAATAAAAGTATTAAGTTGTGCACCTTTATTTGGTGAGGTAATGCATAATGTACATGCTAACGAGTCTATTAGTAAGACTTTTGTAGTTTAGAATTTATTAATTTTTTAAATATATTTAAATGAAATCAATTACGATTAAAGGATCAGAAAGAGAAAGCGTAGGTAAAGTATCAACTAAAGCCTTACGTAATGCTGGATTGGTACCTTGCGTGTTATACGGAGGAACAGAATCAGCAGTGCACTTTTCTGCAGAAGAAAAAGCATTCAAAAATTTAGTTTACACTCCAAACGTACACACAGTGGTAATTGAATTGGAAGGTGGGAAAACTTTCAACGCTATCTTACAAGATATCCAATTTCACCCAGTATCTGATGAAATCTTACACATTGATTTCTACCAATTACACGAGGATAAAGAAATTACATTAGAGGTTCCTGTTAAACTTAACGGAAATGCTAAAGGTGTAATGGCTGGAGGTGTATTAAACTTAAACTTACGTAAATTAAAAGTAAGAGCTTTACCAGCTAACTTACCTGATTTCGTTGAAGTAAACATCTCTCATTTAGAAATGGGGAACAAATTATATGTTACTGACGTTGCTGTTAACAATTACAAATTGTTACACACTGATAACACTGTAATCTGTCAAGTAAGAATTTCTCGTGCAGCTATGAAAGCAGCTCAAGAAGCAGCAAAAGCAGCAAAAACTCCTGCAAAGAAAAAATAATTTTTTTAGCAAGATATTTTCCAAAAGCATCTGTGTTTACACAGGTGCTTTTTTTTTGTGCTATATGTAAGGTTACTTATCTCGTTTAATGTATTTTTGCAATTCAATTAATTATGTCATTAATAGAGAGATGAAGAAGTTTTTAATTATCGGATTAGGAAATATAGGTGCTGAATATATTAATACACGTCATAATATCGGGTTTAAGGTAGTAGACGAAATAGCGAGAGAACTTGGTGGTGACTGGCAAACTGTGAAACTAGGAAGTTTAGCAGAAGTAAAGGTTAAAGGGAGAACACTGTTACTTCTTAAACCTAATACTTATATGAACCTTAGTGGGAAGGCTGTGCAGTACTGGATGGAGAAGGAAAAGATACCTGTTGAGAATATACTTGTGATAACAGATGATTTGAATCTTGCCTTTGGTACAATCAGGATTAAAGCAAAAGGTTCTGATGGTGGACACAATGGGCTTAAGAGTATACAAGCTACATTAAACTCAGCAGCATACCCTCGTTTTAGATTTGGTATCAGTGATGAATTTAAGAAAGGACAGCAAGTAGATTATGTTTTGGGAGTATGGGACGATAAGGAGAAAGAGCTTCTACCAGAACGTCTTAAAATGGCTTCTAAGGCAGTACAAGAGTTTGCTCTTGCAGGACTTAACAATGCAATGAATACCTATAACGGAAAGTAATTTTCTAAAAGGGTAGAAATATAAAAAGGGAGTTACTTGAATTAGTAACTCCCTTTTCTATTATTATGCTTGTGGTTGTACCACTGTAATGTGTAATTCTTCTAATTGTTCTGGAGTGATTGTCGCTGGAGCGTCAATCATAACATCTCTACCAGAGTTGTTTTTAGGGAACGCGATGAAATCTCTAATTGTCTCTTGTCCTCCTAAGATAGCAACTAACCTATCCAAACCAAAAGCTAACCCCCCGTGAGGTGGTGCTCCATATTGGAATGCATTCATTAAGAAGCCGAATTGTTTCTCTGCTTCTTCTTTGCTAAATCCAAGGTGTTTAAACATTAACTCTTGCGTAGCTTTATCGTGGATACGAATAGAACCTCCTCCGATTTCGTTACCGTTTAATACCATGTCATAAGCATTAGCACGTACTTTTCCTGGATCAGTATCTAATAAAGCAATATCTTCTACTTTAGGAGATGTGAACGGGTGGTGCATAGCGAAGTAGCGTTT
Source organism: Myroides sp. N17-2 (assembly GCF_002286775.1). Classification (GTDB taxonomy): domain Bacteria; phylum Bacteroidota; class Bacteroidia; order Flavobacteriales; family Flavobacteriaceae; genus Flavobacterium. The sequence goes on from NZ_NSGJ01000002.1 coordinate 3,708, forward strand.
TGCTTCTTCATCATACTCGAATAATGGGAAATCAATTACCCATAACGGAGCGAACTCATCTGACTTTCTTAATCCCATACGGTTACCTAATTCCATACGTAGAGCACTTAACTGTCCTCTTGTTTTGTTAGCAGGTCCAGATAATACTAAGATTAAGTCACCAGCTTTAGCACCAGTTACCTCAGCCCATTGTTTAAGATCTTCTTGGTCATAGAATTTATCTACTGAAGATTTGAATGTACCATCAGCTTCACATTTACAGTACACCATTCCTGATGCACCTACTTGTGGACGTTTAACCCATTCGATAAGAGCATCTATCTCTTTACGAGTATAGGCAGCAGCATCTGGTACAGCAATACCTACTACTAACTCAGCACTGTTAAATACACCGAATTCTTTATGTTGAGCTACAGCATTTAACTCACCGAACTCCATACCAAAACGGATATCTGGTTTGTCATTACCATATTTGCGCATTGCTTCTTCGAAAGTCATACGAGGGAATTTCTTCACCTCTATACCGTGGATAGATTTCAATAGATGTCTAGTCATTCCTTCGAATGTATCCATAATATCCTCTTGATCTACGAATGTCATCTCACAGTCTATTTGAGTAAACTCAGGCTGTCTATCAGCACGTAAATCCTCATCACGGAAACACTTCACGATTTGGAAGTATCTATCCATACCACCTACCATCAACAATTGTTTGAAAGTTTGTGGTGATTGTGGCAAAGCGTAGAATTGACCTGCGTTCATACGAGAAGGTACCACGAAATCACGTGCTCCTTCTGGAGTAGAACTAATTAAGTAAGGCGTCTCTACCTCACAGAAATCTTGTGCAGAAAGATAATTTCTAACCTCTTGAGCTACCTTGTGTCTAAACAATAAATTGTTCTTCACTGGGTTTCTACGGATATCTAAGTAACGGTATTTCATACGGATGTCTTCACCACCATCAGTATCATCTTCGATAGTGAATGGAGGTACAGCAGACTCGTTTAATACTGTAAGTGTGTGAACTAAGATCTCGATATCTCCCGTAGGGATATTAGGATTCTTAGAAGCACGTTCTATTACTTGTCCTTTTACTTGAATTACAAACTCTCTTCCAAGGTTTTTAGCTGCTTCGAATACTGCTTTATCAGTTCTCTCTGCATCAAAGATTAACTGTGTGATACCATAGCGGTCACGTAAGTCGATCCAAATCATAAAACCTTTATCGCGATGCTTGCTTACCCATCCAGATAGGGTAACTTCTGTATTTATATCCGAAGCTCTTAAGGCTCCGCAATTATGCGTTCTGTACATTGCTAAAAATTATTTCCTACAAATTTATAAACTTATTATGAATGATAGAATAAAAGCAGAGACAATATGTTTTAGTTTTTACTCTATTTGTGTTTTAAGTTGTTGCATTTCTTTTCATACGGATGAATACATAGGCAAGTAATGCTCCACATAATGCTAATCCTGCACCTATCCATTCAGGTGAATTATACCCTAATCCCATTGTGATAGGGATACCTCCTAATGAAGCTCCTAATGCATTACCGATATTAAAGGATGCTTGACCAGCCGAAGCCGCTAACATCTCAGATCCCTTAGCATTGTTAATTAATAACATCTGTAATGGCGATCCAATAGTGAATGCTACTAACCCTGTGACTAATGACATTGCGTATGCCATCCATTGAATATGAACAGTGTAATATACGATAATTAAACAAATCGCCATCCCACAAAACGAAAAGATTACCGCCTTAGCAGGAGGGAATGTATCTGCTAATTTACCTCCGACGAAGTTACCCATAAACATTCCTAAACCTACTAATGTCATCACTAGAGGTATTCTAGCTTCAGAGATTTGAGCAATATTAGTCATCATCGGTGCGATATAACTTATCCATGCAAATAAACCTCCCGTCCCTATCGAGATCAAAGCTACTAATACCCACGCAATAGGAGTTTTGAAGAAGGCGGTCTGTTTCTTAAGGTTTGTTTCTTTATCTGCCTCTAATTTTGGTACCCATGCAGCTATAGTTAACGCTGATATAACACCTAACGAAGCGATAAGCATATATGCCGTACGCCATGAGAATTCCTGTCCGATGTATGTACTTAATGGTACTCCTACTAAGTTAGCTGTTGTTAAACCTGCAAACATAATAGCTACGGCTTGAGCTTCTTTACCTTTTTTGGCTAATCGAGTAGCGACTACAGACCCCACCCCGAAGAATGCTCCATGAGGAAGTCCTGACATAAATCGTGAAATGATTAACGTAGTATAACTAGGTGATATAACGAATAGCAAATGGAAGAATGAGAACATTATCATCAGTGCCATTAGTACTTTGTGAGGGGCGTATTTATTAGAAGACATTACTAATAAGGGAGCTCCTACTACTACACCTAAGGCATACGTAGAGATAAAGTTCCCCGCTTTTGGAATACTTATTTGTAAATCATTAGCGATAGTAGGAAGTAGTCCCATCATTGAGAATTCTGTCATTCCGATGGCTAGTCCACCTACTGCTAATGCTATTAAACTTTTGTTCATTGTTGTTTTACTGAGTTTTAATTTTTATAAAATACTATATTGTTTCTTTACCTCTTTCGTATTGATTAGCCCATGCTAGATCTACACCTAGTTCTGTAGCAGCTCTCATAGCGAAGTGAGGATCTCTTAATAATTCTCTACCGAGTAAGATACAGTCAGCTTGATTGGCTTGAAGTATATCTTCTGCTTGTCTACCTGTTTTGATAAGACCTACTGTGCCTACTAGTATATCTGTTTGTTGTTTGATGGCTTCAGCGAAGGGTACTTGGTAGTTTGGGGCAACTTTTATCTGTTGATGTCTGACTAATCCTCCAGTACTCACATCGATTAGTTCCACACCTTTAAGATGTACTTGTTTGGCTAATTCGATACTGTCTTCTAAAGACCATCCGCCTTCAGCCCAGTCTGTAGCAGATATTCTAAGCCATAGACTCTGAGTAGTCAATACTGACTTAACAGCCTCTATTATTTCTATTGTTAATCTAATTCTATTTTCAAAACTACCACCGTATTCATCCGTACGTGTATTCGTTAGGGGAGATAAGAACTGATGAAGTAAATATCCATGTGCACCGTGTAGTTCTATTATCTCATAGCCAGCTTCTACAGCTCGTCTTGCACCTGATTGAAATGCTTTGATTATTCTATCTATCTCACCTTTGTCCATCTCAGTAGGGAGATTCTCTCCATCATTAAACGAGATAGGAGAAGGAGCGATAGTCTGCCAGCCGTTATTTACCGTTGGTGCTATCTGTGCTCTATTGATCCATGGTTTGTCACAGCTTGCTTTTCTACCTGCATGTGCTAATTGTATTCCAGGTACAGATCCTTGACTTTTTATAAACGTAGTTATCTGTCGTAATTTAGTAATATGCTCATCAGACCAGATACCTAAATCAGCATAGGTGATTCTTCCCTCTGGACTTATAGCAGTTGCTTCTTGTATAATAGCTCCTACTTTTCCTATCGCAAATTGTCCATAGTGAACCAAATGCCAATCACTCGCATAGCCATCTATAGCAGAGTATTGACACATTGGAGAAACAATAATTCTGTTGTATAATGTATTGTCCCTTAATACTAAAGGAGAGAATAGAGTTTTCATAAGTTGTGTGTTGTTTGGTGGTGCAAAGGTATAAAATCGAAAATAGAATAGAAGGTCTTTTGTCCTAAAGGATTTTGCGTTTGAATAATTATTACACTTATCTACTGTTTACTTCGACTAGGAAGCCTATATTTGTTATTTGTAATCAATATAAATAAATTAATAATGAACTATTTTAGAATACTTACTGGAGCATTACTTGTTGGTGTGCTTTCTGTTGGATGTAAACAGACGAATACTGAAGCGAAGTCTGAAGAGACTTTATCTATAGAGAATATGGGACGTACGATAAGCTTTAATAAGAAACTAGAGAATGTCGTTGTCTTTGACGTGGGGGCAATGGAGAATATGGCAGAGTTAAACATCCCGTTTAAGGGAATGGCTAAAGTCTACAGTCCTAACTTTCTTGCTAAATATGCAGATGACGAGAGTATTGAGAATGTAGGTTCTTTTATGCAACCTAACTATGAACTAGTCAGCTCTGTTAATCCTGATTTGATTATTATGAGTAGTTGGTTTGATAAGGATTATCCTGAGTTCTCTAAGATTGCACCGACGATAGCGCTTGGTATTGCAGGGAGCAACTATTTAGCGAGTACTAAAGAGAATTTAAAAACATTAGGTCAGGTGTTTCAAGTAGTTGATAAAACCGATAAGCTTATAGAGAATATTGACCATAAAGTTGAGCATATGAAGTCTGTCATCAGTAAGAGTGATGCGAAGGCTATGCTTATCTTGTATAATAGTAAGAGTTATAGTGTCTTTAGTGAGAACTCTCGTTACGGTTATATCTTTAATGATTTAGGGATTAAGCCTGCAGTAGTTGGTTTAGAAGAAGGTAGTGATCATGGTAATGTCGTATCTAGTGAGTTTATATTAGAACATAATCCTGATATTATCTTTATTATCGATAGAGGATTAGTGATGGAGAATAGACATGCAGATAAGAAGGACGTTGAGAACCCTTTAATCCAAAAGACGAATGCCTATAAGAATGGCAAGATTATCTATCTAGATCCTAATGCTTGGTATTTAGCAGGAGGAGGATATATCTCTTTAAATATGATGCTAGACGAATTAGCTCAAGCGTATAAGTAGTATAACCTTAAATCTGCAACTACCATTTACTGCGAATTAATTCTACTTCACATAGCTTCAATTAGCTCTAAAACCACACTACAGTGTGCTTTAATCACTAATTTTGCTCTGTTTTGTACAATTCATTCTCGTTTAAATGCTCTCTACAGATTTAAGGTATAAAAAAAGCCAACTGACTCAGTTGGCTTTTTGCTTTCTATTGTTTTTTGACAAATAGATTACTTGCTATTTTTTTAGTAACAGTGATCTGATGATTATCTACTTTTATAGTATACGATTGATCGAATGGTTCTATATCTATTATTTCTAGTTTAGAGCCTAGTGATATTTTTTGTTTATCTAAATATTGTAAGAACTCTGCAGAAGAGTCTTTAACCCCTACACACACTACTATTTTAGAAGGTTCTATTTCTGATAATAGTTTTTTATCTATCTGTTTTATCTCACCTTTAGCATTGGGAATAGGGTCACCATGTGGATCTTCTGTTGGAAAACCTAAAAAAGAATCTAATTTATTAATTAATTTCTCTGATTTAATATGTTCTAATTCCTCCGCTACATCGTGTACCTCATCCCAATTAAAGCCTAGTTTCTCTACTAAGAATACTTCCCATAGTCGGTGTTTACGCACGATCATCTTAGCTGCCATTACCCCTTTAGGAGTAAGTGTTACGCCTTGGTATTTTTGGTAAGTAATTAATTCTTTGTCATTTAGCTTCTTTATCATATCAGTCACAGACGAAGCCTTAGTCTCGATCTTAGCAGCTATCGCATTAGTCGATATCCCCTGAGATTGGCCTAGTGACAAGTGGAATATTGTTTTTAAATAATTCTCTTCTGAATAGGTAAGCATGGAATGTTTATTTGTTTAAATACAAAGTTAGCATTTTTTTATTTACAAATTAATTTTTAGCTTTGTCTAAATTTAATAACAAGACATGTGTAAAAGTATTTTTAAACTAGTATCAATAAATATTTTCTTTACTCTTTTTTTTGCATCAGTTGCCAATGCTCAGAATATAAAGGGAAAAGTTATCTCTAATGGTGAATCACTCTCTTATGCTACCGTCACTTTAGTAGGCACTTCTCACGGTGTAATGACGGATGATAAAGGAGAATTTATATTTGATCAATTAAAAGAAGGTAACTATACAGTGAAAGCTGAGCTCGTTGGTTTTAAGCCAATGACTAAAAAAGTAAATGTAAAGAATCAACAGAGTGTACAGATGTCATTCGACCTACAGGAAGATGCGACTTTAGACGAAATAGTTATCTCAGGAACATTAAAACCTGTACTTAAGTCAGAAGCCGTAGTACCTGTGGAGATTTATACTCCTGCTTTTTTTGAGAAGAATCCTACTGCGAGTTTATTTGACGCAGTACAAATGATTAATGGGGTACAACCTCAACTTAACTGTAATGTATGTAATACAGGAGATATTCATATTAATGGTATGGAAGGACCTTATACTATGATCTTGATTGACGGGATGCCTATCGTGTCTTCGCTATCGACAGTGTATGGGTTATTTGGTATTCCGACAAGTTTGATAGAGCGTGTAGAAGTGGTTAAGGGCCCAGCATCTTCCCTATACGGTACAGAAGCGATGGGGGGTATTATTAACGTAATTACTAAAGACCCTGAGCATGCCGCAAAGTTGAGCGTAGATGCCTTTAGCACCACTTGGCTTGAGAATAATATAGACTTAGGAGCGAGTTATAAACTTGGTAAGCACGTAAAAGGTTTGTTCGGTGGAAATTACTTTAAGTATGGTCAACGAAAAGACAAGAACGGCGATGGCTTTACAGATGTAACACTTCAAGACCGTATATCGATGTTTAATAAATTTAGTCTTAAGCGAAAAGAAGACAGAGTAGCCAGTTTGGCATTGCGTTATGTATATGAAGATAGATGGGGAGGACAGACAGATTGGAAACGCAAGGAGCATCGTGGAGGAGAAGAAGTATATGCTGAGAGTATATTCACTAATCGCTTCGAGGCAATAGGGATGTATCAACTGCCTACTACAGAGAATATCTATACACAGTTCTCTTATATCTATCACAAGCAAAATTCGTTCTATGGTCCCGAATCGTATAATGCGAAACAACAAGTGGCTTTTGCACAAGCATATTGGGATAAGAATATTGGTAACCACAGTATGCTACTAGGTGCGTCATTTAAATACACGTATTATGATGACAACACGAGAGCAACAGGTATCTATGATGAGAATGGATTAGTGAAGAACCAACCTCAAGAAACACCTATACCAGGTATATTTATTCAGGATGAATGGAAACTAAGTGATCAACATAAGCTTCTATTAGGGTATCGATTTGATTATGATCAGAAACACAAGGGAATTCACTCTCCTCGTATCGGATATAAATATACGCCAACAGCTAACCAAGCATTAAGAGCAAGCTTTGGTACAGGGTTTCGTGTAGTGAATGTATTTACAGAAGATCATAGAGCACTGACAGGGGCGAGAGAAGTAGTGTTCGCTGAGAAGTTAGATCCAGAAAAGTCGTATAATGCCAATCTTAATTATACCATTAAGGTGCCTTCAGATTTTGGAGTATTTAACTTCGATGTGAATGGATTCTATACTTACTTTACGAATAAGATAGACGCAGATACTGATACAGACCAGACTAAGATTATCTATGCCAACCTTGATGGGCATGCTATATCAAGAGGATTATCTCTAAATGTAGACGTGACGTTTGACATTCCGTTAAAGTTGATGGCGGGTGCTACCTATATGGATGTATTTAGAAAAGAGGATGGCGAGCGTGAGCAAATCTATCACTCTCCGAAATGGTCGGGTAACTTTATCGCAAGTTATAATTTTGGTAATGGATTCACTGCGGACTTGACTTCAGATTGGAAGGGACCAATGAGATTACCTCGTGTAGAGAATGATTATCGACCAGAATATTCGCCATGGACTGTTATCGCAAACGTACAGGTAACGAAGAAGTTTAATAACGGTATCCAAATATATGGAGGAGTAAAAAACTTGTTTAATACTCTGCCTAAAGAAGATACTATCGCGAGATGGTGGGATCCATTTGGCGAACCTGGTAATGGTGTAGCGCCACCAGCAGGTAGAAATGATGTAATCTTCGAACCAAATGATTATAGCTATACACCGCTACAGGGTATCAGAGGATTCTTAGGAGTTAGATATAACATATTTTAATTAGTTAGTTGACATTATGAGTAGATGTTTACTTTTTTTCATGTTGAGTTATTTCTTTGGGTTGACGACTTATGCTCAACCCAAGGAGATACTGTTCTCTGAGTTAGAATCGGCTATGGCTAAAGATCCTAAACCTGTGATGATATTCTTACACACAGACTGGTGTAGCTACTGCTCACTGATGGAACGCAAAACGCTGAAGAGTGATAAAGTCATTGGTAAGCTAAACAGAGATTTTTATTATATCTCCTTTAATGCAGAACATGATGAAGTGATAAAGTATAAAGGAAAGAATTATTCACTGAAGAAAGTAGGGATTAGTACTAAGCAACATGAGTTAGCTAAAGAGTTAGCTCAATCCAATGCTTATCCTGCAGTCATCTTTTTAGATGAGAAGCTTGAGGTACTCTATCGACACTTCGCATATGTCAAACCGGATGATATGTATAAAATATTGAATACCATCAAAACAACTAATAAAGGATAGTCAATATCTGTGATAATATAAACGTATATTTTTAGTATTTCTTGATTTTAGAAATGTTGTGAGAATATATAACACAGATACATCTTGCTTTTTATTCACCTATCCCTAAATGAGTCATACTATATTATGACTCAAATTAAAAGAGCCTTACACATTCATTGTTGTGTAAGGCTTTTTGCTTTATTGCTTCGGTTGCTGTTGTGTCACACAGTGTATCATACCTCCATAAGCATATAGGTTGCGGATATCGATACCGATCACCTTTCGTCCTGGGTATAAATTAGCGATTAGCTCGTTAGCTACTTTATCATTCACATCATTATAGTTAGGGACTAACACCTTATCATTCGCGACATAGTAGTTAATATAACTTCCCTTGTAGTATAGGTTCACTCCTGATGGCGTAGTCACATTTTTACTTGTCAAGGGCAAAGCTACTTTAGTGTATTCCTTATTCTCTATATTCGTAGCTGTGTATAAAGTAGTAATATCTGAAGCTGATACTCCCCACTCTGACAAATCTTTTTTACTCATCGTCACCATCACATCACTACTTACAAACTTAGCTATACCATCTATGTGCATATCTGTAATATCTTCTTTAGAGAATCCACCTTCTAACCAAATAAACTTTTTGGCACCTAAGTATTGAGAGAATATTTCTTCTGCTTGCGCCTGAGACATCCCTTGATTTCTAATCGAGTTAGCAGGATATTGACTAATGATAGCACTTTTAGTCGCTAATAGCACTCCTTTTGGATCAAGCTCTACAGCACCTCCTTCGTTTACCATCACGTCATTAAGATTTACTATTTCAGTATTGGTATCCTTAGCGATTAATGCAGGGATAGCATTACATCGTTCGTAATCAAACTTCTCTCCCCATCCATTAAATCCCCAATCTTGGATTACCAGCTTACCTTTGTTATCACGGACATAGATAGGACCGTTATCCCTTATCCATACGTCATCAGTCTTATAGATCTTGAAGTCAATATTCGTTAATGGAACATCGTTCTCCAGTAGTAGATCTGTGATACGCAGTCTCTCTGTCTCATTATATGCGATAAGGTGTACCTTCTCCGTAGACTGTAACGCCTTAGTCATCTCTACCCATATCTGATCTAATTCATCTGGATAATCTACCCCATGCTGATACTGATGAGGCCACTGTAGCCATGTCCCTTCGTGAGGAGCAGACTCTTCTGGAAATGTATATGTAGTTTGTTTCATCTTAGTGGGTGGATCTGTATCTATGTGATCAGCCGCATTACACGATTGGGTTAACATAGATAGGGTTAGACTTAGGGCAATGGTCTTTAGGAGCATCATTCTGTGATTTAATTGATTAATTATAGGAGCAAAGTTACTTCGAGTCAGCGATGTCGGATTGTTCTAAATTGACAAGTTTCTTTTCGACAGGAATTAAAATATGTGTTGCCCACGTATCAGACACAGTTTCATTAGGAAGATATTGCTCTATAATAGGAGTGGAGTCTATACTATAAGGAGTGTTATTCATCCACTGATAGTAGATATTTCGGTAGGTATCTTCTATAGGGCTGTGGTTATCAGGATGTGTATACCTCGCATACCACTGTCCGAAAATAGTCTTCTTTAAGAACGGTTTAGTATCTGTAACTTTAGTCATACAGGTTTCGTAGCGAGTTCTGGTTTTATCAGAGATAAGGGGTTGATCGATGATAACCCCAAATAGCAGCGAGTCTGTGGTAGAGGGTATATAGTTATCTACCTGTTGCCATATCGTGTTAATGGCATCCGTGTTATAATCATTAGTGATATATACATTATAATAGACTGCTAAGGGAGACATATAAACATAGTCAAACGTTATATCCTTAGATTCTATCTGATGTGATGCTATATAAGGAATGAATAGCTCTGCTTTATTCTCTCTCGCATTAAGTGGTGTAATGCCAAACTTCTGCTTAAACGCCTTCGCAAAAGATTGATTACTCTCAAATCCTACATTAAGGGCTATCTCTGTAATGGGTAAATCCGAATATATAAGTGACTTATAGGCATTCTCTAACCGCAGACGTGTGATACATCTGCCTATCGTTTCTTTAGTCAACGCTAAAAATACACGCTGTATGTTGCGATAAGAGTAGTGAGACACCTCCTCTAATTCCTCAGGGAATATCTTTCGATGACTATTGGCTTCGATGTATGCTATGAGTTTTTGTATTCGGTGTATATCCATATAGTTAGGTTGTCATAGAGGAGATTAGTATTGAGCTAAAGTTAAGAATAATGAGGCTTTTTATACGAAGTAAAGTGACCTTTACTATTGATTTTTTTACAGCTTCTTAGTGGGTGGTCGGCTGATGGTCGGCATGTGATGGGCATATGATCGGCTAAAAAGTGCTATAAATAAGCCTATCACTAGCCGAGCATATCGGGAACATGTAGGGAGCATGGTAATTATATGTCACGGATTGTGGCTACTGTGTGATGTTTCTTAAAGAAGTAAATGCCCTATTTCATTGATACAGTATACTTTATTTTATATAAACTAACTATTTAGTTTGTAAACTAAAAAAATAGTTATATGTTTGTGATATCAAATTACAATTATGGAAAAGCTGACTAATAAAGAAGAGGAGATTATGTGTATCCTCTGGAAACTTGAGAAGGGATTTGTCAATGATATTTTAGAACATATGCCAGAACCTAAACCTCATTATAATACACTGTCTACACTGGTGCGTATCTTAGAAGAAAAAGGAGTGGTGTCTTATAAAGCGTATGGAAAGTCTCATCAATATTTTCCATTAGTAAAGATGGAGGACTATCGCAAGATGTTTATGGAAGAGACGATGGAGAAATATTTTGATAATTCGTTTAGTAATCTAGTGAGTTTCTTTGTGAAGGATAAGAAGTTATCTAAGAATGAATTAGATGAATTGATGCAAATTATAGAACAGAATAAAAAATAATTATTGCTGTTTAAAATGCTGACAAATAAAATTATTAGTTAGGATTTTGATTTATTTACTGTTTTGTCTTGACACCAAAAAGTAACAAAAAAAGTCAAGACAGTAACTCCTAAACGGTCAATGTACAATGTAAATTCTTAAACTAAACAAACTCCCTTCGGTCAGACACTGTTTAGTTTTACAGAATTCACATCTATTGACGCTCGCTTATGCGTTTACGCGCTTGTCGCTTCGCAAGAATATTTATTTGAGAGAGAATATCTAGCTTGTGTTCAGAAAAAAAATAGTTTGATTATTAACCAACCAATCAACTGGACTTATGACACCCATTCTGATATATATATTAAAAGTAAACGGATTGCTATTAATAGTCTATCTGTTTTATAAATTGTTCTTACAGAAGGAGACTTATGTACGAGCTAATCGCTTATACTTCTTGTCAGGAGTGGCGTTAAGTGTTGCTTTGCCTTTGTTTACTTATACTAAAGTAGAGACAGTAGAGTTAGAACTAATTCCTGAAAAGTCAGGTATTGTTGTTGATGCTAATATGCCAATGAAGACAGGAGATTATGTCTTGTCTAGTGGTGAGACTGATGTTCCTTTGGATGCTAATAGGATGATTCCAATTAGTGATTCTACTTTATCCAATGAAGAGGGAGCTTTAGAAAGCACCCCTAATAGTAAAGATTTAAAACACTTGGCTGTTGAAACAGCTGTAGTACAACAGTCAGATTGGACCTCGGTTGATTATTATGGCTTAGCTATGGGGCTTTTTATAGTTATGACTGGACTTAGTCTTTTATGGCTAGTGTATAAAGTACAGAGGTTAATGCGTCATATTTATAGACTTCCCATTAGTCAGATAGATGCGAGTGTGCGTATAGATTACAGTACTACTGATGCATATTCGTTTTTGAGATGGGTAGTGTTACCTAGCGATTATAAGTCTATGGATCAGTTAGAGGTGGTATTAGCTCATGAGCGTGTGCATGTGAGACAGTGGCACAGTGTGGATCTTATTCTTATGGAGATCTTAAAGCATCTGTTTTGGTTTAATCCTATGTTACATCTGTTACAGAAGGAGGTTAATCTTAACTTAGAGTACATTGTAGATGAGCAGATAGCTCTTGAAGAGGATGTGTATAGTTATCAGAGAGCATTAGTGCTGTATGAGTCTAATAAATTAGGGTACACTCCTATGGTGAATACATTCGGTTCTTCTGATTTGAAGAAGCGTATCTTAATGCTTAACAACCCAAAATCAACGAATATGAAACGTTTAAAATATTTATTACTTAGTCCTGTGGTAGGAGGCTTCTTCTTTCTATTTCAGATAGAGGTGCAAGCGCAGTATGTAGCGAAAGTTAGTGATACATCTACTGTACCTGAGTCACCTCAACCTATGTCTGTTGATGTGATAGAGGAAATGATAAAAGTAGGGGAGGAAGCTAAGCTTTTAGGTGAAGAAGCAAAACACATAGGTGAAGAAGCGAAACGCGTAGGAGAGGATGCTAAAACTTCAGCTAAAAAACTTGAAGAGATTAACACTGTTCTTTCTAAAGTATCTGTATCTGGCGATAATAATAAAACTCCACTATATGTAGTAGATGGGAATGTGGCGAAGGAGATCAAAGATCTAGATACTAATACGATTGAGTCAATAGATATCCTTAAAGGTGATTCGGCTACTGCGCTATATGGAAATAGAGCAATGAATGGGGCAGTAGTAATTAAATTAAAGAAGAATGTAAAAGATGTTCCTTATATCGTGAATGGATTTGTGTATTCTTATAACGAGTTTACAGCACTAGGCAATCCTGTGTCTAGTATTGCTAGTATGGATGTATTAGATACAGATACAGCTACTAAACGCTATGGGGAAGTAGGTAAGAATGGGGCTATCGTGGTCAAACTGAAACCTGATACAGAATGGACGAATAAAGGGAGCTTTATGGATGGTGCTCGTAATGTAGGGTATGCTTCTGGGACTTCGTCTTATAAGCTAAGTCTGGAAGATAAAGAGGGTAATACGATAGAGTCTAAGACTTATAAATCAAGAGCAGAAATGGATAAAGCTATGGAAGCTGGAATAAAGAAACTTGATGAAGAAGCGAAAAAGAAGGAAATAGAAGCGCGTAAAGAAGATATTTATGCTCAACTAGGAAATAAGAAACAAGAGAATACTGTTAAGAGAGAAAAAGCAATAGCTGAAGCAGAGAAGAAAAAAGATGAGGTATATAGAGCTCAAAAGAAAGTATTAGATGATGCAAGAAAACGTGGTGATAAGAATCTAGTAGATAATGCTGTAATGTATGTAGAGGGAAAGGAATTATCTATGGATAAATCAGGAGAGTATAAAGACCAAGTAAAAAGTGTTCGCATATATACTAATACTGATGCAAAGGCGAAGTTAGGTTATACAGGAGAATACAAAGTTATGGAGTTAACCCTAAAAACAGAGGAAGATAGAGAAAATGAGAAGAAAGTAGCTGAGGTAACCAAGAAGTATAAAGCGCAAGTAGCGGATAGATTTAACGAAGTTAAGAAGGAAGAGTTTAGTGGATTGTTATTAGTTAATAATGTGGAGAAGTCTAGTACTGAACTAAAGAGTATTAATAGCGCTGATATTGTGACTATGGAGGTTTATAAAGGTTCTCCTGCAATAGAGAAGTATGGAGATAAGGCAAAAAACGGAGTAATTTTTATTAGAACAAAGTAATATCATAAATATTAAGATTATAGTTAGCAGAAGGCAATCTCAGTGATGAGGTTGCTTTTTTTGTATGTATGTACTTGACAATATAGATTTAACCCAGATTCCGCACTCGCCCTATACTACGAATAAATTCTACTTTACATCTCTTTCATTTCTTCTAAAACCATACTATAGTATGCTTTTTTCATAAATTCAGAGCTGTTTTGTATAATTTACTCTCGTTAATAGGTCGATCGCGTATTCTGGGTTTAAGGTAACATCTCTTTCGGGGTTAAAATCCCATTTTCAAGAAATAGTATTTTAGTAGAGATAGAATCTACTAAATCAGTATTATGATCAGTGAGTATAATAATCTTATGCCTAGCCGCCTCTGTTATGACGTTAGCGATGAACTCCTGTAGTATAGGAGATAATCCTGCAAAAGGCTCATCTAATAGGCAAATGGGTTGAGGTAAGCTTAGTACATAAATCGTCTGGATGAGCTGTTGTTCACCTGTGGATAACTCGTCTATTTTAGTATTAAGGTATTGATATAGGGATGTGTTTCTAAGGATGTCTTCTCTAATAACATCTTTTACTCTTAGATGTTTAGGGAAGAAGTTGAATTGAGGTTTATAACTAAAGTACTTATTAAGATGATGTCTATTGGTAATTACGCTATTATCTACTTTGATGTGATGATAATCAGATTTAATACTACCAAATAATATGTTCATCAGTGTTGATTTGCCTGATCCATTTCGCCCACGGATATTGAGTATGTCTCCAGTATTAGCAGATAAGTAGACACCTCTTAATATAGGCCTATTCTCAATAGAATAGCTTAGGCTGTCTACGTGTAAGTTATGACTATATTGCATTTAGTAAGTATTGGATTAGACTTGTGATAAATAAGCAGCAAAGTGCTGTTATGATTAATACCAGTGGGATATTTGTTTGGTTGTTGCGATGATAGAGTAATTCGTTTCTTTTAAAAGTAAAGAAATAAATCAGATACATACCTATGCTAATTACGGGGATAAAAATAAATAACACATCTCTCATTAATATAGTAACTACCGTGTTTAGGATTAGTATCGTTATTATATTTCTCCACGGGATAGATAGACTAGAATCCATAAGTAAATAGAAATAAGGTTTATATGATGTAATTTACAGTTATTAATCTAAAAGTCTACTTGTATTATGACAATTTTGTCTATCTGGGTAAGGGGATAATAGATATGAAGTAATATGGGGTTAAGTATAGCGATAATCTTGAGGATTTCTTAGGAGTGTGAATTAATTGTAAAACTTTGTAGTTCATATTGGCTTTCAATAGATTTAAGTATATTTGCCTATAAACTAATAACATCAATATGGATTTCGGTACAATTATTAAACAAGCTCACTCAGGTGTTGCTTATTTAGCTGTGATTTTTCTAGTGATCGCTGTAATCAATGCGTTTATGGGAATGTCAGCAAACAAAGAGTTTAAAGACAAAGACAAAAAACTTGGATTGTTTGCATTAATCTTCACACATACACAATTATTGTTAGGTCTTATCTTGTATTTTGTTTCTCCAATGGTTCAAGGATTTGGAGTAGCAATGAAAGATTCTACATTAAGACTTTATGCTTTAGAGCACCCATTAATTAATATCATCGCAATCGTGTTAATTACTATCGGATGGTCTAAACACAAAAAAGATGTGGATAACAAAACTAAGTTTAAGAGATTTGCAATATTCTATACATTAGGTTTAATCTTGATCTTATCAAGAATTCCATGGAAAATGTGGTTACCAAGTTTATTCGCATAAGCTTATATTAAATATAGAGAAAGGATCTTCGAAAGAGGGTCCTTTTTTCGTTTGGTATGCTTCTTGCAAATATTCCCTTGTAGAATTATTAAAAGAGACATGAAAGCATATCAATATTTACTGGCTATACTATTTATGGTTTTCCTATCAAGTTTTGGTGGGACAACAAGAATCGTAAAAGAGAATAAAGTTAAAATTGCATTGGCAAAAGTAGTTCCTGATTCAATCACAGAAGAGAACGATTCTATCGTTATGGCTGCAGATACAGAAGAGGAATTTATTGTACTAGATGAGGATACTCAAGCGTCATATTACCATGATAAATTCACTGGAAGAAAGACAGCAAGTGGAGCAGTATTTAACAACAAGGAATACACAGCAGCCCATAAATCACTGCCTTTCGGGACTAAAGTGAAGGTAACTAACTTAAAGAATAAACGCTTCGTAATTCTTACAATTACAGATCGTGGACCATTCGTTAAAGGAAGAAATATAGATATGTCAAAGAAGGCTTTTGGGGACTTGACAGATAATGTAAACCGAGGTGTTTTAGATGTTAAAATCGAGAAATACGTAGGCGAAAATGAAGAGCAATTATAGGCTAACATACTACATCAGTATATGCATTCTAATGTTGTTTTTAGGCGGATGTTCTGCTAGTAAAAACGCAAATAATTCTACAAAAGGCAATTACAAAACTAATGTAACTGCATCCTATTACCACAAAAAGTTTAACGGAAAGCGTACAGCGAGTGGGGAAAAATTCCACAATTCGGGTATGACAGCCGCACATAAATCCCTTCCTTTTAATACTAAAGTGAAAGTCACGAACCTAAAGAATAATAAATCTGTAAAAGTTCGTATTAATGATCGTGGACCTTTTGCGAAAGGCCGTGAGATCGACCTTTCTAAAAAAGCTTTTATGAAAATAGCAGACCATAAGAATGACGGTCTGTTACAAGTAGATATTAAGATAATCAAGTAAATATTACCAGTTTTTAAATGGGTTATTGGCGATATAAGAGTTGTAATACTTTAAATCACCTGTAACTTCTTTTCCTAACCAATTCGGTTTGTCATAGGCTTCGTTTTCTGCAGATAGTTCTATCTCTGCTAGAATTAACCCATCATTATCACCGTGAAATACATCTACTTCGAAAGTGTGTATTCCATATTTGATTAAATATCTAGTCTTAGAGATAACGTAATCTTCACAAAGATTGATTAGTTGGCTAGCTTCATTGAAGTCAATTGGTTTTTCCCACTCTAGACGTGAGGTACCTGCTCCATTACTCTTTCCCTTTATTGTTATAAAAGCTAATTCATCTTTTAGTCTAATACGAACAGTCCTTTCGGGATGAGAGTTTAAGTATCCTTGAGTGATTTTATTGAACTTATAAGATTGTTCGATGAAGTCCAATGAGTTGACTAAAAATTTTCTTTCTATTTCGATCATTGTTTTGAGAATAAAATGTAATTTTATGCCAAAATAAAGTATTTTATTTTATTAACTATTCAAAAGTAGAATTTTTTTCAAATGAAATTACGACATATGTTACGCTCACCACACGGTGTAGAAGAATTATTTAATAAGTATGTTATTGACGGGAAAGTATATGCTACAGAGGATTTGCTTTTTATTGTAGACTTAGTACATATTTTTAGACCTAAAAATAATAAAAAAATAAACAGAGTATCTATAGATGCTTTAATTGCTTACTTAAAAACGCATGATATAGAGCGTATCGCTCTAATGAATTACCTTAATGAATTATTATCTAATAGGCATTTTAGTAGAATGGTATCTGATGCAGGTATACTTCAAGATGCTGATTTCTTTGATGAGGTAAAAAAGCGTGTTTGGGCAAAGATATTACCTTATCAGCCAGAGAAGGATACGTATGAGTATGTGTTGAATCAAGTGTTCTATAAACATACTGATGCTGAATGGGTAGATATGATACCGGAGGAACAGCTAATAGAATTGTTTTCATTATTAGAATTTAGTTCTATATTCTCTGATAAGAAGGATGGAGAGACTTTAAATGAGCTCTTGACTTCTATTGATATTATTACCCAACGTATGAGTGGTAGAGCGATGGAGAGTTCTATTATTAATATGGTACCTGAATATTCTCATCTAGAAAGTCCGTTTAGAGCATTAGAACATGAGTTTACAGTTATTCTTCAGAGTTTTCAAAATGGAGAAATCAAGTTCCTTTTAGACACTGATATAAATTACAAGCAAATAGTGATCTTGCACAAGCAATGTCAAGAATTCGTTAACCAAGCTTTTAAGAATAGTTCGAAGTATGGTATATCTATGAAGGTAAACCAAAGTTTACTTCGTCTAAGACAACAATTAGCTAGGGTGAATGTCCTTATCTCTATTCTTGTGGTTAAAGAGGGTAATTTGCAAGAAAAAAGAGAGAATACACTGAGACTAGCACGTAAACTAATAGAGTATAACTGTTATAAATATAATGTAAGTGGACTTATTCGCGAAAGTACACAACTAATCTCTTATGAGATTACACAACATACAGCCAAAACAGGAGAGCATTACATCACGAACTCTGCGAAGGAGTACTGGCATATGTTTAGAGGTGCGATGGGTGGAGGTTTGATTGTTGGTTTTATGTGTATTTTGAAGGTGTTTGCGCATGAAGCAGATGTGAGTAAATTTGGAGAAGCAATGCTATATAGTTTGAACTATGCATTAGGATTCTGTCTTATTTATCTTTTAGGATTTACACTAGCTACTAAGCAGCCTGCTATGACTGCGGCAACTATCATTAAGGCGATTGAAGATGGTAGAAAACAACATATCGATAACGCGGATAAGCATATTGGTTTTGCTAAACTATTTGCTCGATTATTCAGATCACAGTTTATCGCTTTTATAGGTAACGTTATTTTAGCGTTCCCCATAGCCATGTTACTGATTTGGGGTATAGACCAAGTATTCGATGTGAATATCGCTGAGCATGGATGGGAGAAGATGTTGATCGATGCAGATCCGATAGAGTCAAGAGCCTTATTCCATGCGGGTATAGCGGGTATCTTCTTGTTCTTATCAGGTATTATATCAGGTAATGTATCCAATAGAAATAAACACAATAAAGTGTTTTATCGTATACAGGAGCATCCATGGTTAAAGCGCAACATCGGATATACCCGAACAACTAAACTTGCCAATTGGGTAGATACAAAATGGCCTGGTATAGCATCGAATATTTGTTTCGGTTTATTTATGGGAACATGTGGTACTATCGGAGCATTTTTAGGTTTAGGAATAGATATTCGACACATTACATTCGTAAGTGGTAATATCGCCTTAGGCTGGTATGGATCAGATTTCGGAGCACCTGTTAATATGTTAGTATGGGCATTTATAGGGATGTGGTTGATTGGGTTTATGAACTTCTTAGTGAGTTTCTCTTTGTCGTTATTCTTAGCATTTAGATCTCGTAATATTCCATTTAAAGAAACTAAGGACTTGATTAAAGCAACGTGGAGACACTTTAGAAGTTTTCCATTAGAGTTCTTTTTACCTACTTCTAGTGGTGTAGTTGAGAATCCTCATAATCTTACTACAGGTAAGGCTACTGAGAAGAAAGAAGATAGTAAGGATACTACACATTAGTAGTGATCATAATAAACAGGAAAGGCTATTACTGATTATCAGTAATAGCCTTTCCTGTTTATAACACTATATTTTTAGTTGGATTATCAACGTTTCGTGGATACAATAAAGGCTTCTAAAACAGAAGCCTTTATATATTAATTAGAGGAAGTTATATCTACTTCTTCTTTGTCAGAAACTTTTTCTGCTTGTTGTTTGTTTTTTCTTGTGTTTTGTAGGTTGTCCTTCATCATCTCAGATTGTTCTGCGAACTCAAGTCTAGAAACGTTGATGTAATCTTCTAGGTTGTGTATGTTCTTCGCAAGTTTACGTAGAGAGGCTCTGTCACTCTTAATGAACAATTCACTTTGTAGAGATGCCTCCTCATGACTAAACCCTAGTTTTTCTAGCATTACACCTCCTACATAAACAGCAGAGAAGAATGTTTCTCTATATACTTCAGTAAGTCCATCTTGTAGATATTCATAAGCATTCTTACGGTTTTTAGCTCTTACGATTACTTCTACATTAGGGAAGTGCTTACGCAAGACAGCTACTAGCTGTTGGTTTAACTCTGGAGGATCCATCGCAGCAATAACATAATCGGCTTTGTCTACACCTATTGATTTTAATATGTTTATAGAAGTAGCATCTCCGTAGTATACATTAAATCCTAGTTTGCGTAAGTGATCTACACGTTCAGCATCATTGTCTAGAACTAAAATAGGCACTTCATTCGCTTGTAACAAACGTCCAATAGTATTACCGAAGTCTCCAAAACCTGCTATAACTATTTTCTTATTAGCTGTTATATCTGATAAATCATCATACTCTTGTTTGTCATTAGTAGAAGGACTTAAGCCTAGGTGTGGCGCTATCCACTTTTCGTTTAATAACAACAGAATAGGAGTGACTACCATTGATAAAGCAGTCGTTGCAAGTAAATAGTCGTACCATTGCTGATTAATCAAGTTAATCGTTTTTCCTAGTGCTAAGATTACAAAGGCAAACTCTCCTACTTGAGAAAGTAAGATTGCAAATAAGAAATTCTGGTCTTTAGGGAACTTCTTCCACTTTCCAATCGCAAGTAAAACAAGTGCTTTTATCCCCATAGAACCCACTAATAAACTTAGAATAAGTAGAGGTTCATTAATAATGATATCGAAGTTAATAGTAGAACCTACTGCAATAAAAAATATCCCCAAGAGCAATGCTTTAAAGGGCTCAATATCACTTTCTAGTTGGTGCTTATAGGGGTTGTTTGCTAAAACAACTCCTGCGATAAATGCTCCTAAGGCTGGAGATAGTCCTACCATTTTCATTAATAGAGATACACCAACTACTAAAAGTAATGCAGATGCAGTATAAATCTCTCTAATCTGAAGACGTCCAACAGATCTAAATAAAGGATTAACAATATAGTTTCCTACTAAAAAGATAACAGAGATTGCTCCTAGGATAGCTAGCGTCTTCATAAAAACTGGAGCACCATCTAGCCAACTATGAGCTTCTGTACTTATAGGCGTTTTGGTAGATACAGCTAGAAGAGGAATAATAGCCATCATAGGGATAACCATTATATCCTGAAATAGAAGAACTGCGAAACTGGACTTCCCTGCGTTAGATTGGTTTAGTCCGCGTTCAGATATTGTTTGTAGGATAATAGCTGTTGAAGACATGGTGATTACAAATCCCATGGTTAGAGACGTACCTATGCTCATATCTAGTCCGAAATGGGCAATAGTAGCCACTATGGCTGTAGTACCAACAGCCTGTGCAGTACCAAGTCCAATTATCTCGTTTTTAATTTTCCAAAATTCTTTAGGGTCAAGTTCTAGCCCTACAAGGAATAGCATCATGACTACTCCAAACTCAGTAGCGTGCATAATATCTGCACTGTCATTACCTACAAATTTTAATACAAAAGGTCCAATCAGTACACCTGCAAACAAGTACCCTAATACAGAACCCATTCCTAATTTCTTTGAAATCAGAACACATACAACGGCAGCAAAGAGAAAGATAAATGCTTGTGCCAAAAAATCATTCATTATGGATAGTTCTTTTTTAGTTAATTAATAATGATGTGAAAATCACTATTTTTTTCATAGTCCTTACAAAATTATAAAAAGCGTTTAGCATTATTAAGAATAAGTTTAAAAAAAAGTGGTTTATTTTTGCATTAGTAATATTAGTCATTTTTAGTATAACTTAGTTTCGCAATTAGTTCATTTAATGAATCGTAAGATAATACATGTCGATATGGATGCTTTCTATGCATCAGTAGAGCAATTAGACTTTCCTGAATTAAGAGGTAAGGCCTTGGCTGTTGGTGGAAGTGAAGAGAGAGGTGTTATTGCGGCAGCTAGTTATGAAGCAAGGAAGTTCGGGGTGCGCAGTGCCATGAGTGGAGTGATGGCTAAAAAGAATTGTCCTCATTTAATTTTTGTCAAACCTAGGTTTGAGCGATATAAAGAAATCTCTAGAATAATTAGATCAGTATTCTATGAATATACTGATCTAGTAGAGCCACTAGCATTAGATGAAGCATTCTTAGATGTAACGGAGAATAAGATAGGCTGTCCTAGTGCAACCTTGATCGCGCATGAGATTAGAATGAAGATATTTGAACGAACAGGACTTACTGCTTCTGCCGGTATTTCTGTTAATAAGTTTCTAGCCAAAATAGCAAGTGATTACAATAAACCCAATGGACAGAAAACAATTGAACCCCATGAGATAGTTGAGTTTCTAGAGCGTTTAGAGATAAAGAAGTTCTTCGGTATCGGAAAAAAGACAGCAGATAGGATGTATCATTTGGGTATTTTTACTGGTTTAGACCTAAAGAGTAAGACAGAAGAGTTTTTGACAGAGCACTTTGGCAAGTCTGGGAAGATTTATTACGATGTGGTAAGAGGAATTAGCAATTCGCCTGTCAGACCGAATAGAACAATTAAGTCTGTAGGAACAGAACGCACATTCGATGAGAACCTGTCATCTGAGGTTTATATAGAAACAAGGATAGACGTTCTGGTTGAAGAGTTAAGTCTACGCCTTAAGAAACAAAACCTAGCCGGAAAAACGATTACATTGAAGATTAAGTATTCTGATTTTGTTCAACAAACACGGAGTACTACTGTATCATACTTTGTTTCTGATAAAGAAATTATATTTGATTTAGCTAAGGCATTGCTGTATCAGGAGAAGCTAAAGGACTCGGTGAGATTAATCGGTGTGTCTTTATCTAATTTGAATACAGATGAAAAGAAAATGCCAATTGCTGTTCAGTTAAGTTTTGATTTTTAAATTTGTAATACCTTTAACCCATATTACGCGATAGACATATAAACGAAAAGTAATTATACAAAATAGGTCTGAATTAGTGATTTCAGCATACTATAGTATGATTATAGAACTAATGAAAGAGCTATGAAGTAGAATTACTTTGTAGTATTTGGCTAATGCGTAATGTGGGTTTAACTTGCGGAAAACAGGAGTTACTGCTGGAGTATAATATACTAATAACAACACACAATGATAAGACCCGATTATTTAAAAAAAGGAGATAAAGTAGCAATCGTTTGTACAGCGCGTAAGTTTAGTAAAGAGGAGGCAGAATTAGCTATCGAATTAATGAATTCTTGGGGATTAGAAGTGGTATTAGGGGATACTATTGGTTTAGATAATTATCAACTAGGAGGAACGGATCAGCAACGTGCTGATGACTTTACTAAGCAACTTAAAGATCCTGAGATTAAAGCGATATGGTGTGCTAGAGGTGGATATGGTACAGTGCGTATTATTGATGATATTGATTTTACAGGCTTTGTTGATCATCCGAAGTGGATTGTAGGTTTTAGTGATGTGACTGTTTTGCATAGTCATATTCACAATTTAGGTGTAGAGACCATACATGGTATAATGGCTTTTAGTGTAGCGAAGTCGTTAGTTGATTCTAGAGATTCGCTGTATAGAGCATTGTTTGGACAAGAAATATCTTATACTATTCATTCTGATAGGAGTAATAAGATTGGCCAAGGTCAAGGTGAATTAGTAGGAGGAAATTTATCTATTTTATATAGTCTATTAGGATCTGTATCTTCGATGAACACAGAAGGAAAGATATTGTTTATAGAGGACCTTGATGAGTATCTATATCATCTAGACCGTATGCTCCATAACCTTAAACGCAATGGATTATTAAGTGGTTTGGCTGGTTTGGTTGTTGGTGGAATGACAGATATGCATGATAATGCTATTCCGTTTGGTTACGATGCGAAGCAAATTATCCTATCTATTACAGCAGAATATGATTACCCTATTGTTTTTGATTTCCCTGCAGGGCATGGTGAAGAAAACTTAGCATTAAACCTAGGTAGAGAAGTAAAACTAGAGGTCAATCAGGATCGTACACAACTAACATTTTTATAATATGGCTATAAATCAAGATGTAGGTAAAGAAGGAGAAGACGCAGCTGTTCAGTTCTTAATCAATCTAGGGTATATAATTCTTCATCGAAATTATAAAGGGGATAAAGCAGAGATTGACATCGTAGCGTTATTTAATAATCTTTTGGTTATCGTAGAGGTGAAGACTAGAAGTTCAGTGAATTTCATTCTTCCACAGGATGCCGTTAATGCTAGAAAAAGAAAGCAATTAATCAAAGCGACTAATTGTTACGTGGAAGAGTTTGAGCGTACAGAAGAGGTTCGATTAGACATCATAGCTATTCATAAGAAAGGAAATACCTTTGATATTGACCATATCGAAGATGCGTTTTACTTCTTTTAAACAGGCTCTTGATGTAACAGGTTGTGGATTCAAGTAATAAAAAATAAGGGTGTAGTAAAAAACATTGGATTTTAATACATATATTTGCAAAGCATTGAATTTCAATATTCAATAGTTTTTTTAGACCAATCTTCGAGGTCAATTTTAAAATAATCACATTGTACGTTAATAAGGGAGGGAATTGGCATTTTTATGCAGTTTTGGTTCAGGTGAGTCCATAGTGCGTCCATAATGAGTCCATAGTGACTCCATTAGAACAGCCTTTTTAATGGAGTCACTATGGACACACGATGCTGTCAATATTCAATCATATGAATGGAGTTAGCCATATCTATAAAAGAAGCGATTAATAAGGTGATTTTTTATTGAGATAAGTGAGAAGATTGGGGGTATAATTCTTAATTGGATTAAGATTCTTGATTTCTAATGAAATAGAAACTAATATAGAACTGCAAATTTACGGATTTAAATTGAACGTGTCTGAAAAGGATTGAGTAAATGGGGTTCTATTTTGTATCAGTTTTAAATAGGTGGGCTTCTAAAAAGGGTTGTTAATCTTTTTATTAGAAGTCTTTTTTAAGAAGTTTAAAGTTGACTTCTTTTGTCATATTCTTACTTTATCTTCGTTTTGTAGAGGTTTGAGTAAGGTTATTTTAAAATATAGGAGATGTTTCTCTATTTTATTTAATGTCTATTTAAAAAAAGTCTTAATAAGGTTTGGTTGTTATTTAGAATCAATTTACTTTTGTACAAGTTAAATGAGTCTAAATAATATAACTAAGAATGAAATTAATAAATACACTTTTATTTACTATCGGTGGGGTGATAGTAAGTATAGCTCAAACTTCTACAGTTAAGGGGCGTATTGTTGACGAAACAAATAAACCAATTCCTTTTGCTACAGTATATATTGGAGAAGGAACAGTAGCTACTCAAGCTGGTGAAAATGGAGAATTTAGATTAATAGAAGTTCCTAAAGGGAAATCTATAATTAAAGTTTCTTCTGTTGGTTTCGTCGATTCTCAACGTGAAGTAAATGTAATTAAAGTTGATGAGGTACTTAACTTCGTTTTATCATCAGATAGTCAATTAAGTAATATTACTGTTTATGGTAGAAGTAATAAAGATGTAAAAAAACTACAATACTTAACACGTCTTCCTTTAGGATTACAAGACCAAGTACAATCTATTAGTATTGTATCAGGACATATCATTAGAGAACAAGGAGCATTAACTATTACTGATGCTGCGCGTAACGTAGCAGGTGTAGTGCAATTCTCTAACTATGGTGGACCAGCAGAAAGTATGTCTATCCGTGGTTTTAGAGGTACTCCTGTATTGCGTAATGGTGTAGGAATGGATTCTGACTTTAGAACAGCTTCAGCTATGGCAGATATGCAAGGTGTTGAAAGTGTTGAAGTAATTAAAGGGTCTGCTGCTGTACTACAAGGTATTGGTAATGGATTAGGAGCTGCAGGAGGTGTTATTAACTTAGTTACTAAAACTCCAAATTTCCAAAACAAAAGAGAAGTTAGTTTCCGTACAGGAAGTTATGGACATGTAAGACCTACTTTTGATTTTGAGCAAGTTTTAGATAAAAAAGAAACTGTTTCTTTCCGTTTAAATGGTGCTTATGAAAGAAATGATGGATGGAGAACGCATACAGGAAATGATCACTTCTATATTAACCCATCGTTAACTTGGAAGATTGATAGTAAAACGAAGTTAACTGTAGAGATGGATTACTTAAGTGGTGACTATACTCCAGACAAAGGAACAGTAAACTTAGCTCCTGATTATGTGGAAGCTGTTTATAAAATGCCTCATAATAAATTCTTAGGATTTAAAGGAGACAATCAAAGTATTAAAATGCAGAATTATGTTGCTCGTTTTGAGAGACAACTAACAGATAAATTAACGTTCAGAACTTCTTATACAGCATCTATCTATAATGAAGATAATCGTACAACAAGTGTTGGAACAGTAAAGAAGAAGGATGCAATTACTGATTGGAGCGAATTCCAAAACATTAGACGTACAGTGTCTAAGGGAGAAACGGGAGATTATAACTCTGTATTTCAAGCTGATTTAGTAGGGAAAGATATTTTCACAGGTGTACTTAAACATACTTTCCAAATTGGATTTGATTATAGACAAACTAAAACAATTGCGGGTAGTACAACAGGACAAGTTTGGGGAACTGATAAAAATGGTAAACCAGCTCTAGTGAATTATACTAATGACATAAATGTTTTAGGACCAATTGACAATACATTACCTGAGAATGTAATGTTCGGTGATATTAATACAACAAGAACAATGAGTCCAACAATTGGTTTTATGGTTCAAGATTATATCGCGATTGGTGAGAAGTTAAGTGCTATGTTAGGAGTGCGTTATAGTAGATTAAATGGTAGTACAACTGAGAATGCTACTGTAGAGCGTTGGAATCCAATATTTGGATTAATATATAAACCTGTTGAAAATGTTAGTGCATTTGCATCATACACAACAACATCAAGTTTGAGACAATCTAATAAGCTTATTCACGGTGGTGGTACAGCAGGTGCGTCTGATACAAAACAATATGAGTTTGGTTTCAAATCAAATTGGCTTAATGATCGTTTAGGATTTAACTTTAGTTACTTCTTTATTAACCAAGACAATCTATTAGCTCCTTATATTGATCCAATCACTAATGAACAATCTAAAACAGAGAGTATCTTAGTAGGAAGTTTGAAACGTAATGGTTTTGAAATTGAGGTTAATGGAAAAATAACGAACAACCTAGAAGTAATGTTAGGATATGCTAATCTAGATGCTAGATATAAAAATAGTCCTAATTACGAAGATGGTTCAGCTCCAATGAATGCTCCTAAAAATGTTGCTAATGGATGGGTTAACTACAAGTTTGACCAAGGTACTTTAAATGGACTTTCTTTAGGATTAGGAGTTTATTACGTAGGAAAACGCCCTGTTAATGAGTTTACAATGACTCCTGATGGACACGGATCTAATGTAAATAAACGTCCATTCGATATGCCAAGTTACACTACAGTGAATGGGCAAATATCATACACATATAAGAATGCAACGTTGGGAGTTTATATGAACAATATGTTCAATGAGTTAGGTTACACTTCATACTACAGAGGTGGATACATTAACGAGATTGCACCAAGAAACTTTGCAGCACAATTAACATATAGATTTTAGTTAATAATATTTGATTTAGTAAGACACGACTTCGCTCTTTTGAGTGGGGTCGTGTTTTTGTAATTATAAACCTTTTTATGAAATCACAGAAGAAATACAGTTTTCGCCAATTAATGAACGACCTACATTTATGGTTAGGTATAGGTAGTTCTATTATCCTTTTTGTCGTATGTCTTACAGGTACGATATATACATTTAAGAGTGAGATACAGTCTATGATGGCTCCTGATATGTATAAATTAACTGTAGTGAAAGAAGAGGTTTTGCCTATTGATGAATTAAGAGAATATGTGGAGACTACATATCAGGGTAAAGTACAAAGAGTAAGTATCTCAAACAAACAGGATAAACCTTACCAATTCTCTGTTGGTTTTAAAGACAAAGAGAAAAAGAACGAAACGGTTTATCTAAATCCATATACTAAAGAGGTAGTAGGAAGTGGTAAAGGACCAGGTGATGAGTTTTTTATGACTGTATTTAAATTACATAGATGGTTATTATTAGAAAGTGAAATAGGTCGTCCTATCGTAGGAGGAGCAACTATCATTTTTGTGTTCTTATCTATTTCGGGCTTGATTCTTTGGTTCCCAAAGAAGATTAAAGGGTGGAAAAGTATTAAACCAGGTTTTAAAATTAAGTATAAGGCTAACAGGAAACGTATCAATCACGATTTACATAATACACTTGGATTTTATACTTTACTGATTGTTGTGATTATGTCATTGACAGGATTGTGTTGGTCTTTTGAGTGGTATAAAGATGGATTAAGTAAGGTCTTAGGAACTAAAGTTTTTGGAGGAAGAGATGAAGTAAAACCTGAATCAGCTTTTGCAGATAATAAAACGATTACTTTATCTGAGGCTATCAATATTGCTAATAAAGAATTGCCTTTTACAAGTAGAACTATTTCTGTTTCTATTCCTAAAGATTCTATAGGAAGTTATGAGATTAATAAGAATGACTTAGCTCGTTTTAATGAAAGTGCTACTGACAGAGTGTTTATTGATCAATATAGTGGCGCTGTACTAAAGAAAGAAGTATTTGCAGATAAATCAGTTGGAGAGAAGATATCAGCTTCTATTAAACCTTTGCACCTTGGTGATATTTATGGTAAGTTCTCTAAAACTATTTATTTTATAGTATGTTTAATAGCAACTACTTTACCTGTCACAGGAATCTTTATTTGGTTAAATAAGATGAAGAAGGACAAGAAAAAAAAAGTATAACATTTCTTTATAATTGATATGTTTTTATGTTTAAGAAAAAATGTAACTTTGCTATATAACATAATTTAGATAAGATATGTACCCAGAAGAAATAGTAAAACCAATGCGTCAAGAATTAGTTGAGGCAGGATTTGAATCATTACATACAGGAGAAGAAGTAGAAGCAGCTTTACAAAAAGCAGGTACTACATTAGTAGTTGTTAACTCAGTATGTGGATGTGCAGCGCGTAATGCTCGCCCAGCAGCAGTTATGAGTTTACAAGGAGATAAGAAGCCAAGTAACATCATCACTGTATTTGCAGGAGTAGATAAGGATGCTGTAGACGTAGCACGTAAACACATGTTCCCTTTCCCTCCATCATCACCAGCTATGGCGTTATTCAAAGACGGTGAGTTAGTTCACATGTTAGAAAGACATCACATCGAAGGGGCTACTGCTGATGCAATAGCAGAAAACCTAAAAGATGCATATACAGAATTCTGTTAAAAATATAAACCACCTAATAGGTGGTTTTTTTATGCTTTAGATTATGCGAAAAATGTACTAATGACTGTTAATTGTTTATTTAAGATTAAGATTAGTTGATACTTCCACCTATAGTATAGTATTTGAACTAGTTAAAGGTATCATATAGTTACTATTGATTATAGATTAAAACGATCGATAAGACTATTAATTTGCTGTATATGTTTATTGTAGTATTTGCGTTTAAGTGTATATTTGCGATAAACTATTGGATTAATGCACAAAATTATATCATACCCTATATCTCTACTATTTGTACTCGTTATGTTAGTAGTTCTATATGTATTCCACTTTTTGCAGTGGATTGCATTTAGTTTGTTTGGGTATAAAGCACATAATATTACTGTAGAAGGGCTAGTCTTAGGGCTTATGGCTACTACGGGTATATTAGGGACGACCTATAAGTTCCATAAAGTTGAAGACTTACCTACTGATCGCCCGATTATATTCGTGGCTAATCACCAAAGTATGTTTGATATTCCGATGATTATCTGGTTTTTTAGAAAGAATCATCCGAAGTTTGTCAGTAAGAAAGAGTTAGGAAAAGGTTTTCCTAGTATCTCATATAATTTAAATCACGGTGGGTCAGTGTTAATTGATCGCAAAGACGCAAAGCAAGCATTAACTGCTATTAAAGGGCTTGGTCAATATATTTCTGAACATAACCGCTCTGCTGTTATTTTCCCAGAGGGTACTAGAAGTAGAGATGGCAAGCTTAAGAGATTCTCAGAAAATGGGGTAAAGATGCTTTGTAAGTTCGCACCTAATGCATTAGTTGTACCTTTGACGATAAATAATTCGTGGAAGTTATTCCGTTTTGGCAAGTTTCCTTTCGGATTAGGTTCACGTATTAACTTATATGCACATCCATCTTTTGCAGTGAAAGATTTTACATTCGAAGAGATTATGCAGCGATGTGAAGATAATATCAAATCAAGAATAGAATAAAATTCTAAATATAAACTAGCCTTTAGCATTAATAAATCAAACTAAACCATTGAGGGAATAATGTAGAGGGCATAAATACAACAATATGTCTATAAAGAATGTTCGCCTAGAAGTAATGCAATTCCTAGAGAAGAATATCGATAGCTTCGTAGATAGCTATTTGATACCTGTAGAGAAGATATGGCAACCATCAGACTTATTACCAGACTCAGAAGGAGTAAACTTCATCGAAGAGGTAAAAGAGCTTAGAGAATATGCCAAAGAATTACCATATGATTTTTGGGTTGTCTTAGTTGGTGATACGATCACTGAAGAGGCACTTCCTACTTATGAATCTTGGTTAATGGATGTAGAAGGTGTAAACCAAAAAGACGGAGAAGGTGGTAATGGATGGGCTAAATGGCTACGTCACTGGACTGGAGAAGAGAACCGCCACGGAGACCTTCTTAATAAATACTTATACCTATCTGGTAGAGTAGATATGAAAGAGATAGAGATTACTACACATCACTTAATTAACGATGGTTTTGATCCGGGTACAGATAGAGATCCTTATAAAAACTTTGTATTTACTAGTTTCCAAGAGTTAGCTACGTATGTATCACATAACCGTGTAGCGAAGTTAGCGAAGCAGTATGGTGATCATAAGTTATCTAAGATCTGTAGATTAATCGCTGGAGATGAAATGAGACACCACCATGCTTATAGCGAGTTTGTGGATCGTATCTTTCAGGTTGACCCTAGTGAGATGATGTTAGCTTTCGTAGATATGATGAAGAGAAAAATCACTATGCCTGCCAATTTAATCCGTGAATCTGGAGGTAAAATGGGAGACGCATTCGAACTATTCTCTGACTCAGCTCAACGTATAGGTGTGTATACTGCACATGATTACATTGAGATTATGCAGAAGCTTATTGACCGTTGGCAAGTAGATCAATTAAATAACCTTACAGATGAAGCTGAGAAAGCTAGAGATTATTTAATGAAGTTACCTGCTCGTATGTCTAGAGTAGCAGATCGTATGACGATCGGTAAAGAAGAGCATATCTTTAAATGGGTTAAACCAGCCCTTATTAAATAATAACCAATTACAATACAATAGTTATGGACAAGCGTATAGATCAAGTCATCCTTTATGTAAAGAAAGAATTACAGCAAGCTGAGAGCGGTCACGACTGGTTCCACATCGAACGAGTTTATCGAAATGCATTGAATATAGTAGAGGGTGAAGGTGAAGTCGACTTAGTTGTCGTTAAACTTATCGCGCTATTACACGATATAGCAGACAGTAAGTTCCACGGTGGAGATGAGACAGTAGGGCCTACTAAAGCAAGAAAGCTATTAGAAGAGCTGTCTTATGATCAAGATACTATTGAACACGTTGTTAAAGGAATTGAGAATATTTCTTTTAAAGGAGGTAACTTTAATCAGGTGTTTCGTTCTAAAGAACTAGATATTGTACAAGACGCTGATAGATTAGATGCTATAGGAGCCATCGGTATCGCTAGAACATTTAACTACGGTGGATATAAGAATACATTGATGTATGATCCTAAGATAGAACCTAAGATAGGGATGTCTAAAGAGGAGTACAAGAATAATGTAGGAACAACGATTAATCACTTTTACGAGAAACTACTTCGTTTAAAAGATTTGATGAATACGGATACAGGAAGACAATTAGCAGAAGGACGCCATAAGTTTATGGAATCTTTCTTAAGCCAATTCTACGATGAGTGTGAGGGTAATGCCTAATAAAGTCTTAGTTAGATATAGAGAAGCCAGTCGCAAGACTGGCTTTTTTGTTATGTATAATACCTTAAATCTGCAACTACCATTTATTACGAATAAATTCTACTTTACATAGCTTCAATTAGCTCTTAAACCACACTACAGTGTGCTTTAATCACTAATATTGCTCTGTTTTGTACAATTCATTCTCATTTAAATGTTATCTGCATATTTAAGGTAATATACTTTTTGGATATATTTACTTATTCAAGTGCTGTTTTTTTGTGTAATAATTACGTGAAGTGTAATTTTTTGTTAACTTTAGTTAAAATTATTAAACTACTCACGATATGCGATTAGACTATGAACCCGATGTAAGGCCTCTAAAGTCAGTAAAGAACTATCTTATTATTCTGGTAAATGTTATTACATTATTACTACTTATAAATTATTTGCCCTATGAACCACAAGTAAATAAAGGACTTGCCCTTTTAGTATTTGTGGCTGTGTTATGGTTGACAGAAGCTATACATGTTACTACGACGGCTGTGTTTGTGCCAGTGCTTGCTATAGGATTAGGGCTCTCTGATACTAAAGCGGCTTTGTCATCATTTGCTGATCCTACGATCTTCTTATTCTTGGGAGGATTTGTATTAGCAGGAGCATTACACGTACAGAAGTTAGATACCATTATCGCTAATAAGATTATGTATTTAGCGAAAGGGAGGTTACTCTATGCTGTGTTCTATTTATTCTTAGTGACTGCTTTATTATCTATGTGGATTAGCAACACTGCTACAGTAGCGATGATGCTGCCCTTAGTAGTTGGGGTCTTGGGACAATTAGATAGAGAAAAGCACCGCAATACTTATGTATTCGTATTGCTAGGGATAGCATACAGTGCGAGTATAGGAGGAATGGGAACGGTAGTAGGAAGTCCACCGAACGCTATTGTTGCTTCACAACTTAATATATCCTTTTCGGAGTGGATGAAGATGGGAATCCCTATTGTGTTATTGTTATTGCCAATTATGATTGCTGTTATTTACTTTGTATTTAAACCGAAGCTTGACTTTACCTTTAAACATACCTCTGAGAACATACCCATGAATTTTGATAGATGGTTAACCTTAGGTATATTCTTGTTTACTGCGATTTGTTGGATCTTTAGTAATGAATTAAATCCTATTGTAGCTAATTGGGTTGGCTTCGAAGGTAAGTTCTCTAGTTTTGATACGTTCATCTCTCTATTGGCTTTTATATTGATCTGTGTGAGTCAAGTATCAAGGTGGAAGGAGCTGCAGCATAATGTAGACTGGGGTGTACTACTTCTTTTTGGAGGAGGATTGACACTTAGTATGGTGCTTAAAGACTCAGGAGCTAGTAAAGTGATGGCGGATATATTAGTGTCTTTTATTAAGAATAGTCACTATTTTACTATTGGATTAGTAGTCTCATTCTTCATTGTATTCTTGACTGAGTTTACTTCTAATACTGCCAGTGCGGCGTTATTAGTACCTATCTTTATCTCTATCTCAGCGGAACTAGGTTTACCTCCATTAGGGCTATCGATGATTATCGGGTTAGGAGCATCATGTGCATTTATGCTACCTGTGGCGACACCACCTAATGCCATCGTATTCGGTACAGGAGATATCCGTCAGAAAGAGATGATGAAAGCAGGTTTTGTATTGAATATTATCTGTGCGATATTACTGTCTGTTATAGCTTACTTCTTTTGGTTGAGTTAATAGAATTGTTATAAAACATAAAGGGCTGTATCATAATTTTGATACAGCCCTTATTTAATTTATATAGGTAGATTAGTGATCATAGACCACTAATCTCTATCTACTAATACGGTTTCTCGTCACGTCCTTCATAGAAGTTGATAAATGCTCTGTTTACTACTCGGTTACCTCCGATAGTAGGGTATTCACCAGTGAAGTACCAGTCCCCTAAGTTATGAGGACATGCAGTATGTAGGTTCTCTACAGACTGGAATACAATCTTAACTTCAGATTTGATATTCACATCTTTTACCATTTCAGCTATTTTGTCAGAGATCTCTTTATCTGTAAATGGAGCATATATTTCTGTAACGAAGTTTACTACTTCGCTATCGTGTAAATTTTCTTGTGCTTTAGACTTAGTATATACCTCTTCTACGATGTGATATAGGTTGCGTTCCTTAAGAAGTTCTATAGCAGCTTGGAAAGCGATAAGTCCTTCTAACTTTGCCATATCGATACCATAACAGTCAGGATATCTCACCTGAGGAGCAGCAGATACCACTACAATACTCTTAGGATTAAGTCTATCTAACATACGGATAATACTCTTTTTAAGTGTAGTACCACGTACGATACTATCATCTATAATAACTAGATTATCCGTTGGTTTTATCACTCCATAAGTCACGTCATATACGTGAGCAACTAAGTCATCACGACTACTGTCATCAGTGATAAAAGTTCTCAACTTAGCGTCTTTTACAGCTATCTTCTCTGTTCTTAATTTCACAGATAAAATCTCTTGTAGTTTAGCCTCAGTTAAGTTCTCTTTATTCTTTAGGATATCACTGATCTTTCTTTGGTTAAGGAAGTCTTGTGCTCCCTCTACCATACCATAGAATGATGTCTCAGAAGTGTTTGGGATATATGAGAACACAGAGTTATCTGTATCGTCATTAATTGCTTTAAGTACTTCAGGGAAGATAAGTTTACCTAGATCTTTACGTTCTTGGTAGATTTCAGCATCATTTCCTCTAGAGAAATAAACTCTCTCGAAAGAACATGCTTTTAACGGAAGAGGCTCTAATATTTGTTCAAAGTGTACAGAAGCATCTTTGCGAATGATAAGCGCTTGTCCAGGAACAATCTCTTTAATCTCATCAAAAGGAACATTAAACGCTGTCTGTATTACAGGGCGCTCACTAGCAACTACTACTATCTCGTCATTCTCAAAATAGAATGCAGGACGTATACCAGCAGGGTCACGTAGTACGAATGTATCACCATGACCTATCATACCTGCCATAGCGAATCCACCATCCCAGTTTTTAGAAGCGCGACGTAAGATACGAGCTACATCTAGACGCTCTCCGATAAGTGGAGACGCATTCTTTTTAGTATATCCTTCTTGTTTTATTTTGTAGTATAAATCATTTACTTCATCATCTAAGAAGTGACCTATCTTCTCCATCACAGTGATAGTATCAGACATCTCCTTAGGATGTTGTCCTAACTCTACTAGATCTTGAAACAAATCTCTAACATTGGTAAGGTTAAAATTACCTGCTACGATTAAGTTTCTGTGCATCCAGTTATTTTGACGCAAGAATGGGTGAACGCTTTCTATATTGTTCTTACCGAAAGTACCATATCTTACGTGACCTAAGAATACTTCGCCTATATATGGGATGTGTTTCTTTTGTAGATCTACGTTATTGTGATATTCAGGATGAGCTTCCATCTCTTCATTGATACGCTCATTGATTTGTTGGAATATATCTTGTATAGGTTGTGCTTTATTAGAGCGAACGCGACTGATGTAACGCTCACCAGCATCCATATCCAGTTTGATACTTGCTAGACCAGCTCCATCTTGTCCTCTGTTGTGCTGTTTCTCTAGTAACAAGTACATCTTCTGTATAGGATAGAAGGCACTACCATACTTTTCTTTGTAGTAAGATAACGGTTTTTTTAATCTTAAAACCGCTATACCGCATTCGTGTTTTAAAGCGTCGCTCATGTTTAGTTGTGTGTTGGTGTTGAATAAAAAAAGCCCCATGACGAGGCTTATAATTTTACATTATTGTTTTAATTCGATATCGAATTGAGTTAACATCTTAAATTGTTGTAGTCTTTCAACTACGTCGTTATCCTTTAAATTCTCCATCCTGCATGTTCCGAATTCTTCTACGCAGAACGAGGCAAGGTTAGATCCATATATGATAGCATTCTTCATGTTTCTAAACGAAACATTACTGCTCTGTGTTAAATATCCTGTGAATCCACCTGCAAAGGTATCTCCAGCTCCAGTAGGATCAAATACTTCTTTTAAAGGTAGCGCAGGAGCAAAGAATACATCTTTGTCTGCAAAAAGCAAGGCTCCGTGCTCGCCTTTCTTTATCACTACATATTTTGGACCCATCGTATGAATAATCTCCGCAGCCTTCACTAGTGAGTATTCACCAGATAGTTGACGTGCTTCCTCATCATTGATGGTGATAACATCTACTCTTTTTAGTACTTCTTTTAGTTCCTCAAGTGCACAATTCATCCAAAAATTCATAGTATCTAATACGACAAGTTTTGGTTGAGTAGTTAATTGATCTAAGACACCTATCTGAATATTTGGATGTAAGTTTCCTAACATTACTACATCTGCGTCTTTAAAGTTGGCTGGAACTACTGGGTTAAAGTCTGCTAATACATTAAGTTGTGTGTCTAATGTATCTCTAGAGTTTAGATCATTATGGTATCTACCACTCCAGAAGAAGGTTTTACCTCCTTGTACGACTTCGATTCCCGAAGTATCTATGTTTTTACTATTTAAAAGATCCAAGTGTTCTTGTGGGAAATCATCTCCTACCACAGACACTATAGCTGATTTAATATTGAAGTGTGAGGCAGACAATCCGATGTACGTTGCCGCACCACCTAATATCTTGTCTGTCTTTCCGAATGGAGTTTCTATCGCATCAAAGGCCACCGTCCCCACTATCAGTAATTTATTCATATTTTTTGCAAAGAAATAAGCTACAAATATATGGCAATACTCTTTTTACTACCAAATTAAATAAGCACAATTAACTATTTTACTAGCAATGAGTTTGTTATCAAATATAGTGGTTTATTCGTAATCATCACATACTTAGTGAATATAATCTCAATTTATAGTAGTTAGCATTGTTTTTTGTGCTGTTTTTTTAACAAGGTTGGCATGGATTTTATAAATCACATCTTCTGTGTCGTGTTCAAATTAGGTGATTGTTATCACGATATTCTCATTGTGATTAAGGATGCTGATTTTAGTTGCTATTCTCTCTATTTGCTTACTTATTTTGTAACTTCTATTATATAGGTAGTAAAGCTATCAGATTGGCTTTCGATCTTTGGGTTACTTTATGTATATAAGACTTAAGTATTATAATGTGTTTTTGTGTTTAGTGTGTAACTATTATAGTTGTGGTAATGCTAAATAAAGAAGTTAATTATGGTTATTATCATACTCTTATTTTCATGAGGTGTTTGCTTCAAGAGTGATTTAAAATTACGTCAATAATGCTTCAACAAAAGGCTGTGTTAATAGGGTAATCTTGTAGTTATGTTGAAGCAGTGATGAAGAAGTTAGATGTGGTGAGTATAAATCGCTTTTTAGTTTATTTTGTTCTAGTTTTTTATTTTGAATTATAACAAGTTTTTTCTAAAGAGGGAAGGTGTTGTTTATAGCAGAAAAAGTGCTAGATACATTTTACCTAAATGTATCTAGCACTTGGATGGATAGTATATTATTTTAGGAACAGTATATTATCCAGCATTGATAGTTATTTCTGTATCTCTAGGATTATCAGATTCGAATCTGAAAGTACGCGGTTTTAAAGTATAAGAGTTGCTAGTTTCGTCTTGTTCTCCTGTTTGCCAATTGTGACTGCTTTCTTCTGTTGACACATCTCCTGTTAATGGAGTATAGGTTACGCCATGAAAAAAGCCTGCTGCGGATATTGACAAGTCGATAGTAGTAGCGATTAGTTGATTATCGATGTATTCGTATTCAGCTGAAAAGTAGCCTCCATATACTTTAGCGTAGATTTGGAGTTTTTTTGAGTCTTCGTTCTGAAGTATGTCAAAGTCAAAAGACTCATTGTCATCAGCGTACTTAGATAGCATCGCTACCCTAGACATCGCATCTAAGATATAGGTGTTATCTTCTTGTTGTAATAAGATTAAGACAGGGCGGCTAGCATCAGGATCATTCTTATGAAATAGAAGTAGTACTAGATCTTCAAGTCCATCTTTATTAAGATCCATTTTCAGTTCCCTTATCACCTCATATTTGCTAGATCTTGGTATGAAGTCTTCTATGGATCTACCTGTTTTAGGGAAAGATATTTCTTTATCTTCAGGAATGTATTCAGGGGCTTCTTCATTTACAGTCACTTCTTCTGCATCTTCGTAGTATTCTTCTGAGTCATTACTCTCATTGCCTTTACAAGAGTGTAGGGTAGGGATGATTATTAACAGGGTTGTTAATAGGATGTAGATGTGTTTATTCATAAGTGAAATTGATTAATAGAAAGGAAGATTAGGGTCGTCTATTAAGTAGCGTTTAGGTTTTTCTATGCGTGTTTCAGTTGATTCTTTTTCTTCTTCGGTAGTTTCATCATACCAACCATTCCATAGAGTGTATTTGCCGATTAAAGGTTCGTATGTAGTAGTACTCACTGCTCCTGATCCACTAGAAGAAGATTCAACATAAGATAGAGCGAATCGATTATCAATGTATATGAATTTAGTATTGATTAGACCTCTTGGTGCTAGATAAGTCGATATTTTAAGTTCTTTATTATTGATAGAGAAATCACCTGGAACTTCGTGCAATACATAGTAATTAGTGAAACTTGATGGTTTAGCTACTCGAGACATTTCTTTTAAAATATAAGTACTGTCTGTGTTTTTAAATAAGATTAGGACAGGACTACTGCCTTCTACATCGTATTTATGTTTTAATAGGAGTACTATATCGTCAAGATTATCACCATTAAGATCTCCTTGTGCTTTATCTATTATTTCATATATGCTATTCGGTGGGACGAAGTCTTCTGCGGATTTACCTGATGTAGGAAATATATAATCTTCTTCTTTAATGTAGGTAATTGAGGAGTCTGCCGTATCGTCTACTTCTTCAGTAGCAGGAGCTTCCCTCTCTTCATAGTGTTCTTCAGTATTGTTGCTCTTATCTCCCTTACACGAGTGTAGAGTAGGTATGGTTATTAACAGGGTCGTTAGTAATATGTATAAATGTTTAGTCATTGTGTATTTCTTTTGTAGCTATAAGATAACGAGATTTTGGAGGTAAAATTTTGTGAGATTAAAAAGTTTTAAAAGTGTAAATTACCTATTGATAGTCTTTTGTACTTTATTTGATGATTTATTTTTATAGATTTACCATAACCAACTAACTTTTAAATTGATTCGATTATGAAGAGAAGCCTGACGCTTTTAATGATGCTTACTATAGGTACTGTAGCAAGTGCTCAAGTACATATTCCTTTTAGACTTACGAAGTATAATAATATGTTGATCAAGACGGTGGTCAATGAGAGAGAGAGCCTGGATCTGATGTTCCAAGTGGCAATGGATGATGGAGCAATATCTCCTGAGGCAACTGCTAAAGTTAAGGGGATAGTATTTGACAATGATGGGTACAGTACTTCTAATAAGGTGCAGATAGCAGGGCAGAGTTGGAAAGATATACCTTTTATTAATAATCAGTATAGTGGACAAGAATCAGATGGTAAGATAGGGATGCTATTATTTAAGAATAAGGTGTTAGAAATTAACTATGATAGTGCTGAATTAGTGAGACATGAAGTGATGCCTAGTATAGAAGGATATGTGGCTATGCCTGTAAAGCATCGAAATGGGGCAATGTTTATAGATGTCGTTAGTGAAATAGCGGGGGAGAGTTATACGCATCCTTTTTATTTGCAATCTGGTTATGCGGGGGCGATGTTATACGATGATAGATTCTCAGAGAAGAATGTATTAAGCGAAAAGTTGGTTACTATTAGTGAGAAGGAATTGAAGAATTCGGCAGGCAAGATTGTGATTACTAAGACTGCTGAGGTAAGTAAAGTCAGTGTTGGTGGTTTTGAGTTAAATAATGTGGCAGTGGGGTATTTTGTTGGAGAGTTAAAGAATCAACCATTTAGTTTATTTGGTGCTGATATGATGAAGCGCTTTAATTGGATTATTAATGCTGATAGAACGATAGCGTGGATTAAGCCAAGTAAACATTATAAGGAAGAGTTTTTTAGATTAAACTAATAAAATGGTTATGACTGTGTTTTATAAAGTAAAGAGTGTCATTCTAGATAAAAGTGAATGTTAATATTCTTATTTTTGTTAAAAATTAAAATAAGTGAAGAGAGAATATCATTTAATCATAAATGGTCAGAAACAGGGACCATATAGTGAAACCGACTTACGTCAGTTCGTTATTTATCCAAATACATTGATTTGGTATCAGGGCTTGAGCAATTGGACAGAGGCAATGTATCTACAAGAGATGTCGTCTTATATAGTACAGCCAAGTTATAATGCTCCGAATAGAGTAATGTCTAATCAGAGAGTTTCGATAAGTTACTCGAGTGATAATAATTATGTCACAGTGACTACGGATACAGAACGCATACATTATCAATATGCTGATTTTGGAGAGCGTTTTGTCGCTCGTTTACTAGATTCCCTTATTGTTATTATTCCTAGTTGTTTTTTCCCTATAGTATCGGGCTGGCTTTATTTTGCATTAATGCAGAGTAGTGATCAGCAGGCTACAGTAGGACAGAATGTAATGAAGATAAGAGTGCTAGACTGTGCTGGAGAGAAGGTGACTTTCGGGCAGGCCTCAGGTCGTTATTTTGCAGGAATACTTTCAGGTATGATGATGCTTATCGGGTATTTTATGTTCTTCTGGACAGATAAGAAACAAACATTACACGATAATTTAGCAGAGACTATTGTAGTTAGAGAGATAGGTAGAGAAAGAGTAGATTCGTTTAAGTCGTAATTTACTAAGTATATATTAAAAAAGAGGTTCACTTAAGTAAATTAAGTGAACCTCTTTTTTTAATCCTCTATTGATTCATAGTATTCATCGATGAGTAGATTGGTTCCTGTGGCAGCTTTAACTGCAAGAACATCACATCGCTCGTTCATAGGATGATTATTATGACCTTTTACCCATTTAAATTGTACACTGTGTTTGCGATATACTTTTAAAAAGCGTTGCCATAGATCAGGGTTCTTCTTGTCTTTAAAGTCCTTTTTCTCCCATCCGAAGACCCAACGTTTATCCACAGCATCGACTACATACTTAGAGTCAGATACAACTAATACTGATGTGCCTTCGCTTTTTAGCATTTCTAGTCCGACGATTACAGCTAATAGTTCCATGCGGTTATTAGTAGTCTTGCGATATCCTTGCGATGCTTCTTTATAGACATTTCGACCAGCCCATTCTAATATTAGTCCATAGCCACCAGGGCCAG
This sequence comes from Myroides sp. N17-2, assembly GCF_002286775.1. Taxonomy (GTDB): domain Bacteria; phylum Bacteroidota; class Bacteroidia; order Flavobacteriales; family Flavobacteriaceae; genus Flavobacterium. The sequence continues at coordinate 44,992 of NZ_NSGJ01000002.1, forward strand.
GATTACCTCTAGATGAGCCATCAGTATAGAGTATTACTTGTGGTAAATTCATTTTATATTTAAAATAGTAGTTTTTCGATAACTTGAGGAAAGTGTAAGTGCTCTAGTTTTAGTACAGCAGCTCCAACTTGTTCTGGTGAGAACGTAGGGTCTAGAGTTGTTGTAGCTTGAAATATAGTAGCTCCTTCATCATAATTCTCATTCACATAGTGTATAGTGATACCAGATTCGGTTTCTTTATTCGCTACAACAGCTTCGTGTACGAAGTGCCCATACATCCCTTTGCCGCCATATTTAGGCAAAAGAGCAGGATGGATATTAATTACTTTATTCGGATATTTTTTAACAAGGTCAATAGGAAATTTCCATAAGAAACCTGCTAATACAATTAAATCGGGTTGAAATTGTTCTAATTTTTGAGAGACAACACCTTCATTTAGCATATTTCTATCAAAAAGGACAACCGGTATGTTTCTTTTTTCGGCTTTTTCTATTACCTTAGCACTTTGGTTATTAACCAAAATAAGGTATTGATTAGAGATAGATTTATTTTCGAAGTAGTTAATGATGTTCTCTACATTACTGCCTGAACCCGAGGCGAATAGTGCTATTTTTTTCATGTAGTTAGTTGTGTTATGAGGTTGTGAGTACGATAATTAAGTACAAAAAAAAGAATAATAACTGACAATAAATAGAAAAATAGCGATAAGTATTAATAATTTTTATAATTTCGCACCGACAATTAACATGAAAAATCAGGTTTTAAAATAAAGTTTTTTATTTTTGCCTACGAAATTAAATTTAAAATTAAAGATTATGTCAGACATTGCATCAAGAGTAAAAGCGATTATCGTTGACAAATTAGGCGTTGACGAGAACGAGGTTGTAGCAGAAGCAAGCTTCACTAATGATTTAGGAGCTGATTCACTAGACACTGTTGAGCTTATCATGGAGTTCGAAAAAGAATTCGATATTCAAATTCCAGATGACCAAGCTGAAAACATTGCTACAGTTGGACAAGCTATCTCTTACATAGAAGAAGCTAAAAAATAATAATGATATCCCACGTGTCCTTTCAAGGTCACGTGGGTGTTATTATTTTTTTGAAAATGACTAATTTTTGAAAGAAACAAAAAAGGACAGATTGGCAACAATCTAACAAATACAATCAAACAAACACCCCGATGTTTCCTTTTTTTACAAAAGTGAAGGTTGGGATTTTTTTTTATAGTACAAACCATATAAGTTATTTTATGAAATTAAAGCGAGTTGTTGTAACCGGTTTAGGTGCCCTAACGCCAATTGGAAATAATATTCAAGAGTATTGGAACAACCTAATTAATGGAGTAAGCGGAGCTGCACCCATTACATATTTTGACGCTACCAATTTCAAAACTCAGTTTGCGTGTGAAGTGAAGAACTTCAACGTAGAGGATTTTATTGAGAGAAAAGAAGCACGTAAAATGGACCGTTACGCTCAGTATGCCATGGTAAGTGCTGACGAAGCAATACAGGATTCAGGATTAGATTTAGGAGCAATTAATTTAGATAGAGCTGGAGTTATCTGGGGTTCAGGTATCGGAGGTTTAGAAACTTTTCAAAATGAAGTGACTAATTTCGTACAAGGAAACGGAATACCTAAGTTCAATCCATTCTTTATCCCTAAGATGATAGCAGATTTAGCAGGTGGACATATATCTATGAAGTATGGTCTAAGAGGGCCTAACTTTACTACTGTGTCTGCATGTGCCTCATCTACTAACGCTATTATAGATGCATTTAACTATATCCGTTTGGGTATGGCGGATATCTTCGTAACAGGAGGTTCTGAAGCAGCTGTAACTATCGCTGGTATTGGAGGATTTAATGCAATGCATGCTTTATCTACACGTAATGATGATCCACAGACTGCATCACGTCCAATGGACAAGGATAGAGAAGGATTTGTATTAGGTGAAGGAGCAGGAGCTATTATTCTTGAAGAATATGAACATGCTGTAGCTCGTGGAGCTAGAATCTACTGTGAAATCGGTGGAGGAGGTATGTCTGCAGATGCTCATCACTTGACGGCACCACATCCAGAAGGATTAGGGGCTACTAATGTAATGATCAACTGTCTTAAAGATGCTGGTTTAGAAGCTAAAGATGTAGATGTGTTAAATATGCATGGTACTTCTACTCCACTAGGAGATATAGCTGAATCTAAGGCTATTCTTAATGTATTCGGAGAGCATGCTTATGATATGAATCTTAACTCGACTAAGTCGATGACAGGTCACTTATTAGGAGCTGCTGGAGTTATCGAAACTATTTCTGTTATTCTTTCATTAGAGCATGGAATAGTACCTCCAACAATTAATCACTTCACTGATGATGATCAAATCGATTCTAAACTAAACTTTACTTTTAACAAAGCGCAAAAACGTGAAGTTAAGGTAGGTATGAGTAATACATTTGGTTTTGGTGGTCACAATGCATGTGTACTAGTTAAAAAATTAGAGAAGTAATATCATCCTATAAAGATGAAAAAGTTACTAAATAGAATATTCAACAATTCCCGTTCCTTCAGTATTGAAGACGGGAATTTTTGTCGAAAGGTGACTCAGATAGTTGGAGTGAAACCTGTAGACTTATCTTATTATAAAGTTGCATTTACACATCGTTCTATGAACAAGTGTGATGACACAGGACATCCTGTTAATTATGAGCGATTAGAGTTCCTGGGGGATGCTATGTTAGGCTCTGTAATTGCATCATACTTGTATATTGAAGTTCCTAGTGGGGATGAGGGATACTTGACTAAAATGCGTTCTAAGATTGTTAGTCGAGAGAATCTAAACCAGATAGGTAAAGATCTTGACTTAGCTTCTCATGTAGAGAGTAAGATGGGTAATCAGCAATTCGGAGAGAATATTCATGGTAATTTATTAGAAGCTATAATCGGTGCAATCTATCTAGATAGAGGATATCCTGCATGTGAGAAGTTCATCCACGAGAAACTACTTAGTACAGTAGCAGGTATTCAAGAGCTAGAAACAAAAATCACTAGTTATAAGAGTCTATTAATCGAATGGTGTCAGAAAAGGAAGCATACGTTTAAATACGATACTTTCGAGGAAGACACGGCAGAAGAATTAAAGTACTTCGGTGTACGTCTGTTCATAGACGATAAACTTGTAGCAAGAGCAAGAGCTACTTCTAAAAAGAAAGCAGAAGAGAAAGCTTCTCAAAGAGCTTATTTTGCTTTTCAAGAGCAGATAAAACAATAATTATTGTTAATTTCTTAACGGTTTTATAATCTATTATACTGCCTTTTACATATAAGTAGCTGAATAAAAGTTGTATCTTTGTGTAATGAATTTCTCATATGGGTATAATAAAACATAAGCTTGAAGACTTTGATAGTGAAGATTATCGCTTGATCGCTATACATACTTCCCGTAAAGAAGATTATAAGGTAATGTATTTTATTAATTCAGTACTTGAGATTAATCTAGAAAGAAGCAAAGTAGATGTTGATATCTTTACAGATGTAGGACACGCTTATTTTTCTTTTTATGAGTATGATGATATTGATCATCATGTTTATTGGAAAGTGGTCGCGAATAAGGCATTCTTAATTCCTGAATCAGGTTTGGATTCACCATTATTTGTCACAGCAAATCATCCAGTAACAAAACAAGGGTATTTACTGCCCGAGCTAAAAGCGGTCGATTATTTGATTAAAATCGAAGAAACGGATAGTCAATTCGAAATTGGTACAATCATTGAAAGACTTAATACAGTAAAGTTTATCTCGGCTGCTTATGAAATCAAGCAGGAGATATTGAAAAATAAAACGAACTTAATTTTTTAAAAATATGTTAGCACAAAAAAAGACGAAAATCGTAGCAACGTTAGGACCAGCATCTAGTACAAGAGAGGTATTACATGATATGATCAAAGCTGGTGTAAATGTTTTTAGAATCAACTTTTCACACGCTGATTATAAAGATGTTCAGGAAAAAGTAAATATAATCCGTGATTTAAATAAAGAATTTGGATACACTGTTTCTATTTTAGGTGATTTACAAGGCCCTAAATTAAGAGTAGGTGTGATGGCAGAGGATGTTATTGTAAATCCAGGAGATGTAATTACGTTCTCTACGAAAGAAGAGTTTAAAGGAGACGCTGAACGCGTGTATATGAACTATAAGAAGTTCCCTTCTGATGTAAATGCAGGTGAGAGAATCTTATTAGATGATGGAAAACTTATCTTCGATGTATTAGAGACTAATGGTGTTGATGAAGTTAAAACGATAGTAGTACAAGGTGGTCCTCTTAAATCTAAAAAAGGAGTAAACTTACCAATGACGAAGGTGTCTTTACCAGCGTTAACTGAAAAAGATATTAAAGATGCTATTTTTGCTTGTGAATTACAAGTGGATTGGATGGCATTATCATTCGTACGTACGCCAGAAGATTTAATGGACTTACAAGATTTGATTAATAAACACTCAGATCACAAAATTCCTATCGTAGCTAAAATTGAGAAACCTGAAGCAGTTAAGAATATTAAGAAAATAGTAGCTTACTGTGATGGTCTTATGGTGGCTCGTGGAGATCTAGGTGTTGAGATTCCTGCACAAGAAGTTCCATTGATTCAAAAAGAATTAGTTCATGTGGCTAAAAATGCTAGAATACCTGTTATCATCGCTACTCAAATGATGGAAACTATGATTTCTAGTCTTACACCTACAAGAGCTGAAGTGAATGATGTGGCTAACTCTGTAATGGATGGTGCTGATGCAGTAATGTTATCAGGTGAAACATCTGTAGGAGCTTACCCTGTACAAGTAATCGAGAAGATGACACAAATTATTCAAAGTGTTGAAACTTCTCCATTAATTAAGGTACCTCAAAGTCCTCCTACAATCAAAACGAACCGTTATATCACTAAGAATATTTGTTATCACGCTGCTTTAATGGCAAATGATATCGAAGCAAAAGCTATCTGTACATTAACAAATAGTGGTTATACAGCATTCCAAATTTCGGCTTGGAGACCAAATAGTAATATTTTAGTATTCTCTTCTAACCGTCGTATCATAACGCAATTAAACTTGTTATGGGGAGTTCAAGCTTTCTACTATGATAAGTATGTTAGTACTGATGAGACTATAGAGGATATTAATGCTATGGTTAAAGAAAAAGGACTTGCTACTACAGGGGATATGGTTATCAACTTAGCTGCAATGCCAATTATCGAAAAAGGTATGGTAAATACATTAAGAATATCTGAAGTAGAGTAGTTACTTTAGAATTAGATATAAAAGCTCAGAATTGTATTCTGGGCTTTTTTTGTTGTTAGTATATAACTCTTGAATCATAATTATAAAAAAAAGCTCCAATAAGGAGCTTTTAATAGTTTGTAATAAAGGTGCAAAATTATATTATTTTGCCTCTGCGTATCTTCTTGAAACTTCAGCCCAGTTAATTACGCTAAAGAAAGCATTGATATAGTCAGGACGACGGTTTTGGTAGTTTAAGTAGTAAGCATGTTCCCATACATCCATACCTAAAATAGGAGTACCACCACAAGCAACACCTGGCATAAGCGGGTTGTCTTGGTTAGGAGTACCACATACTTCTAATTTTCCGTCTTTTACACATAACCAAGCCCATCCAGACCCGAACTGTGTAGCTCCAGCTTTAGCGAAAGCATCTTTAAAGTTTTCGAATGATCCGAAATCTTTAGCGATAGCGTCAGCTAATTCACCAGTAGGTTCACCACCTCCATTAGGAGACATTACTGTCCAGAATAAGTTGTGATTATAGAATCCACCACCATTGTTACGTACAGCACCTTTAGTCATATCTAAGTTAGCAAGGATATCTTCAATAGATTTTCCTTCTAAATCAGTACCAGCGATAGCTGCATTTAAGTTAGTAGTATAAGCATTATGATGTTTAGTATGGTGGATTTCCATCGTACGAGCATCAATATGTGGTTCTAATGCATCATATGCATAAGGTAAATTTGGTAATTCGAAAGCCATAATTCGTATTATTTAAAGATTAGTATTAATTTTATTTCAAAATTACACAAATAAAGCCTAATAGCGAAAGGTTCTAATGTTTAATATAAGTTAATAAAATCCCTTTAGAATGATATATAAGCCTTCATTTTCAATTTATAACGCATCAGCTGGTTCAGGTAAGACGCATACTCTAGTGAAAGAGTATCTCAAGATATTACTTTTAGATAGACAAGACGATGCCTATAAAAAGATCCTAGCTATTACATTTACTAATAAAGCTGTGGCTGAAATGAAGAGTCGTGTGGTATCTTGTTTGAACGCTTTTTCAAAAGATGTACTTGACCCAAAATACCAAAGTATTTTTGACCAAGTACAACAAGAGACAGCATTAAAGAAGGATTTTATACAGGCTAAATCAGGACGTATTATCAGAAGTATTATTCATAATTATGCTTCATTTGATATTTCTACTATTGATAAATTTACTCATAAAGTTATTCGTTCATTTGCTTTCGATTTAGAACTGCCAATGTCATTTGAGGTTTCTTTAGATTCAGACGAATTGCTTCAAGAATCTGTTGATGCTGTGATAGCAAAAGCGGGTATAGATAGTGAATTGACAGATTTGCTTATTGATTTCTCTATTGATAAGGCAGATAACGACAAGAGTTGGGATATCACAAGAGAGCTAAAAGAAGTAGGCTCGTTATTATTAAATGAAAATAATAGAGAAGAGATTGCTTTATTTTCTAACCACACTTTGGAGGACTTTGTGAAAGTAAGAGATTTTCTTCGTATTGAAATAAAGAATCTTACTGCAGAGAGTATTGAAATAGGAAAAAGTATTCTTGATTTAATAGAATCCAAAGGAATGGATAAGACGTCATTCTCTGGACAATATTTTATTAAACACATTGATAATGTTATATCTGATACTGTTGGTACTACGAAGAGATATCACGAGTTTGATGATATTAAGATTAAGAAAACAACGAAAGATGTAGAACTAATAGAGGCTTTTATTCCTGATTTTTTAAGAATGCTTGCTCAGGTATATGATTTATACTCACGTAGAGCGTTTTATAAGGCATTTTTAAAGAATTTAACGCCATTGTCATTGCTAAGTACTATCGGGCAAGAGATGGATAAAATACAGGCAGAAAATAACATCTTGTCTATTACACAGTTTAACGCGATTATTCACAATGAAATACAGAATCAACCTGCGCCATTTATTTATGAGCGTTTAGGAGAGCGTTATCATCATTTCTTTATAGATGAGTTTCAAGATACTTCTGAGATGCAGTGGCAGAACTTAGTGCCGCTTATAGATAATGCATTGGCAGGTGAAGACTATGCTGGTGTGAAAGGAAGTTTAATGATCGTAGGAGATCCTAAGCAGTCTATATACCGCTGGCGAGGTGGTAAAGCAGAGCAGTTTATTGCCTTGAGTAAAGATGAGAATCCATTCTCTAATCCAGAAAAGCAGACGGTTAATCTTGGGCGAAATTACAGAAGTTATGCAGAGGTGATTAATTTTAATAACAGACTGTTTAAAGATGTATCACGTAATTTTATCAATGAAGATTATAAAGATCTTTATGAAAATAATAGCCATCAAGAAGTAAATAGTAAAGAGGGAGGGTATGTTAATATTACTTTCTTAGAGAAAGATGAAAGTGAGGAACCTGAGGTTAAAGATATGCAGTATGCTAATGCCACATTAGGAGCTATTAACCAAGCAGTAGAACAAGGTTTTGATCTAAAAGATATTGTTATTCTGACACGTAAGAGAAATCACGGTGTGTTACTTGCTAATTTCCTAACAGAGAATGGTTTGGAGATATTATCTTCAGACTCTTTGTTGATTAATAATGCTAGTGAAGTGCGTCTAATCATTAATGTACTTAAGTTTCTTAAGACAGATCGAGACTTAGAAGCGAAGATGATGATGTTATATTACATCGGCTCTAAGCGAGAAGATGTAAGTAAGAAGCACGATTTTATCAAGGAGGGATTATCATTCCTTTTAGAGGAGGAATTCGAAGCTTGGTTAGTTGATAATGGAGTACCTATTTCGTTTGAGGCATGTCGTTCTAAATCGCTTTATGATGCTGTAGAGGCAATCATTTTAGCATTTATGCCGGATAAAGGAGCTAATTCTTACGTTTTATATTTCTTAGATTTAGTTTTAGAAAAGTCGCTAAAGAGTCAGTTTGGGATTAGTGACTTCTTAGAATATTGGAATACAAATTACCAAAAGTTTAGTATACCTACTCCGGAAGGGCGTAATGCGGTGCAGATAATGACTATCCACAAATCTAAAGGATTAGAGTTTCCTGTAGTAATCTTTCCATTTGCAGAAGAAGACTTTACTAGGCCAAGTAGAGATAAACTATGGGTAAATATAGAAACAGATAAAGATCACATTATGTTTCCCAAGGCATTAGTTGATTCTAAGAAAGAGGTAATGGAGTATGGTGAGTACGCTCAACAGCTTTATGAGAAGAAAGAACAAGAAATGTTATTAGATAATGTGAATGTTCTATATGTTGCGCTTACACGTGCAGAAGAACAATTATATGTTATTAGTTATAAGAATGTAACAAGTAAAGGGGAGTTTAAAAATAACCTCTCTAAGTTCTTTTTAGAGTTCTTAGTGACAGAGGGGGTTTATAATGATGTAGATATGTCTTATTCATTTGGTGTTAATCAAAGAATGTCTAAGAAAAGAGAGGTAGAGACAGAAGAAGTGAATAAAATGATTCTTCCTGTCAAGAAAGCTTTAGACTTTGAAGCTATTAAGATTGCTCAGAGAGAGGCGCTGATGTGGGATTCACATAATCAGAAGGCGATAGAGTATGGTAACCTAGTGCATAAGTTGATGTCTTTCGTTACAGATTATAAGGATGTGGATAGTGCAGTTAATGAAGGTCTAGAAAAAGGAATGATACAGGAAGAGGCTAAGGATAATTTTATAGATATTATACAAAAGATAGTAAGTCACCCTGAGTTAGAGATTTTCTTTAGAGCAGATAATATCGTGTTTAATGAACGTGTTATCATAGGCCCGTATCAGCGTAATACTATTCCTGATAGGGTAGTGATAAGAGGTAAGCAAGCGTATATCTTAGACTACAAGACAGGTAAAGAAGATGAGAAGTATAAGGAACAAGTGCAATCTTATGGTAAGTCTTTAGTTGAAATGGGGTATGAAGTCGTTAAAATGACCTTGCTGTATACCGGAGAGAACTTAAATATAATACATTTGTAGAATAGAGTATAAAAACGTTTAAAGCTAAAAATATATAATATGTACGGAAAGATTAAAGAACATCTTCAAAATGAATTAAAGTCAATAGAGGATAATGGACTTTTTAAAAAGGAACGCATTATTACTTCTCCACAAGGAGCAGAGATCACTGTATCAACAGGGGATAAGGTTTTAAACTTTTGTGCAAACAACTATTTAGGGTTGTCATCACATCCAGAAGTAATTAAAGCAGCGAAAGAAGCTTTAGATACACACGGATTTGGGATGTCATCAGTTCGCTTTATTTGTGGAACGCAAGATATTCACAAAAAATTAGAAGCAACGATTGCTGATTTTTATGGTACAGAAGATACGATTCTTTATGCTGCAGCATTTGATGCAAATGGAGGTGTATTTGAACCATTATTAGGAGCAGAGGATGCTATCATCTCTGATAGTTTAAATCACGCGTCTATTATTGATGGAGTTAGATTGTGTAAGGCTGCTCGTTACCGTTATGAGAATAACAATATGGCAGAATTAGAAGAGCAGTTGATTAAAGCTAATGAAGCAGGGCATCGTTTTAAGATTATCGTTACAGATGGAGTGTTCTCTATGGACGGTCTAGTAGCGCCATTAGATAAGATTTGTGATTTAGCAGATAAGTATGATGCGTTGGTAATGGTAGATGAGTGTCACGCTGCTGGATTTATCGGTGCAACAGGTAAAGGTACTTTAGAGGCTAAAAACGTAATGGGACGTGTGGATATCATCACAGGAACATTAGGAAAAGCACTAGGTGGAGCAATGGGAGGATACACTACAGGTAAAAAAGAGATCATAGAATTATTAAGACAACGTTCTAGACCATACTTATTTTCTAATTCATTAGCACCTATGATTGTTGGGGCTTCTATAAAAGTATTTGAATTACTTCAGAATGATACTTCTTTAAGAGATAAGTTAGAGTGGAATACAAACTACTTTAAAGCAGGGATGAAAAATGCAGGAATTGACATTATTGATGGAGATTCTGCTATCGTTCCAGTAATGCTTTATGATGCGAAATTATCTCAAGTTATGGCGGATCGTTTGCTAGAAGAAGGGGTTTATGTGACCGGATTCTTCTATCCAGTGGTTCCTCAAGACAAGGCTAGAATACGAGTTCAACTATCTGCGGCTCATACGAAAGAGCACTTAGATAAAGCGATTGCAGCCTTTACTAAGGTGGCTAAAGAGCTAAAAGTTATCTAATTTAAAAGCTATGTGCAATAAAAAGCACGATTCTTAACGAAATTTTTTGTAAATCTTGTTTGAGAATTGTACTTTTGCTATAATATTACGGTAAAGTAAAAATAAAAGTTATGAAACATTTCAACAAATTATTTGCAGCAGCAATACTTTGTGCAGGGCTTTCAGCTCACGCTCAAGATGCTGACCATCCATGGGCTGTAACTGTTGGAGCTAACGCAGTAGATACTAAAGTTAGTACTTCTAGCAGCTTCGCACACAGAACGGGAGGGTATTTTAATACTAGCAATTGGAATATTCTACCTTCAGTATCTTACTTAAATGTAGCTAGATACTTAGGTGATGGATTTTCACTTGGTTTAGTAGGGTCAGTTAATAAAATTGACAAGTTTATCAAACCAGAAGCTGAGGGGTATGAGAAATACAACCCAGGAGATTTAACTTACTACGGAATTGACGCAGAGGTTAAATATAGCTTCAAAGAATTATTAAAATCAAAAGTAGTAGATCCATTCATCTTAGTTGGTGGAGGTTATACTTTTATGGGGGATGCAAGTCAAGGAACAGTTAATGGTGGAGCTGGATTAAACTTCTGGTTTACTAAGAACGTTGCTTTAACAGTGCAATCTACTTATAAACATTCATTCTCTGATTCTAGATTACCAGATGTAGGTGTTGCTTCACACATTCAACACTTCGCAGGTATCCGTTTCCAATTTGGAGGTAAAGATACTGACGGTGATGGAATCTTAGATAAATATGACGAATGTCCAGACGTTCCAGGTTTAGCTGAATTCAACGGTTGTCCTGATACTGACGGAGATGGTATTCCAGATCACAAAGATGAGTGTCCAGACGTTCCAGGTTTACCTGAATTCAACGGATGTCCTGATACTGATGGAGATGGTATTCCAGATCATAAAGATGAGTGTCCAGACGTTCCAGGTTTAGCTGAATTCAACGGTTGTCCTGATACTGACGGAGACGGTGTGCCAGATAACAAAGACGAATGTCCTGAAGTTCCTGGTCCAAAAGAAAACAAAGGTTGTCCATGGCCAGATAGAGATGGAGACGGAGTGCCTGATCATTTAGACAAATGTCCAGATGTACCTGGTCCAGCTTCTAACAATGGATGTCCTGAAGTTAAAGAAATCAAAGCTGAACAAGTAAAACAGCTTAACGATTACGGAAAAACTTTATTATTCCACACTGGAAAATACACTTTCCAAGACGGTTCTTATGCTGTTTTAGATAACATGGTTAAAATTATGAAAGAATACCCAACTGCTAAATTCCACATCGCTGGATATACTGACAGTACAGGTTCTAACAAAATTAACTTACCATTATCTGACAACAGAGCAAATGCTGTAAAAGTTTACTTAATTGAAAAAGGAATCGATTCTTCTAGATTAACTTCTAAAGGATACGGATCAGCTGATCCAATCGCTTCTAACAAAACAGTTAAAGGACGTGAGTTAAACAGACGTGTTGAGATTCAATTAGCTAAATAATTGAGTTAAAACTTAATACTATAGAAAACGCTTCGAGTAATCGGAGCGTTTTTTTTGTACCTTTATTTTTATGGAATCGAATACATTTTTAGATAAGCTGAGTGCACAGATTAGCGCTGATTTTCCAAACTCTATGGAGAGATTGGTTATCGTTTTGCCTAATAAACGTGCGAAAGTCTTTTTGTTAGAAAACTTGAAGAAATATTATAGGACAAGTGTGTTCGCACCTGAGATTATAAATATTGAAGACTTTATACAGCAGATTTCTGGTATTAGAGGAATTGATTCTATAGAACTTCTCTTTAAATTTTATATTGTTTATCAAGAGATAGAACAAGCAAATGCCCATGATTTTGAACGGTTCTCAAGTTGGGCAAATATGTTATTGGGTGATTTTAATGAAGTAGATAGATATTTACTGGATCCAAATTATGTGTTTTCGTATTTAAAAAATATTGAAGACATTAAGCATTGGTCTCTTGATCCTGAAAAGAAAACAGATTTAATAACTAGTTACTTAGCCTTCTGGGAACAAATACCAGTTTATTATAATAAGTTATATGAAGTACTATTAAATGAACGAGTAGGATATCAGGGGATGATCTATAGAGAGGCTGTAAAGCTTCATAAAGAATACTTAGGTAGTAACGACAAGGTATTTTACTTTGCAGGGTTTAATGCTTTAAATGCTGCAGAGGAGCAGATTATACAGCATTTCTTATTGGAGAAAAGAGGAAAGGTATTTTGGGATATAGATAAACACTTTTTAGAGGATCCTTATCATGACGCGGGGTTATTCTTACGCAGGATCAAAAATAGTTGGCAACATTATCAGTATAATCCATTTGAGTGGATTGTAGATGAGTTTGGCAAAGAAAAAAACATACAAGTTATTCAGACACCTAAAAGTGTAGGACAGGCTAAAATAGCAGGACAGATAGTAGAATCACTTGGTGAAGAGGCTTCTCGTCTTGAGAAAGTAGCGGTAGTATTAGGTGAGGAGAACTTGCTTCTGCCAGTATTACATAGTTTGCCATCGACTGTTTCGAGTTTGAATATTACTATGGGATATAGTGGTAAAAGTAACCCGATACAGATACTGCTAAACAAAATATTTAAACTTCACTTATCTGCTATACGCCGTTCGGGGAAGCAATACGTCGTTTATTATAAAGAGATCTTAGATGTATTAACGAATCCTGTGTTAGCGCAGATTATAGTTCCTGAGGAAGTTATTAAAGAAATTAATAACCGTAACTTAAGTTTCTTTAGCTTAAACCGTTTTAATGAATGGATTTCTGACAGTGATTTTCCAATGCGTGCATTAGTGTTTAATGCTTGGAAAGATCGTACTCCTGTTGAGATATTGCAGAACTTGGTTGAGATAGTATTAGCTATTAAGGCAAGTTTAAATGATGAGGTGCATAGTGAACGTATTAGTAAGACATTCTTATATTCGTCTTTTCAAATGCTTAACAGACTAGTATCATACTGTCAACGCTATGATTTTATTAAAAGTTATGATACTCTATATTCTCTATATAAACAAGTAATGGATATGTCTGAGGTTTCTTTTGAAGGTGAGCCTTTACAAGGATTACAAATTATGGGAGTATTAGAAAGTCGTGTTTTAGATTTTGATACGGTTATAGTTACTTCTGTTAATGAAGGTAAATTTCCTGCAGGTAAGTCGATAAATTCATTTATACCTTATGATGTTAAGCGTGAGATAGGTTTGCCGACTTATAAAGAGAAAGATGCTATTTATAGCTATCACTTTTATCATCTGTTATTAAGAGCGAAGAATGTATATTTGCTATATAACTCGCAGGCTGATGGGATGGATGCTGGTGAGAAGAGTAGATTCTTAACTCAGTTAGAAGTAGAGCAATTAGATACACATAATGTGAAATATGTTACTTATTCTGCTGATTTACCTGAGAAGGCGAATGAGTTAATACAAGTGCCTAAATCTACATTATTACAAGAGGAGTTAAAGAATATTTCAACAACGAAAGGGTTTTCTCCGTCGGCATTATCTAATTATCTGCGCAATCCTATACAGTTTTATATGCAGCGAGTATTGCGTATTAAAGAAGTAGAAGAGGTAGAGGAGAGTGTGGCTTTAAATACGCTGGGGACTATTATTCATAATTCATTAGAGAATCTATATAAACCTTATAAAGGAGCGAAGCTTACGGTAGATATTATTAAAAATATTCAGAGCAAAGCAGATGTAGAAGTTCAAGCACAGTTCGAAGAAGTTTTTAATAGCGATAAAGAGAAGATTGGTAAGAATTTGCTTGCATTTGAGGTGGCTAAGCGTAATGTGTACCATTTCCTAGAAGAGGAATTGAATAAACTGAAGGAAGGAGATGATATTCTACTTCTAGAATTAGAGACAGAATTAACCTATACTTTAGAGGATGATAGATTGCCATATCCTATTAATCTATTTGGTTTTGTGGATAGAATAGAGGAGAGAAATGGCGTGATTAGAGTTATTGATTATAAAAGTGGAAAGGTAGAATCTAATAATGTAAAATTAAGTACTTGGGAAGGGCTAACCCTTGATCTAAAAAATGATAAGATTATTCAGCTGTTATGTTATGCATTAATGTACACTAAGAATAATCCGAATCAATCTGTAGAGGCAGGTATTTATTCTTTTAAAAATAGAAAGGAAGGATTCTTGTTCTTTGGGGTTAGAGAGGGAAGGAATGAAGTTAATCATGAGATTACTTACGATACATTAGCTTTATTTAAAGAGGAATTAGTCACTCTGTTATTAGAGATACTTAATCCTGATATTGATTTTATACAGAATGAGTTATAGAAAAATAGGAAAGCTCTTGCTTTCCTATTCTTATTTTAGACTTGTTTTTAATGCTTCTAATAATTCTTCTTTAGCCTCTATCTGAGGCAAGTGACCACTATTAATCACAATAAGCTCTGTTTCTGTGTTCTCGATTTCTTTAGTAACTTCATTTAGTGAAAGTACTGGGTCTAGACGTCCTATAATCATTTTAATAGGGTAAGGAGCGAAGTGCAGAAGAATCTCTCTGTCATTTCGTGACTTCATTCCTTCTACAGCAGCTAATATTCCTTGTTTAGAGATTTTTAATGCTGTTTCTAAGTGCTGTTCTACTTCTTTGGCATGAGTGATTTTGGCATCTTCAAGGAATGTATTATTTATGGCCATTGTTACAAATAGGTCACTGTTTTTCTTAATAACATCTAGCGCTCTATCTCTGTTTATCTTTCTTTCTGCGCTGTCAGCTCTAGTAGAAGATGATACTAGAACTATTTTCTTTACATAATCTGGATATAACTCGCCAAAAGCTAATGATACATAACCTCCCATGGAGTGACCAATAAGAGTTACTTTCTTTAAGTTTAAAGAAGAGATTATGGCGAATACTGCATCAGCCATATCTTCCATAGTGTGTACATAACCTATGCATCCTGATTCTCCATGACCTAATAGGTCTATAGCAATGACTCTATACTTCTGAGAGAAGTAATCTAAGTAGTAATTCCACATGTTGCTGTTTTCTAAAAAACCATGTAAGAATACTAATGTATTTCCTTTCCCTTCGTCGTAGTATGATAAATTGGTGTTCTTATAAAGAATTTTTGTAACTCCCATCATTGTAATTTGCTACAAATTTAAAGTATAGTACCAATGAGTGCAAGCTTTTAGCGCTCAAAAAAATAAGTAAACAAAGGTAATGTCTTGTGTGGTTAATTGTAATTCACTAAACAGCTTATAGAGTCAAGTTAATATATAGTCAAATGGAATAGAAAGCATTTTAATGTCTAATGTATGTGTAAGTTTCTACAAGATTCATTTAGCGTACTGTTCTTTGATTATCAGTCAAATATAGCTTAATTGATGCCTAAGAGGAGACTTGTGGAAGAATAAAGGGAGAATTCTTGGGTAAATGTCTTGTTAGCCCGTTTATTGTCCTAGTATTCTCCTACAATTGTCCTAGGAAAGGCTAACATAGTCGGTATTTACTGTGGTTAGGGGGTGTTTATGAAATAATGAGTAATTGTTTTTTTTACGCTATAATATTGATTTGTAATTAATTACTCTTTTTGGGCTGAAAAAAAAACATCAGAAAAAGTGTTGTTTTGTATATTTTGAGGATTAAGAAAGGCCTTTTAGCTACAAAATAGTAGTTTCAAGTGTGTTGAATAGCAAATTTTAATAGGGAAGTAGTGCTGTAAAGAAAAAAAAGTTTTTAAATGTTTAGAAGGAAATACTTGGTTTAGGATTCTCTAATTTTTTTTTAAAATGTTTGTTTCGTCGGGAAATTGTTTTGCTTTTAATTCTTAATTTATTGCTCACAAATGGTTTAATCTATTGACTTATATCAGTAAATTAGATGTTGTTTATTTTGAGTGATTAGATGTAGATTAGTCTATCTAAACTAAATCTAAATAAACTAAAAGTATATCTTTGTCGTTCAAATTTATATACGATGAAAAATATTATAGCTGTATTTATGCTTTTTTGTACTGTGTCTTATGGTCAGTCAGGTCTTCCTTATCAAATCTATACAAGTAAAGGCAAGAAAGTAACTTATGAGAAAATGATTAAAGAATTGACTAAGAATGATGTAGTCCTTTTTGGAGAGTTTCACAATAATTCTTTAGGACATTGGCTACAATTACAAGTAACACAGTCTTTAGGAGAAAAAAGAGAGTTAATGTTAGGAGCTGAGATGTTCGAGGCTGATAATCAAAAGGGATTAAGTGATTATGTACATGGTGCAATTGATGAAGAGGCATTTGGTAAAGAGGTTAGACTTTGGAATAACTACAAAACAGATTACAAGCCTTTAGTAGAATACGCAAAAACAAATAAACGTGAGTTTATTGCTACTAATGTCCCTAGACGTTATGCTAGTTTACTATTTAAGAAAGGAACTGAAGCACTTGATTCGCTAAGTGTAGAAGAAAAAAGTTGGATAGCTCCACTGCCTTTTGCGTATGATGGAAATCTTCCTGGTTATAAAAAGATGTTAGATATGTTCGAAGATCATAAAGATGAGAACTTACCTAAAGCACAAGCAATAAAAGATGCTACTATGGGACACTTTATCGTTAAGAACTTTAAAGCTCCTCAATTATTTCTTCATTTTAATGGATCATACCACAGTAATAACTTTGAGGGGATCGTTTGGTATCTAAATCATTATAATCCTGGATTAAAAATTAATACAATTACGATGGTGGAAAGTGATAATACGGGCAATTTCGAAAATGATAATTTAGGTTTAGCTAACTTTATTATTGTTATAGATGCGAATATTTTAAAGTCTTTTTAACATAAAGCTATGTAAAACGCTTTAAAGTCTTAAAATGGTTTTGGATTGAGCTGTATAGTGTCTTTTTGATTGTGTTATTCTTTGTTTGTACTGAGTATAAATAGAAGTCTGCGCTTTGTGCATAACGTTAAGAAGGTGTATTTTTGAGAGATTTTTTCAAGAAAAACAATTAAAATTACATTATGGCAAAATCTGCACTTTTAAAGTCATCCCTAGCTAAAAAATATTGGATGGCTCTTACAGGGTTATTTTTATGCTTGTTTTTAGTAGGTCACTTGGCGGGAAACCTTCAATTGATCTTTGGTGACGCTTCAGCATTCAATGAGTATGCGTTATTTATGACTACTAATCCAGCAGTAAAAGTATTATCTTATGTTACTTACATTTCAATCCTTTTTCACGCGATTGATGGTATCGTTTTAACAATCCAAAACAAGAAAGCACGTCCTATCGGATATGCAAAAAACAACGCTGCTGCTAATAGTTCATTTTCTTCTAGAAATATGGCTATCTTAGGAACATTGTTATTAGTATTCATCGTTACGCACATGGCTAACTTTTGGGCTAAGATGCACTTTGCTCAAATGCCTGTTCAAACTGTAGAAATAACAGTAGAAGGTCAGCCTGATCCTGTTTTAATTTACAAAACAGTACAAGAGCAAGCAATTCCTGTATCAGCTGTTGAGAGTGGACAACTAGAGTTAAAAGGAACTCAGTTTTTCCAACCAGGTACAAATTTAAAAATTGCTGATGGATACAAAGATTTACATAAAATCACTATTGAGTTTTTCAAAAACGAGAGCACTGGTTTAATTGCTACTATTGCTTATGTATTAGCTATGGTTGTTCTAGGATTCCACTTATCTCACGGATTTGGAAGTGCATTCCAGTCTTTAGGTGTTAATAACCCTAAGTACAAAGGATGTATCAAAGGACTTAGTTTCTTAATAGCATATGTTATCCCTGCATTGTTTGCTATCATTCCATTATATATTCATTTTATTAAATAGTCCTAAAGAAATTTATCATGAAATTAGATTCTAAAATACCTAATGGACCAATTGATAAAAAATGGTCTGATTATAAAAATCATATAAAATTAGTTAACCCTGCTAATAAACGTAACATTGATGTTATCGTTGTTGGTACAGGATTAGCTGGTGGTTCTGCTGCTGCTACATTAGCTGAGTTAGGATATAACGTAAAAGCTTTTTGTTACCAAGATTCACCTCGTCGTGCGCACTCTATCGCTGCTCAAGGGGGAATCAATGCTTCTAAGAACTACCAAGGTGATGGTGACTCTGTTTACAGATTATTCTATGATACTGTAAAAGGAGGAGATTACCGTGCACGTGAGGCTAACGTTTATCGTTTAGCTGAAGTATCAGAAAACATTATTGACCAATGTGTAGCTCAAGGTGTGCCTTTCGCACGTGAGTACGGAGGTCTTTTAGATAACCGTTCTTTTGGTGGGGTACAAGTATCTCGTACTTTCTACGCTAAAGGACAAACTGGACAACAGTTATTATTAGGAGCGTACTCTGCTATGAACCGTCAAATCGGTCGTGGTAAGATCCAAATGTATAACCGTCACGAGATGTTAGACATCGTTAAAGTGGATGGTAAAGCAAGAGGTATTATCGCTCGTAACTTAATCAACGGTGAGATAGAGCGTCACTCTGCTCACGCTGTAGTTATTTGTACAGGTGGTTACGGAAACGTATTCTTCTTGTCTACAAATGCAATGGGTTCTAACGTTACTGCTGCTTGGAAAGCACATAAACGTGGAGCTTTCTTCGCTAATCCATGTTATACACAGATTCACCCAACTTGTATTCCTGTTACTGGTGACCACCAATCAAAGCTTACTTTGATGTCTGAGTCATTGCGTAATGATGGACGTATTTGGGTTCCTGCAAGAATGGAAGACGCTGTAGCTATTAGAGAAGGTCGTATGAAACCAACTCAAATCGCTGAAGAGAATAGAGATTACTACTTAGAAAGAAGATACCCATCATTCGGTAACTTAGTACCTCGTGACGTTGCGTCTCGTGCTGCTAAAGAAAGATGTGATGCTGGATATGGTGTTAACGCTACAGGTGAAGCTGTATACTTAGACTTCGCTTCTGCTATAGACCGTTACGGTAAAGAACAAGCTCGTATTCACCATTTAGATGAGAACGATGCTAAATTAGTTTATAAATTAGGTAGAGACGTTGTAGAGAATAAGTATGGTAACTTATTCCAAATGTATGAGAAAATCGTTGATGAGGATCCGTATACAACTCCTATGATGATTTATCCAGCTGTTCACTATACAATGGGTGGATTATGGGTAGATTATAACTTAATGTCTACTATCGAAGGATGTTATATCTTAGGTGAGGCTAACTTCTCTGATCACGGTGCTAACCGTCTAGGAGCTTCTGCATTAATGCAAGGTTTAGCTGATGGATATTTCGTATTACCTTATACTATTGGTAACTACTTAGCGGATGATATCCGTACAGGTACTATCCCAACTGACTTACCTGAGTTCGAAGCTGCTGAGAAAAATGTTCGTGATATTATCGAACACTTACTTAACAATAAAGGAACTCACTCTGTTGACTTCTTCCACAAGAAGCTTGGTAAAATCATGTGGGATAAAGTAGGTATGGCTCGTAACGCTAAAGGATTAACTGAAGCGATGGCTGAAATCGCTCAGTTAAGAGAAGAGTTCTATAAAGATGTGAAAGTATCTGGTACTAACGAAAGCTTTAACCAAGAGTTAGAGAAAGCGTTAAGAGTAGCTGATTACTTGGAACTAGGTGAATTATTCGCTAAAGATGCTTTACACCGTGAAGAATCTTGTGGAGGACACTTCCGTGAAGAACACCAAACTGAGGATGGAGAAGCAAAACGTGATGACGAAAACTTCGCTTACGTTGCTGCTTGGGAATACAAAGGTAATCCTAGCGATGCAGTGCTTCACAAAGAAGACTTAGTTTATGAAAACATTAAATTGGTAACTCGTAGTTATAAATAATATTGAGGCTTAGGTCTTCGGACCTAACCTTTTTGTAAAAATTCGATACAAATGAATCTTACACTTAAAATATGGCGTCAATCAAACGCTAAAGAACAAGGGAAAATGGTTGATTATAAAATCAGCGACGTTTCTCCTGATATGTCTTTCTTAGAAATGCTTGATGTATTAAACAACGAGTTAATCGAGAAAGGTGATGATCCTGTAGCTTTCGACCATGACTGTCGTGAGGGTATCTGTGGTATGTGTTCTTTATTCATTAATGGAGAAGCTCACGGACCAGATAGAGGAATTACTACTTGTCAGTTACACATGAGAAAGTTTAAAGATGGAGATACTATCTACATTGAGCCTTTTAGAGCTAAAGCTTTCCCAGTGATTAAAGACTTAGTAGTTGACCGTACTGCTTTTGATAAAATTCAACATGCAGGTGGTTTCATTTCTGTAAATACTTCAGGTAATACACAGGATGCTAATGCTATTCCAATTCCTAAACATGATGCTGACCGTGCTTTTGACGCAGCTACTTGTATTGGATGTGGTGCTTGTGTAGCTACATGTAAAAACTCTTCTGCTATGTTATTCGTATCAGCTAAGGTTTCTCAATTTGCTTTGTTACCACAAGGTAAAGTTGAAGCTGCTGACCGTGTATTAAATATGGTTGCTGAGATGGATGCTTTAGGGTTTGGTAACTGTACTAACACTGGAGCATGTGAGGTAGAATGTCCTAAAGGAATTTCTTTAGAGAACATCGCTCGTATGAACAGAGAGTACTTAAAAGCAAGCTTGAAATAATAGTTTTTCTTGAAATAAACGAAAGAGCAGATATATTTATATATCTGCTTTTTTTATTTTTATCCTTTAAATTTTTGAACATAGTTGACTGATGCAGAGCAAAACTATTAAATATAGAGTATATGATTTGTTGAATAATGAATCACATACTATCGGCAGTAAGATCGTACAAGGATCAATAATAGCGCTAATTCTTTTGAATGCAATCTCATTAATCTTTGAGTCTATACCAGAGGTTAAGATTGAGTATGCTCCTTTTTTTGTACAGTTTAATCTTTTTTCGGTGCTGTTTTTCTCAATAGAGTATGTCCTTCGTATGTGGTCTATTAGCTGTGATGAGCGTTTTAATAAACCATTTCTAGGTAGATTAAAGTATGCTTTTACGTCAATGCAGCTTATCGACTTATTGGCTATTCTACCATTTTATCTATCATTTGTTCATGTTGATTTGCGCATTTTACGCTTGTTAAGAGTTTTTAGATTATTGCGTGTATTTAAGGTCGCGAAGTATGTTTCGGCATTAGCTATTGTGATGACCGTTCTTAAACGAAAGGCAGGAGAACTTGCTATAGCTGCATTCCTATTAGTATTCCTTTTACTTATTGCATCTACCGCTATTTACTATGCTGAGAATTCCTCACAACCTGAAGCATTTTCTAGTATACCTGATTCGATGTGGTGGTCTGTTATCACTATTTGCACAGTTGGGTATGGAGATATATACCCTATTACGGTACTTGGTAAAGTTATAGGAGGTATTCTAGCAGTGATAGGTATAGGTTTTTTTGCATTACCTACAGGTATTATATCTTCTGGATTTACTGAAGTGTTAGAAGAACGAAAAGAAAAGAAAGCAATTGCAGATCAGTTAGTCAAAGAGAAAGACGCATTGGAGAGCTGTCCTTGCTGTGGGAAACCTATTGATTAATTGTATAGTAAAGTTAAGTTTATCATGAATTCAGAGTAGGTAGATATTATTGTTTATTTTTGAAATTAAATCATAGTAAATGAGTCATATGAAAGTAGCCCTGTTACAAGCTCCATTAGCTTGGGAAGATATAGAGAAGAATAAGACACACTTTATTGAGTTATTAAATAATATCGAATCAGAAACTGATTTGGTAGTATTACCCGAGATGTTTGTTTCAGGATTTACGATGAGCCCTGAGAGAGTATATATGACAATGACAGATAATTACATTGCAGAACTTCAATCGTTGTGCAAAACGTACTTATTTGCTCTAACAGGGAGTATAGTGATTAAAGAAGGAGACAACTATTATAATAGATTGTTCTTTATAACGGATACAGGTGAGATTAGTACGTATGATAAAAGACATCTTTTCTCTTTAGCAGGAGAGGAGAAGGTCTATAAAGCAGGTAATGATCGACTGATAGTAAACTATCGAGGATGGAATATATGTCCGTTAGTGTGTTATGATTTGAGATTTCCTGTGTTTAGCCGTAACTATGGTGAAGCTTATGACTTACTTATTTATGTCGCAAGTTGGCCAGATCAGCGAATTTATGCGTGGGATGCCTTATTAAAAGCACGTGCTATTGAGAATATGAGTTACTTAGTAGCAGTGAATAGATGTGGTAGTGATGAGAATAACAATATATATTCTGGACATTCTCAAGCCTTAGATATGTTAGGAGGATATCTATTAGAACCTTTAGTAGGAGAGCAGATAGCCTATGTTACACTAGATAAAGCTAGACAAGATAAGATTAGAAAAAGCTTTGGAGTCCTTAGAGACGCAGATGCCTTTACGATATAGCAGAAAGAATTATAAAATAGAAACGCCCCAAAGTATAATGCTTTGAGGCGTTTTTTATTTATAAACTGATTTGTTCTTTTATATCCCAGTTAGCGCGTACATCTATCTGTTCAGGGAAGTAGACAGTCTCTTCAGGTTGTCTTCTATCCCAGTAGTATCCAGTGTCCCATTTACCATTCTTATTATCATCATAGATTACTCTGATGTAATATTGTCTAGGAGGGAGCAGTGTGAATTCAAATGTATTCTTACTGTCACTAGATTGACTTACCACAACTTTTTCTCTTTCATCTAGTAGCTCTACTATCACTGGGAATCTTTTTAATCCGTTAAGTGTGATAGTTAGATTACCATAATCTGTGTAGGCCTGTGTCTTACTATTTATGATTAATGTATCATTTGCTTTGCCAAAGAAGTCTGTTATTGCTCCTGGCATTACTGATACTTTGTAACTATCTAACTCTTCTTTTTTAAACTTAAGAAAGATCTTTTGTTCTAGAGATTTGTTATCTATCTCGAAAGGTATAGCCACAGAATCTTTATTCAGGATAGTGATTAATTCTTTCTTTATATTTTTGACAGGAGTACTAGTCTCTATAAATAGGTCAGATAGGAAGTGCAATGTTCCTGAAGAAGCATTAACTGATAGTGAATCTATTTCTTTCATCTTTGGTCTTGGTTTAACCATAAATGTTTTAGTGAACTCTCCTTTAGATGCTGTGATATGTAGAGAATCTGCCTCGATTTTAGGGAACCATACTTGTAAGCTGTCTTTCTCTGGCATATAAGTATAAGTACTTGGAACTATGATGCCATTTTTCTTTACTTCGACTTTAGCATCCTCAGCATTACCTGTGTAAGGGATATACCATTTGTTTTGTGTAATCTGTGCAGGTCTAGTAGCTACAAATTTTTCTTCTGATTTAAATAAGGTAAGGTCAAATGTCTTATCAGTAGGGATCTCAATAGGCTCTTTTATGAATGCAATCTTGTCTTCTACAGGATTAAACATAAAGTTACTGTTCTTATCTTTTAATGCTACTAAGTAATATTTACCTGCCTTGATATTCTCTATAGAGAATGTCGTTAGACTATCTAATGTATTCGTTACGTATAGAGGCTTCTGTCTATAGATAGTAGAGTCTTTAAAAGTCTCAGCATCGTATAGCATTACATTGACGAAGTTATCAGATTTAAGTTGATGAGCAGACTTAATTGTTCCACCTAATTTCAGTGAGTCAATATAGTCTCCTGTAGAGAAGATGTACTTAAACTGCTTTAGTACATTCCCTTCATTGTTATCTATAATAGCATCCCCGAAGTTAAAGCTATAAGTAGTATTTGCTTTAAGAGAGTCTATAAGGTTAATAGTTACCGTCTTTCTAGCATTACCCATAGGTAATACCTCTGGCATTCTATCCATCGGTGGAGATATGATTAAGTTTTGATTCGCATTCTTAATCTTAACGAATTCGTCAAAATCTATAGTGATCTGTTTTTTATCAAAGTGGATAGAGTGATTCTTAGGATTACTACCTAATACCACAGGTGGAATAGTGTCTTTATCTCCTCCAGAAATAAATCCTCTTTTCGCACAGTTTGAAAATGTTATAAAACAAAATATCGTAAAGCAAACAATAAAGTAAATACGAAACTTAGACATAATTTTAATTTAAAAGACAAATTAACAACTATATTTTTTAGTTAGAAAATATCACTTCTTAAAACTTTTAAATGCTACGTGCTAAACACAAGATTGTAATCTTGGTATTAGGGATTAATAGTAGTTTTTTACAGCAGGCTTCTAATGTATTGCCTGTAGTGAGAATATCATCTAAGAGGAGAAAATGATTGTGTTCTTGGGTGATTTGTGTTCTATCGATATCAAATATCTCGTTCTTCTGATTCTTACGTTGAAAACGTGACTTGGTAGTTTGTGAAGACGTCTTCAGTGTTTTAATCAGTAGTTTGTTATTTATAGAGAGATTAAAGTGTTCACTTATCGCTTTTGCGAAACCATCTACTTGATTATACCCTCTAGTGCGCAATTTGTTTTTATGCATGGGTACAGTGAGTATAGAAGTAACATCTTGTAGTACAGAAGTTTTATCTAATTGAGAAGCGTAAATGTTGCCTAGAAAATAACTTATCTCTGGATGATTCTTGTATTTAAGATTATGGATAAGTTGCTGTACGATACCTCCTTTAGCGAAGTACATCATACAAGCCATATGTTCTAAAGGAATCTTACCATAGAACTTGTTGATAGAAGCATTGTTAGAAATGGTGTGTTCTTGAGTAAAGGGAAGGTCATTTCTGCAGCTCAGACAGATTATTTCTTCATTGTGTAGAAGCAAATTATTACAGGCTTTACAATTGTTAGGAAACAGGACATTCAGAATATCTTTTACCATTGTTCTTTTTAATAAGGATTTGAGTCTGATTTTTATTCATAATGTGTATTGTGGCATAAAATTAGTTATAACTAAACTGTGCTAATGATGAATAACAAATATCTTTGTAGTCAAATGAAAGTATTGAAATGAAAATAGAAGAAGTTCAACAACAGATTATGCAATTAATGGTATTAATTGCTCAGAATAAGAAAAGTGAAGCGTCTAAGGCAATTGAAAATATTGAAGAGGCTATCAATGAAGGATTAGACTTTGCTCAGACAGATGAGGAAGTGGTACATTGGGGTAAGTTTTTAAAGATTATAGAAGAACTAAAATTGAAAATAGCATAATGGAATTAGAGCAGCCGTGTTATTGTTGTAGTGGTAAGGAGTACTCGCATTGCTGCGAACCTTTTATCACACTCAAGGAGAATCCTAATACAGCTGAGCAGCTTATGCGTTCTCGTTATACTGCTTATGCACTAGCTAATGCTATTTATATCGTTAATACTACACACCCAAAGACAAGGCATGCTCATAATAAAAAAGCGATACTTCAATGGGCAAAAGAGAACATATGGTTGCAATTAGAAATTGTAGCAAGTGAAGAGTCGCGTGTAGTATTTAAGGCACACTTTAAGGATATAGAAGGGAATGTATATATACATTATGAGGATTCTCTTTTTGAAATATTAGGTGGTAAGTGGTACTATGTATCCGGTACATTTAATGAATAATACTCTAGATTTAGAGAGGTCAAGTTAAAATTACTTCGTAAATTAGTGAAAATATAAAAACTGTATTAATATGAAAACAACCAGAGTAGAAAGTGATTTAATAGGTGAATTACAAATTCCTATAAATGCTTATTATGGAGTACAGACACAGAGAGCAATTAATAACTTTAAGATATCAACAAGTAAGTTGTCTGATTATCCTGAGTTTGTTAAGGGGCTAGCTATAGTTAAATGGGCTGCAGCTAAAACCAATTTCGAGTTAAACGTATTAGACGAAAAAATATATAAAGTAATCGCTGATGTATGTCAGGAGATTATAGATGGTAAATTACACGCTGAGTTCCCAGTGGATATGATTCAAGGGGGAGCTGGTACTTCAGTAAATATGAATGCTAATGAGGTTATCGCTAATAGAGCGTTAGAGATCTTAGGATTCGAGAAAGGGGACTATGCACATTGTTCTCCTAATGATCACGTTAATTTGTCTCAATCTACTAATGATGCTTATCCTACTTCTTTTAAAGTAGCAATATTCGAAATGAATAAACGAGTAGTAGAGAAGTTAGAGTTATTAGTAAAAGGTTTTGAAGCTAAAGCTAAGGAGTTCGAAAACATTATTAAAATGGGTCGTACACAACTTCAAGATGCTGTGCCTATGACTTTAGGACAAGAGTTCGGAGCATTTGCATTTACTTTAAAAAGAGAAATAGCTACATTAAACCAAGCTAGCCAAGCATTCTTAGAGATTAATATGGGGGCTACAGCTATCGGTACTGGTTTAAATGCTGTACCTGGATATGCTGATCTATGTGCTAAGAACTTAGGCTTATTAATGAAACAACCTGTTACATCTGCTGAGAATCTTGTAGAGGCTACATCTGACACAAGCGGATTTGTTGCTTACTCAGGAGTATTGAAAAAAGTTGCTATCAAGTTATCTAAGATCTGTAATGACTTAAGATTATTATCTTCAGGACCACGTACAGGACTTAACGAGATACAACTTCCTCCTATGCAACCAGGATCTTCTATTATGCCAGGTAAAGTAAACCCTGTTATCCCTGAAGTGGTTAACCAGGTATGCTTTAAAGTGATTGGTAATGATATGACGATTACTATGGCGTCTGAGGCAGCTCAATTACAGTTAAACGTGATGGAGCCTGTATTAGCACACACATTAATGGAGTCTATGATATGGATGGAGAATGCTATGCAGACTTTAGTAGAGAAGTGTGTAGTAGGAATCAAAGCTAATGTAGAGCATAATAAAGACTTAGTGTTAGGAAGTATTGGTATCGTAACAGCATTAAATCCATATATTGGATATAAGGCAAGTACTAAAATTGCTAAAGAAGCTTTAGAAACGGGAAGAGGAGTTTATGAACTAGTATTAGAGCATAATTTATTGACTAAAGATAAGTTAGACGAGATCTTAGACCCTAAACATATGCTTGCACCGCATTCGATTTAATAAACAAAATAAATATCAATAAAAAAGTCTCCTATTGGGAGACTTTTTTATTGATATTTATGTAACTTTTTGAGAATCTGTTGTCTTAAGTGTAGATTGGTAGGTTTTTTGTGGTACTTAGTAAAGTTTAATATACGGATTATGAAAGCATTAGTTATAGGGGGTACTGGAGCAACAGGAAAAGTGCTCGTACGCCAATTGCTTTGTGATGATGCTTTTCACGAAGTAGTTATTTTTATTAGAAGAGAATGGGAATTACAGCATCCTAAATTAGTTACCCATATAGTTGATTTTGAGAATATCGATCAGTGGAAGCACTTAATTCAAGGAGATGTTGCGTTTAGCTGTTTAGGTACTACATTAAAAGAAGTAGGAAGTAAAAAGAAGCAGTGGCATATAGACTATGACTATGTAATGCAATTTGCTCAATATGCGAAAGGGAATAGGGTGAATACTTTTGTGCTATTATCTGCCAAAGCTGCTTCAGAGCGCAGTGCTTTCTTTTACAGTAGACTGAAAGGAACTCTAGAGCGTTCAATACTTAATTTGCGTTTTGATAATACTATTATCTTGAGACCAGGCTTATTACTACGTCCAGGTTCAAATCGTTTTGGTGAACGTCTAGCAGCTAAAATATTACTTGGTTTTAATGCGATAGGTATGTTTAAGAAACATAAACCAGTTGAAGTTGTCAAAGTAGCTAATCGAATGCGCCATGAAGCCAAGGTAGATTGCTGTCGACGATTAATTGTAGAGAGCAATGAGATGTAGATATGTGTATTAGTACACTTATTTGGTTATATTTAATATAAACAATACCTTTTAATTGCATTCTAGTAAGTCAGTTATACTAGTGTATTTAGTGTATAAACATAAAGTAGGCTTAACCCCATAAGAGTTAAGCCTAATCTTTAGTGTATTCTGAGTTTATATGTTATTTAAAACTTGCTGCTATTTTAAATAATGCATCTGGATTACTAACACCATCTTTTACATTCATTACTTTAATATTATCACTATCTCCTGTACCTGTACTTAACGGTAACTGTTGAGGTATCTTAGGAGTTTCTCCAAATAGTGTTTGGTATAATACGATAGAGTTAACGAATACTGCATCATTAAGCATGTGTCTTGATGAGTCTGTATGACGCAATACATCTTTCCCATCTTTGGTTGCTGTATAGCCTTCTTTACCTTCATATGCAGCACCTAATACAGAAGAAAAGTCTAGGTATCCAGTGTTAGGCAATGCTTTCGCTACTGCTACACCATTCTCTACTAATAGAGGTTGGTAATCTTTATAGTCTGCTCCATTGTACTCGAACGGCACAGTTAATCCATAGATATAAGTGGCCACACCAGGACTATTTGTAATTACTTGATCGTGTAC
Source organism: Myroides sp. N17-2 (assembly GCF_002286775.1). GTDB lineage: Bacteria > Bacteroidota > Bacteroidia > Flavobacteriales > Flavobacteriaceae > Flavobacterium. The sequence continues at coordinate 73,963 of NZ_NSGJ01000002.1, forward strand.
ATTCTTTGTATTTGTTTTGTACTTATCTAGTTCTTGGATTGCTACAGGAGTTGCTTCTTGTAAGATCACATAGTCAAAGTAATTGCCATCTTTATCTGTTTTACCAAACAGCTTATCTGCATCTTTCTTATTCGCACCGATGATTTTGTCGATACTTACTCCCATTGCTAGTAGTGATTTTACCTCTACTTCTTTATTATTCTCTTTTGCAAGAGCTTCTAACATTTTAGGAAAACTTGCGAAGTACTCTGTATGACTGTTACCAACGAATAATACTCTTACAGGACCTTCTGCTTTAGGAGGTGTAGGTTTAGCAACTAACTCTTTAGAAGTAGTTCCTTCAGTTGCTCCATCTGTACCTGCAGTCTTGTTCTTATCTCCACATGAAGTAAGTATTAACGCTCCGATAAAGGCACTTAATAAAATCTTTTTCATAGTATTTTTATTTAAAAATAATGTTAATACTATCAAAGCTAAACATTATAATCTTTCTAATACAACTTATCGATTTTTATTTTAATAGTCTTCGAACTCTATTTTTAATGCTTCTTAGGGTATTCTATCTATTTGTTATATAATAAAATAGGCCTCACATTATCTGTGAAGCCTATTTGGGAAATCAAGAGTCTATTTATATTTCTTGGGTAAATAATAGACAGACTCTTGGTAATTATGAAAGGATTATTTAGCCTTGTTGAATTCTAAGTTCACGTTAATTTTAACGTCTTTAGCGATACCTTGAGCTGTAGGGTCATACGCTACACCAAAGTCAAAACGGTTGATAGTAGTGCTAGCTTGGAATCCAAGTTTAGTATTACCTTGACCATCATCTTTTAATAAACCACCGTAAGTAAGATCAAAAGTTACTTTCTTAGTGATATCTCTTATTGTTAAGTTACCTTCTAATTTGTATTGGTCTTTACCTGTTTTTTTAATTGAAGTACTTTCAAAAGTCATTGCAGGGAATTTCTCTGCATTAAAGAAATCATTTGTTTTTAAGTGGTTATCACGCATCTCGATAGAAGTGTTCACACTGTTGATATCTACAGAGAATTTGAATGTTCCCTTAGTTAGATCTTCTGTATTTCCCTCAAATGTACCTGTGTATTTATCAAAACGACCATCTACATAAGAGATTCCCAAGTGCTTCACTGAGAAATTTACGAATGAGTGATAGTTATCTACATTCCACTTAGTTTGTGCGAATGATGCAACTGAGAATAATGTTGCTACGAATAATAATGCTATTTTTTTCATCTTATTAATTTTTATTGTTTTGTTATCTGTTACAAATGTAGTTCTGTTATATCCTTTATTGCTTAACCTAGATTAAGAACGGTATTGAGAAATAGTGATTGTAGATTATTTTTATGTATTAGATACTTAAATCTTTATCTGTATATAGTTTAGTGTTTTGTATTTCTTGAATATTTTTAGCTCCACCTAAGAACATATTGATGATTAACTCTTTGTTTAATTGGTCTATTACAGATGTTACTCCTTGACTGCCTCCTAAATGTAATGCATAAAGTATAGGTCTGCCGATAGCTACGATATCAGCTCCACTAGCTAATGCTTTAAAGATATGAGATCCTCGTCTAACACCACTGTCAAAGATAATAGGCACACGTTTGTTGACTGTTTTTGCAACCAATGGAAGCACATCAAATGAAGATGGACCTGCATCTAGTTGTCTACCGCCATGATTAGATACCCATATTGCATCTGCTCCAGCTTGAATTGCTATCTCAGCATCTTCAGGTGACTGTATTCCCTTAACGATAACAGGTAATCCTGTCATATCTTTTACATATTTAATATCTGTAGGTTTAAAGTCTTGCTTGGCTTGTGCATATATTTCTGTTATACCTGCGCCTTTTCCTGTTTTATTTCCATCAGTTTGCTGGGCAGCAAATAACTCTAAGTTACCCATTACTAGTGGAAATGTAAATCCTGTTTTGATGTCTTCTTCTCTATATCCTCCTACAGGTGAATCTACTGTCAGGATGATAGCTTTCGCTCCGTGTTTTTTTGCTCTTTCTAATGTGAATTTATTAAAGTCATCATTTTTACTCATGTATAACTGAAAGAAGAATGGCGCACCGTTTATTCCTTCAGCCACTTCTTCTATTGTCTTATTTCCATAAGTGCTCAGTGAGAATAGAGATCCTGCTGCTATCATTCCTTTAGCTGTAGCTACTTCACCGTCTACGTGAGATAATCCTTGAGCTGCCATAGGAGCTTGTATAATGGGAGTCTTTAATGAAATTCCAAATAAACTTGTTGATAGGTCTATGTCCTCATGTTTAATCCCTTTTAGCACGCGTGGCATGATATACTTCTTATCGAAGTTCTCAGTATTGATCTTAAGATTGTTTTGGTCTTCAGCACCACCTACGATATATCCAAATGCGCCTTTATCCATTTCAAGCTTGACTTGTCCTTCTAAGTCGTGTAAGTTGACAATCTTTAGTTTTTTCTCAGCAGTACTAGCTTGATATCCTTTTCCTTTTTTTTCTTTCCCTTGTGTAGTTGTTTCTGTAGTTGGTACATGAGCATAAGTACTAGTCATAAGTGTTACGGCTATCAATGTTACTATTGTCTTTTTCATATTCTTGAGATTTGTAATTTTTGATAGGACAAAGTTAAGATGAGGTGTTATCCTAATTGATTAACCTAGATTAAGAATGGATTTTGTTGTGAATAAACTAGAAACTACCTGATTACTAGCTTACTAATGGTAGTGATAATTTTTAAGACCTAATAAATAGGATGAGTTGGCAGTTGTATTTTTTACGAGCTAATTTTGGGTGGTCGGCTTGTGGTCGGCTGTTGATAGGCATGTGGTCGGCTGAAAAGCATTATAAATAAGCCCATCAAGAGCCTATCATATGGGGATCATTATTCGAACAGTTGGAAGGAGGTATATATGTCAATAACGATTTTTATAATAGACGTAGTTCAGGATGAGTTAAAGTTTTTTCTTGACTTAATCTGTTTTAAAAGAAGTATAATACATTATGCCTTAATGATTGTTAGTCTTTGATAACGAGTTTGTTGATTTTGTTTTTGATGATTGAAATGTCAGGAGCTTAAAAATATTTGATACTTTTGTATAGAAGATAAAAGACTGTATAATAGATAGGTAAGGTAGTGTCTGTCTAGTATGTGGAGTTAGTTGTATAAGTAAAAAGTGTGTTATTGTTTAGTATGAGGAAATTAACTAAATATGGGTGTTTTAACCTTTTAAATGTAGTACATATCTACCTTCTGAACTTTATAGTTGCACTTTTCATGATATCTGAAAGGGGCAATGAGACTGTAGATTTTGAGTATGTTTATAGGTTGTTTCTCATGCCATTTGCATTGATGGTTTTTACTTTTATGATACTTATTCCGCCAGTGATTTTGATGCTTGTTCTTATTTCGTGGTTTAATAAGAAGATGTTGCACGCGTATTGGTCTTCGTTAGTATTGTATTTGATTATTATATATCTTTTTTATGGAGGAAGTATACACGTATCATGTGTTGTCTCTACTGTAATTACAGGAGGATTAGTGACAGGTATGTTTTGGAAGACCTGTAAGAGATTGGATGATGAGAGAAGTCGTGAGAATACGTTAGAGTCGTAGTATATAAATATTGATTTTGGTATATAGTGCAAATTATTGCTGTATAGAGAAGAATTTGTACCTTTAGGAGTAATTTATTCTTGTTTGTATGAAAGAAGTTAAAGAATTAAGTTTTGAATTTATTGATTTGGCTTTATCTACTGTTATTGATTCAGATTTATTAGATAAAGTTCCCATTTTTGGCACGTTTAATAAGTTGTGTAATATTGGTAACCTTTTTAAGGTGAAATGTTTTGAACAAAAACTAAAGAACTTCTTTATAGAAATAGAGTCTATAAAGCTTGAAGATAAAATTAAATTTAAGGGAAAAATAGAGAAATTAAGTGAGTATAAAAATCTTGCTGAACGAATATTATTAGTTTTAGATGGTTTTGACGAAGTAGAAAAAGCAACAATTATAGGTAAACTATTTAAAGCTCTTATACTAGAAGATATTACAATGCAACAATATAAAAAATTTATGTATATAATTGATAATTGTTTTTTAGACGACTTGATCGAGTTTAAAGAGTATCATAGTTTCGAGAGGAGGGAGATATCGGAAGAAGCACAAAGAAGTATGTTGCAATTTGGTTTGTATGAGATTAAAGTAGTAGATATCAATAGACAACGTCAGAAAAATAAGAATGCAAGGAAAGATGATAACTTTAATGATTATAATTTTACAGATTATGAAACCAGTGGGATAGGACAACTTATTTTAAAAAATGGATTCTAATAGTTATAAAAAAAGCTGCTCCTCTCGGAACAGCTTTTGTATTTTAAAGTAATCTATTGATTACAACATTTTCTTTAACCAGTTTTTCATAGATACTTCGTTTTCTATGATACCTTTAAGTTCTGTGATAGCTACACGGTCTTGTTTCATCGTGTCTCTATGACGGATAGTAACAGTTCTGTCTTCTAATGTTTGGTGATCAACAGTGATACAGAAAGGAGTACCTAATGCATCAGCACGACGGTAACGACGACCTACTGCGTCTTTCTCATCATACGCAACATTAAAGTCCCATTTCAATTCTTCGATTATTTCTTGAGCAAGCTCAGGAAGACCATCTTTCTTCACTAATGGAAGTACAGCTGCCTTAGTAGGCGCTAATACAGAAGGTAATCTTAATACTGTACGAGTACTACCATCTTCTAACGTTTCTTCTACTAAAGACTTAGAGAATACAGAAAGGAACATACGGTCAAGTCCTACTGAAGTTTCTACTACGTAAGGTACATAAGAAGTGTTCGTCTCGTTATCAAAGAACTGAAGTTTCTTACCAGAGAACTTCTCGTGTGCTTTAAGGTCAAAGTCTGTACGTGAGTGGATACCTTCTAATTCTTTAAATCCGAATGGGAAGTTAAACTCAATATCAGTAGCAGCATTAGCATAGTGTGCTAACTTCTCGTGGTCGTGGAAACGGTAGTTCTCTGCTCCTAGACCTAAAGATAAGTGCCAGTTATGACGAGTAGATTTCCAGTACTCATAGTACTTCATCTCTTCACCAGGTTTAACGAAGAATTGCATCTCCATCTGTTCGAACTCACGCATACGGAAGATGAACTGACGCGCAACGATCTCGTTACGGAAAGCTTTACCAGTCTGTGCGATACCGAAAGGAATCTTCATACGACCTGTCTTCTGTACGTTCAGGAAGTTCACAAAGATACCCTGTGCTGTCTCAGGACGTAAATATAAGTCCATAGCTGATTCAGCAGAAGCTCCAAGTTTAGTTCCGAACATTAGGTTAAACTGACGTACTTCAGTCCAGTTTTTAGATCCTGTATCAGGGTCGGCAATCTCAAGCTCTTCGATAAGTGCCTTCACATCTGCTAAATCTCCTGTATCAAGACCTTTAGCCATACGCTCTAAGATCTCTTGTTTCTTCGTTAAGTATTCTACTACACGTGGGTTAGTAGCTACGAATTGTTCTTCGTCAAAAGATTCTCCAAAGCGTTTCTTCGCTTTTTCGATTTCCTTTTGAGCCTTTTGGTATAATTTTTCACAGTAGTCTTCGATTAGAACGTCAGCTCTATATCTCTTCTTACTGTCTTTATTATCAATTAATGGGTCATTAAACGCATCTACGTGACCAGAAGCTTTCCAAGTAGTAGGGTGCATCAAAATTGAGGCATCAATTCCTACAATATTTTCGTGCATCTGTACCATAGATTTCCACCAGTACTCGCGAATGTTTCTTTTTAACTCCACACCGTTTTGAGCGTAGTCATATACTGCGCTTAAACCATCGTATATCTCGCTAGATGGAAATATATAACCATACTCTTTAGCGTGCGAAATAACGTTCTTAAAAATATCCTCTTGTTTTGCCATAGTGCAAAAGTAATAAAAGACTTTAAGATTATGAACCTTGCCAAAGGCATTTTAGCGTTAATAATCTTAAGTTTATTGATTTACTATATTAATTAATCGTTTTTAATGGAATGTTGTTGATTGTATGTTGATATTATACGTTCAGTATTCTCGATATGACCAGACATTTTCCATTCATCATGTCCAGGTATTATTGTTTTAGCTTGTTTAAACTTGCGTTTAACTTCCTTCATAGTAGCAGGCCAAGCAGCCGTATTACCATCCACGATATTACCGATCGTAGTCGCTTCTGCACTTTTAATCAGACATCCTCCGACGAGTACTTTCTCTTTAGGGAACCACACGACAGTATTATCTAAGCTGTGCCCTTCTCCTAAGAAGTAAACAGACAACTTCTCTTTCCCAAAGGTAAAAGACTTCTCCTTACCGAATGTATGCTCTGCTTGCGGTTCGTTGCGTTGCTTTAGAATTTCGTTGGTTAGTGAGTAGGTGTAGGTCTTCGCACCTAATTTCTTAAAAAAATCTAGTCCTCCTGAGCGGTCTTCGTGGAAGTGAGTGGTCACTACCCATTTAATCTCTTTGTTGTGTTCTCTTTTAATATGCTCCACTAATGGGACATATTGATCTTTATCCCAAGGAGTATCAATAAGGATAACACCTTCGTCTGTGACTACATATAAGGCGTTAGAAGAGTAGAGTACTCCTTTAAACTCCTGATAGGTAATGTAGACATACATGTTATCATTAAGTTTTTCAATCTTTAGTTTGTCAGATTGGGCATGAGCAAAGACAGAACATGCCAGCAGTGCTATACTGCATAGTATTTTACGCATAATTTAGTTTGGGATATTATAGTTAAGGAGAAGTATTAAACCCATCCTTTTTTCTTGAATTTTTTTATAACAGATAGAAATTTGTTCATTTCTTCAGAGGTTCCAAGGGTTACTCTACTCCATTGCATTAACGGAGGGAAAGGGCGCCCTATAATAATGCCTTCTGCTTTCATTCCATCCATATACGTTTTTTGATCACATTTGATTTGGTGGAATAAGAAGTTACCTTGACTTGGTAAATACTCGATTCCCAAAGTATCAAATACTTGAGTAGTCATCGTTAAAGAATTAGAGTTCATCGCTCTACTCTGTTGGATAAAGCTCTTATCTTTTAAAGATGCCGTACCTGCTACTGCTGTTGGAATACTGATATTAAGTATGGCCATATAAGGAGCTAATTCTTTTGCTAACTTCTCTGTAGATAGTCCATATCCTAAGCGCATACCTGCCATAGCAAATATCTTAGAGAATGTGCGTAACACAATAACATTATCTCTGCCTTCTCGTATAAATGATGTACCACTAACAAAATTGGGGTCAGTGATATACTCAGCATACGCCTCATCTACCATAAAGAAGTTCTTATTGGCATCTGCTCCTTTTACCCAGTCAGCGATAGTAGTTGATGAGGTAAGTGTACCTGTAGGATTATTGGGGTTACATAAGTAACATATAGAAAGCCCATCGAAACTGTCTGCTATCTCTTTCATCTTCGCGATGTCCATACAGTAGTTTTTATTCAGCGGAACGCTAACTACTGATATTCCCATTCCTTTAGCATGATCAGCTGCTAAGAAGAATGAAGGATCAGGAGTGATCAATTGTATTTTTTGACCTTTCTGTTGAGTTTGGTAACCTAAGGCATTTACTGTAGCTCTTATGATATCAGAAGAACCAACACCTATCGTTATTTGTTTATCGGTCATTTTAAATTCACTAGCAAGCGTGTTTTGCAGTTCTTCAATATAACTGTCAGGATATCGGTTTACATTAGATAGAGAATCTATAATGGTATTCTTCGCTTTAGGTGATAAGCCTAGGCTATTCTCATTATAGTGTAAAAAGATAGGATGATTAGAAGATACTGAATCATCACTGTCTACGATAGAATCTAATGTAGTCGTTGCTGCAAATCCTTGTGTAAGGACACTTCCTGCGAACAACGTACCCGATAGTTTTAATAGATCACGTCTGTTCATAGTGAATAAAATTAATATGTTGTTTTAAATGAAAAAAGCCTTAGTGATAATTAAGGCATTTACCTGAAAGATATAGTATCTATGTTTTCAGATTAGAAAAAATAAAATTAGGACTTATAAAAAGAATAATCAATACGCTTCTCGAAGTTTTTTTGAGAAATTTAATTACCATTCCTTCTCTTTTTATGTAGAAAGGGAGTCGTTTAAGGCGTAAATACATTAAAAAAGGATGTATCTAGGTTGCCTGTAGAGTAAAAAAAGGCTTTATCAGTATATCTTATTTAGAGTGATGAAAAGGTTGAAAGTATTATGTTTGTTGATATTGTTAGTTTTTTAGGTGTATCAATTAGAATATGTGTGTAAATTTTTAGAAACAATAATGATAATTAATTGAGAAAATATTTTGCTGTGAGTTAATTTGTGTTAATTTTACTATGAATTTGAACAGGTATATTTTGGGTTTTAATTAATCTATAACAAGAAAATATTCTAACTGTTTAAAGTTGTTTAATTTTATATATAAAAAGAATTATGAAAAAAATCACGTTTATGGTATTAGGTATGGCTGCTATGGTAGCTGTAGCTTGTGGTGAGAAAAAAGAAACTGCAAAAGAAGGAGAAGCTATTACAACTGAAGCTCCTGCTGAAACTCCAGCAGCACCTGCTGAAGCTCCAGTAGCTACAGGAGATGCAGCTGTATTAGATAACTATATCGCTTTAGTAGATAAGTTAGTTGAAGCTCAAACTTCTAAAAACACTGCTGAATTAGCTAAATTAACTCAAGAGTTTCAAGCTATGGCTCCTGAATTAGCTAAAATCGATCCTAGTAAATTTACTCCAGAGCAAGCTGAGAAATTCGCTGCTGTAGGTAAAAAATATGCTGAAGCTATGATGGCTAAATAATTATTAGCCTAATAATATAAGAATGCTACTCGTAAGGGTAGCATTTTTTTTGCGTAATAGTATCCCACTTTTGCTACCAAAAGTGCATAAAGGCAGAAAGAGGTTGTTAATAATCAATACTTTTGTTTAAAGCGTATAAAAAAAAGGAGCCATTACAACTGTAATAACTCCTTTAGGTATAGTGATGAGGTTATGATTATTCTTCCTCTTCTGTATTCTTTAGTTTCATAAGTAGCGTATAAGCTCCCTTAGTTACTATCTTTTTATTTGCTAGTTCGTTAGCATTATTAATCTGTATGTAGCCATCTTCTTTAGCACCTACTTTTACTTCTATCATCTCGTAAGTCTGTTTAGCAGTCTCGATGAATACATAGTTCTTTGTTTCGAAGTAGACTACGCTCTCCTCAGGTAATGCCTGTGATACTGCTGCATGTGTATCTATATCAGCATTCATATACATACCAGGCACTAATTTCTTATCAAACTCTTCGAAGTGGCAGTGTACTTCTGATACACCATCTGTGTTAACATCCATACTGATTAACACAATCTCTCCTTCATATTTCTTGTCAGGAGCACCATTCGTATAACTTACTACTCGCTGTCCTACTTCTAATTTGTCCAAGTCCTTCTCATATACTTTTAGATTTAAGTGGATATCTGTAGGGTTGATTAGTTCAAACATTACATCTGAAGGAGTGACATATTTACCAACATTAACGAATACATTACTTACAAATCCATTGATAGGACTGTAAATATTCACAGTACGACTGATATTAGAATGTGTTAGTGAACTAGGGTTGATATTGATTAGGCTAAGTTGTTGAGATAAAGCATTCATCGTGATGCGTTGATTATTCATCTCTGCTTGTGCTATCTGCATTACTTTATCACTACTCGCTTGGCTAGCATTTAAGTCTTTCTGACGGTTATAATCTAACTTCGCAAACTCATATTTATCTTTAGAAATCAAGTAATTCTGTTGCAGTTGGATGTACTGAGGGTCTTCCATTGTTGCGATAAGTTCCCCTTTCTTAATGTGCATACCAGGTAATAACTTAGTGTACTTAAGATATCCACCTAGCGGATTCGTCACAGAGATTAAGTTCTGTGGTGGTACATCTATCTTACCATTTAGCTTTAAAGTCGTGGCTATCTTGCGTTCCGACAGTGTGCCTGTCTCTATAGTAGTGTTCTTCATTTGCGCATCAGTTAAGTGCACAGTTGTAGTGTTCTCTTCTACAGGAGCGGTTTGTTCTTCAGCAGCTTGTTCTTTTTTGCATTGGGTAAATAACATAGCACTACCTAAGGCAAGAGCTAGTGTTAATACTCGTGTATTGATATATTTAGTAAACATAATATTAGTTGTTAGAAGTTAGATAGTTGATTTGGATGATATTGTCATTGTACATTTTTAGAGTGTCTAAGTACCTGTTGACCGTTTCTAAAGCTTGGTTAATAAGCATTACATACTCTAAGTAGTTAATATCTCCATTGATGAATTGTAACTGAGCAGTTTTCGTGATTGTATTAGAGTTCTTGAAAGAGAAATTCTCATAGTTTGTCAGTATCTGTTCATTGCTATTATGCGATGTTAACAACTGTTGATAACGTGAATTCATCTGATCTTTTGTAGCGATGTAGTCAGCATCCGCCACCTGCTCTGCTATCTTAGCACTTTTAATACGCCCTCTCTGTCCACTAGTAAATATCGGTAGTGATACCCCCACTTGGAAAGCGTGGAAACGATTACTTCTATCATAATACACATCATTAGCTGCCATTCCCATAAAGCTACTGTTGTTATACGTGGCTTGTAGGTTAGGTAGCTGTTTAGAGCGTTCTAATTTAGTTTGTTCTTGTGTGATGATCTTCTGACTTTCTATCAATTGTAATACAGGATTGTGTTCTAAATCACTTTCTAAACTTGATAGCTCTATCTTTTTACTGTTTGTTATAGGGAGAATATTCTCTGTCGTGTTTAGAAGATATTGTAGTTGTACTTGGATAAGTTTCTTTGTCTTTTGTACTTCTCCTAGTTGAGCTTGTATACTCATTTGTTGATTTTGAGCAGTTGTTTTTTCTAAGATGTTACTCTCTCCTTTTTGTAAACGCAGTGTAGCTTTACTGTAGAAGTTAGCGTATAGACTATCTGCTCTTAATAGCAATGCCTCTTTCTCTTGCCAATACATATAATCATAAAAACTCTGAGTAACTGCTTTATTCAGTTCAAAGGTTTTTAAGTTTAGATTAAAGATGCTCTGTTGGTACTCTGCTTTATACACATTCTTCTGCTTGCTGTAAACAGTAGGAAAGGCAAAGTCTTGAGTAATAGCAAATTTGTTATCTGTATACGGTCCGTTGATTTGTCCGAATTCTCCTGTTACTAAAGTCTGTGGGATATCATTAGCGGTATTGATAAATGCCTTTGCATATTCTGTTCTCAGTTTCTCCGCACGGATAGTATTGTTATTTTCGATAGCTGTAGATAAGGCATTCTCTAAAGTAATAGGCGTCTGTGCCTGAGCAGATAGCCCTAGCCCTAAAAATAATGCGATAGCTGTGATAGCTTTTTTCTTCTTCATAAAGTTGAAGTTTAGTTTTTGTTCAAATGTGATGTATAGCAATGGCAATACGAATAGCGTTAAGAATGTCGCTAACATTAGCCCTCCGATAACTACTGTGGCTAATGGACGCTGTACTTCAGCTCCTGCACCGTTACTCAATGCCATCGGTAAGAAACCAAATGAGGCTACACAAGCTGTCATTAGTACAGGGCGTAGTCTAGACTTCGCTCCTCTAACGACGATGAAGACGATGTTCTTAATGCCTGATTTATGCAGTCTATTAAACTCTGCAATAAGCACAATACCGTTAAGTACGGCTACCCCAAAGAGGGCAATAAATCCAACACCGGCACTAATACTAAATGGCATTCCTCGTAGGGCAAGTAAGAACACTCCGCCTATGATAGAAAGAGGAATAGCAGTGAATATCATTAGACATTCTCTAATATCTCTGAATGCAAAGAATAACAATAAGAAAATTAGTACTAATGCTAAGGGTACGGCTACGGCTAGACGTGCTTTAGCTTCGTTCAAGTTTTCAAACTGACCACCATAAGTGATTCTATACCCTGTAGGTAGTTTTATTTGTGCATCTACTTTGCCTTGTAGCTCTTCTACGATACTCTGTACATCACGGTCTTTCACATTAAAACCAACGAATATTCTACGTTGGGCATTCTCACGTTGTATTTGATTAGGACCTTCTTTTATCTCTACAGAGGCTAATTGGTTTAGCGGAACTTGATTGCCAAGAGGAGTAGGGATCAGTAAGTTCTGTATATCAGTTAGGTTTTTGCGATTCTTCTCATCCATACGGACTACCATATCAAAGCGTCTTTCTCCTTCATAAACCATCCCTGTACTCTGTCCTGCAAGTGAAGAGTTAACGATTCTGTTTATTTCTGCGATAGAAAGTCTATAACGTGCGATAGCAGTTCTGTTATACTCTATCATCAACTGTGGCATACCAGTTACGGGCTCTACATATAAGTTAGTAGCTCCTTTTACCGTATTAGCGATGCTGCCTATCTTACCTGCTATATCAGCAAGTTGGTCAAGGTCTTCACCGAATACTTTGACTACTACATCTTGTCTCGCACCTGTCATTAATTCGTTAAAACGCATCTGTACAGGGAACTGAAAGCCTACTGTGATACCAGGTACTTCTTCTAATGCCTTAGACATCTTATCTGCCAATTCAGGGAATGACTCTGCTGAGGTCCATTCACTCTTATCTTTTAGGATAACCATTATATCACTTGCATCCATAGGCATTGGATCCGTTGGTACTTCGGCACTACCTATCTTAGTCACGATCTTCTCTACTTCAGGGAAGCGTGTCTTAAGGATGTGTACTGCTTTCTGTGTACTTTCTATAGTGGTGGTAAGATTACTACCATTTAAGACTTTAGTATCTACTGCGAAATCACCTTCTTCTAGTGAGGGAATAAATTCTCCACCCATAGTAGATAAAGTGTATATAGCAATAGCAAATAATACAGCGACTACCGAGTAGATAATCTTTGGTATTTCTAGAACCTTCACTAAGGCACTTTGATAGATCTTCTCTACCTTAGCCATAATACGCTCTGATAGATTGGGCTTATGGGTAACTTTACGGCTCATAATTAATGAGCTCATCATTGGTACATATGTTAGTGACAAGATGAATGCACCTAATAAAGCGAAGGCTACTGTCTGTGCCATCGGTTTAAACATTTTACCTTCGATACCTTCTAGCGTAAGAATGGGAATATATACGATAAGAATAATAATCTGACCAAATACTGCACTGTTCATCATTTTAGAAGCTGAGTGCACTACTGTCTTATTCATATCATCTTGTGATAACTTAGTCATAGACTTGTATCTCGCATTATGGGAGAACTGATGGAGGACGGCTTCTACGATAATGACCGCTCCGTCAATGATTAACCCAAAGTCTAATGCACCTAAACTCATTAAGTTTCCACTAACGCCGAATAGGTTCATCATGCAGATCGCAAATAGCATTGCTAATGGAATAATCGAAGCGACAAGTAGCCCTGCTCTCATATTACCTAAGAATAGAACAAGGACCAATACCACGATAAGCGCTCCCTCAGTTAGGTTGCGTTCTACTGTTCCGATAGCATTGTTAACCATCTTAGTACGGTCTAGGAATGCTTCTATGACCACCCCTTCAGGTAGTGTTTTTTGTATTTCGGCTACTTTTAGTTTGACATCTTTGATGACATCGTTACTATTCTCACCTTTAAGCATCATTACGACTGCTCCTGATACTTCACCTTTATCATTGTACGTCATCGCTCCATATCGAGTAGCGTGACCAATCTGTACTTTAGCGACATCTCTGATTAATAGAGGTACTTCAGTGTTTTTAGAAGTGATAGCGATATTCTCAATGTCTTCTAGAGTCCCTACTAGTCCTTCTGTACGGATGTACAATACAGTAGGTCCTTTCTCTATGTAAGCTCCACCTGTATTCTCATTGTTATTCTGTAGTGCAGAGAATACATCGTTAATAGTAATGCCGTATGAGTCAAGCTTGTTAGAGTTAACAGCTATTTCGTATTGTTTTAGTTTTCCACCGAAACTACTTACTTCAGCTACCCCTTTTACAGAAAGTAACTGACGGCGAATAACCCAATCCTGCATAGAACGCAGTTCTGTTAGATCATATTTGTCTTCATATCCAGGTTGAGGTCTTACTACATATTGGTATATCTCTCCTAATCCTGTAGATATAGGGCCTAGTTCTGGTTGTCCGATGTCTTGAGGTATTTCGGCTTTTATTTGATTAAGTCGTTCGCCCACTTGTTGACGAGCCCAGTAGATATCGACATCTTCTTCGAATACGATAGTTACTAATGATAATCCAAAGCGCGAGAAGCTACGCATATTCTTAATCCCAGGTATATTGCTATTCGCCTGTTCTATTGGGAAGGTTACTAAACGCTCTATGTCTGTCGCTCCATAAGAGGGAGCTACTGTGATAACTTGTACTTGGTTGTCAGTGATGTCTGGTACAGCATCAATAGGAAGTTTCGTTGTTTGGTAGATACCAACACCGATTAGAGCTAATACAAATAGCCCAATGATGAGTTTATTCTTTACAGAAAACTCAATTATTTTGTTTAACATGATTTATCTCTGTTAATACGTTAATATAAAATGAGGTGCATAGCCAAGTAGTTCATTACTATAGAAGTATGAACAGTGGTCTATGATAGGTATAATATATTAACAGTACTTCGGCGGTTGCCAAATAGTAGATAGGTAGTTACTCTCAACTTCATCTTCGTTGAAAGTGTGTATTTTATCATCAAGTGTATTAAACTTGATACGGTCTATCTTAAGAGTAGGGGTTGGGTTGACTATAGCCACAATACTAATAAAGTGTGTGTGTGTAACGAAGGGAAGCTTTTCATCTGTTGGATCTCCTTCTTCTTTGTGACTTTCGCTATAGTGTATTTGTAAGAATCCCCAAAGAGATAATTCAGGGTTATTCGAAGTGTGTTCAACGTAATGTTCAACCAATAGCGGAAACTTCAACACCTGACCTAATTCAGTTGTTGAAATCAAGAATAGCACCGTAAGGAATAAGGCAATCTTTTGTCTCACTTTAATTGATTGTTTATTAATTGACTAGTACAAAGTTATTAAAACTTTGTATAACTAGGGCGCAAGTTAGTAATTTGTATTTATTCAAAGTAAATATACCACCTACTTCTAATAAAATTCTAATAATTAAGAAGAAATAAAAAAAACACACCTCTGTAATAGGGTGTGCTATACTATTTTATGTTGCTTAATTCTCTAAGAAGCTATCTTCATCGAATTCTCCCTCTTTATTGAAAAAGACAGAATCATTATCAATACGCTCAAAGTGTCTCTCTATTTTTTCTAATGTATAGATTGTTTCTAATTGTCGCCAATGTTCTCTAGTTAGAGGTAGAAAGGCTAATGTGTCTGATCCTTTAGAGATCTTACAGAAGCGAATCTCATAATCAGGCTGTAATATCTGATTAAGCCAAATGATAGAGTGGTCTCTATCAACTATGATATGAGTATAACTATTACCATCATAATTAACTTTTAGTTGAAGTTCATCATTAGGCATATCTTCGATAGTAGCGATGAGATGCCCCGTTTGCAGGCATTTCTCTATAGAGGCTACGATAACATCATCATATTCTCTCCAGTCTACCCAGATTACTAGGTCGCTCTGTAAGGAATGGAAGTCTTCGTATAGACCTGTTTCGAAGTATTTTTCTAAAAGTTGTATTTTGTCTTGCATATATAGGGCTTAAACTTTAGTTTCTTGCTTTGTCTTGTTCTATCTAATTTACGCTAAAATTGGGACATTAGAAAGTAATGTTTGTGTTAAATAAAGAATAGTGACTCTTTATTGTCTTTGTTTAGTAGCAAATACTATGCTATACCTCCTCTTAAAGTAAATTACTTTTCATTAAAAGGTTCAAACTCTCTTTCTTCAAAAGCTTCAGTTAGAATACCCTTACTACATAACCACTCTAAAGCATCATGCAAGTTATTTCCTAATAAATAGATGTTTTCTTCATTACGTGGTAATACATAATAATTCTCTTGATAGAAGATAATCTCATCCCCATCTAAAGTATCTCCTAAGCAAATAGAGTTTAAGACTTGTTCTTTTGTCAATATATCTTTGCCCTCTTCCCAGAAGTAATACTCTGTCACTCGAGCTAACCATTCTGCTTGGTTAGTTGTTATCTGTGTAGGACCATAAATACGGATATATGTTCCTCCTAATAACCCAATTCCATATTGAAGCATATAAACTTTATAATCTTCTTCAAAACGGAAGCGTAATACTTGTTCACAATTGTTGATATCTTCAATCGTTGGTATTACTAATGTTGTATTGCCTGTATTGATATTAGGAATAATCGTGTAGTGTTCGAATTTGTTCATTACTTGTATTTGTTTTCAATATCGTTTAAGCCATTTCTAAAGTCTTTATTTATGTGGTATATATCTTCCGCAGGAACAATAGCAAGAGAAGTAGAGTCTATGTTTTTACCTTCTTTTGTCCAGAGAGGAGGGTAGATATGAAGCGCCTTATCCAAGGCTAGTTCAGCTGTATCTTCTTTCCATGTATTCCATCTGAAGTCTTGATAAAATTGTTCTAAGTTACCAGTGATAAAGAAAATTATTAAATCAGTGTAGTTAATATCTAATGCTTCAAAGTTTAGCGTATCTGGAGCGAAGTAATAAATGCTACCAGCATCTTGTCCTAATCCGCCACCGTTAATGCAAAAATACCCTCCTAGCAAATCGTATGCTACGATATAGTACCCTACAGTATTAACGCCAGCTTCCATCGTTTTACCTTTGTTCCATTGGCAAATAGAAGGGAAGATGTCCATTCCTCCTCCTAAGACTCTAACCCAACCGTTATCTATTAGGATTCCACCTGTATCATAAGCTATTGCTCCAAGTGGAGAACGTGTAGTTACCTGCAGTTCTAGTAGAGCTTCTTCTGCTATTTCTTTTGATAAGAGAGGTAGTATCTCTACGGGTCTAACAGCATCAGCTATCCATTCGTGGATAAGTTCTATACCGGGCTCTTCTGTATTTATTAGTTCTGTAAGTGTTCTCATGAGTAATAATTAAAAACAGTTTTAAAGGCTTCTATAGGACCTAATGTAGTAATCAAAAAAATACAAATGGCAAACCCAATCAATGAGATAACTAAACCTACCATAGCTAATTCTCTTGGTTTTTTAAATACGCCAATAATTGAAAATACCAATCCTAATATCCAAGTTAGTTGCGCTATAATAGGGACGAGTACAAGAATCCACGAGAAAACAGCTAGTGAAAAACCGATTATTCCAAATACATTATTCTCTTTCCTAGTAGTAGGAGGTATTGTGTTTATTGTTTGATAATTTTGATAAGGTTCACTGCTATATTTATTATGATAATCTTGTTGTTCTACTAATATTGGTTCTTGTGAAGATGTTTGTACTTCAGTTATTTCTAGTTCTTGAGGAGTACTCTTAGGTTTCGTGTTTTCAGTAGTATAGTTTACTTTATCTGTGACTAGGTAAACGGGATTTGCTAGACTGTCTATATCTGTTATAGTGAATTCTGTTGTTTCTTTAGTTACTTCAGCTCTGTCATTTATTTCTTGATTAGCAGTAGTCTCTTGGCTATTAAGTGTCGTTTCCTTATTATCGTTAGGAATAGAAGGAGGCATAAACCTAGAATGGTCATTACCGTTGTTTAACTCTTTTTCTTCTTGCATAGCATTTGCTTTTATAAACATATCAAATATACTCCATAATCTTAAATAAGAGATAGTCAAATAGTATTATAACCTACGGAGTTATATAAAAAACAAAAGAGGTAGCCTATTATCTAGACAACCTCTTTATGATATAGATTCTACTCATATATGAGTACTGAATTACTTTTTAGCTTAATGCTGCTGCACCTGCAATAAATGCCATACCAAAGATTAAGAAAATCAATAATATTAAAGAAATTACCACACCTGCAATCGCTAATCCTTTTGGTTTTTTAAATAGACCTGCTATTGAAAGGACTAATCCTACTAACCATATTAACCAACCGATAAAAGGAATCCATCCTACGAAGAATCCTACTATTGACACGATAAACCCAGCTAGTCCGATGTTGTTTTTCTCTGGAACTACTGGTGGATAATATGCTTGTTGAGTTTGGTTTTGTTGAGGTTGTTGGTTCTGAACAGGAGGAGGAGTATTGTTTACTTCTTCTTTTATCTCATGTACCACTTCTTCTACAGCATCTATTACTGGTTTTACTACCGTCTCTTTAACTTCATGAGCTACTTCTTCTGCAGTATTTGCTACAGTTTCTTTCACCTCGTGTACTACTTCTTCTGTAGTGTGTACTATAGGTTCTACGACCTTTTCTTGTAGTGTTTCTTTAAGTTGGTCTAGTTTAGATCCCTCTTCTTGTATAGACTCACTTGTATTATTTGGTTCTTCATTTACAGGATGAGTGTGCTCATTATTTTGAGCATCCTGATTTAAGTTTTTATTCTCTTCCATAAAAAGTATTTATTTAAATGCAGATCAAATATAATCTTTATTCTTAAAATTTTGATAAAATTAAAAGAATAGTTTGACTGTATATTGAAAATTGATATTATAAAATACGCTAAATAAAAACGCCTTCTAGCAAATTAGCTAAAAGGCGTTAGTTTATTTATTACCTTAAATTCTACAGTGAACTGTAGCAGCAGATTTAAGATGTCATTTTATAACGGAATATTTCCGTGTTTTCTAGTAGGCATATTGACTTCCTTGTTTTCTAACATAGAGAATGCTTTAATTAACTTTCTACGCGTCTCATTAGGAAGAATTACTTCATCTATGAATCCACGTTGTGCAGCTCTATATGGTGTTGCAAATTTGTCAGCATATTCTGCCTCTTTTTCAGCTAGTTTAGCTGCAGGGTCAGCTGCTTCTGAGATCTCTTTCTTAAATATAATCTCACTTGCTCCCTTGGCACCCATTACAGCAATCTCTGCATTAGGCCAAGCGAAGTTCATATCCGCTCCGATGTGTTTAGAATTCATTACATCATACGCTCCACCATAAGCCTTACGCGTAATCACAGTTACTTTAGGAACTGTAGCTTCACTTAATGCATATAGTAATTTGGCTCCGTGTACGATAATACCATTCCACTCTTGGTCTGTTCCAGGTAAGAACCCAGGTACATCTACTAACACAAGTAATGGGATATTAAACGCATCACAGAAACGAGTGAAACGAGCTGCTTTCTTAGAGCTATTCACATCTAGACATCCTGCTAAGAACATAGGGTTATTCGCTACGATTCCCACACTTTTACCACCAAGTCTTGCAAATCCGACTACGATATTCTCTGCATAATCTTTATGGATTTCAAAGAATGAATCTTCGTCGATAATATGACCGATTACGTCTTTCATATCATACGGCTTATTAGCACTCTCAGGTACGATATCATCTAGCTCATATTTATACTCTTCACCTATAGTATATGGAAGACTCATTGGTTTTTCCATATTGTTTTGAGGCATATAAGATAGCATCGTTTTTACATCTTCTAGACACGCTACATCATTAGGAGACGTAGTATGTGCTACTCCTGATTTAGTAGAGTGCGTACTAGCCCCACCTAATTCTTCAGAAGTTACTTCTTCGTTTGTAACTGTTTTAACAACGTTTGGCCCTGTTACGAACATATAACTAGAACCTTCTACCATCATCGTGAAGTCTGTCATCGCTGGAGAATATACTGCTCCACCTGCACAAGGTCCCATAATAGCTGATAGTTGAGGTATTACTCCTGATGCCTGTACGTTGCGATAGAAGATATCAGCATATCCCCCTAATGAACGCACTCCTTCTTGGATACGCGCTCCACCAGAGTCATTCAAACCGATCATCGGTGCTCCCATTTTAAGAGCCATATCCATTACTTTGCATATCTTCTCAGCATGTGTCTCTGATAGCGCTCCACCGAATACTGTAAAGTCTTGTGCGAATACATAGACTAATCTACCGTTGATAGTTCCATATCCTGTTATTACTCCATCTCCGTGGTAAACTTCTTTATCCATACCGAAGTCAGTAGTACGGTGTGTTACTAACATACCTATTTCCTCAAAAGAACCTTCGTCTAGTAAGTACTCTACACGTTCACGAGCAGTAAGTTTACCTTTGCTGTGTTGCGTATCTATTCTTTTTTGCCCACCGCCAAGTTTAGCTTGAGCTTGTATATCTTGTAATTTATTTATTTTCGGATTCATAGTGATCTTAGTTAGGTAAGCGAAGTTGTTTTTGATCTTCTAAATACTTTTGTAAAGCAACGAATGCAGCTACTTCAGCCTCATCTTTATACTCCTCTTTGATTAATTCAGCATTGTAATATTTCTTTACGAAGTTTGTATCGAAGTTTCCATCTCTGAATGCCTCGTGTTTCATCACAAACTTACCGAAAGGCAATGTTGTACTAATTCCCTTTACTTTAAACTCATCTATTGCCTTAATCATTATTTCTATAGCCTCTTCACGTGTCTCACCATAAGTGATCAGCTTTGTAAGCATTGGATCATAGTAAATAGGCACATCCATACCTTCTTCTATTCCATTATCTACACGGATACCAGGCCCTACAGGTAGTTTATATTGCTCTAAGTTACCCACACTAGGTAAGAAATCGTTTAGTGGATCCTCAGCATATACACGTACTTCCATAGCGTGTCCTTTTATCTTAAGATCATCTTGTGTGAAAGCTAATTTCTCTCCACGAGCCACTCTTATTTGCCACTCTACTAAATCTAATCCTGTGATTAATTCAGATACAGGATGTTCTACTTGTAGACGTGTATTCATCTCTAAGAAGTAGAAATTAAGATTCTCATCGATTAGGAACTCTACTGTACCAGCACCAGAGTAATCACATGATTTAGCTACCTTTATAGCAGCTTCTCCCATTGCTTTGCGGACTTCAGGAGTTAACACTGCTGAAGGTGCTTCTTCGATTACCTTTTGGTGACGACGTTGGATACTACATTCTCTTTCAAATAAATGTACTACATGTCCGTGGTTATCAGCTAATACTTGAATCTCTATATGTCTAGGCGAACCTATATATTTCTCTATAAAAACAGAACCATCCCCGAAAGCATTAGTCGCTTCTGAGATAGCACGTTGCATTTGACTTTCGAATTCACCTTCATTTTCTACTACACGCATTCCCTTACCACCACCACCAGCGGCAGCTTTGATTAAGATAGGGAAACCTATTTCCTTAGCTACCTGTTTTGCTTTAGCAACATCAGTTATAGCCTCATCTAGACCAGGAACCATTGGGATGTGATAAGCCTTTACAGTTTCTTTCGCAGCAAGTTTATTACCCATCACTTCGATAGCATGTGTGTCAGGTCCTATAAAAGTAATCCCTGCTTTCTGACAAGCGATAGCGAAGTTAGAGTTCTCACTTAAGAATCCATATCCAGGGTGAATACCATCTACATTAAGTGATTTAGCAACCTCTAGTATTTTATCTCCAAGTAAGTAAGATTGGTTAGAAGGAGCTTCTCCTATACATACCGCTTCATCAGCCATACGTACGTGAGGAGCATTTCGATCGACTGTAGAGTAAACAGCTACAGTCTTAATACCCATTTTTTTGGCTGTTGTCATGATACGAACAGCTATTTCGCCACGGTTGGCAACTAATATTTTCTTCATGATTATTCGAATTCAATTAAAACTAATCCTTTATCAACAGTTGCTCCTTTAGCGATGTTAATAGACTTAATCACTCCTGCTCTAGGAGAAGAAAGGTTGTTCTCCATCTTCATCGCTTCTAAGATTAGTAAGTGATCATTCTCAGCGACTTCTTGTCCTACTTCTACTAAGATATCAAGGATAAGACCTGGCATTGGTGCCTTAATGGAATTAACTTGTTTAGCAGAGTTCAGTGAGAAGCCTAGTTGATTGATTAGTTTATCGAGTTCGGTTTGGATATTTATGGAATAGGTGTTTCCATTCACAGATACAGTATAGTTTTTGTCCGTGAATTGGTTAGATAAAATCTCCACGTCATAAGATCTGTTATTTTTGAGTGCGTGGTACGCAGATGTCCCTACTTGTGACACATTAATGTCACTGTGTAGTAAATCATTACTCTCAAAAACAGTATCAGCATTTACTTTTAATTGATACGTTTTATTCATTATTCAAATTAGTTTTTGGTATTCTCAAATATAACCAAATGTGTGATATGTAAAACATTTTTTAAGGATAATTTAAAATTAAACCAATTGAAGAAGAATTATTGTTGTTTTGTGTGTTGTTGTGTGTTTTTGGTGTTGTACTTGGTTTGTTACACAGTATTTGGTTTGTTGTCAGTAAGATGAATTGTTTTTAAATATTGAGGTGTTACTTCTTTTTTACCCTCTGTTTCTTTATTCCTATCAAAATACTATTATCTATTATTTTTTGTCTAGCTTAATTCAGGGTGTATAATCAATGTTTTTTTAATATTTAGAATGGGAGATTTGATTTTTCGTAAGAAGTAGCGGACTTGTAATTATAAAATAGCAATAAGGTAGGAGAGGAGTGTAGCTACAGTAAGGAAGTATTGTGATATAGATTTTTAAGCTAAGAGGGAGTTTTAGTAGCTGTACTTTGTGTAGAGAGCAAATCCAATGGTAAATTTGGTGTAAAAAAAAGAGGCTATCTCTAAGTAGAAATAGCCTCTTATATTATATGTTTTATTCTTCGTCTTTATCTTCTAAAGGATTCCAACCTCTTGATTTTAGAGGGATCTTAGTGTTCTCTCTACTGATTAGGTGAACGCCTTCACTCTCTTGAGTCATGTGTCCTATGATAGATAGGTTAGGGTTACCTTTAATTTTCTCGAAGTCTTCCATTTTGATTGTGAATAGTAGTTCATAATCTTCTCCTCCGTTTATAGCCATCGTACTAGCGTCGATGTTAAACTCTTCGCAAGTGTTCATAAACTGAGGGTCAAGAGGAAGTTTGTCTTCATATAAATTACATCCTACTTTAGATTGTTTGCACAGGTGCATAATCTCTGATGATAGTCCATCTGAGATATCTATCATAGCTGTAGGCTGTACTTCTAAGTCTGCTAATAACTGTTTGATATCTGTTCTAGCTTCAGGCTTAAGTTGTCTCTCGATGATATATTCATAGATAGATAAGTCAGGTTGACTATTTGGGTTTACTAGGAATACTTGTTTCTCTCTTTCTAAGATTTGAAGCCCCATGTATGCTGATCCAATATCTCCTGATACTACTAGTAAATCAGTCTCTCCAGCACCACTTCTATATACTAGTTCTTCTTCTTTTGCTTTACCGATAGCTGTTACGCTGATGATAAGCCCTTTTTGAGAAGAAGTAGTGTCTCCACCTACTAGGTCTACTTTATAATAGTTGCATGCTAATGCGATACCTTCGTATAATTCGTCTAATGCTTCTAATGGGAATCTATTAGATACTGCTATAGATACTGTGATCTGTGTAGGGACAGCATTCATCGCACAGATATCAGATAGGTTAACCACTACTGCTTTATATCCTAAGTGCTTAAGAGGCGTGTACGCTAAGTCAAAGTGTACTCCTTCTATCAATAGATCAGTAGATACAACTACCTTATCATCTCCAAACGAAAGAACTGCGGCATCATCACCAATTCCTCTGTTTGTACTGTCATTTTGGATAGTGAAGTTTTGAGTCAAATGCTCTATTAATCCAAACTCACCTAATTGTCCAATATTTGTTCTAGATTGGTTTTTATTCTCGATCATCGTATATCTGCTTTATTTAAAAGTAGGGCAAAGGTAAAAAGAAAAGGCGATAGATTTAAATCTATCGCCTTTTAAACTATAAACTTGGTCGCTTAAAGTATGCAAAGTAACCGTTATATGTGTTGTAATCTGCAGTAAGAGTTTTGAAGTAACTAGGGTCTTCTTCTTTGACAGTCTCTAGTAATTCTCTCCAGATCTCTATGTCTGTAATGATTTCTTGTTGGTAATATTGGATATCATCCATCTGTAAACCTTTATAATAAGTAAGGGATTCTTTAGATTTCTGAACAAGCTCCTTAACCATTTCACGAGCTTTTTCTTTTTCTCCCACTTTATAATATCCTTCTACGAATGGGTGTACGATCTGATATAATCCATAATATTTGATAGGCATATTAGTCATCGCTATATCGATTACTTTCTTCGCTTTATCTTTCTTTCCTTCCGCGATTAGCTGCTCCATTAAACGAGCCATATTAATACGGTAGCTTAGCGCGTTACGTCTAGTCTGTGGGTCGTGGTAGATTTTATCACTTCCCATATTACCCCAATACCATTTATTGACGATGTCATACATTCTATCCGAATCAATAGACCCTCTATCTAGTGGGTGAGAGCTCTCAGCAGTAGATTTGATAGGAACTAATTTATAAATTAATCCTGATAACTGTAAGTAATCTTTCATCCACACGAAGTCATCATCATTCCAGCTACCTCCTGAAAAGTAAATAGGCCTCTCCCAATTATTATTAGCGATAATGTCTAACATCATTAGGCGGTGTTTATAGATTGCCTGATCAGTGATATCTATATCTAAGTATGGTAACACGTCTTTTCTCAGGTGAGGAGAGACGATATTATATTTAGCAATGTTAGCGCTGTCTACAGGTATTCTGATAGCACCAGTAGGAGCGATGTATAATGTTGTACCTGCTTCAGTCTTCATTTTTGTTCTATCATCATCAGATTTGATAAAGTTAAGAAGTGATTTGATATCAATTCTCTCTTCTATCATTTTGTTGACTAAGACAGCATCTCTCTTATTTCCTACATATTGATCATGTGTGAATGAGATAGGCAAAGGTTCTGAATCATAGGCTTTCGCTCTCATTTGATCGATATACCAGTCTAGAGGTAATAAACTTGTACATACTACACGTACATCTGTTCTATATCCTTCTACATCCTGTAAATACCATAGCGGGAACGTGTCGTTATCACCAATAGTGAATAAAATAGCATTCGGATCACAAGAATCTAAATATGCTCTAGCATTAGCTAATGCAGTATAACGATCTGAACGGTCGTGATCATCCCAGTTTTGTTGAGCTAATAAGACAGGAGCTGCGAGTAGCGATACAGCTAATACTATTGGCCCAGCTAGTTTAGGTTGTACATATTTCTTAAGTCCATCATAGATAGCATATACACCAAATCCAATCCACAGTGCAAATACATAGAATGCTGGAACTACAGCATAGTCACGCTCACGTGGTTCGAATGGACGCTCGTTAAGGAATATTTTTAGGGCAAAACTTGTAAATAAGAATAGCACTAAAAGTACCCAAAACATCTTAGGGTCTTTGCGGTAATGGAATACGACACCGATAAGTCCTAGTATAAATGGCAAGAAGAAGTATGTATTTCTTCCTTTATTTTCTAATACATCAGAAGGTAAGTTTTGTTGAGAACCTAAGCGAATCTCATCAAGGAAAGTGATACCACTAATCCAGTTACCATGTTGTAAATCACCTTGACCTTGGATGTCATCTTGTCTACCTGCGAAGTTCCACATTAGGTAACGCCAGAACATGTATCCGAATTGGTAGTCAAACATAAAGCTTATATTACTACTGAATGTTGGTACTTCGATATCTAAGTATTCACCATAAGTATCAAAGAATTTGTCTAAACCTTCGATACCAATCTCTCCAGAAGCCATTCCTTTCTTCACTCCATCGATTAGTTCTTCTAGTTCTTTATTACCAGCATATCCTTGTGCAGCTTTAAAGTCTAGTGGTTTAGTGTATCTCATGTAGTTAACACGGTGATTTTTATCCGTACTCCACAGTCTAGGAAGGAATCCTTTATGCGTTTCGTTAAAGTTCTGACCTGCGTTTACATATTCATTTACGATTTCGTATTTACCTGTTTGGTTATTACGTTCGTAGTTTGGTTTCTCATCTTTCCAAGGGTTAGCCTTGTCTAGACCTACATATTTCTTGGTGAAGTATGAGTCATAATAGATACTCTCATCTCCATACTGTTCACGTTGATAATAGGCTAATAATTCAGTAGCATCAGAAGGAGTATTCTCGTTGATAACCACTTTAGCATTGGCTCTAATCGGTAACATTAACCAACTCGTAAGCCCAATGCAGATAAATAATAAAGTAAGGATAAGCGTATTAGCCATTACTTTGTTTTTCTTCTCTGTATATCGTAATCCAAATACGAAGAAAGCGATAATCAAAAGGAATGCGAATATAGTACCACTATTAAAAGGCAATCCCATCGAGTTAACCATAAAGATCTCTGTCTTACCAAATAAAGCTAGGGTCTGTGGGAATAAGAAAGCAAACAGAAAAAATAAAACTCCCACCGCTGCTATGTTAGCAATGATAAAGTTCTTGATGTTTACTTTTTCATACTTCTTAAAGAAGTAAAGTAATACGATAGATGGAACTGTCAAAAGAGCCATTAAGTGAACTCCGAATGAAGCTCCGACTACTAAACCGATCAGTAATAACCAGCGGTTACCTCTGACACTGTTGATGTCATCATACCATCTAACGCCTAGGTAAAGAAGTAGAGAAGTCAAGAACATCGCCGAGGCATAAACCTCAGACTCCACAGCGTTAAACCAGAAACTATCAGTAAAACTAAAAGCTAATGATCCGATAGCAGCACTACCTAAAACAACGATAGCGTTATTATTCGTCCACTCACTTTTAGCAACAACGATTTTTTTAAGTAGATTAGACAATGTCCAATACATAAAAAGAATCGTGAAAGCACTTGAGATAACGGCAACCATGTTGACCATTAATGCTACTTTATCAGGAGAAGTGGCAAACATTGAGAAGAATGCACCTAACATTTGATAAAAAGGAGCCCCTGGAGGGTGTCCTACTTGTAGTTTAGCAGAAGTGGCGATATACTCTCCTGGATCCCAAAAACTTACAGTGGGTTCAACTGTTAGTGTATAAGTTAATAAAGCAATGGCAAAACACAGCCAACCGCCTATAACATTCCACTTCTTGTAATTGAATGTCAACATATTTGTAATTACTAGATATTTACTTAATTATACTTACAAAGAAAAGATTTTTTTTGTGTTGTGTAACGAAATTAGAAATATTTAATTTTTTTTCGTGTAATAATTTGGTTGTTTCAAAAAATGTGCTACTTTTGCATCCGCATTACAGAAGTAATCATGCTGAAGTAGTGACAAGGTAATGGCTCATGGTGTAATGGCAACACTTCTGTTTTTGGTACAGACATTCTAGGTTCGAGTCCTAGTGAGCCAACAAGTAAAGCTCCTCTATTTCTAGAGGAGCTTTTTTTTTGCTATCTCTAAAAAACTGATCATAGTTAGAATTTTGGAATTTATTTGAGACAAGAGTTCATCAAGAGTGGCTCAAGAATGATTCAATATAAAGGGCTTATAGTAGAGCAATGTTGAGGTAATATTGAAGAAGTGTTGAAGAGGTTACATAGCCTTAGTAATACTAGTGGTTTTACTAGTGATTTTTATCCTTTACTCTAGTGTAATTTAAGCATTCAGTTTTCCCTATTTCTTGCCATTAAGTTTAATCTAGATCATAGTCGGAATTTAGGAGTTAAGCCAAAAGCTTAGCTAATCAAAAAAACCTAAAAAAATAATTTGTTAAAATTAAAACTACTCCATATTGACTATGAGTATCTTAGCAAAATAGAGGGTTTTACGTGATTAAAAAAAACAAATTATATTTGGAGGAATAAAAAAAAGTGCTACTTTTGCATCAGCATTACAGAAGTTAACTAGTTAACTGAAGCATGTTAAAGGTAATGGCTCATGGTGTAATGGCAACACTTCTGTTTTTGGTACAGACATTCTAGGTTCGAGTCCTAGTGAGCCAACAAAAGCCTCTTGATTTCTCAAGAGGCTTTTTTATTTTATATTGGTTCGTGTGAAATTATCTAAAATCAAAAAGGCCAGACGTTAATCTGACCTTTTAATATATTAATTAGAACCCTTAAAGTTTGGTTTTCTCTTTTCTAAGAAAGCTGTTGTTCCTTCAGTAAAATCTTCTGTTTCGAAACATTCTCCAAAGTTTTTGATTTCTTCGTGATATCCATTGATACCTTCCTTAAAGTTTGCATTGATAGATTTAATTGCTCTACTGATGGCAGATGCCGAATTGAATGCAATTCTGTTTGCAATGTTTTTTGTGAAAGCTAATAGTTCATCTTGTTCCACGACATGATTAACTAAGCCATAAGTAAGAGCTTTGTCTGCTGTAATCATCTCAGCAGTCATGATAAGCTCCATTGCTCTTCCTTTACCAATAAGTTGTGGTAAACGTTGAGTACCTCCGTATCCTGGTATTAAACCAAGAGTTACTTCAGGTAATCCCATTTTAGCATTCGTTGAAGCTATTCTAAAATGCGAAGCCATAGCAAGTTCTAAACCTCCTCCTAAAGCAAAACCATTAACTGCAGCTATGATAGGTTTATTATAGTTCTGGATGTAATCAAATAACAACTCTTGTCCTTTGGCAGCTAGTTGAGAACCTTCGCTAGTATTGAAACTAGAGAACTCTTTGATATCAGCACCTGCAACAAAAGCTTTATCTCCGCTCCCTGTGATGATAATAACACGTGTTTCACGGTCTTTCTCTATCTGTTTCAGGGCTTGGTGTAGCTCTTCTATTGTAGCTTTGTTTAAAGCGTTTAGTTTAGTTGGACGATTAATTGTTATAATGGCCAGACTATTTTCTTTTTCTATTAGAATATTCTCAAACTCCATATTATATTTTTATTTGATTAACTATTTATAATTGGCAGGGTCACAATAAATGTAGTGCCTTTGCCATCTTCTGTTTCAAAAACTATAGTACCATTGTAATTGGTAATAATGTTTTTAATGATTCCTAGTCCTAGTCCCATTCCACTAGATTTGGTTGTAAACTTAGGTTGGAATATTTTACTAATGTCCTCTTCTTTTATTCCTGTACCATTGTCTGATACTTTAATAATAGCACTTTCGTTGGTTCTTGTAATACTCACTTTAACTTCAGGAGTATTTTGTTCTGAAGGAATTGCTTGTATTGCATTTTTGACCAAGTTAGTGATAATTCTGATTAGTTGTGTTCTATCTATTTTGGATATAATCTCTTTATCTGTTGTGCTAAACGAAATATAGTCTTCATTAAAGATATCTAAGGTTAGTTGAACTGTCTTAACTAGATCTAATGTTTCATTTTGTTGAGCAGGCATTGTAGCGAAACTTGAAAAGGCTGTAGCTACAGAGGTCATTGTATCTATTTGTTGGATTAGCACCTGAGAAAAGTCTTTCAGTTTATTCTTTATTTCAGGGTCAGTAGGGTCAAATCTTCTTTCGAAACTCTGCACAGTTAGGCGCATTGGAGTAAGTGGATTCTTGATTTCATGGGCTACTTGCTTAGCCATTTCTCTCCATGCCTGCTCTCGTTCTGTTTGCGCTAACTTAGCATAAGAATCGTCTAACTTCTCGACCATGTCATTATAGGCAGTGATTAATGTTGAGATTTCTTTACTAGTTGAAATAGTCTCTATCTTCTCATTCTTTTGACCAAGTTCGGTGCGCGTCATTTTGACACTGATGTCTTTAAGACTCTGAGTTATGTAATTGGATAAGAAATACGAAATGGCGATAGACATAATAAGCATAATAACATATACCTGTCCGAATTTAACCATGAAGTTTTGTATTTCATTTTCGTAGAACTCTGTTTTTTCTTCATAAGGTATTTTAAGAATACCCAATGGTTTAAACTTTAAATCTTTCAGAAAGCTATAAGCAATCCTAATGCGATTGTTGTCATAAGTTTTAATGTCTACAAAACGCTTGTTAGGAGATGACTGTATTGTCTTTAAAACTAGGGGAGAGATGTTTTTAGATATGCTATCTACAGAGAAAGTACCTCTTGAAGTAATCAAGAGGTGTCCCTGTAAATCGTGTATGTTGATTTCTGTATTGTGAATTGCGGCCAATTCATGTATTTTATCTCTGAATATCCGTGGTATGTTTTCGGTTGTCAGAGGGTATTCGCTAGTTGTAAGGATGTAATTTATATTCTCATTAATAGAGTTCTCTGTTCGTTCTAGTCTATACTGATGATAGGTACGCGCTTCTTCCCTAAACTGGTATACAGAAACGGCTGATATCAACACGGACGAGATGATACTTAAAAATATAAGTGAGAAGAATATTCTATTCCTCAGAGAAAAGTTCTTTAATATAAAATCATCTTTCATTAGTTTCTGCTATGGCGAATCTTTTTGTATAAGCGTATTCCTAGCATTAATAGTATTGATAAACCTACTAGTCCTACAACTCCAAATATCCAATTAAAAGTACTTTTTAAAATTACTAAAAATACTACAGAAAATAAAATAAGGGTAGCACCTTCATTCCATATTCTAAAAAAAGAGGATGTTTTGGTCATTGTTCTGTTGTTTATTTGCATAACGAACTGATGACATTTAAGGTGATAAGCTATCAGTAATACTACGAATAATAGCTTTACATGCATCCAAGGTTGACTTAGCCAAGCAGGTATTTCTATTAGTAACCATATTCCGAAAATAGTTGCTAATACAGCTGCGGGCCATGTAATGATGTTCCACAGGCGATTAGTCATTATGGTATATTGTTCCTTTAGTATTTCTGCTTTTGGTTCAGGCATATCTTTAGTCTCAGCATAGTAAACGAATAAACGTACAATGTAAAATAAGCCTGCAAACCAACAAACAATAAATATAACGTGTAAGGATTTTAAATATAGATATAACATACTATTGTTTGTTTTGCCATTCTTTAATCCAAGTTACCATAGCGTCAATCCACATATCGTCATCGTTCATACATGGGATAGTTCTGAACTCTTCACCACCGTGGTGAAGGAATTCGTCATGTGCTTCCATACCTATTTCTTCAAGTGTTTCTAAACAGTCTGCTACGAAAGCAGGTGTTACAACAGCAAGTTTCTTTATTCCTTTATCAGCTAATCCGTTTACAGTTACATCCGTAGGAGGTTGAAGCCATTTGTCCATTCCTAAACGAGATTGGAATGAGTTCGTGTATTTATCAGCAGGGATGTTTAGTTTTTCTACTACTTGTCTAGTTGTTTCTAAGCATTGATGTCTGTAACAGAACTCATGT
This sequence comes from Myroides sp. N17-2, assembly GCF_002286775.1. Classification (GTDB taxonomy): domain Bacteria; phylum Bacteroidota; class Bacteroidia; order Flavobacteriales; family Flavobacteriaceae; genus Flavobacterium. Next base: position 105,202 of record NZ_NSGJ01000002.1, read on the forward strand.
GCTTTAGAAGCTGTCTGACAGCATGAACCATCTATTGTACAGTGTCCTTTAGTTACATCTGATTTGTGGATGTGTCTCTCTGGTACTCCATGGTATGAGAATACAATATGGTCGTAATCATAACCTTCTAGGTGTCCTTTAATGGTATGAGCTAAGGCATTTACATATTCAGGTTTATTATAGAATGCAGGGAAACTAGTTACTTTCATCTGAGGGAAGAACTTTGTTCTTATTTCTTCTGCTAGTACATCGATAGTCTCCGTAGTTGCCATAGCAAACTGAGGGTATAATGGTATCATTAATACATCATCTACTCCCTTGTCTTTTAACTCTTGAAGACCTGTTTTAATAGATGGTTCTCCATAACGCATTGATAGGGCTACAGGGATGTCTACTTTCTCCTGTACTTTTTTATGTTGACGTTGAGATATTACAACAAGAGGTGACCCCTCTTCCCACCATATTTTAGCGTAAGCCTCTGCTGATTTCTTAGGTCTTGTATTAAGAATGATTCCTTTTACTAGTAAATATCTTAGGATGTAAGGCATGTCGATTACTCTTTCATCCATTAAAAATTCTCCTAAATATGGTTTTACGTCTTTTGCTGTAGGGCTTTTAGGTGAGCCTAGGTTTACTAATAATATACCTTGCATGAGTTTAGTTATTTGTGTTAAGGGACATTAAATATTTTTTAGGTGTAGTGCCAAACTTCTTTTTAAAGGCTGCGATGAAGTGGCTAGATGAGCTATAGCCAATCTTTAGGCCTACTTCATTTACGTTATATGTACCATTATCTAGAAGTTTACGGGCGTACTCCATCTTATAGTCAAATAAGAAACTGAATACAGAATCACCATAAATCTGTTTAAAGCCCATTTTTAATTTTTTAATATTGATACCTACTGTGTCGGCTAATTCTTGTAATGTAGGTGGTTCTGCCATCTTGCTAATGATGATGTCTTTTGCCTTTTTGATTTTGACAACATCATCTTCATCAGATAAGAATGGGCAGTTCTCTATGTTTTGATCTTCATTTTGATTAAATAAAAGACTCAATAGTTCATATGTTTTCCCTGTGTAATAAAGTTTCTTTATAGTAGGGTTCATATAGAAGTTGAAAAGTTGGTTTAATACTATAGCCATAGAAGGAGTAATCTCTTCTTCTGAATAATATTTTTTGTCTCTGTTCTCTCCTGTTAGAAAACCGATGAACTCCGCTTCTGTAGAGAATAGGGCGTGAAACTTCTTAATCGAGATTAAAACACTTATGATCCAAGTATTGGGTGTTATTTCTAAGTGTACAGGGAGTTGCTTTTGAGGGTTATATAAGATTAGAAATTTCTCTTCATTTAAAGGTAAAGAGTAAGCCCCTCCGCTAAATAAAAACTTCGCTGACCCCTTTAATCCGAAATAGAATTGAATCACATCGGTTCCCATTTCTCTTTGAAAAGTGATATTCTCTTTGAGGTTGTTTTCGAACCTTAGCAGTGAAAAATTATCGTCAATTATTATTTCTTCCGTTGGACTCATAGCGTTACTTTTTAAGTAAAAGAGATAAACTTATTTGGTTACTTTTAATTTAGAACTATTCTATATAAGCCACTCTTTAACCCCTGTGTTTGTTGCAAATGTACTGTATTATAATGAAATGCGGTGCTTTTTTTTTGAGAAATCATTTAGCGATATAAATAGTCCCTCTAGCGTTACTTTTGTCAATTCTTTAATCTTAAATTTGTTTACTTTTTAGAATTAACTCTGTAGTATGGACAAAATAGATAAGACTAAACCTGCGACTTTTTATGCAGTGGGATTAAGTTATAAAAAAGCTGATGCAGAGATGCGTGGTAAGTTTAGTCTAAGTGATGAAGCTAAAGACAATTTATTGACTCAAGCAAAGGATGAAGGAATAGAGAGCTTAATAGTTATTTCTACATGTAATAGGACTGAGATATTTGGTTTTGCACAACACCCTTTTGAATTAATTAAATTGCTATGTGATAATAGTAATGGTACTGTGGATGACTTTCGCAATGTAGCTTATGTATATAAGACTAAGGAAGCGATAGAGCACTTATTTCGTGTAGGGACAGGATTAGATAGTCAGATCTTAGGAGACTTTGAGATTATTGGTCAAATAAAGAATGCATTTAATTTAGCTAAAGAGAAAGAGTTAACAACGAATTACTTCGAACGATTAGTAAATGCTGTAATCCAAGCGAGTAAACGAATTAAAAATGAAACGGAGCTTAGCTCTGGTGCTACATCAGTGTCGTTTGCTTCTGTGCAGTATATTATGGATAATGTGGAGGATATCTCTACTAAAAATATATTACTATTCGGTACAGGTAAAATAGGTCGAAATACTTGTGAGAATCTAGTGAAACACACTAAGAATGATCACATCACACTTATAAATCGTACAAAAGAAAGAGCATTAGAAGTAGCAGGTAAGTTTAACTTAATAGTGAAAGACTATGCTGATCTACAAGCAGAAATGCGTAAAGCAGATGTACTTATCGTTGCTACGGGTGCACAGAAACCTACAGTAGATAAGGCTCTTCTTAATCTAAACAAACCTCTTGTTATACTGGATTTGTCTATTCCTAAAAATGTTAGTGATAATGTGACAGAGATAGAAGGTGTAGAGTTAATACACCTTGATTATTTATCTCAAATGACAGATAAGACTATCGAGAGAAGAAGAGAGTTTATTCCTCAAGCAGAAGAAATTATAGAAGAGATCATGTCTGAGTTTATTGCTTGGACTAAAATGAGAAAGTTCGCACCGACTATTCATGCTTTAAAATCTAAATTAGAGCAGATTAAAGACGGAGAACTTGATTATCATAAAAAGAAATTTGATAATTTTGATTCGGAGCAAGCAGAAATAATAAGCATGCGAATCATACAAAAGATTACCACACAGTTTGCAAATCATCTTCGTCATGAAGATACTGTTGTGGATCAGAGTATAGAGTGGATAGAGAAAGTGTTTCATATAGAATCAAATTAAAATGAGTAAAATTATTCGTATTGGTACACGTGATAGTGAACTAGCAATGTGGCAAGCAAAAACAGTAGAGCAATCACTTCAAAAGTTGGGGTTTAAAACACAGTTAGTACCTGTGAAATCTACTGGGGATTTAGTGTTAGATAAGCCACTATATGAGATGGGTATCACAGGAATCTTTACTAAGACTCTAGATGTGGCAATGATCAATAAGGAGATAGATATCGCAGTGCATTCTATGAAAGATGTACCTACAGCTCTACCTGAAGGAATCGTACAAGGTGCCGTACTTAAACGTGCTAACACAGTAGATATTTTATTACATAAAGGAGATACTAGCTTTATGTCAGAAGATCTTGAAGGTGTAGTAGCTACAGGAAGTCTAAGACGCAAAGCACAATGGCTAAATCGCTTCCCTAAACATACAACGGTTGACTTACGTGGAAATGTAAATACACGTATGGAGAAACTTGAGAACAGCGATTGGAATGGAGCAATCTTCGCTTCAGCTGGTCTTGACCGTATCAAAAAGAAACCTAAGAACTTTATTAACCTTGACTGGATGATACCTGCACCTGCACAAGGAGCAATGGTAGTAGTGGTGAATGCTGATGATAACTTTGCACTTGATGCAGTAGCACAGCTAAATGACTATGAGACAGAGATGACTACGCACATCGAAAGACAATTCTTAAGAACGTTAGAAGGTGGATGTACTGCCCCTATTGGAGCATTAGCTACTTATAACGATCACGATGACACGATCAACTTTAAGGGAGTATTGTTCTCTTTAGATGGTAAACAGAAGTTCGAAGTGAATAAAGTAGTAGATATTGCGGAATGGAAGAAGCTTGGTTTCTTTGCTGCAAAAGAAATACTTGAGAACGGAGGAAGTGAGCTTATGGTAGCACTACGTGAACAACTAAAAAAATAGAATGTCTTTTATTCCAACGATTTTATCAACACGCAAGATTCATGATTCTACCTTAAATAATGTTGTTTTAGGTAATCTTAGCTTATTAAGTGAAGACTATATTCTTATAGAGCATATCGCCTTTGACTTAAATGCAGTGAATGACTATGTGCTTTTTACAAGTCAGAATGCTGTAAAGAGTGTGATTAATCAGGGATATAAAGGTGATCTTAATCGTAAACCTGCTATTTGTGTTGGAATAAAAACAAAAGAATTACTTGAGGAACATGGTTGGGAGGTTATCGTTTGGGCACATTATGCCAAAGAGCTTGCCCCAATTATTGTCGATAATTTTAATAGTAAGAGTATTACTTTTTTTAGTGGAAGTATTAGAAGAGACTTGTTACCTGATGCTTTTAGAGCGAATAACATAGCCTTTAATGAGTTTACAGTTTATCAGACTGTTCTTAATCCACTAAAAAATGAACAAATAATAGAAGGATTGTGTTTTTACAGTCCCTCAGGTGTTGAGAGTTATCTTAAGGCAAATAGCATTACTACAGAAGTGTGTTTTTGTATAGGAGAGACTACAGCAGAACCATTAAAAGAGATTACACAACATATCGTAATTGCAAAGCAACCTACAGTGGAAGCTACATTACAAGCTTGTGTGGATTATTACAAATAAAGTCAGCTAAAAATTGACGTTTTAAAATCGAAAAGAAATGATTAAAAATGATTTATTCTTAAGAGCGTTAAAAGGTGAAACAGTAGAGAGACCACCTGTATGGATGATGCGTCAAGCAGGTAGATATTTACCTGAGTTTATCGCTTTGAGAGAGAAGTATGATTTTTTTACACGTTGTAGAATGCCTGAAATTGCAGCTGAGATTACAGTACAACCAATTCGTATTGTAAAGCCAGATGCAGCTATTTTATTCTCAGATATTTTAGTCGTACCACAAGCTATGAATATTGATGTAGAGATGAGACCAGGAGTAGGACCATGGGTACCTAATCCTATTCGTTCTGCTAAAGATGTAGAGCAAGTTATCGTACCTAATATCGAAGAGACTTTAGGATATGTGATGGAAGCTATTAAAGTAACAAAAGAAATGTTGAATGATGAAGTGCCTTTGATTGGTTTCGCAGGTTCTCCATGGACTATCTTTTGTTATGCAGTAGAAGGTAAAGGATCTAAGAGTTTTGACATTGCGAAAAGTATGTGTTTCTCTGATCCAGTAGCGTCTCACACTTTATTACAAAAAATTACAGATACAACTATCTTATACCTTAAAGAGAAGGTAAAGGCAGGAGTAGATGCAGTACAGATATTTGATTCTTGGGGAGGTATGCTTTCTCCTGTTGATTACCAAGAATTCTCTTGGAAATATATCAATCAGATCGTAGAAGCTTTATCTGAAATCACTCCAGTTATCGTATTTGGTAAAGGATGTTGGTTTGCATTACCTGAGATGGCGAAGTCTAAAGCTTCTGCATTAGGGGTTGATTGGACTTGTAGCCCACAGAATGCTCGTCTATTCACAGGAGGAGATATCACACTTCAAGGGAACTTTGATCCAAGCCGCCTAATGTCACCGATACCAACTATTAAAAAGATGGTACACGAGATGATCGACGCGTTCGGTAAAGATAAGTATATCGTTAACTTAGGTCACGGTATCTTACCTCATATCCCAGTAGATCACGCAAAAGCGTTTATCGAAGCAGTAAAAGAATACGAACAGAAGTAATAATATATAGACAGAAAAGGCTACACTTGGTGGTAGGCTTTTCTGTTTTTTTATGACCTAATATTTATGCTAAATAAAGGAACTAAAAGTGAAGAAGATAGACGTATAGAGTCTATCGTACAGAAGTTGTCTTCTATGGGGTTTGTACCTGAGGACGCTACTTTTGTTGAAAGTCTAGATGAGGAATTAAACAAGATAGGATTAACTTATCAAGAGTTATTAACTATTTCTACTGATGAGTTACCTAAGCATATACAGTGTTTTAACTTTGGATGGGACCATATGGAGCAGTTCACGGATATTTTAGTGAAATGGTCTACTAAAGAACCTTCTTTTAAAGTTAAAGCAAAAGCACTATACCAGTTTATTCAAGATGAGAGCAAGGCTTTCTCTTTTAATATTATGACTAAGATTAGTAGCTTATAAGTAACAATGACTACACTAAACAAAGGAATATTAGGTGTATTTGTAACTATTACATTGTTTTGGTTAGTCTTTACGATAGATAGTGTTATCTATCACCATTACGAATATTGTGAAGACAGCATGTCTGTTTTTGTGTATGTGATAGTCTATAGTATATTAAGTTTATTAAGTGTTTTGTTTTTATCTGTAACTAATATATCTAAAAGTACAGAGGTTAAACGCTGCTTAAAGTTAGTAGGATTAATATATGTTATAACTGTATTTAGTGTATTTGCTCTTATTGCTTTTATGAATTATGTGTTAGGACCTGTAGATGTGAGAGGGTAATAGGAGTTAGGTGATATTAAGTATAAGTTAGATTAGTGCACTTATAATATTTGTTGATGTAGTAGATTATAGTTTAAATACTATTGTGAAAATAAGAGTGTGTCAAGTAGACAAGATTTAGAGTGTCAAAATAATTATGAAAGAACAGTTTTATCAATATATACAACAACTTCAAGATACAATTACTAAAGGTCTTGAAGAAGTAGATGGAAAAGCAAAATTCCAACAAGACCTTTGGGAACGCCCTGAAGGTGGAGGGGGACGTACTCGTGTAATTGAGAATGGGAATGTATTCGAAAAAGGAGGAGTGAATATCTCTGCTGTACACGGATCACTACCTGTAACAATGCAAAAGTATTTTAATGTAGGAGATGTAGATTTCTTTGCGTGTGGATTGTCTTTAGTGCTTCATCCAAAAAGTCCAATGGTTCCTACAGTTCATGCTAATTGGCGTTACTTCGAGATGTATGATAAAGAGGGTACAGTAGTGCGTTCTTGGTTCGGTGGAGGGCAAGACTTAACACCATATTACTTATTCGAAGAAGATGCTACACACTTTCACAGTGTGTGTAAATCAGCATGTGATAAGCACAATCCGGAGTTTTATCCACAGTATAAGAAGCAGTGTGATGAGTACTTTTGGAATGCGCATAGAGAAGAAGCACGCGGTATCGGAGGTTTGTTCTTTGATCGCTTAGAAGCTACGGAGGCAATGTCTATGGAACAATGGTTTAACTTCGTTACAGAAGTGGGTAATAGTTTCTTAGAGGCTTATGTACCTATCGTAGAAAGACGCAAAGAATTGCCTTATACAGAAGAACAACGCACATGGCAAGAGATAAGAAGAGGTAGATATGTAGAGTTTAACCTTGTACATGATAAGGGAACTTTGTTTGGCTTAAAAACCAATGGACGTATCGAATCTATTCTAATGAGTTTACCACCACACGTACAGTGGGTGTATGACCATCATCCTGTAGAGGGAAGTGAAGAAGATAAGTTGTTAAAGGTGTTGGCACAGCCAATTGATTGGATAAAGTAGAGACGCAATACTTTGCGTGTCACATAATATATATCCACGACAGTAGTAGAGACGCAATACTTTGTGTGTCATATAATGTGATTATGTAATCATAAATCCGTGACAACAATAGATGTAATATAGAACAGTATTAATAATTCAGGTCTTTGATTTTTTTGAATTTATGTAGATGTTGTCAGAATATCAGATTTCGACTTTGAGGGTTGGGGGTTCGAACCCTCCCGCGGACGCAATAGATAACAATGTGTGATAAATATTTGTATTAAATTCTAATGAAAGCCTGGGTTTATAACATAAAACCAAAATAATTATGTTTCCATTACAAAGAGGTAGAAGATTAAGAACAAATGAGTCTATTCGTAGTTTGGTAAGAGAGACTATCGTGACTCCACAAGATTTTATGTTTCCTATGTTTATAGCAGAAGGGACGAATGTACAAGAAGCTATTCCATCAATGCCAGGGATGTTTAGACGTTCTGTGGACTTGACTGTAAAGGAAGTAAAAGAATTATATGCATTGGGTATTCGCGCAGTGAATATCTATGTGAAAGTAAGTGAGCATTTAAAAGATAACGCAGGTACAGAAGCTTGGAATGCGAATGGATTAATGCAAACAGCTATTAAAGCGATTAAAGATGCATGTCCAGGTATGATCGTTATGCCTGATGTAGCTTTAGATCCTTACTCTATCTATGGACACGATGGTATTATCGAGAATGGTGTAGTAGTAAATGACCCTACAGTAGAGGCCTTGATGAAAATGAGTGTATCTCATGCTGAAGCAGGGGCTGACTTCGTAGCTCCTAGTGATATGATGGATGGACGTATCTTGCGTATGCGTGAGGCGTTAGACCAATCAGGATATACTGATGTAGGTATTATGAGTTATTCAGCTAAATATGCTTCTGCGTTCTATGGTCCATTCCGTGATGCTTTAGACAGTGCTCCAAAAGCAGATATGGAAATACCAAAAGATAAAAAGACATATCAAATGGATTATGCTAACCGTATCGAGGCTGTAAAAGAAGCTTTATATGATGTGGAAGAGGGTGCTGATATCCTTATGGTAAAACCAGGTATGGCTTATTTAGATATTGTACGCGAGGTGAAAGACGCAGTGAATGTGCCTGTAGCAGTGTACCAAGTATCTGGTGAGTATGCGATGGTGAAGGCTGCATCAGAGAGAGGATGGCTAGACCATGACCAAATCATGATGGAGCAATTAACGTGTATTAAGCGTGCAGGAGCAAGTATTATTTCTACTTACTTTGCTAAAGAAGCCGCAGTACTTTTGAATAAATAGTGGTATCAAATATAATAAATTGAAGAAGCTCAGTGATTAAGTTCACTGAGCTTTTTTTATAAGTCGCCTTTTTTTGAGTTTATACAAGAAGAGTTTTACCTTTACTTTTTTTAACCCATAATACGCAATAGACATATAAACGAAAAGTAATTATACAAAATAGGTCTAAATTAGTGATTAAAGCATACTATAGTATGCTTTTAGAGCTAATGAAAGTGCTATAAAGTAGAATTGCTTTGTAGTATTTGGCTAATGCGGAATGTGGGTTTAAGTTAATTGTGGATAAGATGTCAGATTTTAAAAATAAACAATATCAACTAGAAGAGTTTATACTTCTAGTTAAAGACAAAAAAGAGCGTACTGCAGGATATGATCCTGCCTTTGCTTATGCTATTTACGCTAGAGAAGAAGAAGTCGAGCTAGGATTAACTATTTATGTAGGTGAACCTGTTGAGGTAACAGATAATGATGAAGAGATTTACCCTAGCGAAGTTATAGAACAAGAGATGTGGTATTTGTGTTCTGATGAAGATATTCAGGATGTAGTAGATTTGGCGATAAGTCAAAAGCCTAGTGCAACAATGGAAGAGTTAGTGATGGCGCTAGATTACTATCTGACTATAGATGACTTTATAGATCTAATAGATGAATAAGTAATATTGCTTATTCATTATCGATAAATGGTAAATATGGCTAAGTTTTTTTGTCCGATTATTACACTAAAAGGACTGTTTTGTATAGTTGGAAGTTTAAGTTGTTTTTCTATTTTTGATGGAACAATAAAACAACAACGATGACAACAATTATTAAAACTAGTTTGCTTTTCCTTGCAACAACTCTCTTTGTCGCATGTGGAGGAAAAGAACAAAAAGAACAGCCAGAAGCAGTATACGAATCTGAACGTGGAGAAACGGCAGAGCTATCTATGTCTGAAAAACTCAAGTTAGGGGAGAAGATATTCACAGGTAAAGGTAATTGTACTACCTGTCATATGGCTGATAAAAAATTAATAGGGCCGAGTATGCAAGATATTGTGAAAGGTTATGATGCTAATGGGGCTGACTTAGATGCATTCTTACGCGGTAAAGCCGATGCTATTATCGAGCCTGCACAATTCCCAATGATGGAAGCAAACCTGACTATTACTAAAAAGCTGTCTGCTGTAGAAATGGAATCGCTGATCGCTTATATGCGCAGTTTATAGTCACTTATACTTAATTAAAATATTTGAAGCCCTGTATCATACGATGCAGGGCTTTTGTGTTTATAAGATTAATGACACTATCAATAGTTGATTCTGTTGACTTCTAAGAACATTTATATCAAGTTTAAATCTTGTAATAAGAGTATTAAATCTTGATTTTTTTACGATGAAAAAACAGTGGTCGCATAATGGTCGCATAGTGGTCACATAATGGTCGCATAGTTTTGGCTATTTTTGATGCGACCACTATGCTATCATTATTCCATCAAATTGCTATCAATGTATATTGTTCAAACGTTAGGGAGTTAACTTAATGGAGATGAGATTTCTAAGGTGGAGGAAAGTATTGTAAAAGAGTGTTTATTTTTGAAGTAGAACATAATATTGTTGTTTATTTTGTTTGAATAGTGATCTTTTATAGAGAAATATAATGAAGTGTTCTAATATTATTTATTAAAGTGGAATTGATTGAAAACCCTTGTAAACACTAGCTATTTAGACACATTCTAAGGGTTTATACGAATCATAATTTGTAATTTTACTGTACAAAAATAAATTAACAATTCAATGGACTTCATATATCAAGATCCGTATCCAATCCAAAAGGATGATACGCAGTACAAAAAGATTTCTTCTGAGTACGTAAAAGTTGAAAAATTAGGTGATCGCGAAATATTAGTGGTTGATCCTAAAGGAATTGAGTTAATAGCAGAAACTGCTATGACTGATGTTTCTTTCATGTTAAGAACATCACACTTAGAAAAATTAAAAGCTATACTAGATGATCCGGAAGCGACAGATAACGATCGTTTTGTAGCTTATAATCTTCTTCAGAATGCTGTAGTGGCTATCGATGGAGAGTTACCTTCATGTCAAGATACAGGTACTGCTATCGTAGTAGGTAAGAAAGGGGAGAATGTATATACAGGTGCGAATGATGCAGAGAGCCTATCTAGAGGTATCTTCGAAACGTACCAAAAGAAAAATCTTCGTTACTCACAGATCGTTCCGATCAGTATGTTCGAAGAGAAAAACTCAGGGTCTAACTTGCCTGCACAGATTGATATCTATGCTACTCAAGGGGCTAAATACGAGTTCTTATTTTTAGCAAAAGGTGGAGGGTCTGCTAACAAGACGTTCTTATACCAAAAAACTAAGTCATTACTTAATGATAAGAACTTAACAGAGTTTATCAAAGAAAAAATAATGGACCTAGGTACTGCTGCATGTCCTCCATATCACTTAGCTTTAGTGATCGGTGGTACATCTGCTGAGGCTAACTTAGCAGCAGTGAAGAAGGCGTCTGCAGGGTACTATGATAACTTACCTACATCAGGTAACATGGGAGGTCAAGCATTCCGTGACCTTGAATGGGAGAAAAAATTACAATTAATCTGCCAAGAGTCTAGAATCGGTGCACAGTTCGGAGGTAAGTACTTTACTCATGATGTACGTGTGATCCGCCTACCTCGCCACGCTGCTTCATGTCCAGTAGGATTAGGAGTATCTTGTTCGGCAGATAGAAATATTAAAGCGAAGATTACAGCAGAAGGATTGTTTGTAGAACAATTAGAAACTAATCCAGCACGTCTATTACCTGCATCTGCTCCTCATTTAGAGGCACCTGTAGTAATCGACCTTGATAAGCCAATGGCAGAGCAATTAGCTGAGTTAACGAAACAGCCAGTGAAAACTCGTCTAATGTTAAATGGAACTGTTATCGTGGCGCGCGACATCGCTCACGCTAAGATCCAAGAGATGCTAGACAATGGTCAAGAGATGCCAGAATACTTCAAAAATCACCCTGTATATTATGCAGGACCTGCTAAGACTCCAGAAGGTATGCCTTCAGGAAGTTTCGGACCTACTACAGCGGGACGTATGGATCCGTATGTAGATAGTTTCCAAGCGGTAGGTGGTAGTATGATTATGCTAGCGAAAGGTAACCGTAGCCAAGCGGTAACGGATGCATGTAAGAAACACGGTGGTTTCTACCTTGGTTCTATCGGTGGACCAGCTGCTATCCTTGCGAAAGAGAATATCTTAAGCGTAGAAGTGGTTGACTTCCCAGAATTAGGAATGGAAGCTGTACGTAAGATTAAGGTTAAAGATTTCCCTGCCTTCATCATCACTGATGATAAAGGAAATGACTTCTTTGCTGACCTATAGTATTTAATTAGGAATTGAGAATTAGGAATTAGGAATGTGTGCCTACGGCATGAGGTTATTCGTAAACCTAATTTTTAGCACAAGAATAAACTAACAATTTATAGACGACAATTAAAAGCCGATACTAGCGACAGTATCGGCTTTTTTATTGGCGTATATTAATTATAAGGAAGATTGATTATATGCATTCGTATAAGAATATTTAGTGCGTATTTATTTTTTTAATAATGAGTTGTTTACGGTTTTTGTCATAATCATGGCATGGATTATAGATCTGCTCTAATGGGAGTTTATTTTTGTTTAAATAGATTGATACTTGAAATAATTACTTTTATGTGTAACTTTACAGATAGGAGTTTTTAAATGTTATTAGGATGTTAGATAGGGTTTTTGATATAATAAAAGATGAGGATGCTATTTTGTTTGTAGGAGCAGGGTTGTCTATAGGAGCAGGGTTACCATCTGCTGATGGTTTAAGAGATGCCTTAATACAAAAAATGCCTGCTAGTATGTTAGAAGAGTTGGGAGGGTTAGCTTCTGTTAAATATAAGAATTTGACACACCTTGCAGAAGATATTTTTTTATTGGAGGGAAATAAACAATTATTACTTAGGACTGTTAGAGAGGTAGTTCTGGAGAAAGCTACAAATAATGAAGCACATGAACTTTTAGCCCGTATTCCTCAGTTTAAATATATTGTTACAACTAATTATGATACTCTTATTGAAGATAATAATAAGCAACTTGAAGTTGTACGAAATTCAGATCAATTAGCATTAGCAGGAATCAATAAGCAATTACTTTTTAAAATACATGGTGATTTTACAGTTCCAAATGATATAGTATTAACGACAACAGATTACAACAATTTTCTTGCGAAGAAACAGCAATCTATTTTTTGGAATACAGTTAAAGTTAAATTAGCATCTCATCATATAATATTTATTGGTTATAGTTTAGATGATACAAATGTTACTCCATTAATAGACTCTATAATGGAAGAATTGGGAGATTTACACAAGAATATATATTTTGTATCTCCAGAAGTACCTAAGCCCAAAGAACAGTATTTAAAAAGAAAGGGTATTAAGCATATTGTATCATATGGAGAAGACTTTTTGAGAGCGGTAGTTGAAGATTTAAAAAAAAACTATATACCTAATTTAAAAAAGAAAGTGTACTCTAAAGATATGATACATAAGGTTAGTGCTGATTATGATATAGGATTAACCTTGGATTTAGCTAATAATAATATAGTTGGTTTTAGTAGTTTAGGAGATAAAGAATTGGAAGGTAGGTTTAATTTGAGTATAAAGGGAACAATAGATGAGTTAGATCAAATACATAGAAAATTAAAGGGAGAAGATTTTGAAGATGTGATCTTAACTCCTGAAATGCTGCAGAGTTTTGGATTTTCAATAAACAATTTATGTATACACGATATTGAAGAGCTTAAAGCTTTTAGAATTTCCCCAAGCCCCAAATACGAAGGTATAGTTGACTTTATTTTTGAAGGAGGATTAGAGATAGATGATTTAGATATTGTATTGTTTGCTAGCCAAATAACAGAATATAAGAAGAAGTATAAAATTGTTTTATTTGAAACATTTTCTTTAGTTATTGAAATTACAATAGCAGAAAATAATAGATTAGAGTTTAGTTTAACATTAGATATATTAAAAGATATAAAGAAGACTAACATAGCAACGACTTTTTATGGAATGTTAAATAGATTTTTTCAGAACGAGAAATTTTGTGTTTTAAACAAAGATGGAGACGAGATTTATAATTACAATTTAAATAATAATTTTAAAGGTGATCCAATGGAAATCAATGTTTTAGTTGATTATTTTTCAGGATTACAAAAGGTAGAGCAATTCTTTAAAATTAGATTTAGAAATATTAAAATAAAAGATATTGATTATAGAAAGTTAAAGAATGTTTTAGACTATATAGATGATAAAGAAACTGCTTATAAAATTGAGGACATCAACGTTGGCAAACTGGATAGGAAAACGATAGTTAATCTTGTCAGTGTGCCAAATGAACCTATTTATAGTTTAGGTTGGATGGATAAAGAAGATACTGTTGTTATCTTTCATGAACAGGAATTTAATTTGGGAGTGAAAAACTATATCATTAAAGATGCGTATATAGTAAATAGGCAAGAATTAATGAAAAGTAGTACTGAGGAGTTGATTGTAAGAAGTTCAACTAATAAGTTGTATAGTTTTTTTACTAAAAAATGATACTAACAATAAGATAAAAATATTCATGAGCATAGCCTTATAGGAGTACTAGATTTAGTTCATACAGCTTGTAAATCCAAACAAATGTGTACAGTTTAAGGTGAGATTTATGTTCTTGAATTTTATTAACTTGCCTAATCATAATTGAATACCATGAACGACCTATTATCCTATATATACAATAACCCTTCTAATCTAACGAAGGGTAAGGGGGGAGATGAGTTATTCTTAGCGAAGTACAGTGAGATACAGAAGAATACGGATGCACCTTGCTTTTTTTGGGGTAATGTGAAGAATCCGTTTATTATGGCTCGTTGTCTGATCACGTTGTCTAATGTGGTGAAGTCAAGTTTTAATTTGTCGCCTGCTGATCTAGCTAAGCTAAAAGACCCTATCGCTACGGCAGGGGATGGTAGAGTGCGCTTTGAGGGATTCTCTCACTGTGCAGGTGTATATGCTAGAGTAAATGTGTTGCCTGATGGACTAGAAGGGGAGTTCTTAGAGAATGGGACAACTAATGTGGACTTTAATCAACCTATGCTTACTGCTTTGAATAGTATTAAACAGAAGGAGAATGTACTGCTATCTATTGGGCAAAAAGAAGTGAGTATTCAGACAGAGGATAAGAAAATAGTAGAACGCAAAGTACCTCTTCCAATCAAGTGGATTAAAGGGCTGAGTACTGTACAGATATACTTGTCTAAAGCAGAGCGTGTGCATACGTTTAATAAAATACAGACACAACAGTTGTTTAGAGGGATTCCTAAAGGGGTGATTAAGACAGATTATTATCTAACAGTACGTGGTAATATGCCTGTCTTTACACCTGTTAAGTCTGCTAATGCTGTCTGTGTAGGAGGTATTCATCGCTTGAGATTGTTAGAACCACTGTTACCTTATATCGATAGTATGCAGGTGTATCCGCATCCTGATATGCAGAGTACTACGTGGCAGTTATACTTCGGTGATATTCGTTTTAGTCTGTCATTGTCGAGAGATACTTGGCGTGGTTTCTCAGGAGAGGGAGCTGCATTAGAGTCTTTAATAGATGATGTGGATGATGAATGGATAGATGCGATGGATAAGTACGCTTATGCGAACCAACGCTTTAACCCAACGCTTTTAGCGATGGAAGAAGGATTAGGGTTTACGGATGTAGATAATCTTACAGCACGTATGGCAGCGATGGGGTTGTTAGGTTTTGACTTGGATGACAATGCTTTCTTTTATAGAAGATTGCCGTTTAAGTTAGAGCGTGTTATGAGTCTTAATCCTCGTTTAAGGAATGCTGAGAAGCTGATAGCAGAGAATAAAGTGGAGATTATCAGCAATGCTAATGGACGTGTAGAAGCTCGTGTAGATGGTACTGGAGGTGTACGTCATACAGTTATCTTAGATGGAGGGCAAGAACGCTGTACCTGTGAATGGTACGGGAAGTATCAGGGAGATAGGGGAATGTGTAAGCATGTGTTGGCGGTGAAGAAGGTAGTGGTTAACGGTTAATAGTTTATAGATGACTATGTGGCTGCATATTACGAGCTGTTGGCACGCAACGGTAGGGGCGTAATACTTTACGCCCACCTAAAACATCTTTTAGATGTTTTAATACGGAGCGGGTATATATATGATGGATATACTTTGTGGCTACGTTGCGGGGCGTATAGTGATACGCCCGTACTACTGTGGATATAGATGTCTCGGATTCCTAATTTTAAATTCCTAATTCTTAATTGATTCTTCCTTACAATATTGTTATATTTTTATTACAGTATTTGGCAGTCGCATAATTAGAGGTTAACTTTGCGGCATGCAAATAGACAAAAAAGACATCAGAAGTTTATCTAAGGAACAATTAAGAGATTTCTTTGTTTCTCAGGGAGATAAAGCATTTAGAGGAAACCAAGTGTATGAATGGTTATGGAGTAAAGGGGCTCATACTTTCGAGGATATGAGTAACTTATCTTTGGCTACACGTGAGATGCTAGATGCTAACTTCGTAATTAATCACATTAAGGTAGATAGTATGCAGGTTAGTTCTGATGGTACTATTAAGAATGGTGTGAAGTTACACGATGGTCTTATTGTAGAGTCTGTCTTAATACCTACAGAAACGAGAACTACAGCTTGTGTGTCTTCACAAGTGGGGTGTAGCTTAGACTGTGAGTTCTGTGCTACTGCTCGTCTGAAACGTATGCGTAATCTAAATCCTGATGAGATCTATGATCAGGTACTAACTATCGATCAACAGAGTCGTAAGAATCACGGACACCCTCTATCAAACATTGTGTTTATGGGAATGGGTGAACCACTGATGAACTATAACAATGTACAAGCAGCGATAGATAAAATCACTTCTGAAGAAGGGTTAGGAATGTCTCCTAAGCGTATCACTGTGTCTACTTCAGGACTTCCTAAGATGATTAAGAAGTTGGCTGATGATGGCGTGAAATATAAGTTAGCAGTTTCTCTACACTCAGCTATCGAAGAGATACGCAATAGAATTATGCCTTTCACAAAGAATTTTCCACTGACTGACTTGAGAGAGTCTTTAGAGTATTGGTATAGTAAAACGAAGAGTCGCGTGACGTATGAGTACGTGATTTGGAGAGGAATTAACGATGATAAGGCATCTATAGATGCGTTAGTGAAGTTCTGTAAATATTTACCATGTAAAGTAAACTTGATTGAGTATAACCCTATCGATGATGGAGAATTCCAACAAGCAGATGAACAAGCTACAAATAATTATATCAAAGCTTTAGAACGCAATGATATTACAGTAGTGGTTCGTCGTAGTCGTGGTAAAGACATCGATGCAGCTTGTGGACAGTTGGCTAATAAATCGTAATCAAAAGCAGTAAATATCTGTGTAATAGAAGACTTGACAATTTCTTAATCGTTTACTCTTAGAGGAAACTATTTAATGAGATAAAAAAGTCGTATTTTTGATTTCGATGAATATAGTACAGCAAATAAAACAGCCTATACAAAGTGAGATGGAACTTTTCGAAAAGAAGTTCCGCAACTCAATGACTACTAAGGTAGCCTTACTAAATAGAATCACTTACTACATAGTGAATAGAAAAGGGAAGCAGATGCGTCCTATGTTTGTATTCCTAGTAGCGAAGATGGTCGGTGAGCAAGTTAATGAGCGTACGTATAGAGGTGCTTCTGTTATCGAGCTAATACACACAGCAACTTTAGTACATGATGATGTCGTGGATGATAGTAATAAACGCCGTGGTTTTTTCTCACTAAATGCTTTATGGAAGAATAAGATAGCGGTGTTAGTAGGAGATTACTTATTAGCTAAGGGATTATTATTATCTATAGACAATGGTGATTTTGATTTACTTCGCATTATCTCTGTCGCTGTACGTGAGATGAGTGAGGGGGAGTTACTTCAAATAGAGAAAGCAAGACGTCTAGATATCACTGAAGAGGTGTATTATGAGATTATTCGTCAGAAGACTGCTACACTTATAGCAGCATGTTGTGCATTAGGAGCAGCCTCTGTTCAACCTGATGATGCTGAACTTATCGAGAAGATGCGTAAGTTCGGAGAGTTGATCGGTATGGCGTTCCAAATAAAAGATGACTTGTTTGATTATACTGATGGGCCTATTGGCAAACCAACAGGTATAGATATCAAAGAGCAAAAGATGACACTTCCGTTAATTTATACGTTGAATAATTGTGAACCAAAAGAGAAGAAGTGGTTGATAAATTCTGTGAAGAATCACAATGAGGATAAAAGACGTGTGAAAGAGGTGATCGAATTCGTTAAACAAAAAGGAGGTCTTGAATACGCTACTACTAAGATGGTAGAGTATCAGCAAGAGGCTCTAAATATACTTCGTGAGTTCCCTGAATCTATTTATAGGGAGTCACTGTTTACGATGGTGAACTATGTTATCGAGAGAAAGAAATAAAATATTGAAAAATAGAAAGAGTCGCTTAATATATATTAAGCGACTTCTTTTTTTATCTTTGTAGCTACATTCTTATACTATTATATGATTTCCAAAAGTACTATAGATTCCGTTTTTGATGCTGCTCGAGTAGAGGAGGTGATTGGCGACTTTGTAACTCTGAAAAAGTCAGGGACTAACTACAAAGGACTAAGTCCCTTCGTTAACGAGAAGACACCATCATTTATGGTATCGCCTGTTAAGCAGATTTGGAAAGACTTCAGTTCAGGTAAAGGAGGTAATGCCATCAGCTTTATTATGGAGCATGAGCACTTCACTTATCCTGAGGCTATTCGTTACTTAGCCAAGAAGTACGGTATCGAAATAGAAGAGACTGAACAAAGCGATGAGGAGAAGGAACAACTGAATGAAAAGGAGAGTATGTTCATCGTGTCTGAGTTTGCGAAGAAGTACTTTGAGGAAACGCTATTTCATGCAGAGGAAGGTAAGGCTATAGGAATGACTTATTTTAAGGAAAGAGGCTTTACTCAAGAAACAATCAAGGAATTTGGATTAGGATATTCTCCTGACCAATGGAGTGTATTCACTGAGGCTGCTTTACAGAAAGGATATTCTATCGACTATCTAGAGAAGACGGGACTGACTATCGTAAAGGAAGATCGCAAGTTTGACCGCTTTAAAGGGCGTGTGATGTTCCCTATTCAGAGTATGTCTGGAAGGGTGCTAGGGTTCGGAGGACGTATCTTAACTGCAGATAAAAAGGCAGCGAAGTATCTTAACTCGCCTGAGAGTGACATCTATCATAAGAGTAAAGTTTTATACGGTATATATCACGCTAAGCAAGATATCGCTAAGCAGGATAACTGTTTCTTAGTGGAGGGATATACAGATGTTATTCAGATGCATCAGACGGGGATAAAGAATGTGGTCGCTTCTTCAGGGACAGCACTTACACCTGATCAGATACGTTTGATAAGTCGTTTGACTAAGAATATCACAATGTTATTCGATGGAGATGCTGCAGGTATACGAGCTTCTTTAAGAGGAGTTGACTTGATTCTTGAAGCAGGGATGAATGTTAGGGTTTGTCCATTGCCTGATGGTGAAGATCCTGACAGTTTCGCTAGAAAACACACAAAGGAGCAACTAGACGAATACTTTAAAAACAACGCTACTGACTTTATTCGTTATAAGGCAAACCTATTAATGGGGGAGGCGAAGAACGATCCGATTAAGAAAGCTGAGTTAATACGCGATATGGTACAGAGTATCTCTAAGATACCTGATCAGATACAGAGAGAAATCTATGTGCAGGAATGTGCACGTATTATGGATATCTCAGAGGAAGTAGTGTTTAATTCATTAGCTCAGATAGGAAGAAAGGAGTTAGCTGAAGCAAATAAGAAATATACACAGGAACGCAAGCAGATGGAGGTGGTTCACTCAGAAGGAGTGAAGAAAGAGAGTATAGATCCACAGTATAACTTAGAACGCAAGATTATTGAGATATTGTTGTTATATGGCAATGTAGAAGAACAGTTTATCGAACTTCTATTAGACGTTAACGAGGAGAATGAAGTTGTAGAGGTAGAACATAAGGTAGTACAGAAAGTACATGAGAGAATCTACTTAAGTCTTCAAGAGGATGAGGTACAGCTGACGAACCCCATGTTTAAAGTGATTTATAAAGATCTTATCGATTATTTTAATCATAATACGTGGGAATTAGATAAGTATCTAAAGTCGCTTAGCCCTGAGATAGCTCAAGAGGTGACTAATATTATTATGGAGGATGAGAAAGAAACCTTACACAAATGGGAGTCTCAGAATATCATAGTGAAACAAAAAGATCAAGGTATCTCTCAATATGTTACAGAGACTATTTTGACGTTGAGAATGTTCTTATTGAATACAATGATTGAGAAATATAAAATAAAGCTTAAAGACTGTGATGAAAAGAGATCTTATGAGATGCTGACTCTAATTATGGATTATACTAGCCTTATGAATATGTTCTCAAATAGACTAGGACAAGTAACATCAAGGTTTAAAACGATAGATGAATAAAAAAAGAGGCGATTGCCTCTTTTTTAGTATATGAAGTTTGAATAAACGGAATATTGACTCTGTGAAATGTTTAATTTAGGTAGTATTACATTGTATGTAATAAAATGTGGACGATTGTTAATACTACTATTAATAAAGTCAACAGTTACATTAACTCTTGCTCTAGGGTAGCAGGTTTGCTCTGTTATTGTATTGATCTTTACATTACTCCCTTTTTTGATATATTCTTGTCCTATTAGAATATTTTCTTTGTTAAAGTTAATCTGGTCAACAAATAATCTAGCATCAGTTACTCTACTAAGAAATTCACTTCTAGATGTTATTACAGTGAATACACCTACATCATTACCGAAGTCTTTTACTTTTAGATCTCTTGGGTCAATACCATTTTTATAGAGATCTCTAGTAGGCATAAAACCCTCATAACAATCACGGTTGTCATCATCTGTAGAACATCCGGCTAAAGACAATGACACAATTGTAATTAAAAACAATAAATACTTTTTCATAGCTTAATATTTTTAACAAAGGTATTTAATTATTGCGAATAATTAACAATCACTATTGAATCCTTGTGTTGCTTATTTTAGTTCAGTCGGGATTATGCAGACGGGTATAGGGTTGATCTTGTGTTGGTTTATTCTATTTAATCGGCTATATATATCGAATACCTCTCTTTCTCTTCCTGTAAAGTCATCAGCTTTAGCGCCGTTCATATGTGCTGTCATTGCTATTTCTAGTTCATCATAGTTAGCGCCTAATTGATCTTCATCTGAACGTTCATCTCCGAATAATCCATCAGTAGGTTTAGCTATGATAATGCTACTTGGTACGCCTAAATATTCGCCTATAGCTCTAACTTCTGATTTCATTAAATCTGCAATAGGGCTAATATCTACACCTCCATCGCCATATTTAGTAAAGAATCCTACACCGAAGTCTTCTACTTTATTCCCTGTACCGGCTACTAAGCTTCTGTGTAGTCCTGCGTAGTAGTACAGTGTAGTCATACGCAGTCTAGCACGAGTATTCGCTAATGTTAGATTAAGTAGCGCTTCGTCATTAGAAGAAGGTAAGGAATCTTTTAGTGTTTCGAAAGTTGACGTTAGGTCTGCTACTGTTGATGTTACATTAGAAAAGTTGTTCTTTAAGAATGTAATATGTTCTTTTGCTCTTGACACTTGTGATGGATCTTGATGTATTGGCATTTCTACACATAGTAGTGGTAACTCTGTCATAGCACATAAAGTTGATGTAACAGCTGAGTCTATACCTCCTGATATTCCTATTACATAGCCACTAACTTTTGCATTAAGAGCATAATCTTTTAACCAAGTAACAATGTGATTAGTTACTGCTTCTGTATTCATTTTAATATTGTTTGTCATGACTTTGAAGATTTATGGAATAGGTTGATATCTATCTTATTATATTTGTACCTTGAAAAATAAAAAAAGATAAAATGACTTTCTCCAAATTTACTAATTTATCTAGTGTGGTTTTACTAGTAAGCTGTGTTTTTTGGTCAAGCTGTGGGGATAAGCAAAGTGAACTTGAAAAAGAGATTGCTACTATTCCTATAGAAATGACTATTGCTCGTTTTGATGAAGAGTTCTATAAAATGGATGTTTCACAATTCGAAGGAGTTAAAAAACAGTATCCTTATTTCTTTAATTCAAATCTATCAGATGATTTTTGGTTAGAGAAGAAGAAAGATACCTTGTTTATAGAATTAAACGAAGAGGTTGAGAAGAAGTTTACTGATTTAGGTACATTACCTACTCAGTTAGAAGATTTCTTTAAACATGTCAAGTATTATTATCCACAGGAGTCATCAAAGAAAAAAGTAATTACGCTGATTTCAGAAGTTGATGTTACTGCGAAGGCTATCTATGCGGATTCTTTAGTTTTGATTGCGTTAGATACTTATTTAGGTAAAGATCACCGCTTTTATCAAGGTTTTCCGGACTACTTAAGAGGAACGTTTGAATCAACACAAATCTTACCTGATTTAGCTGAGAGTTTTGTTCTTCAAAAAGCGCCTGCTAATAGAGATCGTACTTTTTTAGGCGGGATGATTCAGTATGGAAAGATTCTATATGCTAAGAAATTATTACTTCCTAAGGTAGAGGATGCTTATGTTATGGGATACACGATAGAGCAGATAAAATGGTGTCAATTAAATGAAGCGGATATGTGGAGGTATTTTATTGATAATAGTTTATTATATGAGACAAATCCTCAATTATCTAGTAGATTCTTGACTGCAGCTCCTTTTTCTAAGTATTATTTAGATATAGATGGAGATAGTCCTGGTAGAACAGGAGCATGGTTAGGGTGGCAAATAGTCAATTCGTATATGCAAAATAATAATGTAACTTTGCATGATCTGTTTAATACAGATGCAAAAGAAATATTTGAAAAATCAAAATACAAACCAAAGAAGTAATGAGTAAAAATCACGTTTCTGATATAAATATTAGAGTAGAGTTAGATGATAATAAGGTGCCTGATAAGATATTCTGGACTGCTGAGGATGGTGGTGTTAACGGTGCTGCAGCTAAGGCGATGTTATTATCTATCTGGGATCATAAAGCAAAAGAAACTCTGCGTATAGATCTATGGACTAAGGATATGCCTGTAGATGAAATGAAGAAGTTCTTTCATCAAACATTAGTTGCTATGTCTGATACTTTTGAGAGAGCTACAGAAGATGAGAAGATGGCAGCAACAATGAAAGATTTCTGTGATTACTTTGCAGAGAAATTAGAGTTGATTGAGAAGTAATAAATTATAAAAAAGCCCTGTGAAGTAATTCTTTACAGGGCTTCTTTTTTGTAGTAAGTTAAACCACCATTAGGTTGCAACCTCTTATATCTGAATGGTCAAATCTTCCTAATATTTCGAAAGAGCCATCTTTATATTTCTTACCTAAGTCTTGTGTTGCTATAAACGAACAAGAGTTTACATTCGCTAAGTCAATGACGTTAACTCCACCGGTTTTTCCTTCTTCCACATAGGTTAGTGCATCTTCAGGATCACGTGTTAGGATGTCCATCCATGGAGGACATTCGAAAATACCATCTCCGAAAGAATATCCTTGAGAAAGTAATTCGGTCATACCATATTCTGAATGTATTTTTGAAACTCCGAAACCATCGCATAGTACTTTATGGAGTTCTTCACGGATCATTTCTTTGCGTCTTCCTTTCATACCTCCAGTTTCCATAATAATTGTATTACTAAGAGAGAACTTCTGCATTTCTATCATGTCTAGTAAGGCATAGGTAACACCTATAAGCAAGATATTCTTTCCTTGTTTATCTAGATTTACTAGTGTTTTGGCTAGTTCTTCGTAATTGTTTAGGTAGAACCCGCTTTCAGGTTGATTAGACCCCTCTATTAAATCTTCTACCATATAGATAAGCGAAGACCCTTCTCTCTCTAGATAAGCTGGTAAAAGGGCTAGAACGACATAATCCTCAATGTTTCCATAGAAATGTGAGAATGCGGCTCTAAAGCTGTATTCATAGTAAGCTAAGTCTGTCACATGATGCTTACTTGTGATCATACCTGTAGTTCCACTACTGGTAAAAGTAATCTGTATAGGATCAGTAGAGCTTAGTATATCTCTACTTTTAAAAAATTCAATTGGAAGAAAAGGTACATCAGTGATAGTCTTAACTTGCTCAGGTGTTTTGTTGAGTAGATTACAGAATTGTTGATATATAGGATTATATTCATACTGGAATCTAAAAACTTTCATAGCTACTCTATGGAAGTCTTTTTTAGTTTGTATTTGTATGATTTCTTCAGGTCTAAACACGATGTATGATATTTAATTACAAAAATACAAATAAAAAAAGAGCATCACTTTCAGAGATGCTCTTTTTAAAAATATAAATCATTAAAATGTAATTCTTATTTGACTACTATTTTTCTAGTAGCAGTAGCGTTACTTTCTCTAATCTTCATTACATAAATACCTGCATTTACACTATAAGGTAGATTTAATTCTCTATTACTTACAGTGGTTGTAAATACTTTCTTTCCTACTACATTGTAAAGTTCTACTTCCTTAGGTTCGTTTTTAGTAGATTCAATGTACAATTTACCATTAGCCACAGCAGGGTTAGGGTAAATAGATAGCCCTTCAATATTCTGATTAGAATATTTTGGTTCATTATTGTAGCGTAAGCCACTTTGTGCAAATGCTGTGCTTCCGCCTAACATTGCAATGAACATCGTGATATAAAAGTATTTTTTTGCCATCTAACTAAAATTATGGTATAAAAGTAATTATTTATTGTGAGATATAAAAACAAAAAAGTGCCTATTTTTTTAAATAAGCACTTTTTTTTAACAATTTTATCTTTTTATTACTATAGGCCTACTGTCCATCCTTTAGTCCATTCTGGTGCATTTACTCCATTTCCAGCTCCTTTAGCTTCACCAGCAGTATACACTTTAGATACATCTACAGCTTCACCTTTCGTGTTTTTACCAGTAGTAGCTTTACCTACGTTAATTAGTTTAACGTTGCTTAAGATTAAAGAACCATTCTTAACATTGTCGATAGTTTCATCATGCTCTACGTCAAATCCTACAGCATAAGATCCGATAACTACATCTGTAAGTTTTCCTTTAGTTCCTTCACGTAATTTCATTGCTGTACCTTTTCCATCTACAGCAGGTAATAATGTTATACCTGTGATTGTTGGGTTAGAATATGGGTCTGCTGATCTGTTTTTAGAATTGTTGTCTGCTTCAACTCCTTTATCAGCAGTTCCTGATTGTTTAGAGAACCAAAATTTATTTTCTTGTCCATTCCATCCTTCTGTCCAGTCGAATTGATCATCATCATTGTTAGTAGACACTAAGTATTGAGCACTTACTGTTCCACCGAACCACTCAAATCCATCATCAGAACCTTCGTGTGCTTGTACATATTGGATAGTAGTTCCACTACCAACTCCGAATAATGAAAGACCATTAAATTCTTTCTCACTGTTGTAGTTTGCTCCTGAATACTCAATTCTTAAATATTTAATTGACCCAGAGTTATCATTTGTTACTTTACCTCCATAAGTTAAGTCAGATACTTCAGCTGTTGCTGATTCTGCTTTATTTATAGGTGCTTTACCACAGATCACTAAACCTCCCCAACTACCTCTTTTTTTCTCAGCAGCAGTCATTACTACTGGTTTGTCTTTAGTACCTTCTACGAAGATTTGTCCTCCTTGTGCTACTGCGATATATGCTGATGTTCCTCCAGTTCCGATAATTGTTGTTCCAGCAGGGATTGTTAATATACCACCATCTTCTACAACTAATTTACCTGTTAAGTTATATGTTTTAGTTCCGTCAAGAGTACGTTTTTCACCTTTCTTAACTGTTCCTTTGATTTCATTTGGTTTTGTAGTTGTTCCACCATCATTGTTGTCATCACTAGATGAACAGCTTACTAATGTTAATGTTGCCACTGCAATTGCGAATCCTGATCTTAATAATTTTTTCATGTGTAATATAGTTTTTTATATGTTTGATACAAAGATGTATAGAAATCAGCCAGTGGGTGTTAAGTGACTGTCATTGAATAATTAACTATTTGTAATTTTAATATTAACCGTGCGTTAACTGTGTTAATTTGATGCTTTTTGAGTGTTTAAGATTAAGTGAATGTGAATAGCCTTAAGGAGGCTATGCTTTATTGATAGACATACTCCTTTTATTTTGTTTATTTCAGGATCTATTATTGTATATAGGAGATAAAAAAAGCGAGAATCAAATGATATGATTCTCGCCTTTAGAAATTGGGGGGTATTTGTGTAATATGCTTGTTTAGAAATTATAGTTTAAGCTTAAACTAAAGTTTCTTCCTAATTTGTAAGATCTCACTAAGACATCTTGCGTTAGGTTTTGTTGTTCTCTTTCGATTTTAGGATCTAATAAGTTCTTTGCATTTACTCCTATACCGAAGTTTTTATTAAACTTCATTTTAAAAGTGAAGTCTAGCATTCCGAATGCTTTATCTACTAAGTTACCACCTTGTTCTGTACCGATAGAGTATAATTTATCAGAGAAGTGAGCATAAGACATTGTAGCCATTAAGTTCTTTTCTCCCCATTCTTTGATATAAGATAAGTCAGCGTTAAGTAAGAAATCAGAAGCTCCAGTAAAATCAGCATTGTCATGTGTAAATGAAGTTGATAAGTATTTATTCTCTTTATTTACTTTCTCGTTATCTAATTTTTGGTATGTCTTCATGATAGAAGCATTTAAACCTCCTGTTATTTTATTTGTATTTACATCATCAAAGCTGAATAAGTTTTTGCGTACTTCGATTTCTACTCCTGTAGCATATCCATAGTCACCAGTGTTAGCATATGTAATGTCGTTTGATGAAGAGGCAGATACGATTTCATTGATTGGGTTTTTGATGTATTTTCCAAATACTGTTGCAGAAACTACTTCGTCATTTGTTGGGAAGAATTCCCATTTTAAATCAGCATTGTAATCATCAGAAGCGTATAAGTCAGGGTTACCTACTTTAATCTCAGTTACATCTTCGTAGATAAATCTTGCTCTTTCTTTAAACTGTGGTAATGTATATGTTTTAGAAGCAGCAAAACGCAAGTTGTTTCTATCATCAACAGCATACTTTAAAGATAAGCTAGGTAAGAAAGCATTTTTATCTAATGTGTTAGATGTCTTTTCTGAATCTAACTGTGTTTGCCAAGTTACTTTTTGAGTGATGGTTTCAAATCTCGCACCGATTGTACCTGAGAATCTATCAGAGAATTTGTATTCAACATTTGCAAAACCTGCATTTACAGTCATATCTCCATCATAAGTTTGTGGAAGTAATGCTCCAGGAGTACTAGCTCCTCCTCTGAATGTATATGTCTCAAAGTATCCGTTGTTGAAGTTTTGTTGGTTAAAGAAGTTGTCTAAAGCGTGTGGATTAATGTTGTTGTTATAGTCAGCATTAATTTGGAATACATACTGAGTAGCTTTAAACTCTCTATTCTTTTGACGTAAGTTATATCCTAAAGTCAATTTACCATTATATTGGTCATAACTGTTCTTTCCGAATTTATAAGAAGCAGCAATATTAGCACTTACTTCATTCTCGATTAGATCTTCAAAATATCTATTGTTATCTGATCTAGAGTTAGTAGAGAATTCGTAGTTATCTTGTCCTTTAATCTTGTTTAAAGTGTACATCTGTCTGTCAGGAGTCTGAGCAGAGATGTTATTAAGCGCTAATCCCCAGTTAAGATCTACTTGATCATTAAGTTTATGATCTCCTAATAACTGATTTACTAATAAACGATCTTGTTTGTAATTTTGTCTTGTTAATAATGAACTCTCATAGTAGTCTTTTCTATCTGTAATATCTCTGATATATCCAGTATACTCATCTACCTTCTCTTGAGAACCATTGATTAATAACACATTGTATTTAATACTGTTGTTAGAGTTGATGTTATAATCAGCATTTAACATTGCAGTTGTATTCGTGTTGTATTCATAAGACTTCATATATAAGTCTTTTGTAAAACTGTTTTGTGCTTGTGCAGTACGGTTTACACCTTCTTTAAACTTATAATTATTGTCAAAAGATAAAGTCGCGAATAGATTTAATGAAGATTCTTTACCGAAGTAAAATGATTTACCACCGTTTAAACCTAAACTCATTCCGTAAGGAGATTTGTTTTTAGTTTGTGTTGAGTTTTTAAAACTAAAGTTGTTTAAAGCATTGCTTGGTTGTTTAGTTTCAGAGAACCCGATGAAACTTCTATCTGATAATGCTCTAAATTTGTCTTCACCTACAGCATTTGTGTTGATATTTGTTCCTACAGAAGCATTAAAGAAAGCTTCTCCACTGTGTTTTTTAGAGATAATGTCAATATTTCCTCCTGCGAAGTCACCTGAGTTTCTTGCATTGTATGTTTTATCGATAGAGATATACTCTACGATATCTGTAGAGAATAAGTTTAGGTCGATATTCTTTTTCTCTGGGTCATTAGATGCTAGAGGTAATCCATTAAGAGAAGTACTGTTATATCTGTCTCCTAATCCACGTACGAATATAGTACCTGTACCTTCTTGTTTAGATACTCCCGTTGTTTTAGCTACAGCAGATGCTACATCACTAACTCCTTTACGAGATAATTCTTGTGCACCGATCTGTTGTTTGATTTCACTAGAACGTTGTTGTTCTATAAGAAGTGCTGATTCTTTTGATTTAGAACGCGTTGTTTGTACTACTACTCCTTCTAGTTCAGTGTGTTCTGATGTTAGAGCAATATTTATTAGTTTGGTTTCTTTTTTTGCTACTGTGATTGTTTTTTCTTGAGTTACATACCCCATGTACTGAAACTGTAAAGTGTATGTACCTGCTTCTAATGAAAGATGGTAAGTACCATCAAGTTCTGTGTTGACCCCATTAGAAGAATTTTTGATAGCTACTGTTGCGTAAGCTAAAGCGTCGTGTGTAATGTCATCTGTTAATTTACCTTTGATATCAGCCTTCTGTCCATAGAATGAGGCTGATGCAAATAATAAGAAGATTACAAAATAATTTTTCATAGAATAAGTGTGTTGTATTATGTAGTGCAAAGAACTTGGTACTATGTGTCCTGAATGTTATTCAAATTTTAATTTTTTGTGTATATTACGTTATCAAATTGTTAACACATTAAATAATTGTAAAGTCTATATTTAGTAATGTATTATGCTCTATATTTGGCCTAGAAAAACACACAACACAAGTATGAAAAATTCTGAGATTAAGATCCTTTTAGCTGATGATGAGCAAGATATTATTGATATCATCGGTTATAACCTTGAACAAGAGGGGTATCAAGTATTCACGGCAAGTAATGGAAAACAAGCTGTAGAAGTAGCTAACACTAATAAACCACACCTTATTATATTAGATGTTATGATGCCTGAGATGGATGGAATAGAAGCATGCGAATTAATAAGAAAGAACACTGCATTAGCGAATAGCGTTATTACTTTCTTAACTGCTCGTGGAGAGGATTATTCTCAAGTAGCAGGCTTTGAGGCAGGTGCAGATGACTATATTACCAAGCCTATTAAACCGAAAGTATTAATGAGTAAAGTAAAAGCATTACTTAGACGTGCACGTTTTGGTGAGGATAGTGGTTCGGAAGTTATTGAAGTAGGAGATATTAGAATAGACAGAGACGAGTATAGAGTATTTGTTCGCAAAGAAGAAATTGTATTCCCTCGTAAAGAGTTTGAATTACTTTATTTGTTAACTGCTAAGCCAGGAAAAGTATTTACTCGTGATGAGATATTAGATGCTGTATGGGGTAATGAAGTAGTAGTAGGGGGTAGAACTATCGATGTACATATTCGTAAGCTAAGAGAGAAAATAGGAGATAACTACTTTAAAACTATTAAAGGAGTTGGATATAAATTCGACCACGCAGATTAATAAATGGCTATAAAATATAAGAGTTCT
Source organism: Myroides sp. N17-2 (assembly GCF_002286775.1). Classification (GTDB taxonomy): domain Bacteria; phylum Bacteroidota; class Bacteroidia; order Flavobacteriales; family Flavobacteriaceae; genus Flavobacterium. Next base: position 135,097 of record NZ_NSGJ01000002.1, read on the forward strand.
TATAAATTCGCAGTAAAGTCTTCACTCGCTATTACAGTGATAAGCTTTATTGTAACCTTACCTATCGGAGTCTTTTACCTAGATATACCTTTCTGGGTAGTATTAGGCTACCTTGTTTTTTTATACACTGTTTCTTTTTTTATTCTTCAGTACCGTGTAGAGCACTTTATCTACCGTCGTATCAAGAAGATTTATGATAATGTATCATTATTAGAACATACAGATTTAAGAAGTAAAGCTGTTACTACAGATATGCAGACCCTTACAGAAGAGATTCAAAAGTTTGCAAAGAACAAGAAGATAGAAATTGAGTCCCTACAAGTTAGGGAAGAGTATAGACGTGATTTTTTAGGTAATATTTCTCACGAATTAAAAACACCTCTATTCACTATACAAAGTTATTTAGAGACACTTCAGGACGGAGCTATCGATGATCTAAAGGTTAGAGATAGATATATAGAGAGAGCCGCACAGAGTGTAGACAGACTTATTTATATCGTTAACGATTTAGATATGATTACTAAACTTGAGTCCGGAGATCTTCATTTGAATGTTGTTACTTTTGATATCGTGGAGACGATTAGACATGCATATGATTTTCTTGACTATAAAGCGAAAAAACGAAACATCTCTTTAATATTCGATCTTAACTATAATAAACCTATTTATGTAGTTGGTGACAAAGAACGTATAGGACAAGTAATCACAAACCTTATTGATAACTCTATCAAATATGGGAAAGAAAAGGGAACTACAGAAGTCAGTATCGAAGATCTTGTGGATAATAAACTTATCGTGAGGGTAACTGATAATGGTACGGGAATTAGGAAGGAAAATGTCTCTCGATTATTTGAGCGTTTTTATCGAGTTGATAAAAGTGGTGCTCGTACTGTAGGTGGTTCAGGACTTGGTTTATCTATCGTAAAGCATATTGTAGAGGCTCATGAAGAACATATTTATGTAGAAAGTAGCTTTGGTTATGGATCAGAGTTCTCATTCACTTTAGAGAAAGCATTAGTTGCTCCTTTAGATAATTAATTATCAACCAATCTTATATCTATTGTCCTTGTATAAAATTAAAATAGGATAGTTTCACTATAATTACTTAATTTTGCGCAAATTTATAATGAAGTATATCACGTGGGAAGCAAAAATAAACTAAAGCGATTTAGAGAAAACGAAACTTTTGATATTGTATATCAACCGACTAGAGAAGATATGATAGGTGAATTACCTCAAAAGGGTAATTGGGGGAAAGATGTATTTAAGAATGACAATCCTATTGTTTTAGAACTTGGATGTGGAAAAGGAGAATACACGGTAGAATTAGCAAAACGTTATCCGGAGAAGAACTTTATCGGTATAGATATTAAGGGAGCTCGTTTTTGGCGTGGTGCGAAGACTGCTGTAGAGTCAGGAATGACTAATGTAGCTTTCTTACGTACGCAAATCGAGTTGATCGAGCATGCGTTTGCAGCAGGAGAAGTTAGTGAGATTTGGATTACTTTCCCAGACCCTCAGATTAAATATAAACGTACTAAACACCGTCTTACGAATAGTGAATTTTTACAGCGTTATAAGAAAGTTCTTACTGCAGATGGAGTAATGAATTTAAAAACGGATAGTGAATTTATGCACGGATACACATTAGGACTTCTTCATGGAGAAGGACATGAAGTTATCTACGCGAACCACCACATTTATAAGAATGAGGGTGCACCAAGTGTAGTAACTGAGATCCAAACTTTTTACGAATCACAGTATTTAGAACAAAATAAACCTATAACTTACATTCAATTTAGAATAAAGTAAGATGGGAGTAGAAGTTATCACACTTTTATTTTTCGGTTTTTTAGCAGCTACCTTGGGAGTTTCTCTTCCAGGGCTGCTTAATATGACAGCAGTTAAGATTGCTAAGGAAGAGGGAGGACGCCAAGCGTTTCACTATATCTTAGGAGCCTTAACTGTTATTTTTATACAGACTTTTGTCGCGATTTTCTTTTCTAAGCTTATTGATTCAAGCCCTGGTATTACTGAGGCACTTCACGAGATAGGGCTAGCTATTTTTGCTATCCTGACTATTTACTTTTTGTTCTTTGCTAAAAAGAAAGAGAAGAAAAAAGCTGATAATCTAGAGAAGAGAAAGTCTCCTTTTATATATGGAGTTTTCCTTGCCTCGATTAATGTTTTTCTGATACCTTATTACGTATTCCTAAGTATTACATTAGCTACTTATGACTTTCCTATTTTTGATATTCTTTGTACTACATTCTTTTCGTTAGGAGTAGTATTAGGATCAGGAATGATGTTTTATATCTATGTATCCTTGTTTAAAAAACCATCAAGAGAGGATGCTTTTATTCTTCGTAATATCAACTATGTTATTGGGACGATTACAGGTGTAATTTGTCTAATCACTATCTATAAATTACTTAAGTAATGGCTGCCGAAGAGAGTTTCTTTGAACGCGTCTTTACTGTAGCGAGGCAGATTCCAGAGGGTAGAGTGACTACTTATGGAGCTATTGCAAGAGCCATAGGAGCTGCGCGTTCTGCTCGTATGGTAGGGTATGCTATGAATGCATCTCATAATGATGATACAGTACCTGCTCATCGCGTAGTTAATCGCAACGGCATGTTGACAGGTAAGTTTCACTTCGATGGAACCAATCTAATGCAACAATTATTGGAGAATGAAGGTGTCGAGGTTATCGATAATAAAGTAGTCAACTTCAAAGAACTACTGTGGGAGCCAAAAATCCAAGAAGGAGAATAACAGGCCTGTTTATATCTTGTAAAATCAGAGTATTACTCATAGTGAGTATAATATAATCCTTATTGATTGTTTATTAGCGCTAATTGTGCACTCTACTCTAATCTATCCTTTTCTAGATATTTCATTGTATAATTTTATCTAATTCAATCTGTTTTTTTCTATTTTATTGATTAACTGATTCTGTTTTGGTCATGTTTTTTGATCTAAGAGTCTTATTATATCTAATTAGATAGATCTTCTATTAAAAATGCAGATTTTTTTTAGTTTGTTTTTGAGAATAAATGGGATCAATATGTTGATTTTTAAGCGTTAGTGTTGTTTTGCTCTAAATGGTAATTAATTTTTAAACTACCTTTAACCGCAGTAATGACGCACCTTTGTGTGGGATTCTAGGACAATAGTAGGAGTATTATAGGAGAATACCGGGGTAAGAGGTGTGTTTGCCCAAGGATACTCCTTTTATTCTTCAGTTATTCTTCTTCTATGTTACAATTATTTTAGTGAGGATGAAGAGTAGTGCTAAGTGTTTGAATTGTTGAATAATGTGTTTATAAAAAGACTTATATTTATAGAAAATGAAAAGTTTGTTGAGAATGAGGAAAGTAGTATTGTTTATGGTAGTTTGTTTTTTGACTATGGTTAGTTGTCAAGAGAAGGCATCTTATACTAAAGATGATTTAGCAGGAGCGTGGAGTTCGATAACTGTGAAATCATTTGATGCTGATAAGAAGCTTATTGAAGAAAGTGTACCTAAAGATGATTTTAATTGCGGGCAAATGATATGGACTATAGGAGCAGATGAGATTGATGTCATGCATTATGTAGGTAGGGATGGGGATGACAACTGCATAGAAGCTCACACAATATTAAAATATTCAGTTGCGAAGGATGTGATTAGTACGATAGATGAGAATGGAATACAAGAACATTTTGAGATCATAAACTTGACTAAGGATATATTAACAGTGATGGTTAAATTGGCTAAGCCTGTTGAGTATAATGGTTCTGCATTTCAGTATGTTGAACTTACATATGAGAAATTGTAAAGTATTTAGATTTTAAAATATAATATTATGAAAAAAATTATCATGTTGTTCGTCATGTCTATCGTGATGATAAGTGTTACAGGGTGTTCTAGTGACGATAATAGCACACCGACTTTTAATAAAGCAGATTTGTTTGGTAGTTGGGAGCATGTGTCATCTAAAGTATTTGATCCAAAGAAGAAACTATTAGGCGAAGCTGCTGCCGAGAATAAGGATAACTGTGGAGTGTTGGTTATGTCATTTACTGAGAGTCAGATGGGGTATGTTAAATACGAAGGTAAAGATTACAATGGTAATTGTATTGAGGTGATAGATATGAGTGGATATGAATTAAGAGGAAATCGCATTTATGAGAAGGATGAAAATGGCGACCTTGATGAAGATGTATTTCTTGATATTAAGAGTCTGAATGGTAATACACTTGTCTTATTCCAAAAGTTAGAAAAGCCATTTATTTATAATGGTATCGCATTTCAATACTTAGAAATGTATATGAGAAGGGTGAAATAATGTAATTAATTATACTCAAGAAGGAGAGTCCATATCAGCAGATAGAGACTCTCCTTTTTTTGTTGGCATTTAGCTTATATCGCTATATTTACAGCTAAAATTCACTGAATGAAAGAAGAGAAGTTATATTACTATGGAGTTAGTATGGGAAGGAGTATGCTGATCTTGGGCTTTATTAGTTTAATGTTTGGGATGATATTAAGCTATTTTATATTAAGAGATGCTAGTATTACGTTCTCTTTATTAGTAGAGTTTTGGCAGATGACTTTGTTGTTACTTTTATTCTTCGTTATGGGAGTTTTACTTATTTGTAATGGTGTGGTTGTATGGAAAAAATCTACTAACAAGGTCGTGCTATTAAGATTGTCACCTAAAGGAATAACTAACTATGAACATAATATTACTATAAAATGGAAGGATATAGAAGATGTGATTTATATTGGGTTTCGCAATAAACATGGTATAGGCGTAAAGATGAGGAATAAAGAACTTCTATTAAATCAATTGCCACTTCATAAGCGCTTAGTACAACGTCTTTTTGGGTTAAGCTTATTTGATGCACTCTCTGGCGAATACATTGAAGGCGATGGCAGGGTAGCACATCGAGAAATAAAAGAGTATTATGAGAGGGTGAGAGTTATAGAATAGTTGATAGATTTAATAGGTAGATTACATAAAATTTATATAAAATATTTAGTGTTTTTAGAGAGTAGTATTTCATGTCGTCATATCAGTAAATGAGTAAATTACATTTAGAGATGTTGATAAATGTGTAATATAATTTATATAAATATATAAAATGGTTTTATATTTGGGAGTATAATATAGTTAATACAATGCTGAGAAGAATTAAGGTTAAGAACTTTGGGCCAATAAGAGAAGGGAATATTGCTAATGATGGGTGGATAGATATCCATAAGGTGACTGTGTTTATAGGTGATCAAGGTTCGGGTAAAAGTACTGTAGCTAAACTTATTTCCGTCTTTACTTGGTTAGAGAAAGCATTGATTAGAGGTGATAAAGTAATGCCATTAAAAGAGAATACTTTTCTTGATTTATTAGCTTATCATCGTTTACAGAATTATATTGAATCTTCATCAGAGCTTGAGTATGAAGGAAAATATTACCATTTAAAAGTAGTAGAGAAAGATGGCAAATATGATGTAGAAGGTACCTTGTTAAATATAGATAATATTGTTCTTCCTAAGGTGATGTATGTACCTGCGGAGCGAAATGTGTTGAGTTCGATAGAGAATCTTACTCACGTGTCTAGTCTTGTAGCGGGTAGTTTACAGACGTACCTGATAGAATATAGATATGCTCAGCTAGCAAATAAAGATAAGGAAGTTAGTTTACCTATTAATAACGCTAACTTCTTATATGATTCTTCTTCTGATAATAGCTATGTAGTGGTCAATAATAAACGACTAAAAGTAACTGAAGCTTCTAGTGGATTTCATTCTGTAGTACCCTTGTACTTAGTATCAGATTATCTATCGCAGTTTATTAAACAGGATAAAGAGAAACTTATTAATTTACTTAGTACAGATCAGCAAATTAGATATATTGATGAAGTTAGTGGTTTATTTGATAAGAATATAAATAGTCCTACAAACGAGACGTACTATAAAAATCGAGAAGGATATAGTGAGGTTGAGAACAAATACATCTGTCGTAGCGTAATCAATATTGTAGAAGAATTAGAACAGAACTTATTCCCTAAGTCTCAACGTAAGGTACTTAATAAGTTACTCGCTTATAATAATGAGAATGAGTATAACCAATTAGTCTTAACTACGCATAGCCCTTATTTGATTAATTATTTGACATTGGCAGTCAAGGCTGGCCGTGTAGCGCAATTAGCAGTAGATAATATTGAGGCTCTAAACAGGGTGAGTAATGTAGTGCCTCTAGACGCATTATTAGGTATAGATGACTTAATGGTATATCAATTGGATGAAGAAAAAGGAAGTATTGAACAGTTAGAAATGTATAAAGGATTGCCTTCTGATGAGAACTATTTAAATGATAGTTTAGAAGATATCAATATACAGTTTTCAGAATTATTTCAAATAGAAGATTTATGCGAGTAGATTTTTTTGATACTTCTTGTTTGACCGTTATTTCTACTAGGAAGGTAGGGATTAGTGATGCAAATTCGAATAGTAATACACCTGCATTTGTGAAGTACGACGATGAGGATACTTGGGATTTTACGGTTCATAATCCTAATAGATATGAGGTAGAGTACAGAGCAATAGATTATTGTATAGATGTTTTTAGATTGGTTGGCGATGATACTTTTAGTAGTGCTTCGATAGGTGATGAATTAATCAAACGATGTGAAGGGTTTCTTTTTAAGGCAGAACACTTTGTTGTGTTTTTTGAGATAAAAACAGGATTGGGAAAAGGATGGTTTACGGATGCGTGTAGAAAGTTTGAAGAAACGATACAGAGTTTTAAAGAGCATCATTCTGATAAAAGAGATTTAATACGCAATCCAATTATTAGCAATAAGAATTACAGCACTTATAGAGTTCCGCAGAATTATGGTGTACAGAATGATATTTTAAGAGATAAAATAGGGCTAAATATTGAAGTGAAATTATCAACTTCTTATGATGTTGCTTAGATGATAAAGAAACTCCACTTAATCAGTGGAGTTTTGTTTTTATATAGTCTATGAAGCTATATGTTCATGTTAATGATAGAGGCGCATGATAATGAGTTTGCACATTATGCAGTAGGAACAGATTCTTAATTATAAATTGAGAAGTTAAGACTGAATACAGTTTTGTCTTCGCGTCTGTTATAAGTTAGGTACCCATTATGCATCTCTACGATGTTCTTAGATAGGGGAAGCCCGATACCTGCTCCTTCTTCACGGGTGGTGTAGAAGGGGATAAATATTTTTTCTTTAATCTCGGCTAGTATCCCTGCTCCGCTGTCTTCTATATCTATACAGAGACGGTTGTTCTTCTCGTATAGGTTGATATTTATTTCTTTTATTTTTTGCTTAGCTGTTGCGTGGATAGCATTAGTCAGTAGGTTGATAAATACTTGTTCCATTTGCTTAGCGTCCCATTCTACAGTAGTCTGTAGTGAGAGATTAGTGTGTACTGCTATTTGGTTGTTTTTAAATAGAGGCATCAGTGTCTCCACACTTAGTTTGATGATGTGGTTAGGATCTACTACTTGTTTTTTAGGAGAGGCTAACATCGTTAATTTTCTATAGTTATTGATGAATTGCTGTAAGTGATCTGTACGATTAACTATAGTATTAATACTTAGTTTGATATCATCTATATCCTCTTCAGATAGGTGTTCTTCTTCCTCTAATATCTGTTGCGTATTATGCGCTAGAGAGTGAATAGGAGTTAGGGAATTCATTATCTCGTGTGAGATAATCTTCATTAGATTTTCCCATGTGTCTTTCTCTTTTTTCTCTAATACTTTCTGGATAGAATCTAATAATACGATGAAGTACTCTTGATTTTGACTAGTAGTATTAGAAGTTTGAAGCATAAAGGTTTGTTTCTCTTCATCTTCTATTTTGATGTCTATAGATTCTTTTGACTCCTTAAAGTCTAGTAGTTGCAGATGATTTGCTAAAGAGGGTAGTAAGCGCTCTAGATTAGTCCATGATTTGATCTTAGGGATATCAAATAAGGTAGAGAAATAGTCATTAATAAAGAATATTTCCCATTGTTCGCCTTTCTTTTCTAGAATAAGAATACCGGACTCTATATTGTTTAATATATTGAGATAGACTAATTCGCGTATTTCGTTTTGTTGTTGTTGAGTTTGAAGCTTTTGATATAAACGCTGTAAGTTGTTTAGTGTTTCGTTAGCTTGGACTTTTGTTGTTTTAAGTGAATAGTCATCATATATCATCGCTAGTACAATGCGGTCTATCGCAGAATAATACCTCTTCTGAAAGAAGTATAATTCAGAGAATAAAGCGATAATCAAGATACATACTAATAAAAAAGAATAGGTAAGACCTACTTTAAATAAGTACATCCCCAATAATCCAAATGCAAGGATAACGATAATGCGCAAAAATGCTTTAAAGTGAAATGACTGCATAGTATTACTTAGTTTTTAATATTGTATTTTTCTAATCTTCTGTATAAGGCAGCTCTTGATAGACCTAGTTCTTCTGCGGTCTGAGAGATATTGCCATCGTGCTTTTCTAAAGCTTTTAAGATAGATTGGCGTTCCATATCCTGTAGGGTATTCTCTTCTGTGATATTATCATTAATCATAGTAGGTGAGATACCAAAATCAGTAAGGTTTAACTCGTCTTCTTCTGTAAGAATCAGTGCGCGTTCTACTCTGTTTTGCATTTCGCGTATATTTCCTTTCCAATCATAGCATCGCAGCGCTTGTTGGGTAGATTCACTAATTGTCGGAACAGTACGGTCATATTTATTTGCGTACTCCTTGATAAAGAATTGCATTAGTGGAAGGATGTCTTCTAGTCGCTCACGTAGTGGAGGCAACTGAAGTGTCACTGTATTAATACGGTAGTAAAGATCTTCTCTAAACAGTTTGTCCGTTACTTCTTGTTCTATATTAGCGTTAGTCGCTGTAATGATGCGGATATCTACAGGACGAGTCTTTGATTCGCCTAGCCTGATTACACTTTTGGACTGAATGACTTGAAGTAGTTTTGCCTGTAAATGTAGTGGTACATTCCCTATTTCATCTAAGAATATCGTACCTCCATTAGCCGCTTCAAATCTCCCTTCTGTATCTTGTTTGGCATCTGTGAATGCCCCTTTAGCGTAACCAAATAACTCACTTTCGAATAGATTTTCGTTTAGAGAACCTAGGTCTACATGTATAAAAGGTTGGTCTTTACGAGGGGAATTGTCGTGGATATATTTCGCTAGTACATATTTTCCGGTACCATTCTCACCTAAGATTAGCGCGTTTACATCAGTCTTCGCTACACGTCCTGCCATTGTATATACCTTTTGTATGCTTGTAGCCTGACCGATAAAGACATTATCTTCTTTTAGTGGATTCTCTGTTATTGTTTCTTTTTTTCGAAGTTGTTTCACTACACCTTTGACTGTATCTATAAGAGATTCATTGTTCCATGGCTTAAGGATATAATCTACAGCACCAAGTTTGATGCCCTCTACGGCAGTCTCTACTTTACCATAAGAAGTCATTAGAATAATCTGAGTAGTAGGAGATATTTTCTTAATCTCTTTAAACCAAAAGATACCTTCTTTACCATCCTCAAAACCGACGCGATAGTTCATGTCTAAAATAATTACGTCTACTTCTTCTTGAGAAAGTATTTCAGCTAATTTTTTAGGGTTATTATTCGTCAATATGTTTTCGAAGTGTCTTTTTAGAAGCATTTTTGCCGCGATAAGTACTTCGGAATTGTCGTCTAATACAAGAATTGTGGCGTTAGTTTTTCTCATGATTGTATGGTGTATTTCAAAAGCGAACGATTTAGTGTCCGATAGTGAACAGTTGTTTTTATTGATTATTATTAAGTTGTTGATTAGTAGTATTTAATGTGTTTTTTAATGATTGGCACATTATTGTTAGTATACTTATAAAACAGTTAATAATGGATCGTACTATTCCTCGTAAAAATAGAAAAAAAGTTAAGATAATACTCATCATAGTTGGTATTATCGCTTTGGGATTGGTGAGTTATGTTACTTTCTTTCAGAATATAGCGTTGAATGTTTCTAAGAAAGAGATTAGAGTTCGCTCTGTGGAAGAGAACTTTTTTGAAGAGTATATTTCTTTTCAGTCGCACGTAGAGCCACTACACTCTTTGTTAGTAAATATTACTGAAGGTGGGGCTGTATTAGAGCGATTAGTAGAGAATGGGAGTATAGTAGAGAAAGGACAACCATTAGTGAGGCTTTACAATCCGAGTTCTGAGTTTAGTTTTATGTCTCAAGAGGCTTCTTTGATAGAACAAATGAATAATTTAAACGTGAATAAGATGAATATTCGCAATCAAGAACTAAATTTAACGAAAGATTTAATAAGCATAGAGTACGACTATAAGAATGCAGAGCTTCAATATGATTTGAACAAGAAGTTACACGATCAAGAGATACTATCAGAGAGTGATTGGAACAAAACAAAAGAAGCGTTGAATTATCAGAAAAAGCGCAAAGCACTGATGGAAGAAAGTATTCAAAAAGAGAAACAAAGTAATATATTACAAGTTAGACAAATAGATCAGTCATTAGCTGTAATGAATAGAAGTTTAGAACAGCTGAGAGAAAATAAGCAGAACTTCTTACTTAAAGCGCCTGTATCAGGTAGGTTATCATCTTTTGAAGCGATCTTAGGAAAGACTTATAATGGAGGAGAGAGTATCGGTAAGATAGATGTAATGGAGGGATATAAATTAGTGGCTCAGGTAGATGAGTTTTATTTAGATAAGATTATCTTGAGACAGCGCGGTCAGATCGAAATGAAAGGAAAGATCGTGAATGTGGAAGTAATCAAGGTATTACCTGAAGTGAAAAACGGAAGATTTGAAGTACACTTAGCCTTTGATACGACAGAGGAATTAAAACTACAAGAGGGGACGACTTATGGGGTGAAACTGTTCTTATCAGGTAAAGAAAAGGCATTACTACTACCTAAAGGGAACTTCTATCAGGACACTAAAGGAGAATGGGTATATGTGGTAAAGAATAATAAGGCGGTAAGGAGAAATGTAGAATTAGGACGTGAGAATCCTGCTTACTATGAGGTAATTTCAGGATTAGAAGTAGGTGAGGAAGTAATAGTATCAAGTTATAAAGATTATTTAAGAGTAGAACATTTAAACATAGAGGAATAATTATGGTAATAGCAATCAAAGAAATGTCTCGTGTGTTTCAAACAGAAGAAATAGAGACAACGGCTTTAAATCAAGTTTCGTTAAATGTGAGAAAGGGAGAGTTTATCTCAGTGATGGGGCCATCAGGATGTGGTAAATCAACATTACTTAATATCATCGGATTATTAGATAATGCGAGTAGTGGAAGCTATTTGTTATTAGATAAAGAGATGGTAGGATTAACAGAAGGTCAGCGTGCACAAATCAGAAAAGAGAATATCGGATTTATCTTTCAAAACTTTAATTTAATAGATGAGTTGTCCGTATATGATAATATAGAATTACCTCTTATCTATAATAAAGTGTCTAGTAGTGAACGTAAGAAAAGAGTAATGGAGATAGCAGAACGACTAAACATCGTTCACAGACTGAAACATTATCCACAACAATTATCAGGAGGTCAACAACAACGTGTGGCTGTAGGTCGTGCGTTAGTAACTAACCCTAAGATCATCTTAGCCGATGAGCCTACAGGAAACCTAGATAGTAAGAATGGAAATGAGGTAATGGAATTATTAACAGAGCTGCACCAACAGGGAGCTACGATAATTATGGTGACTCACTCGAATCACGATGCGTCGTACTCAGAACGCACAATCTTAATGAAAGATGGTATGATATTATCAGAGAAGATAAATACTAAGATTGTGGATGTTTTTGCAGAATAAAAGCAAAAGATTATGATACGTTTTTTATTAACATTAATAGCTGCTCTACTGTCTTTCATAATGCACGGACAGGATAAGCAAACAGTTACAATCAGCGGTGGTGTACAGAGTATAGAAGTCTCTGCTCTAGTACTAGTCAATGTAGATGCAACTAAAGATTCTAACACAGTAGAAGTCATCGGAGATAGTGATGGTTTAGGAGAGCTAATTCAGGTGAGACAAGTGGGGACAAAGTTAATCGTAGACTTAAAGTCTTCGAATAGAAGATATAAAAATATAGGAAGAGCTACAGTGAATGTTTCTCAGAAGTCTATACTTAATTATTATGCTAGTGCTGTTGGGAGAATAGTGGTGACTGGCAGAGTGTCTGGAGATAATGCTAAGGTATCTGCTGATGGAGCTGGATCTGTGAATGCTAATTTCTCTGTAAATACAATAAGCATCAATGTAGATTCAGCATCTAAATATGTCGGAAATGTAACCGCTAAGACAATGAAGGCAAGTGTAGATTCGGCAGGTCGTGTAGAAGTGACAGGTGATGTAGAATCATTAGTGGTGAATGTAGATAGTGCAGGTTCATTTGCAGGAAAGGGGCTAAAAGCGAAAACGGTAAAAGCAGAAGTGGATTCGATGGGTAAAGCGGAAGTATATCCTACGGAGAGTCTTAATGCCTATGCAGATTCGATGGGTAAAGTAATCTATTATAATACGCCAAAAGAAATAAAAAAATATACGGACTCAATGGGTTCAGTTAAGGCAGGAAATTAGTATATGCTAAAGAATTGGATTAAAATATATATCAAAAACATCAGTAACTCTAAGTTGTTCTTTATATGGAATATCATAGGGCTAGCGGTAGGTATGGCATCTGTCATCTTAGCTGTGACTTACTATAAGAGTGAGCATAGTTATAACAGATGGGTACCTGGTGTTGATGCTATGTATGAGCTTAATCTAGAAATGGGTAAACAGGCCAATTCTATCTTTATACCTGCAGGAGTAGGGCCTTATTTGTTAGAAAATAAACTAGCAGAAGACTATTGCTACTATGCATTAGAATATCTAGACTTCTATGGGGAAAGCAAATCTGAACAAGGTATTGTACACAAGATATTAAATACACAAGAGACATTCTTTCACTTTTTTCCTTTCGAATTTAAGTATGGGGATCAAGAGAAGTTATTTGAAGATGATTTGTCTATAGCGATTTCGTCTACTCTAGCAACACAGTTTTTTGGAGATAAAAACCCTGTAGGAGATACGTTATCCTTAGCGCATCAGAAGTATATCATCAGTGGTGTGTATGAATTAGATAAACGTGCGACGATAATGCCTGATGTGGTACTTGCTAATATAGAGTATAACACAAAAGATAATAATGCATTATGGCAAGAGAATGTAGGTGGGTTAGTATTTAAGAAAAATAAGCATATTAATACTACGACTCTGCTTCAAGAGCTAGAAGAAGTTTATTATAATAGAAAGAAGAGTAATAAATACTTTGAGGATAGGGGAGATGAGATAATATCTAGGTTAATACCACTAAGCGAGACTCGCTTTGAAACAAAACAAACGACACTTTTAGAGGGAAAAACGAAGAGAGACACTATTGGTTTAATCACAGGGTGTTCATTCTTGATATTCGTCTTGACATTAGTGAATTACATCAGTTTGAATCAAGCGAATGTATTGAGTAGAGCGAAAGAGTTTACTTTAAGACGAGTGATAGGAGCTTCTAAGACACAGTTGGTTGTTCAGGTGATATTTGAGACTTTATTAAATGTCGTTATCGCATTAGTTATCGCATTAGTATTAGTAGAACTGAGTTTGCCGATTTATAATAATTTCTTACATCAGCACTTAGTATTCTCATGGGGAACTATGGGGATTATTATTGTAGTTATTATGTTAAGTGTTATTTGTATTGGAGGTTTATTACCTGCTTTATATGCTAGTGTTATTGCAAGACAAAGTACTAAAGGAGGCCAAGTGTTACTGAACGTTAGAATCTCAAAATGGAGGATGGTATTTGTGGGAGTACAGATTGCTACAGCTTTCTTCTTTTTGATAGCGGGATGGCTAGTGTATAATCAGGTAGATTATATGCAAAATAAAGAGCTTGGGTTTAAGGGGGAGCAGGTACATCAGGTTAAGTTATATACACAACAGATAAGACGTAAGCTGTATCGAACACCTAAACTTGTAGAAGAGATTAAACAGATTAAGGGGGTTCAAGATGTAGGGTTGTCCACTATTTCGTTTAAAGGAAGTAGTATGAATACGAATCATACAGTGTACTATCAGCAGCAGAAAGTCACTGACTTTATTATGGATGGTATAGATGAATCTTATCTTAAGATGATGGGATTTGAGATGTTATCTGAGAAAGAGGATATTGAAGCTGATTTACCTGTTGTATATATCAATAAGAAATTTGCTGATAAGTTAGGAGAGAAGCCAAGTGAGGTAGTTGGTAAAGTCATTGCCTATGATGGAAATACTTTTATTATCAAGGGTGTAATAGGTGATTTTAATAGAGATGGTTTTGAAGAGAGTATTAAGCCAATGCTTTTGTTTTATTGGAGAGATATAGAGTTCCTGCCTTATGGTATAGAGTCTCTATCTGTGCAAATAGATCCAAAGGAGCAGGAAGAAACTCTTGAAAGACTACATGCTTACTGGATAGTGAATGTGGATTATGAGTATCCGTTTGAGGCTATGGTTGTCAAGCAACAATTTGCACAGACTTATCAAAAGACACTATCTCAACGCAATATGTTTATGCTGTGGAACGGTGCAGTAGTGCTAATAGCCTTATTTGGATTATACGCTGTTATGTCATTTGTTATAGAACAACGATTAAGAGAGATAGTGATACGCAAGGTACTAGGGGCAAGTGAGAAAGAATTGTTTATGAAGTTGTTGAAACCTTTTATGGTTACTACAGTTATTGCTTACTTATTAGTGATCTACCCAACGTATTGGTTAATGAATAAATGGTTAGATAAGTTTATAGATCACACAGAGATAGCTGTTTATCCTTTTATACTATCATTTGTGATTCTATCTATGCTAGTCTTTATAGTACTGATAAATAAGATGTATAGAGCAGTACAGATAAATATTATTAATTACATCAAATACGAATAAGGATGTTAAAGAACTGGTTAAAGATTTATTGGTACAATACGATGAAGCACAAGATGTATTTCTTGTTGACAGTAGTGGGGTTGGCGATAGGTATAGCGTCAGTGGTATTGGCATCATTATATTATTTAGAGGAGTCTAGTTATGATCAATGGAATCCGTATAAGGATGAGGTGTATATCGTTGAAACAGTAGCTCCAAACTTCTCTATGACTGATCAGTTTCGTCCTATGGGAAGATATCTAAAGGATAATTATAAGGAACTAGATGATTATATGTACTATGGATATAAAGGTTCTTTGAATTTTAGTTATAAGGACAAGAAGACTGAGTTAAAGGATACTTATACAGTACAGGATAATTTCTTCGACTTTTTTCCATTCGAGTTTGTATATGGCAATGCAGAGAAAGCATTGGTTAACCCTAATGATGTAGCGATAGATATTAAAATCGCTGAGACACTGTTCGGGGTTGGAGTAAATCCAATAGGTAAGGCAATAGAAGCTATAAATCCTGAATATGATGAACAGGATAACACCAAGTTTATTATTTCAGGAGTATATAAAATAGGAGATCTACGTAGTTCTTTTGCTCCTAATGCAGTTATGAATAATTTATTAGTAAATCCTAATAATAGTGATGACTGGGAGGAGTTTGGATTAATTTTATGTGTGAAGACTAAACAGCCTGATAAGATTAAAAAGGCTATTATAGAGCTTAGAGATAAATATGTTAATCAACCTAAGGCGGAGAAGGAAGGTCTAACATTAGAGCAATATAAAGAAGAAGAGCCTTTTAAATACTATACAGGAGATATAGTGCTACACAAGTTAGTAGACTGCCATATGTTACCTAATAAGAGACTCTTTCCTGTAGGTAGTGCTAATGTACAGATGTTAAATGTCTGTATTTATCTATCAATAACAATCTTGTTACTGTCTATTTTTAATTATGTCAATCTATCTCTGACTCAAGTAGTAAATAGAGGTAAAGAAATAGGGATGAGAAGAGTGGCGGGGGCTGGTAAAAATAGTTTTTATCAACAGAGTATTTTTGAAACAACCATTGTAGTTATCATCTCTTTAGTATTGGCTATTTGTAGTATTGAGCTCATTCTACCTTATATCAATGTTTATTTAGAAACGAGTATCACTTTCTCATTTATCAATGATTTAGCTGTTTTACTTGTCATTACTGTTTTTGTGATTTTGATATGTGGTAGTGTCCCTGCTTTTTTTGTTTCAAGATTCGGAACGGTAAAACTATTAAAGGGAAATATAGTAGGAACTAAAGGAGGGAGGTGGCTTAGTAATGGATTCTTAGTTCTTCAATTCGCTATAGCTTGTTTCTTTATTATTGGTTCTGTGATTGTGAATGAGCAAGTAAGCTTTATGCTCAATAAAAGTCTTGGTTTTAAAGGGGATCAAGTTATTAATATAGAGTTTCTAAGTAGTAGTAAATATACAGGAAAACGTGCTACTAAATATGCAAGCTTTAAAGCAGAATTAGAGAAGGTAAAAGGAATTGAAGCGGTATCGACTAGTAATGTAAGCTTTGCAGGTAATCGTGGGGGTGTATTCGGAACCTATCATAACAATGGAAAAGAGAATGTGATGATTAATAATGCTATGATAGACTATAATTTCTTCGACGTATTAGAGATTGAATTAAAAGAAGGGCGAATGTTATCTGCTAAATTATCTTCTGATAGTTTAGATAATGTTGTGGTGAATGAGACTTTCGTTCGTACAATGAATTTGGCTAAACCTCTTGATACTCCAATAGAACATCTAGGTAAGAAGAAAACAATAGTGGGGATAGTTAAAGACTTTAATGTAGAGGGACTTGAAGAAAAAATATTGCCATTTGTGTATTCTTATATACCCGAGAGTAAGCATAGCTATGGAATGTATTCTGTCGTGTATGTTAAGCTTGATCCCGAAGATATTAGTAAGACTATTATAGATGTCGAGAAATTATGGAAGAAGTATAATGCTGGAGATAAGGATGTATTTAAATACGAATTTGTCGATAAGCAGTTTCAAGAGACATTCAATAAAGTACAGATGGAGAAGAAGATATTTAATGTTTTAAGTTGTTTTGTCGTCTTCATTGCCTTATTTGGATTGTTTGCAGTATCGTCATTTACTATAGGAACTCGATTAAGAGAAGTAGCTATTCGCAAAGTGCTTGGTGCAGATACAGGTGGTTTATTAAGACAACTATCATTCCAATATATAGTCTATTGCTTAATTGGATTTGGGATAGCAGTATTCCCTAGTTATTACTTCTTGAGTAAGTGGTTAGAGAACTATGCTTACCGCATAGAGATAGACTGGAGTATATATGTGTTTAGTTTATTGTTGATACTTGTATTAACAATCATAGTAGTGTTAAGTCGTGCTTATAAAGCGACTAGAGTAGATGTGTTGAAATATATCAAATACGAGTAGCGATGTTAAAGAACTGGTTAAAGATTTATTGGTCTAATGTGTTGAAGAATAAGGTTTATTTTATTCTGACACTACTTAGTTTGGGAGTTGGTTTCGCTTCAGTTATTTTGTCTTTTGTACATTATAGAGAGGAGGCATCTTATGATCAGTCTAATCCTAATAAGGATAATGTATTCACTGTCGAGTCTGTAATGAATGCGGAAACAAGTTGGGTAAAACTTCCTTATCCGTTTGGTGCGAAGTTAAAGGAGAGTTCTAGTCATGTGGTTGATTACACCTTTATGGATAATTATTATGATAGTGGAGTAATGACCATAAATGGAGTTAAGAGGTTAGTAGATAAGATAGGAACAGTACAATCTAATTTCTTTGACTTCTTCCCTTTTGAAATTCTAAAAGGCGATAAGAAAAAGCCTTTTTCAGGACCTAATACTGCAGTTATAGCAGATGAGTATGCGAAAGTGCTATTCGGAAAAGTAGATGTGATAGGTCAGTCTTTTGTTTTTAATAAAGAAACGTATGTCGTGAGTGCTGTTTACAGCCTTGGGCAGAAGAGGCATTCTGTTATGGCAGATATACTAATTAACCCTGTAGATAAGTACGAAAAGGACGCAATAGACTCTTGGGGTAATTATAATTCGTCTATATGGTTAAAGCTAGATGACGCTAAATATACATCAGAAGTAGCAAGTTTGATAAAAGATATACTTGTAAAAGAGGTATATGTCCCATTAGCTAGAGAGAAAGGGATGACTGTGGAGGAGTATATGGAGAAAGAAGAGGGGAAGACTTTAGAGGAATTTATTAAAGAAAAGGATAAAGGGTTTAGACTTCACTCACTTGCCAATCAAAGGATGCAAAAGGCTACTTGGTTAACAGGTACACCTGAAGGGGCGACTAATGTCTCGAGAATGTATATTATGATAGGATTATCTCTGTTGATATTAATTTTATCTGTGTTTAATTATGTCAATCTAACTACAGCGCAGGCTATTAGTCGTACACGTGAGGTTGGTATTAGAAAGACACTTGGAGCAACTAGATTAAATTTGATATCTCAAGGATTATTTGAAGCGTTGATTACTTCGTTGCTAGCGTGTATTGTTGCCTTTGTGATTATTGAGTTTTCGCTACCTTGGCTAAAGGTGTTCTTAGATTCTAAGATGGAGGTAGAACTGATTTTTATTATTCCTTGGTTAATCTTGTTTATTGTTCTTATTGTATTATTGGCAGGTATTGTACCTGCTGTGTTTACGGCTAGTTTTAAAACTTTAGAAGTATTAAAAGGAGAGGTGAATAAAAGCAAGAAAGGAAATACTCTGAAAAATGCGATGTTAGTCATACAATTTGTTGTGGCGTGCTTTTTTATGATAGGAAGTTATATCGTTTACCAACAGGTGGATTATATGATGAATAAGGATCTTGGGTTTAAAGGTGAACAAGTGGTTTTAATTCCTTATGTCCCTAAAGTAACTTATGAAGATAGGGTGAAACTTTATTATTCACTCAAGGAAGAAATGACAAAAGTAAGTGGCGTGGAAGATGTGACAATAGCATCTATAAGTATAGCGAGTAGTATGGGGAGTTCTTCAAGCTTTATGTATAAAGGTAATAAAGTTCAGGGGATAAATGTGGGGATGGACTATAACTATCTTGATATGTTTGATATTAAAATGAAAGAGGGTAGAATGCTGTCTCCTGAGTTTGCTAGTGATACAATATCTAATATTCTGATTAGTGAGCGTACAGCTTATGAGATGAAAGAGGCTAATCCTATAGGAAAAGTAATCGATTGGAATGAGATACCATTAACCATAGTGGGTGTAGTTAAGGACTTTAACTTATATAATCTTAAAGCTAATTATGTACCATTAGTTTACTTTCACTTAAAGACCGTGGATTGGGTTGGGCTTAATAGTAGACAAATCTCAGTAAAAGTAAAGGGAGATAATGTAGAAAAAACAATGAATGAGCTAGCGAATATTTGGGAACGAAGAGATGTGTCTGAAGAACCATTTAGTTATGAGTTCGCAGATAAACGCTTTGCTAAGACATTTGATAATGTGAAGAAAGAGCGCAATATTTTTATTACCTTAAATACAGTAGTTGTATTTATTGCTTTGTTTGGGCTGTTTAGCTTAGCGTCTTTTAATATTAATAATAGACTGAGAGAAGTAGCCATTCGAAAGGTGTTAGGTGCAAGTTCTGCTAGTTTATTAAAACAATTATCTCTACAGTATCTAATAATGTGCCTTGTAGGCTATGCTTTTGCAGTATTTCCTAGTTATTATTTTCTGAATAAATGGTTAAGTGATTACGCCTTTAGAATAGAGATAGGAGTATTGCCTTTTATATTAAGCTTTGTTGCGATTATTGTATTGACGGGGACGGTGGTCTTTATAAAAGCGTGGTCAGCAACGAAGGTAAATATGTTGAAGTATATAAAATATGAATAACCATAAAACAAATTTAAATATGAAAAAATTAGTAATGTTCTTCTTATTAGTAGGAGGAAGTGTGTTCGCACAATCAAAAGAAACTCGTCAAGTGAATGACTTTAGTTCAGTAAAATCTTCACAAGCGATAGAAGTTAACTTTACTTATGGAGGGGCTAAAAATGTCGTGGTAGAAGTAGAGAAATCTGAGAATATGAAGGATGTAATAACTGAAGTAGGTAGTAATGGAGAACTAAGAATATATATAGACCAAAAGTCTAATAAAAAATGGTTTAATGGTATCAATACAAAAGAATTTGGAAAAGTAACAGTGACTATTAGTAATCCTACTCTAGAAGGAGTGAGACTATCTTCATCATCGAAGTTTAATTTGTTAAACAAGGCCAAAGCGAAGTCATTTGACGTTAAGGTAAGTAGTTCTGGTAGATATAATGGAGAACTAGTACAGGCTGATAATCTGTCTTTAGAGGCTAGCTCTTCTGCAGATATAAATGGGAAATTTGAAGTGATGAACAATGCTTCAGCAAGCGCAAGTTCATCAGCAGACATTGATATCACATTGAAGGCAAAGAATGCAAGTTTCAGTGCTAGTAGTTCTGCAGATCTAAAAGTATCAGGTAGCGCAAATAAAGTTGATGCATCTGCATCAAGCAGTGGAAGTATTAAAGCAGGTAGTTTTTCTGTTAAAACATTAGATGGAAAAGCTAGTTCTTCAGGTTCTATGTTGTTTAATGTGACTGATGAGGTAAATGGAAAAGCTAGTTCATCTGGTCTTATTAAATATACAGGATCAGCTAAAATAGTGGATGCTAAAACATCATCGTCTGGTCAAGTTAAGAAAGTAGATTAGTTTAAAGCCTAATATGGATTCTAATGATTAATAATTGGTTCAAGCTTTATTTAAAGAACTTTTTAAAGAGTAAGTTCTTCTCTGTTTTAAATATTTTTGGGTTGTCTATTGGGATAACAGCCTTACTATTGGCTATGCTATATTGGAAGCATGAGAAGAGTTATGATCAGTGGAATCCATATAAAGATAGAGTATATGAGGTTTATCGAAATTTTAATGATGAACCTATGCCGTGGTTATCTGCTCCTTTTGCCAATCAGTTAGATCAGTTAAGTGATGTAATAGAGGTGTATAACTTTAGTTATAATAATTGGGGTGAATGGAGCATTGAGATTGATGGAAAGAAAGAGTATTTGTATGACGTGAAAGGAGTGCAAGCCTCGTTCTTTGAGTTTTTTCCTTATGAAGAGATTTATGGTAGTAGTGCAGATTATCAAGAACATTGGCAAGATGCTATTGCTATAGATTTAACCCAATCAGAAAGATTGTTTGGGAAGGGTGTAAACCCTATTGGGAAAAGCATTACAGTTAGTGAGGGTCTCGTGCTATCTGTTCGTTTAGTCTATAAAATACCTGGAAATTCGTCATTATCTCCTAAGGGAATTATCTCTTATGAAGCGGAAGAATGGATAGCTAATAATAGAGCAGGTAATTGGTCTGATGCTAATTACAACTTACTAATAAAACTAAAAGAAGGTGTAGTATTAGCAGATGTAAAGGATAGAATAGCAAGGGTGTTATATGATCCTCTTCTGCAAAGTGGTGCTAAATCAGAAGGAATAACGGTAGATGAACTGATTAAAAAAGAGTTTAAAGGAGAGATGTTTTATTTCTACCCACTCAAAGATGTTCATTTAAATCCTCAATCGTCTATCTTAGGAGCAGGAGCTTTAGCAGGTAAGATGCTGTATATATTAGTTGGGGCTTCTGTTTTACTAGTGTTGTTAACGATACTGAATACAGTTAATCTTTCTTTAGTATCTGGATTTAACCGTGCTAAAGAAGTTGGGATACGCAAGACATTAGGAAGTTCTAGAAGACAATTAGTCTATCAGTATGTTTTTGAGACGGCGATAACGATAGGAGTAAGTTTGTTGTTAGCAACTGCGATGGTTGAATTAGTATTGCCTTATTTTAATTTATTGATCAACAGAACAGTTGTATTTAATATTATTGAGTTTATTCCCTTGTTAATAGGAGTTTTCCTTATTCTAATTATTGTAGCAGGGGTATTGCCTGCACTGTTTATTTCTTCTTTTGAGACGCTGAAAGTGCTCAAGGGAAATTATATGAGAAGTAAGTCAGGAGTTGTTATTCGTAATACACTCTTGGTTGTACAGTTTTTTATAGCATTCTTCTTTTTGACAGTAACAATAATAGTGAATAAGCAAGTTGATTATCTGTTAAATCAAGACTTGGGCTTTAAAGGGGAGCAAGTAATTAACATAAACTATAAAGTTGACAAAGTTGATAATAAAGACACTTACTTTAAACAATTCGTCTCTGAATTTAAAAAGATTAAAGGAGTCAAGTCTGTAACAGCTCATTCCGTTAATTTTGGAGGTGTTTATTATAGTAATTCTACTAACTATATAGGTGATGTAAGTGCCCAAAGCGGTAATATAATTATAGACGAAGGTTTTAAAGAGACTTTCGGTGTCACTTTAAAAGAAGGTCGTTTTTTTGATCCTAACGTAAAGAATGATGGTGCGGCTAATATATTAGTCAACGAATCTTTTGTACGTACTTTTAATTTAGGAGACAATGTACTTGGGCGAGAAGTGAGATGGAACAATAAATTATTTACTATTATCGGCGTTGTAAATAATATGAATACACAAGGATTTTCTGCAGAGGTGGCACCTTGTACTTATTTTTTGCCGAATGCAGCAGACTGGTTTCACTTAATGTTAGGGACTATATCTGTAAAGATTGATACTGAAGATACACAAGCTACTCTAGATAGAATAGAAGAGTTTTGGAAAAAACGAGTAGATAGTACTTACCCTATAAAGTACAGTTTTGCGAATCAAGACTTTGCTAAAAGTTATGAAAGTACACTGTATCAGCGTACCCTATTTATGATTCTTACTGTTGTATCAGTGTTTATTGCTCTTTTTGGACTAATCGCTATTGTAGCATTTAGTATTCAGAATAGATTAAAAGAAATAGCTATTCGAAAGGTACTTGGTGCTGAGGTAGGCGGCTTAATTTATCAGTTGACTAAAAAGTATTTTGTCTACTGTATGTTTGGATTTATGATATCAGTATATCCTGTGGTATATATCTTAAGGATATGGTTAGAAGGTTTTGCTTATCATATAGAATTGAGTTGGGTGCCTTTTGCGGTATCATGGGGAGTATTAACCTGTTTCTCATTAGTATTAGTGATGTTTAAGGCCTGGAGGGCTACGCGTATCAATGTTTTAAAGTATATTAATTATGAGTAATAGATGGTGTTTATTGTTTGGAATTTTATTTAGCACAGTGTGTCTGTCTCAAGAAAAATGGACATTACAAGACTGTGTGAATAAAGGAAAAGAGAATAGTCTAAAGCTTATGATATCTGCTTTAGAAACTCAGGTAAGTGAGCGTCAGAAGCAGAGCGTGGGGTCTTATTACCTTCCTGATATAACCTTTAACGGTGGACAGAGTTATAATTTTGGTTCTGCCATTGACCCTAATACGAATAGCCGTGTAAGTTCAAATATACAATCTACTCGTGCTTCTTTAGATGCGGGTGTTACATTATTTGATTACAGTAATTTTATACAACATAAGAGAGATTTATTGAGCATTGATTATGCTAAGTTAAATGAAGCAGATGTGCTCTTTCAATATCAATCTACATTATTAGAATTGTTTTACGAAGCTATAGGATCACAGGCTTTTTTGGAAATTCAACAACAGCAATTAGTAAATAGTAAGGCTAATCTTGAACGTGTACAGAAAGAAGTAGAGGCAGGAGCTAAACCTAAAAGTGATTTTTATGATATAGAATATATCTACCATAGTGAAACAATTAGTATCAAGCAAACTCAGAATACACTCTATAATCAAAAACTTAGATTACTTCATTTGCTAAACTATGAGGGCATAGATGTAGAAAGTTTTAGCTTGGTACAAAAGGAGGAATCTATGGCACAATTAACAGCTTACGAGTTTAATCCTACTGTAGAAAAAGCGAAGTTACAACAACAAGTTTTAGAGCAAGAAAAGAAGCTGATCAGATCTAAAAACCTACCTCGTTTAGTAGGGAATTATCAGTATGGTTCTTTCTATTCTAAACCGTTTAATAGTGATGTAGAATTGCGTAGTAATCCGTTCTCAAAACAGATGGGTGATAACAAAAGTCAGTATGTTAGTTTTGGTTTAAGTATACCTGTTTTTCAAGGAGGGAATGTACGTCGTCAGCTTCGAGTGAAACAAGAGGAACTGCGCTTAAATACTGTGAAAATAAAGGAAAGTGAAGTTTCGCTTGCTAACCAAGTAAAGGAGTTAGATAACGAAATTATACAGCTAGAGGACATCGCTAAACAGCTGCAAAAGAGTATCGAATTATCTGAGAAATCTTTTAGTACTACTCAAGCAAAGTATGAAAATGGTCAGGTAGATATCTTCTCATTTAATGGTGCTAAAAACCAATTGTTGAATTCACAATTTGCACTCATAAAGAATGCATATAACCATTCTTTTATGGAAGATAAACGCAGACTTTATTATACGAATTCGCTATAGAATAGACTTATAACATTATTTGTATTTAGAATATATTAACATTAAGATTTCAAATATTCCCACTATATTTGCGTTAGTCAGAATTTATATTAAATTGTTGAAAACTAATCGCATATAATGAAATTAGATAGAAAAGAAATCCTTAAAGCATTAGAGACGATAACTCTAGCTGGTGAAGGGAAAAATATGGTAGAGAGTGGAGCTGTAAGTAATGTAATGACTTTCGGTGACGAAGTAGTAGTGGACTTAGTATTAAGCACTCCAGCTTTACATATCAAAAAAAGAGCAGAAGTGGACGTGATGAAAGCTATTCACGATCAAGTCTATGACAAAGCAAAAGTAAAAGTAAATATAAAAGTAGAAGCTCCTGAAAAGCCTGAAATCAAAGGTAAAGCTATCCCTGGTATTAAAAATATCGTAGCAATATCTTCAGGAAAAGGAGGAGTAGGTAAATCTACTATCACAGCCAATATAGCTGCTAGTTTAGCTAATATGGGCTTTAAAGTAGGAGTACTAGATGCTGATATCTATGGACCATCTATGCCTATTATGTTTGATGTAGAGGGATCTAAACCTATTTCTATAGAGGTTGATGGGCGTTCTAAGATGAAGCCAGTTTCTTCTTATGGAGTAGAAATTCTTTCTATTGGATTCTTCACTAAAGGAGACCAAGCTATTATCTGGAGAGGACCTATGGCTGCTAAAGCATTAAATCAGATGATCTTCGATGCAGATTGGGGAGAATTAGATTTCTTACTTTTAGACTTACCTCCTGGTACTGGTGATATTCACTTATCGATTATGCAGTCTCTACCTATTACTGGAGCTGTAGTGGTATCTACACCACAGGCAGTAGCACTTGCTGATGCTAAGAAAGGAGTATCTATGTTTATGTCAGAGAGTATTAATGTACCAGTATTAGGTATAGTTGAGAATATGGCATATTTCACACCAGAAGAATTACCAAATAATAAATACTATATCTTCGGAGAGAATGGTGCTAGAAACTTAGCAGCTGATCTTGATGTACCTTTCTTAGGAGAAGTGCCTATCGTACAGAGCATTCGTGAAGCAGGTGATTATGGTCGCCCAGCAGCTTTACAGAATGATTCTATCATCTCAAAAGTATTTGAAGATTTAAGTAGAAATGTTGTAGAACAAGTTGTATTGCGTAATGAGTCATTACCTGCTACTGAAGCTATCAAGATTACAACAATGGCAGGATGTTCTTCTGTTAAGAAAAAATAAGATAAATTATAGGAAAATATATGGCATCACAGACTATAAAACAGAATGTAGAAAAGGCGTTAGATGAGATTCGTCCATTCTTACAAGCGGACGGAGGAGATATCACTCTACTTGATATCGTTGACGATAAGCATGTGCATGTTCGCTTAGAAGGCGCTTGTACAGCTTGTAGTGTTAATCAAATGACGCTAAGTGCTGGAGTAGAAACTACTATTAAAAAGTATGCTCCACAGATCGAATCTGTAGTTAATGTGGGATAAAAATAACATTGTCAGTTATGTGTAATTAAGGACTTATATGGTACTTATTGTGCATAACTGACTTTTATCATTTTTAATAAATATCGCAAAGAGGAACTTTGCACAAAGAACTACATCATGATTGAGACCGATATAATAATTATTGGAGCGGGCCCTACTGGCCTGTTCGCTGTATTCGAAGCAGGATTATTAAAACTGAAATGCCATCTTATAGACGGACTTCCACAACCAGGAGGACAACTTACAGAGTTGTATCCTAAGAAACCTATTTTTGATATACCTGGTTATCCAAGTGTTGGGGCATCGGAGTTAATCGATAATTTAATGGAACAAATAAAGCAGTTTCAACCTGGCTTTACATTAAATGAAGTAGCGGAGACTGTAGAGAAGTTAGAAGATGGTACTTTTATAGTTACAACTAATAAGGGGACGAAACATCATGGTAGCGCAGTTGCTATAGCAGGAGGATTAGGTTCTTTTGAACCACGTAAACCAGAGCTAGAGAACCTTGCATATTATGAGGATAAAGGGGTAGAGTATTTTGTTAAAAAACCGGAAATGTTTGCTGGTAAGAAGATTGTTATCGCTGGTGGTGGTGACTCAGCTCTAGATTGGAGTATTTTCTTAGCGGATATTGCAGAAGAAGTTTACTTAGTACATAGACGTAATGAATTCCGTGGAGCTTTAGATTCTGTAGAGAAAGTACAGGTATTAAAAGATCAAGGAAAAATCACTATGATCACTCCTGGGGAAGTTGTTGAACTTAAAGGAGCAGATAAATTAGAAGCTGTAGTCGTGGATATCGATGGAGAGAAACGCGAAATAGCTTGTGATAATTTCATTCCTTTATTTGGATTAACTCCTAAGCTTGGACCTATTGCAGACTGGGGATTAGAGATAGAGAAGAATGCTATTAAAGTAAATAATGCACTTGACTATCAAACGAACATACCTGGTATTTATGCTATTGGTGATGTTAACATCTACCCAGGTAAATTAAAATTAATCTTATGTGGATTCCACGAGGCTACTTTAATGTGCCAAAGTGTATACAATATGATGAATCCAGGTAAGAAGTTTGTATTAAAATATACTACTGTTTCTGGTATCAATGGTTTTGATGGTACACGTAAGGAAGCTGAAAAGGCAGTAGTTAAATCAATTGACTAATATGGCTGAAGATATTAAAATAACCATTATTGATCGCGAAGGACAAACTCATGTAATAGACGCTCCTACTGATATGGGAATGAATATGATGGAAGTTGTTCGCGCTTATGAATTAGTAGAGGAAGGAACTTTTGGAATATGTGGAGGGATGTTAATGTGTGCTTCTTGCCAATGCTATATGATAAATGGAGACGAAGTAGAACTACCTGAGATGGGTGATGAAGAGGACTCTCTGTTAGCTTCAGATGCTCGTAATGTTAAACCTACTAGTAGACTTAGCTGCCAGATACCTGCAGATGAGAAAGTAGAGGGATTAGTATTCGAAATCGCTCCGATTGGATAAGGTGTTAGATTAATAATCATTATAATAAAGAAGGCTTGTATCTCTTGATACAGGCCTTTTTTTTGTGTATGTGCTAGGTACAAGTGGGATATACTTTAGTAAAGCGAATAAAAGAGATCTAAGGAAGTCTTGATATTGGTTTCGAAATGTTATCTTTTATTGCAGCCACTTCAATACTTCTTCAACATTACCACCACATTGTTCTACTATAAATCCTTTTTACTGAAGAATTCTTGACTCACTCTTGACCCACTCTTGACTCAAATAAATTGTCTAGCTTACAACTTTTAACGTTGATCTAGTTTTTCTCTTTAGATTAACTAGATTTTTTGCTTAGTCTCCAACTGTTGAATATACCCCATTATTACTAGTAAATGGACTATATACAAACAAAAAAGGATTGTCTTATAAGACAATCCTTTTTTGTTTATATGAGATAATGCTTAGACTAAGCCTCGTCTATATTTTCAGTTTCTTGTTTCCCTCCTTTACTTTTGATAAGTTTCATTACGATAGGAAGAGTAGTGACTAAAACTAAGAATAGAATGATATATTCAATATAGTGTTTTAGATCAATGCCATAATCGCTTAATAACCAAACTTGTAGGTAGTGTCCAGCGAAGATTAACGTAGTCGCCCATAAGAATGAACTAATAACGTTGTACAACATGAATTTCTTTAAATCCATATGTACAATTCCTGCTATAATAGGAGCGAATGTTCTAACTACAGGTAAGAAACGTGCGAAGATAATCGCTCTACCTCCATGTCTTTCGAAGAATACTTTTGATTCATAAAGATATTTCTTTTTGTATATGAAGTTGTCTTTAACATTGTAGAGGTAGTTTCCACTTTTCCTACCAAACCAATATCCAAAACTATTTCCTAGAATACCTGCTAATGCTACTAGTGTAGATAATAAAGCTACGTTAGCGAAGTCACTCTCTATAGGGAATACTTCTGCCATTAATGCTGTACTATAAATACCAGATAAGAAAAGTAAACTATCTCCTGGTAAGAAGAAACCTGCGAATAATCCTGTTTCTGCAAATACAATAAATAAAACTACATATATACCTATTGAGTGTCCTGCTATCTGTAAGTTTATATAGAATTCAGGGTTTATAAGCTGTGAGATTGTGAATTCGTCCATTGTGTTTTATATTCTGTAACCTAACTTAATAGGTTATTTTGTTCATGTTTTGTTTCAAATTTATCAATTGCAGCTGTTGATAATGCATTACCTAATACGTTAGTCATACTTCTTCCCATATCACAGAAGTGATCGATAGGTAAAATAAAAGCAATCCCCTCAGGTGGAATATTAAACATTGCACATGTGGCAACGATAACGATAAGTGATGCACGTGGAACACCTGCTACTCCTTTACTTGTAACCATTAATACTAATAACATTAATACTTGGTCTGCCAGACTCATGTGTACATCGTATATCTGTGCAATGAAAATAGAAGCAAATGTTAAGTACATCATACTTCCATCTAAATTAAATGAGTATCCCAAAGGTAAGGTAAATGAAACGATTTTTGGAGAACAACCGTAAGCTTTTAACTGCTCTACTAATTTAGGGAATACTGCCTCACTACTCGTAGTAGAGAAGGCGATTAATAGAGGTTCTTTAATAGCTTTTAATAATCTCCATACATCTTTACCAATGATTAAGTACCCTACTAAAATTAGTACAGCCCATAATATTACTAATCCTGAAGCAAACGCTACAAGGTATTTACCATAGGTTAAGAAGATAGATAGTCCATAAAGAGCAACGGCACTAGCAATAGCTCCTAATACTCCTAAAGGAGCAGTCCACATGATGTAAGTCACCATCTTAAGTACTACTTCTGCTACTTTATCAAATAACTTGATTACTGATTTTCCTTTTTTTCCTAATGTAGATAAGGCAATTCCAAAGAACACAGAGAATACCACAATCTGAAGAATCTCATTGTGTGCAAAGGCTTCGAATATACTCTTAGGGATTAAATGCTCAACAAATGACTGCAAGCTTAAAACATCTTTTTTAGTAAGCAGATCATCTGCTCCTGATACATTACTTAAATCAAAATTAGCTCCTACACCTGGTTTGAACCAATTAACTAATACTAATCCGATAGTTAATGATACTAAAGATGCAGTGATAAACCATCCCATTGCTTTAGCTCCTACACGGCCTACCATGCTCATATCTCCCATCTTAGCGATACCTACTACCAATGTACAGAATACTAAAGGAGCGATAATCATCTGTACTAAACGGATAAAGATAGTACCTAAAAGTTTAATGTTTTCAGCAAATGCAGGTATGTATTCTGGGAAAGCATAGTGATAAATACTTCCAAGAACTACACCTAGCAAAAGAGCGACAATGATAGCTATGAATAGTTTGTTGTTTTTCATAAAGAATAAATTTGAGCGTGAAAATACCTATTTTTTTTCCAATATCAGAGTTATTAAAGAAAAAATAACGCTCTTGCGTTTCCTTAGTACGAATTATGGACTTATTGGACGTTTTTTTAATGTTTTATTGATAATAATATGAGTTAATGTAGAATAGCTTCATTTTATATTAATATTTAATTTAGAATACTGCCTCATATACTGTTCTTTGTATAAGAAAACGGCGTCTTAATGATAGAATTACTTATCTTTCGCTCCAAATCAAATGAAAAGCCTATTTTTACGCTTTTATAAAACCCTAACAATGAAAAAAATATTCTTATTTGCTTTAAGCTTAGCGAGTTTATCTGCTTTTTCTCAAGAAGTGATGACTAAAGAGCTTCTTTGGAAATTAGGTAGAGTAAGTCCGATAGGAGTTACTAAAGATGGTAAAAACCTAATCTTTAAAGTAAGTCACGCTAATATGGCAGAAGATAAGTTTGATTCTAAAACTTATCAAATCCCTGTTACTGGTGGTTCTCCAGTTGAAATTACTGAATACAAACATTTACTAAGTGATAAGAATATCTCTCCTGACGGAAAGTTAATCTTATCTGATGAAGCAGTAAAGATTAATAAAGTATTAGGTAAAGATCTTTATCCTACTATGGAAAAATCGAATACTTATGTATTTGATGGTTTAGATTATAGACATTGGGATACTTGGAATGATGGTTCTCATAACCACGTGTTCTATGCAAATAAAGATAACAAAGAGTCTAAAGTAGATATTATGGCTAATGAGCCATATGATGCACCTCAAAAACCATTCGGAGGAGACGAAGACTATACTTGGACTCCTGATGGAACAGGTATTATCTATGTGTCTAAAAAGAAATTTGGAACAGAGTACGCTACTAGTACAAATACAGATTTATATTTATACGACTTAGCAACTAAGAAAACTTCTAACTTAACAGAAGCAAATAAAGGGTATGATACACACCCTACTTATTCTCCAGAAGGACACCTTACTTGGTTACAAATGAAACGCGACGGATTCGAAGCGGATAAGAATGATATCATTGTACGTTATAACGGAATTGATATGAACCTTACTGGTGGATGGGATGGTACTGTAGACAGCTATAAATGGAGTAAAGATGGTAAGAAAATATACTTTATCGCTGCTGTAAAAGGTACTGTACAGTTATTCGAAGTAAACTTCCCTGGTAGAACACGTATTGCTATTAACGTTAGACAAATTACTAATGGTGATTTTGACGTGAATGGTATTGTTGATGTGACTGGTGATACAGCTATCGTTACACGTACTGACTTTAACCATGCTTCTGAAGTTTATGCTTATAATATGGCTAAAAACACTTGGAACCAAATCACGAAAGTAAATAATGAGGCTTATTCTAAAATTGCATTAAGCAAAAGCGAGAAGAGAATCGTTAAGACTGTTGATGGAAAAGATATGGTTACTTGGGTAGTATATCCTCCTAATTTTGATCCTAATAAAAAGTATCCTACTTTATTATATGCTCAAGGTGGACCACAGTCTGCATTATCTCAATTCTATTCTTTCCGTTGGAACTTCCAGTTAATGGCTGCAGAAGGATATATCGTGGTAGCTCCTAACCGTAGAGGTATGCCTGGACATGGAGTAGAGTGGAATGAAGCTATCTCTAAAGATTGGGGTGGTAAACCAATGCAAGATTACTTAGCTGCTATCGATGATGTAGCAAAAGAAAAATATGTTGATAAAGCGAGATTAGGTGCTGTAGGTGCTAGCTACGGTGGGTACTCAGTATTCTACTTAGCAGGTATCCACGAGAACCGCTTCAAATCGTTTATTTCACACTGTGGAGTATTTGATTTAGTAAGTATGTATGGAACTACAGAGGAGGTATTCTTCCCTAACTTCGATACAGGTGGAGCATATTGGGAAAAAGACAATAAAGATGCACAAAATGCTATCAAAAACTTTAATCCTATCAACAACGTTGACAAATGGAATACGCCTATCTTAGTTATCCAAGGTGGTAAAGATTACCGTGTGCCTATCGGACAAGGACAAGAAGCTTTTCAAGCAGCACAACTTAGAGGAATCAAAAGTAGATTCTTATATTTACCAGAAGAGAACCATTGGGTAGTGAAACCACAGAACGCACAAGTATGGCAAGGTGAATTTTTCCGTTGGTTGAAAGAAACACTTTAGTTAATACTTAAACTAATATAATGAGCAGTGTATCCTAATTATGGGGTACACTGCTTTTTTTTGACAATATTATTCTGATTGTAAAAGGGTTAGAATGTTTGATTTTTTATATTAATGGCGTCTTGATAATGTGATTTGTGTAGATAAGTAATTGTAGAGGTTGTCTTTATGTAATAATGTATTTAGAATTATTAGGTATGCTATTTATGTTAATTTTGTCAAAAAATAAATTACTATGAAAAAGATTATTTACAGTGCTTTAGTTGCACTTGCATTTGTTGGGGTATCATGTAGTTCAGATGATAATAGTTCTAATGGAGGAGAGAATGGAGGAGTTACTCCACCTAATAAAAAGATATTAGTTATCGATAAGATTAATATTAATTCTACCGATAATTATGACGGTAAGCCTGATTATCAAACTTCTATATTTCTTTTTAAATATGAGAATAAGAAGTTAATCACTATGGAGAGTGAAGAAAATGACTTGTTTTATAAGTTTTCTTATGATGACAAGGGAATTGTAAAAGATATTGAGTCAACTGAAATAGAAGATACATACGAAGGAGAAAAGAAAGTAACTAAAAAACATATTGTTTCTGATTTTCTTGGTGTAACTCCTTTTAATCTTGGAAAAATAGGTAAAGTTAATCAAATGGATAAAGGTAATGCCGTTGACATGACTTTCTATTCTTACGATGAAACAGATAAAGTTATTGGAGAATATAAAAGCACAATGAGGTATGATACACAACCTTTTGCAGCTTTCCATACTTTAAATACTACTGGAGCTGTTGATTTAAGTAAAAAGACTCAAGTAGATTTTGGAGTGAATGCAGGTGCTTTTAATGGAGTTGATTATTTAAATAAATTGTTACCTGTAAATAATCCAACTTACTTAAAGCATGCCTTAGTGGGTAGTGAAGAGTATGTAGAGACTACTATAGCATATAAATACGATAAGGATAATTATCCGACTTCATTTGAATACACTATAATTGATCATGTATATGAAGATGATTGGAATCCGATAACTCATAAAGTTGAGTATAAGTGGGTTTCATATACAATAAAAGGTAACGCTACTATCACATATAAAGAGTTAAAATAACATTCAAGATATGTTTTTTGTAAAGGCTATTTCCCGTTTGGGAGGTAGCCTTTTTTCATTGTTATAAAGAGATTGACTTTTAGGATAGTCAAGCTAAAAGAGAGCTGTTGATTATGTGTTTTTTACCGTTCTTTTTAGGGGTGGTCGGCATGTGGTCGGCTGTTGATAGGCATGTGATGGGCTGAAAAGTACCAAAAACAAGCCTATCACCTGCCTATCACCTTCCTAGCATATAGTTATC
Organism: Myroides sp. N17-2; assembly: GCF_002286775.1. Taxonomy (GTDB): domain Bacteria; phylum Bacteroidota; class Bacteroidia; order Flavobacteriales; family Flavobacteriaceae; genus Flavobacterium. The sequence goes on from NZ_NSGJ01000002.1 coordinate 168,614, forward strand.
AATAGTATGTTAATAGGTCAAAGAGGAAGTATAATTATTTAGCAAAAATTAGGTGTGAGATGTATAGATCAAGTAGGTGAGCTAGTAATAGGACTGTGTATATCTTGGTTAATACACAATAAATATGGTTGATTAAACTAGTGAAACAGAATAAAATAGTATTTAAAGTGTTGTTTTTATGCCAATTCTTATCCCTTTTTTTATCTTTACGATTCTAACAAACCTAACAATATGTATAAAAATCAATTTAAAGCATGGGTTTTAGCCCTAATGCTATCAGCTGGATATTCTGCAACTTCTTTTGCTCAAGATAATCTAGTTAATTCACTTAAATTAAATGCTAGTGCTAAGAGTAAAGAACTATATAAGTTCACAGATGTAATTAATATAGAGAATACTTCTATTAAAAATCAAGGTTCATCGGGAACTTGTTGGTCATATTCTGCTAATTCATTTATAGAATCAGAGATGATGCGTATGGGGAAACGCCCTGTTGAGATTTCTCAGATTTACTCTGCGCGTAATGCTTATGTAGAAAAAGGGAAAATGTATGTCAAAATGCATGGTGCTGTCACTTTAGGTGATGGTGGAGCATTTCACGATGTAATGAATATGTATAAAAAATATGGTGCTGTACCTCAGTCTGTCTATTCTGGATTAAACTATGGTACTGCAGCTAATAAGTTCGCTGAGATGGCAGCTGTCCAAGAGGGTATACTTAAAGCTGTTGTCTCTAATCCTAATAAAAAGCTTACGCCTAACTGGGAAAAAGCATATACTGCTGCGATAGATGCTTATCTAGGAGAAGTGCCTAAAGAGTTCACTTGGGAAGGAAAGACATATACTCCTGAGACTTTTGCTAAAGAGGTAGTAGGGATTAATGCTAATGATTATGTAGAGATTGGTTCTGATATGAACTATCCATTATATGAGAAGTTTATCTTATTAGTACCTGATAACTGGGGGTTTGATCAAGTGTATAATGTTCAGATCAACGAGTTAACTGATATTATTGATCACGCTGTTAAGAAAGGATTCACTGTAGCATGGGCTGGTGATGTTAGTGAGAAATACTTTAGCTGGAAAAATGGAGTAGCATTCGTACCTGAGAAAGAATGGGATGATATGACTACTGCGGAGAAAGACGATATGTTTAATGGGCCTAAGCCTGAGCGTAAAGTTACTGCAGAGATGCGTCAAGAGGCTTTTGATAATTATACGACTACAGATGACCACGGTATGCACATTGTAGGGATTTCTAAAGATCAAAAAGGTCGTGAGTATTACATCATCAAAAACTCTTGGGGAACTACGAATGATTATAAAGGGTATATGTATATGAGTAAAGAGTTTGTGAAATATAAAACTACTGATATCATGATACACAAGGATGGTATTCCTAAAGACATTGCTAAGAAACTAAGTTTGTAAAAAGAAAATAAATTAAAAAAGCGCTATGGAAAAATTTGCTGTTGGATTAGATGTGATGATTACAAATACGATGGGAGCCTTACCCCAGATAGGGGTAGGTGTACTGATATTAGTAATCGGAGGTTTTATTATAAAATCATTTTTAAGAGGACTACGTAATCGTTTTGAGAAGAAGAATATGGAGAAGTCTCTTAGAGGATTCTTACTAAGTATTATTCAGGCTTCATTATATGTGTTGTTGTTATTAACGGCAGCCTCTACTATGGGTATTCAGACTACTTCATTTTTGACGATATTTGCTTCTGCTGGTTTAGCGATTGGTTTAGCACTTCAGGGGAGTTTGTCTAACTTCGCAGGTGGGGTATTGATCTTGTTGTTTAAGCCATTTAAAGTAGGAGAGTATATCTCTAACCCTGCTGGTACAGAAGGTACAGTAGATAAGATTGATTTGTTATATACAACATTGACAGGGCCTACAGGACTGAAAATATATAGTCCTAATGGACCATTAGCAAACTCTGTGATTACTAATTATTCAGATATTGCCTCTCGTCGTTATGATTTCGTTGTCGGAATTTCTTATGATGCGAACATTAAGGTGGCACAAACAGTGATCTTAGAAGCGTTGGCTAAAGATGATAGAGTAAAACAAGATCCTCTTCCTTTAGTTTATGTCAATAGTCTAGCGGATAGTTCGGTTAACTTAAATGTCCGTGTATGGATGGAAAGAGCGAACTATTGGGATACAGTATTTGCTATTCAACAATTAGTAAAGAATGCACTAGATACTGCTAATATTGAGATTCCATTTCCTCAGCGTGATGTACACATAATAGATGATAAACATATTAGAGATTAATAAGTTAAGAGACTCCTTTCAATTTGAAAGGAGTTTTTTTTGCTATAATTTGTAGCGTATTTTTTTATACGACTGCTATTTATTGGGCTATATTTGAGTAAAATAAAAAAGATGGAAGCAAATCATATTTACGTTTACTTATTTGATGGATATTCAGACTGGGAGATTGGATACCTGATGCCAGAATTGAGACAAGATAATAGATATACTGTGCTAACTGTATCTGATACAGGGGCAGATGTAGTGTCTATGGGAGGAATGAAAGTAAGTGTTGATGCTAGTTTAGCTGATATAAACCTGATGAATATGAAGCTATTGATTCTAGTAGGAGGGCAGATGTGGGAAGAGAATAAGAAAGATCTTATGGATTTAGACAGTGTGATCTATAACATTTATCAGCGTAAGTTGCCTATTGCTGCTATCTGTGGAGCGACATTGTATTTAGCACATAAAGGAATGCTAGATCAGGTACAGCATACTAGTAATGCGTTGTTTTACATGCAGGGACTAGTGCCTTCTTATCAAGGGGAAGGTAATTATGTAAATGAACTTTCAGTGAAAGGGGATAATATAATTACAGCTACAGGTATAGCACCTCTTGAGTTTACAAAAGAAATTATGAAGGAGCTTGACTTTAATGAAGAATATATAAATAGATGGTATCAATTATTTAAATATGGAATTTTCCCTTCTGCTTAATACTAATTACCATAATAATGCGTTTGTAAATAGACCATGTTAGGAATGTCTGCATAAGACATTGGTTATAGTTAGTTAGGGAGTAGTTATTTAGTAGTAACTACTGTATTTGAATTCAAGTAAAATTGTTTTGAAAAAGAAAGAGGCTGTTGATATAGCCTCTTTTCGCATTTAATAGGGAGTGGAGTACTACAGATTGTCAGTTATATTTTTGAATATAAGGGTAGACTACTCTCTTATTGGGATAATTTTAGTTTTGTAGTTATAAAAAAAAGAGAATACCTTTTATAAGGTACCCTCTTGATTTATATGAAATAGTAGAAATCTTTATTCTACTACATAGTCTTTATATTCTTCTGCTATCCTATCGAATAGTGCTAATAACTCTATCGGATCATCAGTGGTTACTAATTGTAAACGATGTGGTTTAAAACCGCGGATTCCCTTAAAGTAATTTGTATAGTGTCGTCTCATCTCTACGATACCTAATCGCTCACCTTTCCATTCCATAGACCAAATCAAGTGATTTTTAGCTGCATCTAGCCTATCCTTTATAGTAGGTGGAGGTAATATCTCTCCAGTATTAAAGAAGTGCTTAATCTCGTTAAAAATCCATGGATATCCGATAGCGGCACGTCCGATCATCATTCCGTCTAACCCGAATGTCTCTTTATATTCTAGAGCTTTCTGAGGGTTATCTATATCTCCGTTACCGAAGATAGGGATGTGTATACGTGGGTTGTTTTTGATACGTTCGATATGTGTCCAATCTGAGTGACCTTTATACATCTGTGCTCTAGTACGTGCGTGTACTGTCAGTGCTTGTACTCCTACATCTTGTAAGCGCTCTGCTACTTCGTCAATATTGATAGATTCATCATCCCAACCAAGACGTGTCTTCACAGTAACCGGTAAGTGTGTGCTGGTAACTACTGCTTTAGTTAAGCGAATCATTAGATCAATGTCTTTAAGCACTCCCGCACCTGCTCCTTTAGAAACTACTTTCTTAACAGGACATCCAAAGTTAATATCAACTAAATCTGGCTGTACAGTTTCTACAATTCTTGCAGACTGTGCCATAGCCTCCTCATCACCTCCGAATATCTGAATACCTACTGGGCGTTCATAGTCGAATATGTCTAGTTTCATCTTACTTTTCATCGCATCTCTAATCAGTCCCTCAGAAGAGATAAATTCAGAATACATCAGGTCAGCACCATGTGCTTTACACAAACGGCGAAACGGTGGATCACTTACATCCTCCATAGGAGCTAAAAGTAATGGATGATCAGGAAGTTCTATATTGCCTATTTTAATCATATTCGTTCTAGAAATTTGATGCAAAAGTACGATTTTTTTGGCTTTTTGTTTTTTAGTTTAGTTAATGTTGTCTTTAATTCAAATAAGAGGAGACTCTCTAGGATATACACAGTCAGTTATTTTGTATCTTTAACCTTTATTATACATCCACCACTATGAGATTAGCGACGTTTGATTTTACTCCTTTTGAGATTAAATTCTCTTTTCATCGTTTAGTAGAAGCGATGCATATCTTTATAAATGACCCAAAGAAGAACGATATCAAAAAGACGTACTTTAAAGATTTGCTAGAACGTGTGAGTGAGGTGCCATGCCTGTTAGAGCCCATTATAGATGCTAAGATACTCGATGATAACCGCGTTCTGATTAATGAACTTTTAGAGATCTTGTTTCCTATCGCATTAACAGATAATGAGATCAAAGCTGTAGGGATGCCTTTTCAGAATTTGATGTTTAATCATAGTAGAAGGTTTAGAAAGATAATTGAAGAGAGCGGAGGGAATTATAATATAGAGATTCGTGATTTTAGCCAGCATCAGTATTATATCGCGAGTTGCTGTATTATTATGAATCATTATTTTAAGGCTAATTTTGATTTGACTAGGCCATTGTTTATTGATTTACCTGATGCTAAGGAGATTATTCATCACTATAGAGTATTATATAATGCAGACTTTGTAGAAGTTATTCCTAAGGAGAATGCAGTAATGCTGACCAAAGAGGATATTGAATTACTTGAAGATAACTTCGATGATTTAGCCTTGTGGAAAGAGAAGTTTCCTCAACATAGTTGGCAGTTAAATGGTTTTGGTATTATTAATCTTGTAGATGTTACTATAGAGAATGCAATGTCCTTGCTTAAGGAGAATTTCCTGAAGTCAGAGTTACAGAGTGTCTGTATTGGTAATATTATGGAGCCTTTGTTTAGCTCTATTTTTAGAGTTCCTAACTTGAGAATAGGATTTACTCCTCTAATCGCAGATGTCTTAATACAAAAGGAAACTAATGAGATAATGGCGATGTCTAGTTTCTTATTGAATGAAGAGAGATCGTCTATTATTCTATCAAAGAAAGCACAAGAGGCAGTAGTTAATCAGAAGGGATATTACAGTATTTCGGATATTGACGTAGCTTTAGAAGATGAAGATGAGAGAGAGATGTGTCTACACTTAAAGGCTAATGACATCAAGAGTTGTTTATTTAGTCCTGTCGTAATTTCTAGTGGAATCGAAGGAGTTTTTGAGATTGTCTCTAGTGAGGCTAGAGTATTGAATAGTGTGAATGCTCAGAAGTTAAATGGAATTATGCCTATTATTTCTGAGACATTTGAGCGAGTGAAAGCAGATATGCAAAACCACATCGAGGCAATTATACAAAGAGAGTTTACTACAATACATCCTAGTGTATATTGGAAGTTTTTAGAAGAAGCGAGACGTAATTATATAGATAGTGTGGTCGATAAGGATGTATATCTAAATCCGATATCGTTTAAGAATGTTTATCCTCTTTATGGCGAGATTGATATCAAAGGATCTGGAGCATTGCGTAATGAGGCAATCTTTAATGATCTTAAGGAACAATTAGTAAAACTAATAGCAATTTTTGACAATTGTTCTTTACAAGAGAATGCCTTAATATTAGAACGTCATATTCTTAAGTTACAGGCTTATCTTCGTCAGCTAGAAAATAACTTAGTATCTGGATTAGAACAGCGTATACAGACTTATATCACTAAAGAAGTGCATCCTTATTTGACAAAGGAAGAACATCTATTTTGTAAGCAAAAGTTAGAAGATTATTTTATGTTTATAGATATGCAGTTAGGTATATATTATAGATATAGAAAAGTTTATGATACACAAGTAGCAAAGATGAATAAGTCTTTCTCTGATTTGTTAGACTTCCGTCAGGAGGCCGTACAAAAAGTGTTTCCTCATTATTATGAACGATTTAAGACAGATGGTGTTGAGCATAATTTATATATCGGAAGTTCTATCAGTCCTAATAAATCATTTGATTTTACATATCTACATAATTTGAGATTGTGGCAATTGCAGGTGATGAGTGAGCAAATGTGTGTACATTACCGCAATAATATACAGGATGCTTTAGAGATGGATGTGACTGTATTAATCTTTGTCTATGATTCTTCTTTAGGAATTCAGTTTAGACTAGATGAAAAGCGCTTCGATATAGATGGTTCTTATAATACTCGTTATGAGATAATCAAAAAGAGATTAGATAAAGCCTGTGTTAAGGGATCAACTGAGCGCATTGTACAACCTCGTAAAATAACAATAGCATTTGCGTCTAATTATCATTTAGAAGAATATTTAAGCTATATAGAGTTTGGGCAAAAGATTGGATTGTTAGATAATAATCTTGAGCAATTCTTAATCGAAGATATGCAGAGTGTATCTGGTCTAATAGGAATACGCATAGGAGTGAACTTAGATTATAATATAGAAGATCTTGATTATAATACACTAATGCATAGATTTCTTAGAAGCCAATATTCTTAAAAGCTATTAATTTATATATTATAGAAATAGGCATTCAATGAGAGTTGAATGCCTATTATTATTTTATCGATCTAAAGATTAACATAAGTTATTGCGTAATGCTTTTAAAAACCAATACCTCTAAATGCTAAGGTAAAAGCTACTACAGATAATAGAATACCTATAGTGAAAACGGCATAAGTGATACGAAGAAATTTATACTTCTTATTAAGTACAATACCTAAGCTATATAAATCTTTAATTAAAGCATGATGTAGATATTGTTTGTCTTTCATAATCTCACTTAAAGATTCTTCATATTCTTCAAAAGGCATCTGATGAAAGGTGCCAAAGAATAATAAGTTGACCTCTTTATTCTGTACTTGTTCTTTGGTGAATTTACCAGATGTTAATTTGGGACGTGTAGATTGTATTGCAAAGATAATAGTAGCCACACTAAATATTAGCAATATAAAGGTAGGCATAATCAAGTGTGCATTACTCGGACTATCTAGTTTAGGGATAAGCGTAGATAAACATATTGAGATAATGATGGCATTAACAGATAGTAGTATGTTGGCTTTTCTATCTGCTATAGCACTAAGAGAAGTATGGTTTCTCAGTGTAGTTCTAAATAATGTGTCTATTGTTCTATTAGAATCTATCTTTTCTTTCTTCTTTTTATTTTCTTTTACTTTATCTATTTTGGCTAATACTTCTAATAAATTCTTTTGTTTAGTCGGTTGCCAATTTTGTTGTGTATATGAAGTATAGTAGCGATGTCTATATAACATCACATCTCTATTTTGTTCTAACCATTCTAGTTGCGTAAATGTCTTATCGCATAACTGTTCGATCTCTTTCTTTAGGAGATTACTTGTTTCTACATAATTATCATCAGAGAAATGGGCAAAGTCAGCATCTTTAAGAATACACTCTAAGTCATTCTCAGGGACATAATCTAGTTTAGTAGCGAGAATAAGAGACATAACAATTAGGACATCATCATGTGGAATGCCATTGTCTAACAGATAGGTCTGTGCAATCTGTGCTCCTCGCTCTTCATGACCCTCCCAAGAATTGATATATCCTACATCGTGAAACCAAGCAGCATAACGAAGAAGGTCTGCTTCGTGGTCAGTAACGGTTATATGTGTTAAAATTTCCTCTAAACCATTTACTACACGTAGAGTATGGTTAAAGTTGTGGTACGTATATTGATGTGATAGTGTATCTTTGTGTATCTGAAAGATATGTTCTTCAATCTTTTGTAGAATAGTCATGTTCATAACATTTATACCCCTAAAAATATGAAATTATTTTCTCACAGACCGTTAAAACAAACTAAAATACCTGTATTGCTATCAATTAGTGTTGTAGGAGTACTGTTTTCGTGTGCTTCCTTAGATCCACAGCATAAGTCTACGAAAGGAGACAGTAGTGTATTGTCACAGGGAGATCAGGGTCAAGTAGCTCATACATACTATTTAATAGGAAATACAAGTCAAGCTAATAGTAAAGAGGAAACAGCACATTTTAAGGCATTTAAAAATGTTATAAGTGAGCAAAGTACTAAGGGATCAACATTAGTGTTTCTTGGTGATAATACAAAAAAAGGATTGCCTAAGGATACCTCTAGTAAAAGAGAGAAAGAACAGAAAGCTCTAACACAACAGACAGATTTAATCAAAGATAACAAAGGGAATACAGTGTTTATCAAAGGTGAGTCAGATTGGGGTAGAGGATATGAGGGGGTGAAGAATTTAGGACAATATCTTGTAGAAACGACAGGAGATAAAAGAGTAATGCTTCCGCGTAAGGTGTGTGGTTTAGAGAGATTAAAAGTTAACGATGAAACAGTTTTACTAGTCATCGATAGTCAATGGTATCTAGAGAATTGGGATGAGCATGCTAATATTAATGAAGACTGTGATATCAAGACTAGAGAAGATTTCTTCGAAGAGGTTAGGGGGGAGATTAATAAGAACCAAAATAAAGTGGTTTTATTAGCAATGCATCACCCTGTGTATAGCAATGGTAATCACGGTGGAAAGTTTTCTACGAAGGATCACTTATTCCCTTTAGGTAATAATGTGCCATTACCTGTGATCGGTAGTATTTATAATTATACTCGTGCAATGTCTGGGTTTAATAATCAAGACTTGCAAAGCAAGAAATACAATGAACTAAATAAGCGTATTCGCACGACAGCTCAGATGTATAATAATGTGATTATCGTCTCAGCACATGAGCATAATATGCAATATATAGAACGAGATGGTGTGAAGCAAGTGGTGAGTGGTGCGATGAGTAATCTATCACCTGCACGTGCTATAGAGAAAGGTGACTTCTCAGCTGGAGTATATGGATATACGAAGGTAGAGGTAATGAAAGATAGAAGTGCTAAACTAGCATTTTATGGATATAAAGAAGGGAAATATGAGGAGCTTTATAATCAAGAGATATTAGAAGCTTTTGGAGATAGTTATAGCTCTCTAACGGCAAATGATGAAGTTAGTAAAGAAGATATCAAAGCTAGTGTATATCCTACAGAATGGACAGAAAAGACAGGATGGTATAAATTTTTATGGGGGCAACATTATAGAGATGTATATGGTACACCCATTACTGCTTCGGTAGCTGACTTGACCACATTAAAAGGAGGTCTTACGCCTACTATATCAGGAGGAGGTAATCAATCTATGTCATTGAGATTAGTAGATAAAGAAGGGAAAGAATATGTGATGCGTGGAGTGAGAAAGAGTGTGTCTAGATTTGTGCAGACAGCAGTCTTTAAAGATCAATATGTGATGAATTCTTTTGAGAATACTTGGGCAGAACGCTTTATCTACGACTTCTATACTACATCGCATCCTTATACGCCGTTTATCTTAGATGGGTTAGCGGATAAGATAGGGATGTATCATACTAATCCAGAACTATACTATGTGCCTAAACAAACTACATTAGGTCGTTTTAATGATAAGTATGGTGATGAATTATATATGATAGAAGAGAGACCATCATCAGGATATGAGGATGAGGCTAGTTTCGGAAATACTAAAGCGATAGTTAGTACAACTGATGTTATCGCAAAACTGCGTAAGGATGAGAAGTATACTGTAGATCAACAAGCATATATGCGTGCTCGTATCTTCGATATGTTGATAGGGGACTGGGATAGACACGGAGATCAGTGGAGATGGTCAGAATTTACAGAAGGAGATAAGATCGTATATAGACCTGTACCTCGAGATAGAGATCAAGCATTCGCTAAGATAGATGGAGCGTTATTATCACTGATAAAGAAGCTTCCTCCACTTAGACATATGCAGAATTATACAGAGGACTTTGCTAATCCGCGTTGGATAAATAAAACCGCATTTCCATTAGATCAATATTTATTAAAAGGGACTTCTGAAGAAGATTGGTTAACAGAGACTAGAGATATAGTTAGTAAACTAGATGACGTGGCTTTAGATGATGCATTTAATAGATTGCCAAAAGAAGTGCAGACAAAAGAAGTTGAAGACATCAAAAGAATCTTTAAAGCAAGAAGAGGTAAGATAGAGCAATTCATACCAAAGTATTATAAACAATTACGTGAGTATGTAATCTTGTCTGGGACTGATAAGAAAGACTTATTTAATATCGAAAGATTAGTAGGTGGTGATGTATTGTTAAAACAATATCGCGTTAAGAAAGATGGTGAAGCACTTGTGTTTGAAAAGACGTATAAGGCTGGTGAGACAAAAGAGATTTGGGTCTATGGGCTGAATGATGAGGATACTTTTAAAGTGACAGGGGATGAGAAAGCTAAAATAAAAGTGAGATTAATAGGAGGTAAGAACCAAGATTCATTCTTGGTTGATAATTCTTCTAAGGTTGTCGTTTATGATTATGCAGATAAGAAAAATGAAGTAGTTTCAGCAAGTACTAAAACGAAAACTATCTTATCAAATAAGTATGACCTTAATAACTTTAACTATGAGAATGTTCCACTGAATATTAATATGTTATTGCCTAACATTGGTTATAATCCTGAAGATGGAGTGAAGTTGGGAGTTTTATATAGTTCTAAACGATCTACATTTGTTCAAGATCCTTATACAGCTAAGCACGTTATTAAAGGTTTTTATTCATTTAATACAAAAGGATTTGAAGGGGAGTATAAAGGTTTTTTTCCTAACGCTACAGATAACTGGATGTTTACTATCGCTGGTAGAGCGACTAGTCCTAACTTCGCTGTGAATTATTATGGCTTAGGTAATGAAACATACTATTTTGACGAAGAAAAAGGAGATGATTATAAACGTGTGAGAGTAGAGAGTTATTCAATAACTCCTGGATATAGATATGAAGGAAAGCAAGGCGGTAGCTTTGAGGCCAACGTAGAATATAATGCTTTAAAAGTACAGGATAAGAGCGGTCGTTTTATCACTGATAATCCTGATGAGGTGAATGCTAAGGTATTCGACTTCCAACATTATGGAGGATTAAAGTTAGAGTATAATTATGAGCAATATAATTATCCTGCTAATCCAACTGTAGGTTTTGGATTTAATTCGAAATTAGGATGGAAGATGAACCTGAAAGAAACAGAGCAGAACTTCCCTTATTTAGATGTGAAAGCGAACTTTATACATAACATAGATAGAGCAGAGCGATTAGTATTCGCTACTAACTTTACATATCAAACTAGATTCAATAATAACTATGATTTCTACCATGCAGCTGTGATAGGTGGTAATGCTAATCTACGAGGGTTTAGACCAGAGCGTTTTACAGGTAAGAGTTCTTTTGTACAAACAACAGACTTGAGATATAATGCAGGTCAGTTTACAGCAGGTTTTATCCCAATGAGCTATGGTTTCTATGGAGGGTTTGACTACGGTAGAGTATGGCAACCAGGAGAGGTGTCTAATAAATGGCACAACTCTTATGGAGCAGGTCTATGGGTAAGTGCGATAGAACAAGCAACACTGCACTGCTCGTATTTTAGCAGTGCAGATGGAGGTCGCTTTGTGTTTGGATTAGGGTTTGGGTTTTAATGTACTCAAATCCACTTTATATATTTTACCACCAGTATTATCTTTCACTTCGTCTGCTAGATAGACAGTGTTGTTATCACCGAAAGTAACAGATTCTTTCTGTGAGATATGGTGTAGCTTATGCTCTGTTATTTTACCATCCATGATAGCATTCGGGTTGAATCCTTCTATGATCCACAGTTTAGAGTGAGACAATAAGACGAATGTCTTCTCATCAGGACTCATCGCAGCTCCTGTGATAGCACAGTGTTTATATACGTTACATCCATTAAAGGTTTGTACGTGTTCAGCTTTGTGATGTCCTGCTATGTTCGGTACTTTATACACTAGAGATGTTCCATCAAAGCCCTTGCTTCTGTTCTTAGTGAAGATATAGAAGTTATTATTGTATAAGATGAATGCTTCAGCATCATATAATAACTCTGTTTCTTTAGGAGGAAATGCCTTTTGTTCTGGATATTCAAAAGTGATTATATCTGCGACATTAGCTTTGTCTTTTTGTAAGTCATCTTTGTTGATCTTAAGGATGCGCAAGTCTTTACGTGTATTCTTATTGTTACCAAAGTCACCGATATAGAGATTTCCTTCTTTATCAGCAGTAAGTTCTTCCCAATCTATATTCTTTTGATCTTTTATCTTTAGAGTGTGTGCTATCTTACCGTCAGATTTGATTTGGTATAGTTCACTTTTGTTGCCACTATCTTGTAATGCCCAAAAAGAGCTAGAGGCATTGTCATAGTATAATCCAGAAACTTCCTTAAGGTTATTAGGCAGTATAATGTGGTCTTTGGTAATATCACTTTTTTGTCCACAACTAGCTAATGTAGTTAGAGCGACTATTGATATTGTTAGTAACGATTTCATAATGTATTTTTTTAAAATATAAAGTTACTAAATGTGGATATAAAAAACATACAATAAGCTCTGAATTGTTAGCAATAGGATATGATAAGTTTCTTTCTTTATGAAAGGGGCATTCTAATGCTCAAAAAAATCAGTAAAAATTGAAACTTTAAAGTATATTTGCAAAATATAGGCTTATTCTGTTTTAAATAGAAGAGAATAAAAGTCTTATAATAGAGGTTACACGATTATTGAATGTCATTTCAATGCTTCTAATGGGCGTGTGCACGTAATTATAACTTTGATTTAACGAAGATGAAGAACATTAGAAACTTTTGTATTATTGCTCATATTGACCACGGTAAAAGTACTTTAGCGGATAGATTACTAGATGCTACACAGACTGTTACAGCACGTGAACAACAAGCTCAACTTTTAGATAGTATGGACTTAGAGCGCGAGAGAGGGATTACTATTAAATCTCACGCGATCCAAATGGAATATACATATAAAGGAGAACAATATATACTTAACTTAATCGATACCCCAGGGCACGTAGACTTTTCTTATGAAGTTTCTAGGTCTATTGCAGCGTGTGAAGGTGCGTTATTGATCGTAGATGCAGCTCAGAGTATTCAAGCGCAGACTATTTCTAACCTATACTTAGCGCTAGAGAATGATTTGACTATTATCCCTGTATTAAATAAGGTTGACTTACCAAGTGCTAATCCAGAAGAAGTAAGTGATGATATCGTTGATTTATTAGGATGTGAATATGAAGAGATTATTCCTGCATCTGGTAAAACAGGATTAGGAGTAGAGGATATATTAGCGGCTATTATAGAAAGAGTACCAGCTCCTAAAGGAGATCCTGAAGAGCCATTACAGGCACTAATCTTTGACTCTGTATACAACCCATTCCGTGGTATTGAAGTAATCTTCCGTGTTATTAATGGTTCTATTAAGAAAGGACAGAAGATTAAGTTTATGGCTACGAACAATGAGTATCACGCTGATGAGATCGGTACGCTTAAACTTAACCAAGTTCCTAAACAAGAGATTAAAACAGGAGACGTAGGTTACCTAATATCTGGTATTAAAGAGGCAAAAGAAGTAAAGGTAGGAGATACTTTAACGGATGCTAAAACACCTACTCAAAATATGATCTCTGGGTTTGAGAACGTTAAACCAATGGTATTCGCAGGTATTTACCCAGTGGATACAGAAGATTACGAAGAGTTGCGTAACTCAATGGAGAAACTACAGCTTAACGATGCTTCATTAGTATTTGCTGCTGAGAGTTCTGCTGCATTAGGGTTTGGTTTCCGTTGTGGATTCTTAGGAATGTTACACATGGAGATTATCCAAGAGCGTTTAGAGCGTGAGTTTAATATGACTGTTATTACTACTGTACCTAACGTGTCGTACTTAGCTTATACTAAGAAAGAACCAGAGAAAGGTATTATCGTTAATAACCCTTCAGATTTACCTGAACCTTCTAAATTAGAAAGAGTAGAAGAACCATATATTAAAGCTACGATCATTACTAAAGCTGACTTCGTTGGGCAAGTAATGAGTCTGTGTATTGATAAACGTGGTATTATTACAAACCAAACATACCTTACAGAGAGTAGAGTAGAGTTGACATTTGATATGCCACTAGCAGAGATTGTTTTTGACTTCTATGATAGATTAAAAACAGTATCTAAAGGATATGCATCTTTTGATTACTCACCTATCGGTATGCGTACATCTAACCTTGTTAGAGTCGATGTAATGCTTAATGCTAACGTAGTGGATGCGTTATCTGCATTAATGCACGCTGACAACGCTTACCATATCGGTAAGAAGATGTGTGAGAAGTTAAAAGAATTAATCCCACGTCAACAGTTTGATATTCCTATTCAGGCAGCTATCGGAGTGAAGGTAATTGCTCGTGAAACAGTAAAAGCACTGCGTAAAGATGTAACTGCTAAATGTTATGGAGGGGATATCTCTCGTAAACGTAAATTACTTGAAAAACAAAAAGCAGGTAAGAAGCGTATGCGTCAAGTTGGAAACGTAGAGATTCCACAAGAAGCATTTATGGCTGTATTAAAGTTGAATGACTAAACAGTTCAAACATATTTAATGAAAAGACTATCAATTTTGGTAGTCTTTTTTTTTGACTAAAAACCACTAATACTTATAAAATCAAATGAAAAGAACACTGTTATTATTTACCTTACTTGTATTCATAGGATGTAAGGATGATAAAAAAGAAGTAGAAGTAACACAACCAACTACCACTACAGAAGTAGCTGAAGAGGTAGAGGAAGAAAAGCCGATATTAACAATATATGGAAAGGAGGAGAACTTAGTGTTAGATATACTTCTTCCAAGGTATTATGACAAAGACTTTCACCAAGCTGATCTTGATAAAGTAAATGATAAATGGCTTGCATTTGAAGAGAAGAAAGGATTGTTTCAAGTATTAAAGGCTGACTATGCAATTAGTGAACAAACTAATGAGTGTACAGAGAGTGAACAGATAGGTATCTTCTCAACAGGACCAATAGAGCCTGTCTTTTTCTTAGGACCTAATAACTTGATAAAGAAAGGAACCAAGACAGCTTTAAATATAAAAGACCAACCACTATGGCCAGAGAGTCCACAAGAATACTTGTTTAATGGTAAGCAGTATATTTTAAGATCTGAGGGTAAAGTGGTAGATTCATATAAATATACAGACGATGAAAGCCCTAAAGAAAAGGTGTTTAAGAAATTTAAAAACTATAAACTGTATCTAACTGTTAATGGAGAAGCAGAACAATTAATCTTAGATATCCCTAGTTTTAATGAGACTTTTGTCAAACTTTTGTTTGTTGGAGACTTAGATGGAGATGGGAATCTTGACTTTGTGTTTGATACATCACCAGAATATGAGATGCAGACTGTAGAGGTTTATTTGTCTAAAGGTGCTCAGTATTTTATCTATTTAGCAGGAACTGTATCGGTTGATTTTAGTTGCTAGTAGAATTGATCTATAAATAATAAAAAAACGCCCATTGAGTCTCAATGGGCGTTTCTAGTTTATATACTATTGATTATTTCTTGGTGAAGTCACCAGCATAAATAGTAGTGAACTTAGAAGGTTGTAAATACTTCTTAGCAGCATCATTAACTTGTTTGATACTTAGTTTTTCTATTTCAGCATCTAACTTATCATAATCTGTAAATGGAATATCATATAATAAGAATGATGAAGATAATCCAATAAGGTAATTGTCAAGTCCTAGATTTGTTTGTCTAGTACTTTTCCAAGCAGTCTTATTTGCTTTCAGCTCTTCTTCTGTGATTCCATTAGCGACTAATTTAGTAAACTCGTCATTAATAGCTTTCTCTACATCTGCACGTTTAGTAGGATTCATAAATGCATAAATCATCCAAGCTGAATCTTCTCTCTTAGGGTCATTAGGTACGCTTAGTGAAGATCCTGCACCATAACTAATACCTTCTTTCTCACGTAAACGTTGAGGAATACGTGCAGTCATAAATCCTCCACCCATTACTTCATTAGCAAATACTAAAGCTGCATAGTCAGGGTTAGTTTTGTTCATCTTGAAACCAACTTTACCTATAGCTACAGCATTCTCTTTATCTGGAGTTTCGAAAGTTTGTTTCTCTAATTTCGTTTCTACATAGTTAGGAAAAGCTTTTTCATACTTTGAAGAACTAGTAAAGTTACTGAAAGTACCTTCAAATAATTTGTTTACTGCTTCTGTATTATTCATACCTATAACTGTAGCAACTCCATTGTTTACACCAAAGAATGCTTTATAGAAATCTTTAATCTCATTAACTTTCACATTCTTATATCCTGCTATATCTTCTTGTGGAGAAGGTGTATAGAAGATACTTCCTTTTTCTTCTTTAGAAGTTATCTGAGATATTTTAGTGAAAGCTATTGTTTGAGGATCACTAAGCTGAGCTTCTATACCAGTTACAGTCTCTAATTTAAGTTTTTCTAATTCTGTTTCAGGAAATACTGGGTTAGTTAATATATCTTTTAAGATAGTCATCGTTTCATCTATACTGTTTCTGTACGCTGATACTGTAATGAAAAAAGTTTGACCGCCAAAACGCACACTTACAGAAGACTTCAATTGATCTAATTTGTCTTTGATCTGTTGTTTAGTCATGGTCTTTGTACCTGCTGTTAGTAAGTCAGCTGTAAATTCTCCGATATATTGTTTGTTCAATAAGTCTTTCTGATTACCAACTGGTAATGTGATACTCACTATCACTTTTTCACCTTTGATATCTTTATCTATTACTCCATATTTAAAACCATTCTTTAATTTGTTAGTCGAATAGTTCTTTTGAATATTAGCAATAGTAGCTTCGAAAGGTCTTAGTTCTGCTGTAGCCTCTCTTCCTTTATAATTTTCAACTAAAGCTTTGATGTCTTTATTCTGAATCTCCTCTGCTTTAACTCTCACTTCGTCTTTAGTAGGAATAAATAGACCGACAGTACGATTATTATCTCTAAAGTATTTTTTAGCGACTCTATTGATGTCCTCTAATTTTAGGTTTTCTATATTATCTCTATATAAATTAGCTAGACGGTAGTCACCTGCACCTATTATCTCTGTTAGGTTAATTGTGTAACTAATCGTGTTATTTTTAATATTCTCTAAGCCTTTAAGAATATTAGTTTTAGCTCTGTCTAGGTCTTCTTGTGTATACTTAATATCACCTATTTTAGCTAAAGCCACTTTTACATCTTTAAGTGTTGCTTCTAGATTTTTGTCATTTGGAACATCGAAGTTAAATAAAACAAACCCTGCATCTCTAACTGTGGGATTAAATGCCCATAAGCTTGATACTTTCTTTGTCTCTACTAATTCTTTGTATAAGTATCCCGATGGGTCATTGTTTAATATTGACTCTAAGGCACTCAATGCAGCATAGTCTTTATCCGCAAAAGAAGCTGTGTGATATAAGATATTTATATGTTGTGAATCTCCAGCACGCTTAACTTCTACTAACTTTTCACCATCTTGAGCAGGTTCTACAGTAAATATTTCGTCTAATACACGTTTAGGTTTAGCAATAACAGAGAAGTAATCTTCAACATATTTTAAAGCTTTAGCTTCATCAAATTTACCAGCAATAACTAGAGTAGCGTTGTCAGGTTGGTAATACTTTTCATAGAATCGTCTTAATTGAGGCGTTTTAACGCGTTCAATATCTTCTTTAGAGCCAATGGTGCTTAATCCATAGTTATGCCATAAGTAAGCCGTATTAATAGTTCTCTCCATTAATACTCTAGTAGGATTGTTTTCTCCTATTTCAAACTCATTTCTTACAACAGAAAATTCCTTATCTAAATCTTCTTGTAAGATAGTAGCATTGATCATACGATCTGCTTCCATCTGTAAAGCCCAAGCTAAGTTTTCGTCTGTAGAAGCAAATATTTCATAGTAGTTAGTTCGGTCATACCATGTTGTCCCTTGAGCACGTCCACCTTTATCAGATAACATTTTCTTAATGTCTCCAAGGTTCTTTGTACTTTTAAATAGCATGTGCTCTAGTAAGTGTGCCATACCTTTTTCGCCGTATCCTTCATGTTTAGAACCTACGTTATAAACGATGTTTACGATTAGATTACTTTGAGTAGCATCAGGAAGTAACAGTACTTTTAGTCCATTTGATAATTTGTATTCTTTAATATCTTCAACAGAAGTTACGAAAGTTGGTTTTTCCTTCTGTTGAGCATAAGAGTAATCTGCAGCGCTTATTGTTAATGCAAACAAAAGCGTATACACTATTCTTTTCATAAATCAGTTTTTTAGGTTAATTAGCTAAATATAAATAAATTTATTAGATAATTAGTAGACTGATATTTAATGACATATAAATATTTGAATATTGATATAAAAAAATAGCTACCCTAATGAGAGTAGCTATGATATTAGTAATTATTTTTATTCTGTTCGATATGTTTTAACAAGGTTTGCTTGTCCATATAACCTGATTGGCGCCATAGTAGTTTACCTTTTCTAAATAACATCAATGTCGGCACACCTCTCATCTGATACTGTGTACTATACTGAGTAGTAAGAGCGGTATTCTTATCCACATCTATTTTTATAATAGAGATTTGATCTTGTAGCTCTTTTTTTACTTCTTCTAGTACAGGGGCTAACATCTGACAAGGACCACACCATGTAGCAAAGAAATCAACTAAAGTCAGTTGATCTCTGTCAATTAACTCTTGAAAGTTTCCCATTATTAGTTTGTTTTAGTTGTACTACTGCATGTAGAAGTACAAGATGCTTCAGTTAGTGCAATACCAGTATTCTTTATAGCTCCAAAACCTCCGATTACATCTATCATATTGTGATATCCTCTAGCTTTCAGAATAGATGCGGCGATTAGTGAACGATATCCACCAGCACAGTGAATAAAGAACTTTTCGTCTGCAGGATAATCTTTATAATTATCATTGATATAATCTAAAGGAGCATGTGTTAAGTCTTTATAATCAATATGAGCAGCGTTGTATTCACCTGGTTTACGTACATCTACTACTTTAATATCTTCAGTAGTTAATTTATTTTTTAATTCCTCTGCAGTTACTTGTTGTACAGTATCATATTCGAAACCTTCTGTTTTCCAAGAAGCAAAACCTCCTTTTAGGTAACCTAAAGTATTATCATACCCTACACGTGATAGTCTGATGATAGCTTCTTCTTCACTTCCTTCAGGGGCAATGATAAGTATAGGCTGTTTAATGTCTGTAATTAGCGCACCTACCCATGGAGCGAATTGTCCACTAAGGCCAATGAAAATGGAACCTGGTATATGTCCGCTAGCGAAGTCTCCTCCTGGGCGTACATCTAGCACTAGTGCTCCTGACTCCTCTGCTAAAGCTTGAAACTCTTTAGGAGATAATTCTTTATTATTGTTAATGATAGTTTCTACATTTTCGTATCCTTCTTTATTAAGTTTTACATTAAGAGGGAAATAAGCAGGAGGAGGTAATAAACCATCAGTTACTTCAGCTACAAATTCTGCTTCTGTCATATCTGCACGTAGCGCATAGTTAGTTTGTTTTTGTTCACCTAATGTACCGACAGTCTCTTTGCTTAAATTCTTACCACATGCAGATCCTGCACCATGTGCTGGATATACGATAACGTCATCTGCTAGAGGCATAATCTTCGTGCGTAAACTATTGTATAACATACCTGCTAATTGTTCTTGTGTTAAACTAGCTGCTTTTTGAGCTAAGTCAGGACGTCCTACATCACCTAAGAATAGTGTATCTCCACTAAAGATAGCATGGTCTTTCCCATTCTCATCTTTTAATAGATAAGTAGTACTCTCCATTGTATGCCCTGGAGTATGTAAAGCTGTAATCGTGATATTACCTAATTTGAATACTTCTCCATCAGTAGCAATATGTGCCTTAAATGTTGGATTAGCATTAGGACCATATATGATAGGAGCATTAGTCTTCTCTGCTAAAGTCACGTGTCCACTTACAAAGTCAGCATGGAAGTGAGTTTCGAAGATATACTTAATACTTGCTCCATCTTTAGTAGCTCTGTCTATATATGGTTGTACCTCTCTTAGTGGGTCGATTATAGCTACCTCTCCATTACTTTCTATATAGTAGGCTCCCTGAGCTAAGCATCCTGTGTATATTTGTTCTATTTTCATATTGTCGTTTATTTCTTTGTTAGTAGTAAAAGTATTAATATGTTTTTAATTAAACTGTAACTTGGGTTACAAACTATAAAAACACTTCTTTTACAAGTATGTATATAGCCATAGTTAATACGAAATAACCAAAGCCTTTTTTTAAGTTTTTATCAGGGACAAACTTAGTAAGGTAGATACCTATAAATATCCCAATGATTGATATGCTGCTGAAGATTAATAACATATTCCAGTCTATATCAGTATGTCCTAAGTCACCTAAAAAACCTATTAATGACTGTATAGCAATGATGCATAGTGAGGTTCCTACTGCTTCTCTCATCGGCATATTAGCAAATAACACTAAGGCAGGAATGATTAAAAAACCTCCTCCAGCACCTACTGTACCTGCTAGTAAACCTATTAAAATACCTTGAACAAATAATCCTGATAACGCAGGTTTGTTGTCTTGTATTTCTTGTTGAGGTTTTGGCCTGATCATCTTAGTTGCTGATGTGAACATCACTAATGCAAATAAGATCATCAATGCTATATTTTTATCTAATCCCCACTCACCAATAGTTATTACATCAGGAACTAATGGTAGTAAGAATGCTCGTGTGATGTAAACCGTAATCACTGATGGTATCCCAAAGAGAGCGACTGCTTTTACATCTACTTTCTTGTCGATATAGTTCTTAATTCCTCCTACTAAAGAGGTAGACCCAACTATAAATAGAGAATAGGCGGTAGCGACAAAGGGCTCTACTTTCATAATATAGACTAGGATAGGGACAGTAAGTATAGATCCCCCACTGCCGATGAGTCCTAGCGATATACCTATGAGTAAGGCGAGACCGTAACCAATTATTGCTGTGTAATCCATAGGTATTATTACGGTCTTAGTAATTCTATATATTTTCTATTAAGCTGTATGATCCCTTCATTCTCAAGGGTTTTAAGTATCCTTGAGATTACTACTCTAGAAGTGTTTAACTCATCTGCTAGTTCCTGATGGGTATTATTAATAAAACGGCTGTTGTAAATCTTTGCTTTATTTCGAAGAAGATTACACAGGCGTTCTTCCATATTCATAAAAGCAAGACTATCTATAGCTGTCAGCATTTCGTTCATACGGTTATTATAACTGTTTAGTACGAAGTTTCTCCAACTCTTATACTTCACTAACCATTCGTCCATTTTACTCACTGGTATCATAACGACAGTACCATTGCGTTCTGCTATAGAACGCACTTGACTTTTAGTCTCTCCTAGACAGCAGGTCAATGTCATAGCGCATGTATCTCCTTCCTCTATAAAGTAGAGTACAAGCTCTCCTTCCTTTTGGTCTTCTCTGATAATCTTAATAGCCCCTTCTAATAATAAAGGAATCTTCTTAATGTATTCACCTATTTCCATTAACACATCCCCTTCTTTAAAGTTTTTAATAGTAGAAACTTCGATGATTTCACCTAACAATTTTTCTTCAAAAATATTGTTATATTTGTTCCTGATGATGTGCTCCATATTAGAATTAAGATTGATGCTATTGATAACTGAAGCAAGATATTAAAAGTATTGGAATCTATTAGGGAATTTAGGTATTAATGAGGTAACCATTTTTTGATTAGTCCGTAACACCATGTACCTAAGAGCGCTCCTGTGATAGCAATGAGTATAGGCAAGAACCCTGCTCCGAATAGGGCGAACATAGGTCCAGGACATGCTCCACCTAATGCCCATCCGAGTCCGAAGATGATTCCTCCGATTAGATAGCGGGGTACACTTTTTTCTTTCGGAGTAAATATAATTGGGTTACCAGAGCAGTCTTTGATGTTCTTTTTCTTGATAATATAGGTTGCTATAACTGCTATCGTTAAGGCAGTACCCATGATACCATACATGTGAAAACTGTCGAATTGGAACATTTCATAGATGCGAAACCATGAGGCAGCTCCAGATTTAAACATCCCTATCCCGAAGAGTACTCCCACTAGTAAATATGCTATTTTTTTCATTGTGATTCGTTGTTTTGATTTGTGATAATCTTATTTGTCTTATTGCTGTTTTTTGCGGAGTGAGTCCATAGTGAGTCCATAATGAGTCCATAGTGAGTCCATTAATTTAGTATAATCAATGGAGTCATGATGCTAGCATGATGTCGTCAGTATGTTACCACTTAGAATTAGGTAGAATGAATTATGTGTTTACCTCAATATTTAGAACAATAAGGGAAATATCAAGTGAACCATAATCAATCCACCAATAAAAAATCCAATAACTGCGATAAGTGAGGGCAACTGTAGGTTACTCAGTCCACTAATGGCATGTCCTGAAGTACATCCTCCTGCATACCTAGAGCCAAATCCCACAAAGAATCCTGCTAATAAAAGTAAACCAATTGATTTAAGAGAACTGAATGTTTCGTTAGAGAATAATTCAGTTGGAAGATAGGTTTGTCCTGCGCTGTTTATACCTAGTGCATGAAGTTTATCTATCGTGTTCTGACCTAAGGGAATGGCTGCTGTATCTGTGCTTAGATAGTGAAAGGCAATAAATCCACCGACAATCGTTCCTGCTAAGAACAACAAGTTCCATGTCTGCGCTCGCCAATTAAAACAAAAGAAATCACAGGTTTTCCCAGCTCCCATCATCGTGCACATTGTGCGGAGGTTAGAAGAGAATCCAAATGATTTTCCCATTAATAAGAGTAATATTAATGTAGTAGCAATAATCAGTCCGCCTACATACCAAGGCCAAGGGCCATATAACCAATCCATAGTATCGTTTTTTTAATTTGATAAGGCAAAGTTCTCTATTATAAATGAGAAGAAATGTAACCTAGGATACAATAATACAAAAAAAAGAAAGTGGAGTTTGTTAGCCCTTTTCGGCGGTTTTTAGTAGTTTTATAGAACCATTAAAAAGGAACCCAAAACTTAAAAATAGATAACCTTATGAAAAATACAAAACACAACGTTGTATTTCAATTAAACACAGACAACATTAATGAACAGAACGCATTAATGACTTATGTATCTAATGTGAAGAATCACTGGAATGAAGATGTAACTATACATGTAGTAGTACATGGACCTGGTATCGGTATGCTTAGAAAAAGCAAAACAATGGTAGGCGAACCAATGAAAGTAGTCATGCAAAAGGGAATCAAATTCTTTGCATGTGAGAATACGATTAACGCTCGTAAAATAGAGAAAAGTGATATTATAGAGAATGTTGGTTTTGTTCCGTCAGGATTGGTTTATATCATAGAGAAGCAAGAAGAAGGATGGTCTTACATCAAGTGTAATTTTTAAGATTTTTTATAGATAAAGAGAGTGTGAACTCTCTTTATCTTTGTCTATCAAACAGTGCGAAAGAATGAAATTTAATACGGATGCATTCTGTTCTTTTATAAAGGCAGATATTATAGGAAATAACAAGAGTGAATATATTGATATTACAAATATATCCGTAGATAGTAGATCGTTGCAAAATGATCAACATACCTTGTTTTTTGCATTAAAAGGAGGTAATCATGATGGACACAATTATATCGATGAATTGATAGCAAAGGGAGTTAGATATATAGTGATATCTGATGGAGAACGTGTTTCTGCTATTCCAGGTATATTTTTCTTTAAAGTTGAAAACACATTAGAAGCACTGCAACAATCAGCTACATTTCACAGAGACAGTTTTGATTTATCCGTTGTTGGGATAACGGGAAGTAAAGGAAAGACTGTGGTAAAAGAGTGGTTAAACTATCTCCTTAGTGAGGATTATAAGATTATTAAGAGTCCTAAAAGTTATAACTCTCAGACAGGTGTGCCACTATCAATCTTCGGAATCGAGGAGAAGCACAATCTTGGAATATTCGAAGTAGGTATATCTACAGTAGGAGAGATGGATAAGTTAGTGAATGTAGTGAAGCCGTCTATTGGGATATTTACTGCTATTACAGATGAACACGGTGAGGGGTTTACATCTTTAGAAGAGAAAGTAAGTGAGAAGATGAAGTTGTTTAAGGATGCTGAGGTAGTTATCTGCGAACAGACTCCTTTACTGCTTAAATATATTTCTGCGGTAACTTCTGTCTATACATGGAGTATGACAGATGCTAGTGCAAATGTATATGGACAAGTTAGTAATTCGAGTTTAATTATTACAGTCAATCAGACTAGGTCAGCTACTATAGAGCTACCTTTTACAGATGATACTTCTGTACGAAATATTATGACATGTATTAGTACGATGATTTATCTAGGATATACGACTGAAAAAATAGCCAGTAGGTTGAGAGGGCTTTATCCTGTAGAGCTTCGTATGCAGGTAAAGAATGGAGTGAACAACTGTACCATAATAGATGATGCGTATAATGCAGACTATCAATCTCTGTCTATTGCGCTTGATTTTTTAGAGAAACACAAAGTAAATAAATCTAAGACAGTGATTCTATCAGATATGTTTAAGAGTGGTTATGAAGTGGAAGAAATATATGCTCAACTAAGAGAATTGCTTGTTGCTAATCAGATTACACGTATTATTGGTATAGGGGAGCATATCAGTAATTATCTAATAGGGATGCCTAATACTTATTTATATAAAGATACAGAAGAGTTCTTACAGAAAGTGACTGTAGATGATTTTAATGAGGAGACTATCTTAGTCAAAGGCGCTCGTGGGTTTAGGTTTGATAGGATAGTGACTATGCTTGAGAAGAAGACACATGAGACTGTGTTGGAAGTGAATTTAACTGCGCTGAGACACAATCTTAACTTTTATCGTTCTAAGTTAAAACCAGAAACTAAGATTATGGTAATGGTCAAGGCTTTTGGTTATGGTAATGGAAGTTATGAGATAGCGAAGTTATTAGCTCATGAGAATGTAGACTACTTAGGTGTGGCTTTTGCGGATGAAGGAATAGAGTTGCGCAAGGCAGGCGTGAATACCAAGATCATCGTGATGAATCCTGAGATTAATGCTTTCTCAGCTATGATAGCGTATGACTTAGAGCCTGAAGTGTATTCGGTGCGTGAGTTAAACGCATTTCTTAAAGTTGCGAGAGAACGCAACTGCTATGAGTATCCTATCCACATCAAATTAGATACAGGAATGCATAGACATGGATTTCTAACAGCTGATTTAGATGAGTTAATAGATGTATTAAGACATACTAATGTAGTAGAGGTGAAGTCTATATTTTCTCATTTATCATCTAGTGATATGCCAGAATATACTGACTTTACATTAGATCAGATGAAAATGTTTACACATAATTCGGATAAATTAATTGAAGCACTTGAGATTAGTCCTATTAGACATATTCTAAACACATCAGGCATATATAGCTTTACAGAGTATCAGTTTGATATGGTGAGGGTTGGTATTGGACTATATGGTGTAGGAAATAACAAGACTGAAATGCAACAATTGGCTAATGTGAGCACACTTAAAACTTGCATAATGCAGATAAAAGAAATAAATGATGCAGACAGTGTAGGATATGGTCGAAGGTTCAGAGCACAGGGTAAAACACGTATAGCAACTGTGCCTATCGGGTATGCAGATGGCGTACATCGCTCTTGGGGCGCAGGGGTAGGCTACGTCTTGGTAAATGGGCAAAAAGCAGAGATAGCAGGTTCTATATGTATGGATATGTTAATGATTAATGTAACAAATATAAATTGTAAAGAAAATGATGAAGTTATTATATTTGGTAAGGACTTGCCAGTCACTATAATAGCAGATAAAATAAATACTATACCATATGAGATTTTAACAAGTATTGCACTTCGCGTTAAAAGAATTTTTTTTGAAGAGTAAAAAAGTTATATTTTTAACGAATCAAAACTTAAACAATAAAGACTATGGGATTTGTAAAAGAATTTAAAGAATTCGCTGTTAAAGGGAATGTAATGGACCTTGCAGTAGGGGTAATCATCGGGGGAGCATTCGGTAAGATTGTAACAAGTGTAGTTAACGATGTTATTATGCCAATCGTATCAGCTATTATCGGTACACCAGATTTTACCAACATGTATCTAGTATTAAAAGGAGATGCACCTGACGGAGCACCACTTGCAGCAGCAAGAGGAATCGATGGAAACGTTGTATTTGCTTATGGTAGTTTCATTACGGAGATTATTAACTTCACTTTATTAGCTCTATGTGTATTCCTTTTAGTAAAAGGTGTTAATACATTAAGAAAGAAAGAAGAAGTAGTAGTAGAAGAAGCTCCTGCAGGACCACCAGCTCCAACACAAGAAGACCTTTTAGCAGAGATAAGAGATTTGTTAAAGAAACAATAAAGTATGATGCTTAAAGATGTAAGTCTTTAAGATAAACTTGTTAATCAAAGCACGCCATAACGGCGTGCTTTTTTGTTTCTTGTATTTTATATTTGTTAAAATTATTTTTTTAGGTTGCCATATGTGCATAATTAAATATATTTTTTTAATAATTATAGGGTAAATGTGTGTATTATTAAAATATATGTAAAAATTAAAATGTATTAGTTTATTAAATTTTTATGTTATTTATTTGTTAATGATAAATTAATTAATAGTTAACAAGTATGAAGAAAGGTTTACTTAAGTTCTTTGTCTTCTCATTAGCATTAGCGGTAAGCGGTAGTGTATATGCACAAGAGAAAGTTATTAAAGGACGAGTAGTAGCATCTGATGGTGGATTATCATTACCAGGTGCAACTATATTCGTTAAAGGCTCAAAAGAAGCAGTTCAAACAGACATTGATGGTAATTACTCTATTAAAGTTAATGGAAAAGATGCCGTTCTTGTATTTGAATTTATGGGCTTTAATTCAACTGAAAAGAAAGTTGGGGAGCAAGTGGTGCTGAATGTTTCTTTAGCCGAATCAGCAGAGATGATTGATGAGGTAGTGATTAATACAGGGTACCAGACTATTACTAAACGTAAAGAGGCAGGGGCTGTTAGTCGTATTGAAGCAAAAGACCTTAAGGTTGATGGGGTAGCTGATGTAAGTAGAATGATTGAAGGTAAAGTTGCGGGGGTAACAATACAAAATCCTTCTGGTACATTCGGAGCTGCACCTAAGATTACTATTCGTGGAGCGTCTTCTATTATGGGAGATACTAAACCATTATGGGTTATTGATGGAGTAGTACAAGAGGATATTGTTAACGTATCTTTTGAGCAGTTAGCTTCTGGTAACTCAGAGTCTGTGTTGAGTTCTGCATTATCTGGTATTAATGCGGATGATGTATTAAGTATTGATGTACTTAAGGATGCTTCTGCTACAGCTATTTATGGATCACGTGCGATGAATGGAGTAGTAGTTATTACTACGAAGTCTGGTAGAAGAGAGACGCCGATGTCTATTAGTTATACGATGGAGAATACATTACGTCCTATTCCTCAGTATAGTCAATATGATGTAATGAATTCTCAAGATAACATGATGGTATATAAAGAGCTTCAAAACAAGGGCTATTTAGATTATGCATCTATGCTTTATGGGCGTAATAGTGGTGCTTATGGTATTATGTACCGAGCTATGAATCAGTTTGATGCTGTTCATAATCAGTATGGTGTATATAATAGTCAAGTAGAGCAAAACCGTTTTTTACAAACATATGAGAAGGCAAATACAAACTGGTTTAAAGAATTGTTTAGACCTTCTATTGTACAACAACACTCTCTAAGTTTTAATGGTGGAGGAAAAAATAGTGCATACTTTGCTTCTGTTGGTTATTTAGCAGATTCAGGATGGTCTATTGCTGATAAAGTTCACCGTTTGACAATGAACTTGAAGAATACATTCTTCGTTAATGACAAACTAAAGATATCTATCTCGTCTATCGCATCAGTACGTGATCAGAAAGCTCCTGGAGCTTATGATGCGGAGAAGGATGTGGTAAATGGAGCTGTAAAGCGTGACTTTGATATCAATCCTTTTAGTTATGCATTGAACACTACTCGTACATTACGCCCTTATGACAATAATGGTAACTATGAGTATTATAGAAGTAATTGGGCTCCATTTAATATCATGAATGAGTTAGATAATAACTATATGGATATTGACGTGAAAGATATTCGTTTCCAGTTGGATTTAGATTATAAGATACTACCTAACTTAACGTATAACTTAAGCGGATCAGCACGTTACGCAGATACTAAAAGGGTACATAATGTAACTCAAGATTCAAATGTTATTGGAGCATATAATGCGGATGAATCTACAATAGAGAGAGATCAGAATATCTTCTTATACAAGGATCCAAATAGACCAGAAATGGCACCATTGCCAATTATGACTAATTCTGGATTAAAAAGAACATTTACTAATAGCATGACATCTTTCTTGCTAAGAAATAGTTTTACTTATGATAACGTATTTAATGATGTACATGAGTTAGACATTTTTGGAGGTACAGAGATGAGGGTTGTTAATCGTAATAAGGATTATTTCTTAGCTCAAGGAGTTCAGTTTGATAAAGGATTGACTACTTATCCTGAGTTATTAGCAATGCGTAAATTGTTAGAACAAGGAGGTGATTATTTTACCTATAATGAAGAAAAAGAGCGAACTTTAGCCTTCTTCGCTAGAGCTGCTTATACGTATGACAGACGTTATACAGTTGCATTGACAGGTCGTTATGATGGGTCTAATAGACAAGGTGATTCAGGGTCATCTAGATGGTTGCCAACGTGGACAGCTTCTGGTAAATGGAATGTGTCTAGTGAGAAGTTTATGGAGAATTCACAAACAATAAGCAATTTAGCTTTACGTGCTTCTTATGGATTGACTGCTACTTCAGGACCTGCTACAAACTCTTTAGCTATTTATAAGCCTTATGTTACTCCTAGGCCTGATTTAGGTAATGTCGAGAATGGAATTAATATTAAAGACTTACAGAACACTGAATTAACATGGGAGAAACAACATGAGGCAAATATTGGTGTTGATTTAGGATTGTGGAATAATAGAGTTCAAATAGTTGCAGATGTGTACCAAAGGAATGCTTTTGATTTAATTGATTACGTTCGCACGTCTGGTGTAGGAGGTCAAGAGATTAAATTGGGTAATAATGCTGATATGCGTACTAGAGGGGTAGAATTTGGTATCACAACTACAAATATTAAGACCTCAGATTTTAGTTGGTCAACTACTTTAAATGGATCTTATTATAATCAAGAGGTTACTAGCCTTCAAAATACACCAAGAGTTATTGACTTAATACAAGGGTTTAATGGAAATGTAGTAGGAAGACCACGTAACTCTCTATATTCATATCAGTTTACAGGTTTAGATCATAGAGGTTTACCAACATTTACACAAGCACCAGGTGAAACTAATACTATTGGAGGTGCAAACTTCCAAGACACAAATAATCCAACGGGTTACTTAAAATATGAAGGATCTATTGAGCCTAATAAAACTTTAGGTTTAACAAATACATTCACATATAAAAATTGGAGTTTAAACTTCTTAATTGTTGCTTCTGGAGGAAATAAGATTCGTTTATATCCATCTTATGCAGCTAGATATAGTGATACTGACGTATTTAGTAAGACTTTTGAAGATCGTTGGATTAATGCTGGAGATGAAAACTTCACTAATGTTCCTACAATTCCAGATAATACAACTGTTAACGCTATAGGAAGTAGTTCTATACAAAGAGCATATAATACTTATAATTACTCATCTGAACGTGTAGCGGATGGTGGATTTGTGAGACTTAAAAATATCTCTCTAACTTATGAGTTCCCTGATCATTTTAAAAGATCTATGAAAATGTCTAATTTCTCATTGCGATTTAATGCAACTAATCCTTGGTTAATCTATGCAGATAAGAAATTGAATGGAGAAGATCCAGAGTTTTATAGAACAGGAGGGGTAGCAATGCCACAAACAAGTCAATATACATTGACACTTAATGTTGGTTTTTAAAAAATAGATTATTATGAAGAGAGTTAAGATATTAGTTGGTTTATTGTTTTTGGCGACAGCTACAGTTGGATGTAGTGACTTTCTTTCTGAAGTGCCAGACAATAGAACACAAATAGATACACCTAAAAAGGTTGGAGAATTATTAGTTGGAGCATATCCCAAAGCAACGTTTGTTGAGTTTGCTGAACAGATGAGCGATAACGTTATTGATAATGGGAAATTGAATCTTACTACTTTACAGTCAGAACAAAATTTTGGGTGGCTCGTAAGTACAGAAGAGGATTATGAAACGCCAAAGGAATTTTGGATGGCGAGCTATGCTGCTATAGCTACCGCAAATACTGCTATAGAAGCTTTAGAGAAGATGGAGAAAGAGTATGCAAATAAGCCTACTTCTCAAAATGGATTAAAGCAATTAAAAGGGGAAGCTCTTCTATCTCGTGCTTATAATCATTTTATGCTTGTGAATCTTTGGGCTAAAAGTTATGATCCTAAAACAGCAGAGAGTGATATGGGGGTGCCTTATGTGACTGGAGTTGAAACTCAATTAAAACAACAGTATAAACGTAATTCTGTAGCTGAAGTATATAAATTAATTGAGCAGGATCTATTAGAGGGTTTAGAGAAAATAAAAGGAGCTCAGTATGCTAATCCAGGAGTTACTAAGTATCATTTTACTGAGGCATCAGCTATAGCATTTGCTGCACGTTTTTATTTATATAAAGGGGATTATACAAAATCTATTGAATATTCAAATGGTTTAGGAAGTTTGCCAATAGGAAAGCTGCGTGATGTAGCTATGATTTCTAAGTGGGATTCTGCTCGAAATGAAAGAGAATTTGCGAAACCAGAACTAGAAACAAATTTACTAGTAATGACTTCTCCATCTAGAAAAAGAAGAACAAATGCAACAAGTCGTTTTGTTTTAACTCAAGGGGAAGCTACTAAAAGTGATAAAGGATTGTTTAGCCCAAATAGCAGTCCTTTAGGTATTGCATGGAATTATCCAAATGTTAATTATACAAATAATGATGCGTTTTATGTTCCTAAGTTTTATGAGAATTTTAAAGTAAATGACTTTACAAACATGACAGGTATACCTCATGTAAGTTTTGTATTATTTTCTAATGATATGCTTTTCTTAGATCGTATGGAAGCTTTTGTTATGGAAAACAGAATTGATGAAGCTCTTAAAATGTATACTTATTTGGTTTTGCTAAGAAGTAATATTAAACCTGAACTTAAACCTGAGACATTGCTTGACGCTATTGAATATGATGATGTTGCAGCTGTAATTGACTATGTTCCTGGTAAATATACTCCTGTAAAAGAAATTAATGAGAAACAGGCTGTTATGCTAGAAGCTGTTGCTGAAATGAGAAGAAGAGAAGGTTTTCATGAAGGATTCAGATGGTTTGATATTAGAAGGTTTAATTTAGAGATTAAGCATCAAGTTATTGGTGGAGAAGAGCTTATTTTGAAAAAAGGTGATTTAAGATATCAATTACAGATTCCTCAAGTTGCTATTGATAATGGGGTAACAGCAAATTCTAGATAATCATTTAAAAGTAAAAATTATGAAAGTAAAAAATATAGTTAAAGGAGTTGGTCTAGTTTTTACTGCTTCAGTATTATTAACAGCATGTTCTAAAGAAGATTCACTGCGAAGTGAATCTATCTTTGATACTACTGAAAAATCGAAAACTGAAGTGGATAAATGGATTGAAGCAAAATATACTAAGCCATATAACATCGCAGCTACTTATTTATGGGATGAGGCAATGGGGAAACCTGACAAAACGTTATTTCCTCCTAGGGTAGAAAGTGTGAAGCCTGCACTGCAAGTAATAAAGAAAATATGGATAGATAGTTATTCTGAGATAGGAGGAGTAAATTTTGTTAAAAAAATTGCACCAAGGCAGTTGCATTTGATAGGTAGTTATAATCTTAATCACAATGGAACTATTGTTTTAGGAGATGCTGGAGGGGGAGCTAAAATAACCCTTTATAACGCTGATTATGTGAATTTTAAAGATATATCAAGTGTTAAGAGATTTGTGCATACTATTCAACATGAGTATATTCATATTCTAAATCAGACCAAACCTTATGATACAAGTGCTTGGGATGTTGTTGCAAAAGTCAATGGTGGTTATACTTCTTCTTGGTATAATCAGACAGATGCAGCAAGTAATGCTTTAGGGTTTGTTACTCCATATGCTCGTAGTAATTATGATGAAGATTTTGCTGAAACTGCATCTTTTGTTTTGCTAAAAAGTAAAGCTGAGTATGATGCATTTATTGCGAAAGTTCCTGAACCAGGAAAAAGTGTAATTCAGAAAAAAGTCGTTATGGTTGAGAAATATTTTAAAACTCAATTTAATATGGATTTTTATGCATTGAGAGATGCTGCTGAAAGAAATACAAATGCTGTAGTTGCTGGGGATGTAGAGAATTAACATTTTTAATTGATTTAGATTTATGAAAAAATATATTACAAAAGCTTTTTTATTGACAATGATTCTTACTGGAGTAGTTTCTTGTCAAAAGGAAGAGGACCGTGTGTTTGATAAACCTGTGTCAGAGCGCCTTTCAGAGCAAGAGAAAAAGCTGCAAGATTTATTATTGTCTTCAGAATATGGTTGGAAATTAGTGTATAACACTTCTGAAGGAGATTTTGGTAGCTATACCTATTTAATGAGATTTAAGGATAGTCGCAATGTAGAGATGGTTTCTGATTTTACTAAGAATGGGAGCAAACCAGAGACAACAGAGTATTCTATCCAGCAAAGAGCGACTACAAGTCTTGTTTTTACTACTCGTGCAAAGATACATGAGTTATCTGATCCTATAAATTCACCGTATGCTGCTGGTAAGGGATATTATGGTGAATATCAGTTTGGATATTATGGAAATACAGAAAGTACAATAGATTTTAGATCACCAAAACAAGATCAAAAAGTAACTTTTGTTAAGGCTACTAAAGAAGATTGGGACACTTTTAGCCAAAATTATACAATGGTTGAAAAGATGAATTCTATTTCAGAACCTTATTTTAGAGTGTTAGAAATAGAATCAGGCGGAACTAAAGAAAGTATTGATTTTAATAATTATGGGGTTGTTAGGCTAATTGAGTTAGCCAATAACAACTTAATTAAAGAAGAGGTTTTTGGTTTGGCTTATAATCCTAAAGGAATAGTTTTGTCTCCTCCTATGGATGTTAAAGGGCAAAAGATATCTTCATTTATATATGATGCTTCTACAAATGCCTTTATAGGTAAAGAAGGAGATGTTAAGGTTAGCATTAAATATTCTAAGAATCCTGCTGTTTGGACTGATATGAGTTATAAGAAATTATTACCAGTACCAGGAAATGTAGTAGGTAGTACTTTTACTTTTAGAACTGCTAACAATCTTCAATTGTTTGGATCTAGTATTACTTCTGAATTGTTAAAACAAGAGATTGCTGCTATGGGTAAAGATGCTGCTGGACAGTATAATGTATCTTTTATAGATTTTACGTTTAATGCTAATATTGGTTTACCTGTTAATGCAAATTATGTTGAGTATACTTATAAAGGTAAAAAATATCTTTATTTCTTCTCTTTTGTGGATATGAAAGATAGGGTTAAGATTGTTCCAATTCAATGGAATAATTCATCTGCTGTTCCTAATGAAATAAAGAATTTGAATACATTAATTCTAGGAGAAGATGTATATTTTCGTTTAGAACCTAATAAAATTCAATATACAAATCCTGTATTGACATTTATATCGACGAAGGCTCCTATTTCTTTCCCTACATGGGATACAAGTGTACCTAATAAGGTTTTTTAATATAATAAATAACTTAAGCCGCTCGAATGAGCGGCTTTTTTTGTATCCTAAAAACTCTATTTATACACTTCAGTGAATGAGTTATAAAAGTGTTTTTTATTTGATATATCTTTGCTTTAAATAAATTAGTAATGCCGTTAGTAAAAGAGATAGTTGAAGTCAACATTAAAGTATTAGTTTGGAAAGTTGAAGAAACTTTTGAAGAATTAATACAGGATGTCAGTATGCGCCCACAGACAAAGGAACGCTTAGAGGGAATGAAGTCAGAAGTTCATCAGAAGGGTTTTATAGCTGTGAGACAGTTATTACAGTATGCAGGATATTCTGATTTAGACCTACGTTATGATGAGAATGGAAAGCCCTCACTTATAGACGGTAGTTATATCTCGATATCACATTCTTTTGAGTACGCATCTATTATCATTGGGAAAGAGAATGTTGGGATAGACATAGAAATGAAAAGGGATAAGATAAGACGCATAGCGAGCAAGTTTTGTAATGATAGTGAACTAGCCTTAGTTGATGGAGCTGATGATGAAGTAGATATGCTAACTGAAATTTGGTGTACTAAGGAAGCAATGTTTAAGATGTGTGAATCTCGTAGCCTTAGTTTTAAGAACCATATGTTAGTTAATCTCGCTGAGAAGGAAGCTGTTGTAGATAATGGAGTTTATAAACAAGTGTTTACTTATTCTCTAGTAGATTTTAATAATTTCACATTGGTTTATGCTGTAGAATTGAATTAGTATTGCATATTATAAATATTAATTAGTATTTTTGAATAAATAAAATAACGTTATGGAAAATAGTTTTAACAAAATAGAGTACATGGTTCCTGTAGCACAGGAGTCAGAGGTAGTAAGAGCACAGTTTTATAAAAAGACGTATGCTACTCTAGCAATGGGAGTATTGGCATTTATAGTGTTGGAAACGATTATGCTTAATACACCTTTTGTTGTAGAAGGAATGTTTAAGATTATGGGAATGGGGAAATTCTCATGGTTAATTGTTCTAGGAGCATTTATGGGAATTACATGGTATGCTCAGAAGTTAGCAGATAACACGACTAATAAAACGCAACAGTATGCAGGTTTCTTCCTATATACATTAGCTGAAGCATTCATTTTTGTACCTATTCTTTATGTAGCGATGTCGATGACTAACGATTTGACATTAATCTCTCAAGCAGGTATTATGACCTTAGCCTTATTCGGTGGATTAACAGGAGTAGTTTTTGGCTCTAATGCGAACTTCTCTTTTATGAGATCGATACTAAGTATAGGATTCTTCTTAGCATTAGGAACTATTATTTGTGGTATGATCTTCGGATTTAACCTTGGGTTATGGTTCTCATTAGCAATGGTAGCATTAGCTTCAGGATCTATTTTATACTCTACATGGCAAATTAAAAATGAGTACGCTGCTAATCAGTATGTGCCTGCTGCTTTATCATTATTTGCATCATTAATGCTTTTATTCTGGTATATTCTAAGAATTGTGATGAACAGAAGTAACTAATTAGAAAGATATATTATATTTTTGAACCGCGTTCCTAAAGGGACGCGGTTTTTTATTTTAAGTTATTGATTATGTTAGACTTTTTTTTCGGTGCTTATAAAGATGCAAGTACACTTCAGATAGTGTTAGAATCTATAGTATTCTTTTTTGGTATTTTTAGTGTTTGGTATGCGGGTAAGGAGAATATCCTTGTGTATCCGACAGGTATTATAGCGACTATCATTACTGTTTATCTACTTTATGTGATAGATTATTATGGAGACATGATACTGAACGGTTATTATTCTATTATGAGTGTCTATGGATGGTATAATTGGTCAAGACAGAAAGATGGAGATACCGTATTAAAGATTAGTAGAACCAATACTAGTGAGAAGATAAAAGGGATTGTAATCTTCGTAGTTACCTTAGTGGTTATCTATGGAGTATATCACTTCTCAAGCAAAGAGATCTTACCTGAGAATTACATAGATATCATCACATCAGGTATATTCTTTACAGGAATGTATTATATGGCATTAAAGAAGATAGAGAACTGGACGCTGTGGATTATAGGAGATATTGTCTCTATTCCGTTATATGCTTATAGAGGTTATGGTATATTAGCAGTACAATTTGCTATCTTTACAGTATTAGCGACCATGGCTTATATCTCATGGTATAAAACAATAAATAGAGAAAAATGCTTAGAGAAGTAATAGAAAGAGAATTAAGCTTTAAAGCTGTGCGAAGTAGCGGAGCTGGTGGGCAGAATGTTAATAAAGTATCTACTAAAGTAGTGCTGTCTTGGGATTGTATGAATTCGCAAGGGATAACAGAAGAAGAACGTACACTATTATTAGAACGTCTTAAAAATAGATTTACTAAAGAAGGTGTATTAGTATTAGATGCTGATAACACACGTAGTCAGATTAAGAATAAGGCAATCGTGATAGAGCGCTTCTTTCAGTTGCTGTCTATTGGATTACACATAGAGAAAGAACGCAGAGAGACAAAGACTCCTCGTAGGGTAATACAGAAGAGAAAAGAGAATAAACAGCAGAACTCTCTTAAGAAAGCACTTCGAAAAAGAGTACTTTAGAATCACCTGCCAAAATACTTTATTGTAGATATAGTTGTTTTACTCAATTAAAAGAGTCTATATTTGCAGCATCAATCTCAAAGGGGTGCCGTACGGCTGAGATCATACCCATAGAACCTGGGCGGGTAATGCTGCCAAGGGAGTTAATGCAGTTCTTATATAGAGCTGTAATGGATTAGTGTAATTATTAATTAATAAAAATAATTGCCCCTTTTATTTGTAAATGTTTTACGAATGAAAAAAACTTTATTTCAATCTTTGTTCCTAACGACAGCGTGCATAAGTACTATAGCACATGCTCAGGAAAAACAACTAAAAGATTCAATTCAACAAGCAACACTTAACGAAATCGTATTATCTGCTGTTCGTGCAGATGAGAAGACTCCTATTGCTTATGCTAATTTGTCTAAGAAGGATCTTAGTCAACGTAACCTCGGTCAGGATATTCCGACGATGATGTCTTATATGACTTCTGTTGTGACTACTACTGATGCAGGTAATGGGATAGGGTATTCTAGTTTTAGAGTACGCGGATCTGATGCATCACGTGTGAATGTTACCCTTAATGGTATTCCTTATAACGATGGGGAGTCACAAGGTTCGTTTTGGGTTAATATGCCTGACTTCACTTCATCCGTACAGAATCTACAGTTACAGCGTGGGGTAGGTACCTCTACTAATGGCTCATCTGCTTTCGGTGCTAGTCTGAATCTAAAAACAGATGATTATGCACATGAAGCTAATGGAGAAGTATCTAATTCTTTTGGTAGCTACAATACTCGCAAATCTACTGTGAAGTTCAGTACTGGTCTAATTAATGACAAGTTTGAGATTGCTGGGCGTCTGTCAGATATGAAGTCTGATGGGTATATCGACAGAGCTTCGTCTAATATGAAGTCTTATTACTTACAAGGGATGTATGTAGGGAAGACTTCTTTAGTAAAAGCAGTAGTATTCGGTGGAAAACAAAAAACGTATCAAGCCTGGAATGGGGTGTCTCAATCTGATATTGATAAGTATGGTCGCCGTTATAATCCTGCTGGAAAATATAAGGATGATCAAGGAAATACACAGTTTTATGATAATGAGACTGATAATTATATCCAAACACATTATCAATTGCACTGGAGTGAACAGTGGTCATCAGCGTGGTCTTCTAATGTATCCCTACATTACACTAAAGGCGATGGATATTATGAGAACTATAAAGAAAATCAGAAGTTTAAGAGTTATGGATTTAAGCCTATTACCGTAGATGGTAAGGAGGTAAATAAGACAGACCTTATTAGACAGAAGAGCCTTGCTAATCACTTCTATGGAATGGTGTTTAATACCAACTATACAGCTGATAAATTAAATGTTATCGTAGGTGGAGGAGCAAATAAGTATGAGGGGGATCACTTCGGAAATGTACTATGGACTAGACAGCCAGTAAAGTTTAGCCCTAACTATGAGTATTACAGAGATGATGCAGTGAAGACAGATCTTAATTTCTATGCTAAAGCTACTTGGCAGTTCGCTGATAAGTGGAGTTTATATGGAGATATGCAGTATAGAAGAGTGACTTATGAAGCGAATGGTATCGAGACAGGGTTAGTAAATGATAAGTTTAACTTTTTTAATCCTAAAGGAGGAGTTACGTTCCAACTAGATGAGGAGAATCAGTTCTATCTATCTTATGCTAAGGGAAACAGAGAACCAAATAGAAAAGACTACGAGGGGGAAGGTAGACCTAAGTCTGAGAGTATGGATGATTATGAGTTAGGATGGAGATTTAGAGGCGATAGAACCACGATTAATGTGAATGCCTATTATATGAAATACAAGGATCAATTGATCTTGACAGGAGAGATGAATGATGTGGGAGGAATGCTAAGAGCGAATAGCGGGGATAGTTATAGAGCAGGTATTGAGATTGACGCGAATGTACGTGTGTTAGAGAAGCTATATTGGTCTCCTAGTGTAACGATAAGTGCAAATAAGAATAAGAACTTTATGACTACTGTAGATAATAAACCTACAAATCTAGGGACTACTAATATTGCCTTTTCACCTGATTTTATCGCATCTAACGCTATTACCTATCTACCTTTAAAAGGGATGAGTGTATCGTTACTTACGAAGTTTGTAGGAGAGCAATATATGGCTAATCTAGATGCTAAGGAGTCTAAGCTTGATTCTTATTTTATCAATGATTTGAGTGCTTCTTATGAGTTCCCAATAAAAGGATGGGTTAGATCAGTAGGAGTTTCTGTACTAGCAAACAATATATTTAATGTGAAGTATATCTCTAATGGATATTATGATCCAGAATGGGGGCCAGCTTATTATCCACAAGCAGAGTTTAATATATTAGCAGGCTTGACAATTAAGTTTTAATTAGCGAAGTATAATAAAACAAAAAGCTACTATTGTTAAAATAGTAGCTTTTTTTATATCTAATCCTGTCGTTCAAGATTGCTTCAAGGTTTTTTCAAGATTTCTTCAACAAATGAACTCCTTTATAGGGAACTCTTGAACAAATGTTGAAGAGGTGTTGAAGAATATAGTTTGATTTTAGATGTGTTATAATTAGTCGATTTAGTTCTTCTTGTGAATTAAATAGTAGTATATAACTATGTGTTTGAAGTTAATAAGTGATGTACAAGTAATCACCTTGTTTTCTTACATGATAGGGTTTAAGTTGATATTGGATACCAGGAGTAAGAGACTGTCCATTAATAAGACTGAACTGCGCTTCTTGTCCGTCGTGATTGTGTAAACACTTGCAATAAACAAATACTCCTTTATTCTCTTTACGAGTTAGTACTGAACATTCTAGAGGTTTGTGATTTGGACAGGTAAGTTCATATGCGAAATACTGTGTTCCTGCATTATATATTCCAATACCACTAATACTTCCTCCAACTCCATAAGCTACATATACACCTCCAGGATTTAGTAAGTTTATTGCGTCAGGATTATTTAAATATACTGTGTAATTGATACTATTACTAGGTAGATTAGGGTTTACATATCTACTGTCGCTTTTACTACATGCTGCAGCTATAAGTATCGTAAAAAGGATTATAAATAATTTCTTCATTTTAATAAACTGTTTGAAAAACAAATTTAATTAATTATATTTGACAAATATAGTAGAACAATCAATTATTGATTTAACAATAAAATAAAAATATCTTTATAGTAAGGAATCCCGTTTTTATGGGATTTTTTCTATTTACCTTAAATCCGTAAAGAACGTTTAAACGAGAATAAATTATACAAAACAGAGCAAGATTAGTGATTAAAGTACACTATAGTGTGGTTTTAGAGCTAATTGAAGTTATGTAAAGTAGAATTCATTCGCAGTAAATGGTAGTTACGGATTTAAGGTTTTTATATAAACGAGTTAATTATGAGCAAGATTTCGTATTATACTGCGGAAGGTCTTAAGAAGTTAAAAGACGAATTAGAGCAGTTGAAAAGTGTGGAGCGTCCTAAAGCATCTCAAGCGATAGCTGATGCAAGGGATAAAGGTGACTTGTCTGAGAATGCAGAATATGATGCAGCTAAGGAAGCACAAGGATTATTAGAGCTGAAGATAGCTAAGGTAGAAGAAGTAGTAGCGAATGCTAGATTAATAGACGAATCTCAGTTAGATGTTACTAAAGCTTTGGTTTTATCTAAAGTAAAGATTAAAAATACTGCTAATGGTATGGAGATTACGTATACATTAGTAGCAGAGAGTGAAGCTGATTTAAAAGCAGGTAAGATATCTGTAACTTCTCCTATCGGTAGAGGTTTACTAGGTAAGTCTGTTGGCGATGTAGCTGAGATACAAGTTCCTAATGGTAGTATTTCGTTTGAAATACTTGAAATTAGTAGAGATAACTAAAAACATAGATAGATTATGAGTTCTATTTTCACGAAGATCATTTCAGGAGAGATACCTGCATATAAAGTAGCAGAGGATGATAATTTTCTAGCATTTTTAGATATTAATCCTAATGCGAAGGGACATACATTATGTATTCCTAAGAAGGAGATTAATAAGATTTTTGATATGGAAGAGGATCAATATCTAGAGTTGATGAAGTTCTCTCGTAAGGTAGCTAAGGCATTAGAGCTAGCGGTACCTTGTAAGAGAATAGGGATGGCTGTAGTGGGGTTAGAAGTACCTCATGTACACGTTCATCTAATTCCTCTTCAAGAGATGGATGATATGCGATTCACTAAGAAGGAAAAGCTATCTCCGGAAGAATTCGAACAAGTAGCTAAGGCTATTAATAGTCATTTATAAGACTATCCAAAATAACAAAAAAGGTTGCCTAGTAAGACTAGTGCAACCTTTTTTTGTTATACGTAATACAGAATGTGGTTCCTTTGCCTATTTCTGATTGGGTTATTTTAATTTTTCCATTTTGGAAGTCTTCTACTATCCTTTTTGTTAGAGATAGTCCTAATCCCCATCCGCGTTTCTTAGTAGTATATCCTGGTTCGAATATTTTTTTCAACAGTTTTTTAGGGATACCGCTACCTGAATCAGTGATCAGTATATTGACTACTTTGGGAGTGTCTTGTATGTGTATGGCTAGTTTTCCTTTTCCTTTCATAGCATCTATAGCGTTCTTGATAAGATTCTCTATCGTCCAGCTGTGTAGCTCCTTGTTTAATGGGATTAGTATCTCGTAGTCAGGACTATCCATTGTAAACAGTATTTGCTTCGAATTTCTAAGAGAAAAGTAATCAAAAGTCTTACGGGTCTCAGAGATAATATCGACATCAGTAAGCTTAGGGATAGAACCTATCTTGGAGAACCTATCAGCTATAATTTGCAGTTTCTTTACGTCCTTCTCTATTTCTGCTATGGTTTCAGGATTGACCTTGTCGAGTCTCATTATTTCTATCCATCCTAGTAGTGAAGATAAAGGAGTTCCTATCTGATGGGCAGTTTCTTTCGCCATACCTGTCCACAGTTTATTTTGGGTAGCTACTTTATTACTGCGATAGAAATAGAATAATAAGACAGTAAAGAATAAGAATATTAAAACTAGGGTAACTGGGTAATACTTCAGTTTTGTTAATAAAGAAGAGTTGCCATAGTACACGTATTGCGTTTGCTTACCTACTTTTAGTAGTATAGGTGGGTTTTGTGATTTTAATCTGCGCAGCAGTGCTTGTTTCTTCTCAGGTGTATTGACTATGTGTTCATCTATGTTGTTAATAGAAAGTATATTGTCATTTACGTCAGTTTGTATGATAGGAATCGTCTTATTCTCCATCATAATAAGAAAGGGAAGAGATACGTCTGCCTCGATAGAGGTAGCCGTGTCAAGAGTATTCAGCGCTTCAGCCCATATTTTCATTTTTGTTCTCTCTTCAGTCTTATAAGTCTGAAAAAAAGAATAGGTGTTCCAAAGAATTACTAATAAGGTGATTAATGCGGCAGCGATAACTGACCAACGAAATATTTCTTTCTTATTGCTCAAGATTTGAAATGGTTTAATATCAAGATTTAAAAGTAATTAAAATAAATGAATTGATTTAAGGTTTAATGAAGTATTAAAAGTTTTAAGGTTATTAAAAGCTTTTGTAACTTTACTTTTCTTGAATTAAAAGAATATATGAAATCTATAAAACCAAACGATATATCTGTAGTAGAACTACAGAGACTGATGCAGACGTCTATAGGGCCACGCCCAATAGCTCTTGCAAGTACGATAGATGCTGATGGTAGACCTAATCTGTCTCCGTTTAGTTTCTTTAATATGGTGAGTACTAACCCACCTATTTTAGTGTTTTCTCCGTCTAGACGTGTGAGAGATAATTCTAATAAGCACACACTGTTTAACGTGCAGGCTAATCTTCAGGTAGTTATTAATGTAGTGACCTATGATATGGTACAGCAGACTTCTCTATCGAGTACAGAATACAAGGATGGCGTGAATGAGTTTATTAAGTCTGGACTGACGATGGTACCATCAGATGTAGTTAAGCCGTTTAGAGTAAAAGAAAGCCCTGTACAGTATGAGTGTGTGGTGCAGGAGGT
This sequence comes from Myroides sp. N17-2, assembly GCF_002286775.1. Classification (GTDB taxonomy): domain Bacteria; phylum Bacteroidota; class Bacteroidia; order Flavobacteriales; family Flavobacteriaceae; genus Flavobacterium. The sequence continues at coordinate 211,411 of NZ_NSGJ01000002.1, forward strand.
AATCGGTCTTGGGCAAGAAGGTGGCGCAGGTAATTTAGTTATCTGTGAGGTAGTGAAGATTCACGTAAGTGAAGAGGTATTAGATGAGAGCGGACAGATAGATCAACATAAGATAGATTTAGTAGCGCGTATGGGAGCTAACTGGTACACACGTGCTAATGATGGTATATTCGAAGTAGAGAAGCCATTGACTACACTTGGTTTAGGAGTGGATGCACTACCTGAAGGAGTAGTGGAGAGTGGTGTGTTCTCTGGTAATGATTTAGGAGTTTTAGGGAATATTGAGTTATTGCCTAATGATGAAGAGGTGTTAAGCTTTGTAAATTCAAATACAGAATTAAAAGAAATATTGGCATCTAAGAATCAAATCAATAAATTTAAATTAGCAAAAAAATATTTAGAAGAAAATAATGTACCTTTGGCTTGGAAAACAATTTTAGCCGAATAGATTGTAATTAAAAAAAGAGATTAAAATGGAAGTTACAGGAAGAATCAAATTAATTGGACATACACAAGATATTAGTTCATCATTCAGAAAGAGAGAAGTTGTAATAACTACGGAAGAGCAATATCCTCAGCATATTATGATTGAGTTCACTCAAGATAAAGTAAGTATGTTAGACACATATCAAGTAGGTGAGCAAGTTAAGGTGGCTATTAATTTGAGAGGAAGAGAGTGGCAAAGTCCACAAGGAGAAACTAGATACTTTAATACAATCCAAGGGTGGAGAATAGAACACATGATGCCTGCTCAACAAGGAGGTAATATGGGACAAAACCAACAACCTTATATGGGACAACAAGACAATATGCAGTCTCAATATGGTAACGCAGGTATGTCTCAACAAGGAGGTTTTAACCAAAACCAACAACAAGGGTTTGCTCAAAACACTCAAATGCAACAGCAAGGAGGTTTTAACCAAAATCAACAACAAGATTTTAATCAAAACACTCAAATGCAACAGCAAGGAGGTTTTAATCAAAACCAACAGCAAGGGTTTGCTCAAAATACTCAAGGTCAACAACAAGGAGGTTTTAACCAAAACCAACAACAAGGGTTTAACCAAGGGCAAAACAATATGGGACAACAGTTTCCTCCTGCTTCTAGCTACCAAGAAGAGGATCACGACGATTTACCATTCTAAAAAATATTATATATGTCCCTAAGTATTTCTTAGGGACTTTTTTTTCTACTATGATATCATCTATAGATAGTAATTACTTGTATTTTCCATCAGTGGAAAGTGCACACGAATCTGGTATATTAGCAATAGGTGGGGATCTGTCTGCTAATAGATTAATATTAGCATATAAGTCTGGTATATTTCCATGGTTTGAAGATGGAGAGCCTATCACTTGGTGGGCACCTGATATGCGTATGGTACTCGAACCTCATGAAGTACATATCTCTAAGAGTATGCGTAGTATCCTTAAAAAAGAACAATTTAAAATTACTTTCAATACTTGTTTTGCTGAAGTAATAAATAACTGTCAGAATGCTAAACGCAATGGACAATTAGGAACATGGATCACTGATGATATGATAGATGCTTATTGTAATTTAAATAAGCTTGGCATTGCACAATCTGTTGAGGTTTGGCAAGATGGAGAACTTGTAGGTGGTCTATATGGTGTAGATGTGAAACCTGTGTTCTGCGGAGAGAGTATGTTCTCCCGTGTTCCTAATGCTAGTAAAGTGGCTTTTATCTATCTATGTGAATATCTACAAAAGAAAAAGTACGCACTATTAGACTGTCAAGTATATAATGATCATCTAAGTTCTTTAGGTGCTTATGAGATACCTAGAGAGGTATTTCTAGAATATCTCCCTAAGAGGTAGTGCTCTAGCATATTTCAGTTTATTTATTTCCCAAGTCAATGTGTTTAATATAAGGAGTTGTCCTGATAGAGTGGGAAGGTCTAAGATGACTTTCAGTGTCTCGTGAGCCATTATAGTACCTATTATGCCAGGGAATGTACCAAGTACTCCATTAAGACTACAGTTAGGCACATCTTCTGTGGCAGGAGGCTCAGGGAAGAGATCACGGAGGCTTATCTTGTCACAGTGATTAAAGATACTCACTTGACCTTCAAAACCTAGTATAGTTCCATAAACTAGTATTTTATCTAAGGTTATACATGTATCATTCACTAGATAACGTGTGCTAAAATTATCACTACCATCTACGATAATATCGAATGAACCCAGAATAGCTATTGCATTGTCAGTGGTTAATTTCTCATCGTATGTTTTAAAGTGAATATGCGGGTTGATTTGTTCGATGCGTTGTTTCGCTATATTAGTTTTGTTTTTGTTTATGTCAGCTTCTGTAAAGAGTATTTGTCTGTGGAGATTGTGATGTTCGATAGTATCAAAGTCTATGACTCCTAGTGTACCTACACCACAGCTAGCAAGGTAAGTTAGCACTGGAGAACCTAATCCTCCAGCACCTATTACTAATACTTTAGCTTGTTTAATCTTCATCTGACCGTCTATTCCTACTTCAGTTAGATTCATCTGTCTGTTATATCGCAAGAAATCTGTTGTATCCATACTATAGTTTTGTAGTTATTGATAAGCTTTGTCCCAATCTTTCCATACAGGTTCATATCCTGACTCTTTAATAAGGTGATATATCTCCGATGTACTTCTAGTGTCACAAATCTCAAATTGCTCTAGTGAGTCTTCTGCTACACTATATCCTCCAGGATTGGTTTTTGAACCTGCGCTCATCGTAGTAGCTCCTAGTTTAAATACATTGTTTCTCAGCATTTCACTCTCACGAGTAGAGATAGATATCTCTAGGTCTTCATTCCATATTCTATAGGCGCATAAGAGCTGTATGAGGTCTCTATCTTCCATAATGAAATTAGGTTCTATAACACCTTCTGCAGGTCTTAGTCTAGGGAACGAGACAGAGTACTTCGTTTGCCAATAAGTCTTTTGTAGATAGTCTATATGTAGTGCATTAAAGAAGCTATCTACTCGCCAGTCTTCTAGTCCAAGGAGTACACCTAATCCTATCTTATGTATGCCAGCTCTCCCTATTCTGTCTGGAGTGTCTAGTCTATATTCAAAGTTAGACTTCTTTCCCTTAGGGTGGTATTGTTTATAGACTTCTTTATGATAGGTCTCTTGATATACTAGTACAGCATATACACCTAGATCAGCTAACTGTTCATACTCATCTTGCTTTAGGGGTTGTACCTCTATAGAGATGGTAGAAAAAGACTGCTGTATTTGTTCTATACTTTGTTTGAAGTAGTGGATATTGACTACGTGATTAGCCTCTCCTGTTACGAGTAATATATGATCATACCCTTGTGCTTTGATTACTTTGACTTCTTGTTCTATTTCTTTTGGAGAGAGTGTCTTTCTACGAATGTTGTTATCTAAGCTGAAGCCACAGTAGGTACAGATGTTATTACACTCATTACTTAGGTACATCGGCGCATATAGTGATATCGTCTTGCCAAATCTCTTCTGAGTAAGCTGTTGACTCTGCTGAGCCATCTCTTCTAGATAGGGCATAGCGGCAGGAGAGATTAGATGGATAAAGTCTGTGAGTGTCTTTTTACGGTTAGCTAAACTTTGTTTTACTTGTACAGAGGTTGTCTCATAGATCGTTCTTTTGATCTCTTCCCAATCGTATTGTTCATAAGTTTGTATAAAGGACATAGTTTACTCTGTTAGAAATGCGGTTAGTGGACTAGAAGCTTGAGCGTGATTTACTACAGTAGCTAGCTTAGCTTCATAAGCTAGACGACCAGCTTGCACGGCAAGTTTAAAAGCAGTTGCCATTTGTTCAGGGTTACCTGCTATTGCTATGGCAGTATTAACAAGTACTGCATCAGCACCTATCTCCATAGCTTTAGCTGCATCAGAAGGAGCTCCAATACCAGCATCAACAATAACAGGAACTTTACTATTCTCAATGATAATTTCTAAGAAGTCCATTGTCTTTAACCCTTTATTGGTGCCAATAGGCGCTCCTAAAGGCATAACAGCTGCTGTACCTACTTCTTCTAGTCGCTTGCACAATACAGGGTCTGCGTGAATGTATGGCAAGACAACAAACCCTAGTTTAGCTAATTCTTCTGTAGCTTTTAGGGTTTCGATAGGATCGGGAAGGAGGTATTTTGGGTCTGGGTGTATTTCTAGTTTAAGCCAATTGGTCTCGAGTGCTTCTCTAGCTAGCTGTGCAGCGAAGACAGCTTCTTTAGCATTTCTTGCTCCTGAAGTATTTGGTAATAGGTGGATATGTGGGTACTGTAGATGAGTGAGTATAACATCTGTGTCTGTGGTAGTATCTATTCGCTTTAATGCTACTGTTACTAATTCGCTTTCGGATGCTAATGTCGCTATTTCCATATCTGTGTTAGAACCGTATTTACCCGTTCCTAAGAATAAACGTGACTGAAAGGTCTTATCAGCTATTGTAAGTGGTTGTGTATTCATTTGAGTATATTGTTTAGTTGTTTTAGTAATGTTCTTTTATCTGTGCTATTTTGGAGTAAACTAGATATGGCTATGCCATGTAGCCCAGTTTGTTTTAAATTTTCTACATCTTCTAGTTGTATACCACCTATAGCAACAACAGGAATGTTGATAGTAAGTCGTTGCATCTGTTTTAATAACTGTTGATAACCTGCTATTCCAAGTATAGGACTTAGCTTTTGTTTAGTTGTAGTAAATCGATATGGGCCTAGACCGATGTAATCACAACCTTCAGTGTGTCTAAGTTTAATATCCTCTATCGTATTAGCTGTACCACCTATAATCTTGTTGGGCAAATAAGCTTTGGCTTGTGTGATACTTAGGTCAGTAAGTCCTAAGTGGACACCATCAGCCTCTATGGCTTTAGCTAAGTCCACATGATCATTAATGATAAGAGTAGCTTGATATTGTTCACATAGTTTTTTGACCAGTTCTGCTGTTTGCCACAGGGTGGTATTCGTGGTATTCTTGAAGCGATATTGTATCCACTGTTGTCCTGCTCCTAATACAGCTTCTATATGATATAGCTGTTCTTGTGGAGTATCTCCATGACTGATGTATTGTATCTTATTTAGCATGATATCCGAGTAATGTATGGTTAGAGTTGAAGAATGTTTCTATGTAGGCTTTTGCCTTTTGAATCGCTGTCAATGTGTTATACCCTCTAGCAATATTTGCTGTTATAGCAGAAGATAATACACAGCCAGAACCGTGTTTAGGATAATCTGATAGTTGAGTAGGAGGTATAGTTTGTATCACCTCTTTACTTACATAGTAGTCAAAGCCCAATGCATTAGGATTATGCCCTCCTTTTAGTAATACATCACAGTATTGACTCAAGGTTTGTGCTTTTTGAAGTGCATCGTCATAAGTCGTAAGTAGTTGATGTATCTCTAGGTAGTTGGGCGTGATAAGATCTATCTGTTGTAATACAGAGGTTAAAGAATCTGCTAGCTGTAGAGTCTGGAAGTCAAAACCACTAGATGAACGCAATACAGGATCCCAAATTACTTTTGTCATTGGAGATAAACCTTTAATTGTATCTGTGTATAGCTTCAATGTGTCTAGATCTTTGACAATACCTATTTTTACAGCTGCGATACAGTAATTCTCAAGTATCGTAACTAATTGACGCATACTGTATTCTTCTTCCCATCTTACATGAATAAAGTTATCCTCCGTCTGTATCGTATTAGCAGATAATACCGCCATCGGGTATACTTGATGATGTTCAAATGTTTTGATGTCTGCCATAACCCCAGCACCACTAGTAGGGTCAAAGCCAGCTATTGCCAATGCAATCGGTCGTAATGTTGACATAATTCAAATTGTTTTAATGGTTGCTTAGCTTCCCATATTGTTCCTAATAAGGCATAATCATCAAACCACATTGAATGAATAGATTCGATGTGAAAAGGAGTAATTCCTCCAAGGGCAACTAAGGTTACTCTGTTGTTGGTTCTTTGCTCTAATTCTTTTGTCCAATCTACATCTGAAGTGTAACCTTTCTTAGATATACTAGGATAGATGGGACTTATGAATGCTCTGTCTATACTTGTTGATAACTTATTAACTTCACTTATACAGTGAACAGATGTTGATAACTTAGGTAGTTCTATATTATAGTTATTAACATGTAAACAATCGGTTGTTGATAAGTGTATATAAGTACTGTTTATCTTGTTGATAAGTAGCTTATATTGTTCAAAACAGTGTTTATTATTGTTGATAACTATTGTTGGTATGTGTATAACTAAGTACTGATGATAGTAATTGTCGATATTATTCACCCATTTTACTAGCTCTTCAAAGGGCATATCTGGTTTGCGAACATGAAGTAGAGGCAAGCCTTTCTCAAACATTTTGTTGATAAGACTTGTCTCATTTTCTATAGGAGTTGGATAGGTTATGACTACCATCTCTGTTATCTTTTACAGGTATATTTCTTTTCCTAATTCTATAAACTCTTCTGACTTCTCGCGCATTCCTTGTTCTGCAGAGTCCCTAATTTCTTGTGATATTTTCATAGAACAGAATTTAGGTCCACACATAGAACAGAAGTGAGCTACTTTAGCACCATCAGCAGGTAATGTTTCATCGTGAAACTCTCTTGCTGTATCAGGATCTAGTGATAAGTTGAATTGATCTTCCCATCTAAATTCAAAGCGGGCTTTACTCAGTGCATTATCTCTGTATTGTGCTCCAGGGTGTCCTTTCGCTAAGTCAGCTGCATGAGCAGCTAGTTTATAGGTAATCACTCCATCCTTCACGTCTTTTTTGTTAGGTAGGCCTAAGTGTTCTTTTGGGGTTACGTAACATAGCATAGCCGTTCCGTACCATCCTATCATAGCTGCACCTATGGCAGAAGTGATATGATCATAACCTGGTGCTATATCTGTAGTCAAAGGGCCTAAAGTATAGAAAGGTGCTTCTCCACAGTCGCGAAGTTGCTTTTCCATATTCTCTTTAATCATGTGCATCGGTACATGCCCAGGGCCTTCTATCATGACTTGTACATCGTGTTTCCACGCGATTTTAGTTAGTTCACCTAGTGTTTCTAACTCTGCAAATTGAGCTGCATCATTTGCATCTGCAATAGAACCAGGTCTTAGTCCATCACCTAAAGAGAATGCTATATCGTATTGTTTCATAATCTCACAGATCTCTTCAAAGTGAGTATATAAGAAGTTTTCTTTGTGATGGAATAGACACCACTTAGCCATAATAGAGCCTCCACGAGATACGATACCCGTTACTCTATTAGCAGTTAAGTGTATATAGCGCAGTAGTACTCCTGCGTGAATGGTAAAGTATGATACTCCCTGTTCTGCTTGCTCAATCAGTGTATCTCTAAAGATCTCCCATGTCAAATCTTCAGCTATTCCTTTTACTTTTTCTAAGGCTTGGTAGATAGGTACTGTTCCGATAGGTACTGGAGAGTTGCGTATAATCCACTCTCTTGTCTCGTGAATATTCTTACCTGTTGATAAGTCCATAATCGTATCAGCTCCCCAGCGACATGCCCATACCGCTTTTTCTACTTCTTCTTCTATCGATGAGGTCACAGCACTATTTCCGATGTTAGCGTTGATCTTCACTAAGAAGTTACGACCTATAATCATTGGTTCGCTTTCTGGATGGTTGATATTATTAGGGATAATTGCACGTCCACTAGCTATCTCTTCTCTAACGAATTCTGGTGTGATGAAGTTCTTAGGTGTATTGGCACCAAAGCTATTGCCTTGATGTTGTTGCGTCATTGCTGAGGTAGCCTTGTTTAACTGTTCTATTCTTTGGTTTTCTCTGATGGCTACGTATTCCATTTCAGGAGTTATGATACCTTTTTTAGCATAATGTAGTTGAGTAACATTAGCTCCATTATTAGCAACCTTTGGGTTATGTCTAAACTCAAAGCGTAAGTGATCTAGTTTTTCATCTGCTAATCTTGCTTTGCCATATTCAGAGGTAATAGAAGATAGTGTGCTTACATCTTTTCTATCTAGTATCCATGCTTCACGTAGGCGTGGAATACCTTTGCGTATATCTATAGTGATATTAGGATCTGTATATGGCCCTGATGTGTCATATACTGTTACAGGTGGGTTCTCTTCTATACCACCATTAGATAGTTTAGTGTTGCTAAGAGCTATTTCTCTCATCGCTACTTCTATCGGAAAAATATCCCCTTTGATATATACTTTTTTTGAGTTAGGGAAAGGGGTTTGTGAAATACTGTGTTGTTCCATTGTCTTTTAGTTTTAAGTGTTATTAGTTCTTTTAACGAATGGAATCAACCACCTTGAGTAGCTGTGATAATTAAGATATCATCACTAGTAGATAAGTGATGAGTAGACCATTGGGTTTTAGCTATAACAGTTTGGTTTATTGCTACTGCTATCCCTTTTTGCTTATGTGGATGATAAATATCCAACATAGCCTGAATACTTAATGTATCCGTGTCAAATAGTACTTGTTGATTGTTGATTTTTAGTTCCATTCCTTTTCGTTTTGATATATAACTTTAGGAATGGCTACAATAGGGTACGTATGTACCTATCTAATGAAGTCATCTTACTTTTCCCTACGCTAGTATTAACTAGATCAGGTTCCAAGGGTGAAGTCTCAGCCTACAATGTATATGTAGACACCCCTAAAGCTTGAAGCAAATATAGGTCTTTTTTTGAACTGTGCAAATTAGGTGTGGATTTAACCTTGCATAATAAAAAAACGCTGAGGTAATTCCTCAGCGTTTCTCTATTTATATTTTTTCAGCGTAGATGATATAATATCTAGGGGTAAACCATCTAAAGATAGGGCGTATCCCTAATTTTTTGATAGGGTGTGTCCACATATCTCTATCTAAGATTTTATATCCTGCTTTTTCTACAAGCCAGTCTAATTGCCAAGCTTCAAATTCGTGATAATGCCTGTCTAACATATCTGTTTTACTTCTGTAGGCAGTACTAAACCACAGTCGTAATGGAACAGAAATCATTATTTTAGAAGCTTTACAAGATTTTAATACTGTGTACGGGTTTAGTAAATGTTCTACAATCTCAAAGGCTGTTAATACATCATAGTCTGTATTTAAAAGTACACTTTGATCTTCGTCTAGATCTTCACCTGAGGTATTAGAAACATGATATCCATCTTCTTGCATTATCTTAGTGAGTGGATTTATGACTCCTAGATCTAGTATCGTTGATTGTTTAGGGATATGTTTATTGACAAACTCTATTGTCTTGCGGAATCTTTTACTCGGATATGTTTTTTCGTACATAGTATTCTTAATAAGTTAATGCTTTGTATTTAAGCAGCAACTGGCTTATTTGATATTTTATTAACTATAATTGCGATAGCACCATCTCCCATTACGTTACAAGCTGTACCGAAACTGTCCATAGCAATATATAACGCAATCATTAAACTTTGTTGTTCTGTGTCAAAACCAAGGATTGAACTTAAAACTCCTAAAGAAGCCATAATCGCACCACCTGGTACTCCTGGTGCAGCTACCATTGCTATTCCTAACATAAAAATAAACCCTACCATTAATGTAAAATCTACATTTTGTCCTTGGACTAGCATTAAGGCAATAGAACAAGCAACTATCTTAAGCGTACTACCTGCTAAGTGAATAGTTGCACATAAAGGTATTGCGAATCCTGCTATTTTTGGGTCTACACCATTCTTGAGAGTATGCTCTAAGGTCACAGGTATTGTTGCCGCTGATGACTGGGTTCCTAATGCTGTGAAATATGCAGGTAGCATATTTTTCATTAGTTTAAATGGGTTTTGTTTACTCATTGTTCCAGCTATTACATATTGGAATATTAATACGAAGATGTGGAGAATAAATATTACCCCTATTATTTTCAGAAATGTATCAAGTACAATGAATACCTGACCATTATATGTCATGTTTAAAAAGATACCGAATATAAAGAGTGGTAAGAAAGGAATGATTGCTTTATTGATCACAGACATAATAATATCTTGAAAGTTGTTAAAAACACCTTCTAAGTACTTAAAATCGCCTTTTGATATTCCTATACCTAACATAAATGAAAGGATTAAAGAACTCATTACGTCAAACATGGGAGGCATTTCTATATTAAAGTAGGGAGTTAAACTCTTAGTAGACTCTGTTATATTTCCTAACTGTTCTGTTGCTAAGATATTTGGAAAAGTTGCCATACTGACTCCATAAGAAATAAAACCAGCAAATAGGGTAGAACCATATGCAATAGCTGTGGTAATCAGAAGTAGTTTACCTGCATTTTTACCGATGTTACCAATTGCAGGAACGATAAGTCCTATGATGATAAGAGGAATAGCAAAGCCTAAGAAGCCTCCGAATACACTGTTAAAAGTGCTGAAGATTCTACCAATTGATTCAGGTAGATAATTACCTAACACACTACCTAATGCGATAGCAATAATAATCTGAACTAACAGATTTTTCTTTAAGAATTTCATAATAAAATTAGTTGCGTTTGGGTAAAAGTAATAAAAAAAGCCTCAGAATGAACTGAGGCTTTTAATTATATTCTTAATAAGTTAAATGATTAACCTAAAGAAGCTCTTTTGAATCCAGTGATTTCAACATTGAAACCTTTCACATAGTCAGAAACTTTTTTAGACTCATCTTTAATAAAGTTTTGGTCTAATAAAGCTTTTTCTTGATCTAAAGTAGTGTTGTCACTGATGAAACGTTGAACTTTACCAGGTAAAATTCTGTCCCAAATATTTTCTGGTTTACCTTCAGCTTTTAATTCAGCTTTAGCATCTTCTTCCGCTTGTTTTAATACTTCTTCAGTAAGTTGAGCGTAAGAAATATATTGAGGTACATTTTTAAGTGTTTTACCTAAACGTACTAACTCTTCATTTTCTTTAACGATAACAGCGATACGAGCTTCAGTTTCTTTAGCTACGAATTCTGCATCAAAATCTTTGTAAGATAGAGTATCAGCACCCATAGAAGCAACTTGCATAGAAACGTCTTTAGCGATTTCGTCAGCTTTAGCTACAGCTTCTGATAAAGCAGTGATAGCAGCAATCTTGTTTCCGTGAACGTAAGAACCGATAAAAGCACCTTCTAATACTTCGAAAGCTCCGATTTCGATTTTCTCACCGATAACACCAGTTTGCTCAATACATTTTTCAGCAACAGTCATTGTAGCATCAAATGGAGAAGCTAAGAATTCTTCTTTAGTGTTAAAGTTGATAGCTTTCTCAGCTAATTCTTTTGCTAAAGTTTGGAACCCTTCGTTTTTACCTACGAAGTCAGTCTCACAGTTTAAAGTAAGAACTACACCTCTAGTTTTGTCTGCATTAACTAAAGCTACAGCAGCCCCTTCGCTTGACTCACGGTCAGAACGGTTAGCAGCAACTTTTTGTCCTTTTTTACGTAGAACTTCGATAGCTTTATCGAAATCTCCTTCAGCTTCAACTAAAGCTTTTTTACAGTCCATCATTCCGGCACCTGTTTGTTGTCTTAGTTTATTTACTTCTGCAGCAGTAATATTTGCCATTTTAAAAGAGTATTAATGAGTTAATAAAAAAAAGTCGTTATCGACAGTGTATACAAATGTAGACAACTATCAGCATAACGACTTTATGATATTGTTAAAAAATTATGCGTTAGCAGCAGGAGCTTCTACTTTAGCAGCAGGAACTTCTTCTTTTTCAGACTTTCTTTCTGCATTACCTTCGATAATAGCAGAAGTCACTAATGATAAAATTCTATCGATTGATTTAGAAGCATCATCGTTTGCTGGTATAACAAAATCAACTTGACGTGGGTCAGAGTTTGTATCAACCATAGCGAAGATCGGAATGTTTAATTTTTGAGCTTCTTTTATCGCAATGTGTTCAGCTTTAATATCTACTACAAATAGAGCTGCTGGTAGACGAGTCATGTCAGCAATAGAACCTAAGTTTTTCTCTAATTTTGCACGAAGACGTTCAACTTGTAAACGCTCTTTCTTAGAAAGAGTCATAAATGTACCGTCTTTTTTCATTCTATCGATTGAAGCCATTTTTTTAACAGCTTTACGAATAGTAACGAAGTTTGTTAACATACCACCAGGCCATCTTTCAGTGATGTATGGCATGTTAGCTGCAGCTGCTTTTTCAGCTACGATGTCTTTCGCTTGCTTTTTAGTTGCAACGAAAAGGATTTTTCTTCCTGATGCAGCGATCTTTTTCAAAGCTTCATTAGCTTCTTCTATTTTAGCTGCAGTTTTATATAGATTGATAATGTGAATACCATTACGCTCCATATAGATATAAGGAGCCATATTTGGATCCCATTTTCTAGTCATGTGTCCAAAATGAACACCTGCTTCTAGTAAATCTTTTACTTCTACTTTGTTTGCCATTTTCTAATAGTTTACGTTCTGTTACTTTAGCAATAGTCGAGTAGCGATACCGAAGTATTGGTCTCAATTATTTAGATGCTAAACTACCTCTTACAGCATTTTGTAAGTGGGGCAACAAAAACCCAGATTTTTAATAATAAATAAATATTAACGTTTAGAGAATTGGAATCTCTTACGAGCTTTCTTCTGACCAAATTTCTTACGCTCAACCATACGAGGGTCACGAGTCAATAATCCTTCTGGTTTAAGAACACCTCTGTTCTCAACATCAAGTTCACACATTGCTCTAGCGATAGCCATACGCACTGCTTCTGCTTGTCCTGTTGTTCCACCACCGTATACATTTACTTTAATATCAAAGTTCTCAGCGTTCTCAGTTAATGTAAGAGGCTGTAATACTTTGTACTGTAATGTACCCGTTGGGAAATAAATTTTAAAATCTTTTTTGTTAACTGTGATATTTCCTGTTCCTTCTGAAACATAAACACGAGCAACAGCGGTTTTTCTTCTACCGATTTTGTGAATAACTCCCATTACTTAATTTCGTTTAAATTAACGGCTTTAGGTTGTTGAGCCTCATGTTTGTGCTCAGCGCCCACATTAACATTTAAATTACGGAATAATTGTGCTCCTAATTTGTTTTTAGGCAACATTCCTTTTACTGCTTTCTCAACTAATAATGCAGGGTTCTTTTGTTGCATTACTTTAGCAGTTAATGATCTTTGACCTCCTGGGTAACCAGTGTGACGGATATACGTCTTTTCCTCTAGTTTGTTACCAGTTAGGTTGATTTTTTCTGCGTTGATAACGATTACGTTGTCTCCACAGTCTACGTGCGGTGTGTAATTTGTTTTGTGTTTACCTCTTAAAAGTACTGCAACTTTTGAAGCAAGACGTCCCAAATTTTGACCTTCAGCGTCAACAATTAACCACTCTTTTTGAGCAGTAGCTTTGTTAGCCGATACTGTCTTGTAGCTTAAACTTTCCACAATAAATTTGTATTTAATTAAACATTCCATTCCCAATTAAGGGAGTGCAAAAGTACAATTATTTCTGTACTTTACAAATTTCTACTTCCTTTTTTCGAAAATATTGGCTCTCAAATGTTTGACTAACAAACGTATCGGTATTCTTTACCTCTCTTGTTTGTTGTCTTTTTTATTTCTCATTTCTAAAGATGACTAATTTACTTTTTTTTAAAATAAAAAACTAATAACTGACACGAATTGAGTAATTTAGATTATAATTGCGATTGTATTATGAATAGATTGTATAGTTTTTTTGGACTTATTTTCCTTGCTGTGGCTGGTATTGCTTGTAATGATAAGCAAAGCGCTGCTGTAGAGGATATCTTGCTAGAACAAGAAGGAGGAGGTTAGTGAAGAAGAGGAAATGTTTTATCTTAGACTACCTGATGTCGCTTTTATAGAGATGGACGATGTGCTTAAGAATGTCTCTATTCATATCGATAAAGAGACTTATGAGTCAGCTCCTAGTACTTTAGATGTTTTGATTCTTAATGATTCAGATGTTGATATTACAACAGAATCAGTTTATGAGATAAGTAAATTGGAGTCTGATGACTGGATTAAATTGGATATGAGGAATGTAAATCTTGCTCAACGTTCGCATTCTATTTCCGCAGGCGGTAGAGAGAGAATTTCTATTGACCTTTTTTCTGAACAATTGGTTTATTCTAAAGGCACCTACCGCATTCAACTGTTTTTTAGTTTTGAGTGGGGAACTTTTGAACAGGAGGTAGAGGTTACTATTTTAGAGTAGTATAATGTAGAGCGTTTGTTGAGTAGATAGATAGAAAAAGAGGATGACTTTCACAGTCATCCTCTTTAATATAAATTTGTTTCTAGTATAATTTTGGGTTGAAGTTCTCAGGGAACTTAGCCATCTCTGGACTGTAATGAGGTGCTATTTCATCTAGTACTTGTTCAAATGTTTTGTCTTCTACATTCACTAGTTTGATGATACCACACGCTTTCTTTTTGTAATCTGCATATGCTAGTACGATAGGTACATTTGCAGATTTAGCGATGTGATAAAAGCCTTGTTTCCATTTATCAGAGTATCCTCTAGTACCCTCAGGGGTATTAATAATAGCAATGTCGTCAGTATTATTGATTACATTAACAGCATATTCTACTAGATTTTGACTTTTAGATCGGTCTACACCTATACAGCCAATAGCTCTAAAGAAAAAACCAAATAATCCTTTAGTATAGTAGTCCTTAATAAACATGCGAATAGGCATACCCATTATCCAAAAACAAGCTAGAGCATAGTAAAAATCCCAATTAGAAGTATGTGGTACACATATTAGCATAGTCTTTCTTACTTGTTTAGGATCAAAGTTATTAGGAACGTACTTCCATCCTGTAAGCCCTAACATTATTTTGCCTAGTACTTTTTTCATCGTGCTGTTTTTTATATATCAGTGACAAAGATAGAATAAAACAGATATGTTCTGTATTAAATCCAAGTACGCACCTTGTTAATAGTGTGTGAATTATAGATTTTTAGTTGCTAAACTAGCATTTGTATGATTTGCAAGACTTCTCTTTCTATGAGTTTAATGAGTCTTGTAAGGTATTATAATTAGAATTTTAGGTTAGTCGTAATGTTTAGTTTCTTAGGTGAATAGGCAAAAAAATTAGAGTGGTCGCATAATGGTCACATAGTTTTGCCCCATTTTAATGCGATCACTATGCTATCATTATCCCATTACTATCCTATCATTGAGTCTTAGCTTATAGTTTAGGGTGTTTGTTTCGTTTAATTAAAGTGTTTTTATTGTTTTATTCTTGTTTTTTTTATCTTATTCAGTACTTCTTGTTTATTTATTATTTTTTAACAAAATTGTTTATTTTTACAATACTTATTTTTGTGTTATTAAGTTTTTTTAAAAGGAAAGAGGTATGTTTTTTAGTGGATATTATTATCAAATTATAAGAAAGATTTTCCTGAAGAGACATTATGTGTGTCTTGAATGTAGCACTGCTAGGGACATGTATATAGAAGTTGGGTGTAGAGTGCATCACGCGATGTATGTTCCTCTGTATGCCAATAAGAAAAGTGTTGTAGTGAGTTGTTCTGTTTGTAATTCATCATATTATCCTGATGGTTTTCCTAGTATACCAAGTGGGATACTTCGTGAAGCTGAGAAAACACCGTTTAGATGGACTAGTTTTATAGGGTCTGGTATGATGGGACTATTAGCATTGATTAGTTTCATACTGATGATTATAGGTCAGTTCGAATCAAGTGACAGAAGATTAGAAGATATCAGCAATGTGTCTACTGGAAAGATTATCTTCTATGAGCTAGATAATGGGAATAAGACCTGTATGTATGTTACTGATACTTCAGGGGATACTTTATATGTTAGGCAAAATATGAAAGCAGTAAAACAAGGGAAGGTTTCACTTATCGATGAACCTAAGAATTATAGTGAGGAAGTAACGATATTTAGTAGAAAAAAAGTAGAACAATTAAGTAATGAGGGTAAAGTTAGTGATATATGCACTTCTACTACTGCAGGAGTGTTTAATCCTGAGTTATTTGAATAGTTAGAAAATATTTATTTTTAGAAGATGACAACATTAAAGTTTAATTGGTTAGATCAAAAAAAGAGCACTCTTCTGTTGAGTGTATACTTAGTAATCATAGTTGTTTTGGGTATTTTTAATTTGCCAAAAATTGTTCAGGCATTTGATAGAGGCTCATTTATGATGTATGTTTATATAGGTATGATTATTTTGGTGTTAATTGGTATCTTTTTCGTAAAGAGTAAATGTCTTGAGAAAATATCAGTGGTTATAGACGAAAGTTATATTAAAACGGTAGTAAAAGGACAATCAATCAAGATTTTGCACTCTTCTGTTTTGATGATAAAAAGAGAAAAACTGAATAGTGGTGAGGCTGTATTATCTGTCTTTATTGTTGGTAGTACCGTGTCTGCCTTACGGTTAGAAACGATAGATGTAGAGCAAGTAGAGTTATTTATAGATGAATTAAGGAAATATCACAATTATAGTACAGCTGATAAACAAGGTAGTTTAGGACAGACTTGGGTAGAATATATCAATAATGATGCTATACAGTCATCAGCTAATATATCTATGTTAGATATTGTGAGAAGTAAGGAAGGTAATCTCCGACGTACGCTCTTTATGTCGTTAGGAATAGCATTTGTAGTTTTAAATTTAGTGGTGTTTGTTCCATTTATTATTAATCCATTTAATACTTATGCCCCAAAAGAGGGGAAGATGTATTACGGAGATAAGGAATTGGCAGGTGTGATTCCCGACTCATGTAAGATATTAAGCACATCTGTTTTAAAGGATTCAATTCATGTATATTATAAAGGAGAAGTGTTAGAATGGGCAGATCACCCTAGTTTTAATTACCTTGAAGGAGAATTTTATAGTGATAAAAATGGGATCTATTATGAGTCAAAGGGCAAGATTACGAAAGATAAGTTAGTACCTATAGAGGGGGATTATGACAAGGCTACTTTTAGAACCTTAGGCTCGGGTATGTTGTATAAAGATATAAATAAGCTATATTATTTTGAAACAAACTTGTTAAATAGCAGTAGTCCTTTGATAGAAATAGATGTAGAGGGAATCGATATAGCGTCTTTTGAATTACTAGATTCTAAATGGGCGAAGGACAAACATCAAGTGTACTTTTTGGTTTGGGAAGAAGTAAGACCTTGTTTAGAAATAGATGTAACTAGCTTTGAAGTTGTCGATAATGTCACTGCAAAAGATAAAAACTATGTATACTATCTAACTAAGAATCTAGACTCTGATAATGTGCGTGCTACCCATAAAGATGGATATGCTATATTAGAAGATGCGGATGCTCCTACCTTTAAGAAGATAGAATATAATCTATATCAAGATAAAAATACTGAATGGAGTATCTCTACTGCTAGAGAGAAAAAGCGCAGAGATAATACTGTGATTATAGATAGAGATGATATTTAGAGGATAGGGAGTGAGATAATAGAGGAGATGTGTATTCCTTTAGGAATGGTTAGAAAATGCAGTGGTAACAAAGTAAAACGCCCGTTAAACTATCTTGTTTAACGGGCGTTTTATATCTATTTAATTAATGTGCTTCTAGCCAGTTGTCACCAGTGCCTAGATCTACTATTAATGGAACGTCAAGTTTATAGGCATTTTCCATTTCTGATTTGACCATTGTCTTCAGTGTTTCTAGTTCATCTTTATGAGCATCGAACACAAGCTCATCGTGTACTTGTAATAACATTTTAGACTTCCAGTTCTCTGCTTTCAATCTTTTATTGATATTAATCATCGCTATCTTGATGATATCAGCAGCACTACCTTGTATTGGAGCATTGACAGCATTACGCTCTGCAGCTCCTTTTACAACTGCATTATGTGAGTGAATATCCTTAAGATATCTTCTGCGTCCTAAGATAGTCTGTACATATCCATTTTCACGAGCGAAGTCTACCTGAGAAGCTATATAGCTCTTTAATTTAGGATATGTTTCGTAGTATGCATCAATTAGCTCCTTGCTCTCTGCGCGAGATAAATTAGTCTGATTACTTAGTCCAAAAGCTGATACCCCATAGATAATACCGAAGTTAACAGTCTTGGCATGACTACGTTGTTCTTTAGTTACTTCTTCTAATGGAACATTGAATACCTTAGCGGCAGTAGAACGGTGAATATCTTCTCCACGTTGGAACGATTCCATCATATTAGGCTCTTGACTTAGAGCTGCTATGATGCGAAGTTCTATCTGCGAATAATCGGCTGCTAGTAGTACATAGTTTTCATCACGTGCTATAAAAGCTTTTCTTACCTGACGGCCTCTCTCCGTACGGATAGGGATATTCTGTAAGTTAGGATTGTTAGAACTTAAACGCCCTGTAGCAGCTACTGCCTGCATGTATTCTGTATGCACGCGATTAGTCTTTGTATTTACTTGATCAGGTAATGCATCTACATAAGTATTCTGTAACTTGACCATCTGTCTCCAGTCTAGTATATCACGTACTATCTCATGCTTTGGAGCCAGTTCACTTAATATTTCTTCACCAGTAGCGTATTGTCCTGTCTTCGTTTTCTTAGGTTTAGAGCCTCCTATCTGAAGTTTTTCAAATAAGATGTCTCCTAATTGTTTTGGAGAGGCTAGGTTAAAGATCTCTCCAGCTTCAAGGAATATTCTTTCTTCTAATAATTTAATATCTACAGATAGTGTCTCAGATAAGGTCTTAAGGTAATCAGTATCAAGTCGAATACCTTCTGTTTCCATATCTGCAAGTACATTTACTAATGGTATTTCAATAGTGTCAAATAACTCTTGTGTATGTGTTTCGACTAATTGAGGTGCAAAGTTCTCTTTAAGTTGGAACGTGATGTCAGCATCTTCACCAGCATATTCTTTCACTAGTTCTACATCAATGTCACGCATTGTCTTTTGGTTCTTCCCCTTTTTACCAATTAAATCTTCTATAGGTTGAGGAGTATATCTAAGATAGGTCTCTGCTAATACATCCATGTTATGGCGCATATCAGGATTGATTAGATAATGCGCTATCATTGTATCAAACATAGGACCTTGTACTTGAATATCATATTGTTTTAATATTTTGATATCATATTTAAGGTTTTGCCCTATCTTCTCTATATTTTCTGCTTCAAAGAATGGTCTGAATTGCTGTACAAATATTTTAGCTTCTTCTTGATTCTCAGGTACAGGTACATAGAATGCATTTCCTTTCTCAAATGAGAAAGCGATACCCACAAGTTCTGCTGTGAATGGATCTAGACCAGTAGTCTCTGTGTCAAAACATACAGACTTCTGATTTAGTAAGTTTTGTATTAATAAACGCACAGCCATACCACTATTACATAGTTGGTATACGTGGTTAGTTGTATTTAATGTACTAAAGTATTGTTCTGATGGTGAATCTACACTATCTGAAGTATCTCCGAATAATGAGAATTGCTCATCGCCACCTGTTGTAGTAGCAGTAGGTGCACTAGGAGTAGGAATAGCTTCTTTACCTTTATTAAAAAGTTTATCGAATTGCTCTTTCATTCTTCTGAATTCAAGTTCGATAAATAATGCTTCCGATTTCTCTACATCTGGACATTCTAATACATAGTCTTTCTCATTAAACTGCACAGGGCAGTCTAATATGATAGTAGCTAATTTTTTAGATAGCAATCCTTTCTCTTTATTGGCTTCAATGTTCTCCTTCATTTTTCCTTTTAGCTCATGTGTATGAGCTAATAAGTTTTCCATAGAACCGTATTCTTTGATAAATTTCTTTGCAGTTTTCTCTCCTACACCTGGTAGGCCAGGAATGTTATCAACAGCATCACCCATCATACCTAAGAAGTCTATCACTTGCTCAGGATAGTCTACTTCGAATTTTTCTTTTACTTGATCAACACCCCATATTTCTATACCATTACCCATACGAGCTGGTCTGTACATAAAGATATTCTCAGATACTAACTGAGCATAATCTTTATCAGGAGTTACCATATATACTTCGAAACCTTCTTTCTCAGCTTGTTTAGACAATGTTCCAATCAAGTCATCAGCTTCAAATCCACTAACTTCAACGATAGGAATATGCATAGCCTCAAGGATTTGTTTGATATAAGGAATCGCTATTTTGATAGCTTCAGGAGTTGCATCTCTATTAGCTTTATATTCAGGGAATAGATCTAGTCTTAATGTACTACCACCTCTATCAAAAGCAACAGCTAAGTGATCAGGTGATTCTCTTTTAATAACGTCTATCAAGGAGTTCATAAAACCTAGAATAGCAGAGGTATCAAGCCCTTTAGAGTTAATTCGTGGGTTTTTAATGAATGCATAGTATCCTCTGAAGATCAGGGCATATGCATCAAGTAAGAAAAGACGGTTTTTATTAGCCATTTATACTTTGAGTTTTTATTAAAGGTAATTATTTTCTGATGTTCAAAGATAGTGATTTTGTACTAGGGGAGTTGGGAGGTTATCAAGTTTTATACGATGAGATTATAGAAAATATCAATAAATATTGTTAAAGATACTTTGAATGCTTTTATAAAAATCTAAATTTGTTTTTTATAGATTATTGAAATGGGGGGACTTATAGTGTTACTGTTAGTAATTGTTTTATCAGAATTTTATTGTTTTCAAGCAGTTCGTCAGATAACCAAAAATAAAATATTAAGATGGGGATATGTTATCGTATCCATATTAGGTATAGCCTATATGATTTACGGATTCTCACAGTTTGACCGTAATCATGGTAAAAATCATCAGGCATTAGTAGCAGGAGCCTTGGTTGTGTTATTCTATCTACCTAAAGTTATTATCACTCTGTTGTTGATTGTGGAGGATATTGTTAGAATTGTTAGAGGGATTATTAACTATGCGAAGGGCATTACAATCAAGAAGGATGATAAAGAAAGCTATGTGCCAAGTAGAAGAAAGTTTGTTTCAACTGTAGCTTTTGGAGTAGTATCTATTCCTTTTATATCTGTACTTCACGGAATTACAATCGGTAGATATAAATTCGAAGTACGCAAACAAATCTTGGAATTCGAAGACTTGCCAGAGGCTTTCGACGGATTTAAATTTACACAGATATCAGACATACACAGTGGAAGTTTTGATAATGAGGAAAAGATTAGATATGCTGTAGATCTAATTAATAGTCAAGAGTCAGATGCATTATTATTTACTGGTGATATAGTGAATAGCCTAGCAGATGAGATGATACCTTGGTATGATGTATTCGGTAAGATACGCAAGTATAAGTATGGTAAATATTCTATCTTAGGTAATCATGATTATGGTGATTATGCACGTTGGGATAATGAGGAAGATAGAGTTGCTAATTTTAATGGTATTTGTGATATTAGTTCTAAGTTAGATTTTAGACTACTAAGAAATGAGCATGTGTGGTTTGAGAAGGATGGGCAACGCATAGCTGTGGTAGGAGTTGAGAACTGGGGAGTGAGAGGTCACTTCCAAAAGTTAGGTGATTTAGACAAATCAACAGAAGGTATAGGAGCTAAGGATTTTAAAATATTAATGAGCCATGATCCTTCACATTGGGAAGCTAAAGTATTAGAGCATCCAAAGAATTTCCAACTTACTTTATCTGGACATACACATGGTAGTCAGTTCGGTATAGAGATACCTGGATTAATTAAGTGGAGTCCTATACAATATATATATAAGCAATGGGCAGGGCTATATGAGAAGATGGGGAAATACATCTATGTGAATAGAGGATTTGGATATCATGCTTATCAAGGCCGTACAGGTATCTGGCCAGAGATTACAGTTATAGAATTACGAAGAAAAAAGTAACGAATAATGCTAAAAAAGTACGGAATGTTGCTAGAAAGTAATATTTTTGTATATTAAACCTATAAATCACAACTGTAGATTATAGCAAAAGAGCTTTGTTTAATAATCTTGGTGGATTAGTTGAATATCATACATGATGTGAACTTATGTAGTACATAGTATAGGTTTATAAGAACAGTTTTAAAAAGTTAATTTATAGTATATGTCAAAATTCGGAGATTTAGTAACAGCAGACGTTCCTGTTTTAATCCACTTCTATGCACAGTGGAACGAAGCATGTACTACAATGAATCCTATCTTAATCGATGTGGCTGCGGCTATGGGCGATAGGTTGCGTATAGTGAAAATCGATGTAGAAAAGAATGGTGAATTAGTAGAGGCACTGCGTATTAAGCAGGTACCTACTATGATGCTTTATAAAAAAGGGAGTATGATATGGCGCCAAAGTGGTGTTATGGATGCTAACTCACTTATCAATGTCACAAAAACATTATAAGTTATCTAGGGAATAACCTTGTGATAATAAATATTCGATAGTTTTCGGTAGGGCATAACGCAAGTTGACGTTAGCTTTGATACTATCGTGAAATACAATAATACTTCCAGGAGCCATACTCGTTATGGCTCTTTTATAACATTCTTCTGGTGTTATAGTCTTGTCATAATCTTTCGTTAGATGTGACCACATAATAATTTCATACCCATTATTAAGTATTTTATTAGCTTGTGATTTCTTTATTTTACCATAAGGAGGTCTGTATAACAATGTTTGCTTATCTAGTGATAAGTGTTTAGACATTTCCTCTTTAGCTAATTTTATATTGTTTAAATAGTATTCATTCTCATTCTTCCAACCGTTTAAGTGATTAAAAGTATGGTTGCCTACTTGGTGTCCATCGTTGATGATTCTGTTGAATATATGGGGGTACTTACGTATATTATCTGCGATGCAAAAGAAAGTTGCTTTAGCATTATATTGTTTTAAAATATCTAACACCCATTCTGTCACTTCAGGAATAGGGCCATCGTCAAAAGTTAGGTAAACTGTCTTTTGATTAGTCTTTTGTCTCCATGTGTATCTTGGAAATAAATGGGGAAGTATGGCTCTTGATATATTCATAACTCAAATGTATAAAAAAAGAGTAGTTAACTAAATAACTACTCTTTTTTAATGAATAACAATTAACTATAAAATTATTTTATACCACCTCCGACAGCTCTGTAAAGCTGTACAACAGAAGTAAGTTGAGCTAATTCAGTATTGATATAACTTAATTCAGCAGCAAGAGCGCTTTCTCTAGCAGTTAATACATCTAGGTAGTTAGCCATACCTTGGATTAATAACTCTTCTGAATACTCAGTAGCTAGGTTATAAGCTTCGTATTCTTGCTTTTTAAGTTTCAACTTGTCAGAAGAACTTTGGTAAGTATATAAAGCATCAGAAACTTCTTTAGAAGCAGTTAAGATTGACTTTTTATAGCTTAATAAAGCTGATTCTTGTTTCGCTTTAGCTACTTCATGTGCAGTTTTAACTTTTCTACCGTTTAAAATAGGTTGAGTTAAACCTCCGATGAAGTTTGCAAAAAGAGAACTTGTGTTGAATAAGTTATCAAAGTCTAAACTCTGTAAACCTCCATTAGCTGTTAATCTAAAAGAAGGATAGAAGTTTGCACGAGCAACATTAGTCATCTCGAAGGCATTGATTAAACCATATTCAGCACTTCTTACATCTGGTCTATTGCTTAATAATTGAAGAGGTACACCTACAGTTAAATCAGCGTTTAATTTCTGAGATTTTAGGTCAGCTCTATTAATAGCATTAGGGTTGTCTCCTAACAAGATACTGAAAGCATTTTCAGTAAGTTTAATATTATTTTCAAGATCTACTAAAAGTGCTTTGGCATTAAATAACTGAGCTTGTGTTTGTTTAACAGCTACCTCATTTACTTGTCCTGATTCTTTTAAAGCCTCAATAGTTTCTAAACTGTTTGTTCTGTTCACTATTGTTTGTTCAGTCACTCTCTTTTGTTCATCTAACGCTACTAATTGAAAATACGTAGAGGCAATAGTTGATATAAGTTGAGTTTTCACAGCTTGATGTGCAGATACAGTTTGTAAGAAGCTAGCACTAGAAGCTCTTTTGTCGCTTCTAATTTTGCCCCATACATCTAATTCCCAAGAGAATTGTCCTGTGATATCATACATGTCATTTTTCACTCGAGTATCACCAAAAGCTTGTCCTTGAGGTCCGTTTTTAGATAGTACTGAGTGTGTATAGTTTGCACCTAAGTTTAATGTAGGAGCATATCCCCATTTACCTTGTTGCATATAAGCTTGAGCTGCATTAATATTCTCTAATGCGATTCTGATATCTAAGTTGTTCTCTAAACCTTTCTCAATATGTTGAATAAGGATTTGGTCTGAGAAGAGCTCTTTCCATGACATTGCTGCCATAGAAAGAGTATCCTGAGATATTTTATCAGTACGGAATTGCGCTTCGTTAGTTACTTCTGGTCTCTCGTAGTTTTTCGAAACTATACAAGATTGCATTGTAATTGCTAAAACGGCAATAGGTAAAGCTCTATATAAAGTTTGTTTTTTCATATTATTCTGACTTGTGCTCTACGAATTTAATCGGTTTAATTTTTTCTTGTAAGTACTGGAATATAGCATAAAGTACAGGAATTACGAATACTCCTAGTATAGTACCAATCAATAGTCCAAATGCAGCACCTGTACCAATAGATCTGTTACCAACATCTCCAACACCTTTAGCAAATACTAATGGCATCATACCTAAAATAAAGGCGAAAGATGTCATTAAGATTGGTCTTAAACGAGCTTTAGCACCGTTTATAGCTGACTCAGCTATTGATTCTCCATGTTGACGTCTCTGTAAAGCAAACTCAACAATAAGAATAGCATTCTTAGCAAGAAGACCGACCAGCATCACCAGTGCAATCTGGAAGTAAATATTATTTTCTAATCCTGCATATTTCTGTGCAATGAAAGCTCCCATAATACCTGTAGGTAATGATAAGATTACTGCTAAAGGCAATAAATAACTTTCATATTGTGCAGATAATAGGAAGTAAACGAAAATAATACATAAAGCAAAGATCATTACAGTTTGGTTTCCAGAACTAATCTCTTCACGAGAAAGACCTGTAAAGTCAATTCCATAATCAGCACTTAACGTTTGAGCAGCTACTTCTTGTACAGCTTTAATCGCATCACCTGAACTGAATCCTGGTTTTGGAGCTCCAGCAATATTAGAAGAAGTAAATAAGTTGTAACGGTTTACTGATTGTGGTCCATATACTTTTTTCAAATCGACGAACTGAGTTACTGGCGCCATTTCTCCAGAAGCTGTTCTAACATAAATCTCATTTAAGCTATTTTTGTCAGATCTATACTCTGGTAATGCTTGAACCATAACACGGTATTGTTTACCAAAACGTGTAAAGTCAGCTGCATATATACCTCCAATATAACCTTGTAATGCAGAGAATATATCACTTACTAATACTCCTGATTCTTTTGCTCTAGGGATATTTAAGTCTAATTCGTATTGTGCATAGTTTGTATTAAACGATGACTGTGCATACATAATCTCAGGACGTTGCATTAATGCACCTAAATATTCTTTAGATTTTTGATCAAAATCAGTAAGAGCCCCCCCTGTTTTATCTAGTAATTTCATCTCAAAACCTGAAGACATACCAAAACCTGGTATACTTGGTGGTTGGAAGAAGATCATTCTAGCATCTTGGAATTGCGTTGCAGCAATACCGAATAAGTTTCCGATAATAGCATCAGTAGCTAATTCTGGTGTAGTTCTTTCTGCGAAGTCTTTTAATTTGATCATCGCCATACCGTAGTTAGATCCCTGTCCATTGATGAATGAGAATCCTGATACGATAGTTACACCTTCTACTCCAGGGATTTGTTTTACTACTTTTGAGAACTCTTTTTGTAAACTTGTTACACGGTCTTGAGAAGCTCCAGCTGGTAATTCAATGTTACCCATAATAAAACCACGGTCTTCGTTAGGAACAAATCCACTAGGCATAGTCTTAGCAGAGTAGTAAGTTATTCCTAAACATGCTATTAATATAGCAAACGTTACCCATTTGTGTTTTAATAAGAACTTGAATGAGTTACCATACTTATGTGTTAGGTTATTAAATGCAACGTTGAAAGCATCAAAGAAACGCTGTACAAAGTTTCTTTTCTTTTCACCGTGATTTGCATCGTGTTGCTTTAAGAATAAGGCACATAATGCTGGACTCAATGTCAAGGCATTAATAGCAGAAATTAAGATAGCAACAATAAGTGTGATACCAAATTGCTTGTAGAATACTCCTGTAGGGCCTGGAATGAAGGTAACAGGTATAAATACTGCAGACATTACTAATGTAATAGAGATAATCGCACCTGATATTTCTGTCATAGTGTTTAAACTCGCCTCTTTAGCATCCTGTCCAGTTTCTTCCATTTTGGCGTGTACGGCTTCTACCACAACGATGGCATCATCCACCACAATACCGATGGCTAGTACAAGAGCAAATAGTGTTAACAAGTTAATTGAGAACCCGAATACACTCAAGAAGAAGAACGTACCTACAATTGCTACTGGTACTGCGATCAACGGAATTAATGTTGAACGGAAATCTTGTAAGAAGATATACACTACCACGAATACTAATAAGAACGCTTCTATAAGAGTGTGAACCACCTTACTAATAGAGGCATCTAAGAATTCGTTAGTATCCATCAGTACAGTATAATCAATACCTTCAGGGAATGTAACTTTCATTTTCTCAAGTTCAGTATGTAAGTTCTGAATAATTTCTTGAGCGTTAGAACCTGGAGTCTGATAGATAGCCATTGCTACCCCTGGGTACCCATCTTGTTCTGAACTTCCTACATAAGACATAGCTCCTAATTCTATTTTAGCTACATCTTTTAAGTATAGTACTTGTCCATTACCCAATGATTTTACAACGATATTTTCGTATTGATCTTGAGTTTTGTATTTACCACTATATTTAATTACATATTGAAATGCTTCTGCATTGTTTTCACCTAGTTGACCTGCAGCAGCTTCCAAACTCTGTTCGTTTAATACTCTAACTACGTCAGATGGTACTAAACCATAAGCTTTCATTTTTGCTGGATCAATCCAAATACGCATTGAATAGTTACGAGAACCAAAAGCAGATGCATCTCCAACACCACTTACACGTTTAAGTACAGGAATAACGTTGATATTCATGTAGTTTTGAATGTAAATAGCATCGTAGTTAGGGCTTGTCGAATAGAATGACAAGAACATTAATGCACTTGTTTGTTGTTTCTGAGTAGTAACTCCAGAACGTGTTACCTCTGCTGGTAAAAGTGGTGTAGCACGTGCTACACGGTTTTGTACGTTTACTGCAGCGATATCTGGGTCAACTCCTTGTTTGAAAACTACTTGTATACTAGCACTACCATCATTCGATGCAGTAGATGTAATATAGTCCATGTTTTCCACCCCATTCACCTGCTCCTCGATTGGGATAACCACAGATTGCATTACTGTTTCAGCATTCGCTCCTGGATATGCTGCTGCAATCTGTACAGTAGGAGGTGCAATATCAGGATATTGCGTTACCGGAAGTACTGTTAGTCCCAGCACCCCTAGTATTACTATAAGTATAGAAATAACTGTAGATAATACAGGTCTTTCAATAAATGTTTTTAACATACTTTAGAATGTTGATTTGATGTCTTCGTTAATTTTTTCAAATTTCTCAGGTACTGGTGTAATTGGTGTTCCACTACGTAGAGTTCCTAATCCAGTTCCAATAATTTTTTCACCTTTCTTCACACCTTCTTTAACTATAGCCAACTTGTTAACTCTATCGATAACTTCAATTTTAGTTGCTTTAGCAGTATCATTAGCGACAGTGTATACATATACTTGTCCTTGTTGTTCGAATGTAGCTGATTCAGGTACTACTAATACATTAGTATATTCGTTAGGCAATAGAAGAGTTCCACTGTTTCCGTTAGATAATAATCTGTTTGGATTATTAAATAAAGCTCTTAGTTGAACTGTACCAGTAGTTGGGTTAATTTGACCTGAGATAGTTTCAATTTTTCCTGACTCTTCATATACTTGTCCATTAGCTAACTGTAGTTTAACAGTAGGTAAGTGACCTAGTTTTTCTTTTAATGATTTACCTTCTATTTTTTCTAAGAAGTCAAAGTACTCTTTTTCATTAAGAGTAAAGTAAGCATAGATGTCACTATCATCAGACACTACAGTTAAGGGCTGTGGATCACTAGGACTAACAAGTGTTCCTTCACGGAATTTGATAGCTCCTACGATACCATCGATAGGACTTTTAACGATAGCATAGTCTATGTTCGCTACTATGCTTTTGTGTTGTGCTTTAGCTGCAGCTACTTGGCTTTTAGCACTAGCTAAGTTAGCTTGAGCCGTTTCTAATTGAATTTTACTGATAATACCTTTAGTTACAAGCGGGACTAATTTATCAACGTTTACTTGAGCTACATTTACTTGAGCCTCAGCTGTTCTGATAGCTGCTTTAGCTGCATCAGCGCTTTCGTTTAACATGTTAGTCTCAAGTCTAAATAGGGGTTGCCCTTTTCTTACGATAGCACCTTCATCTACGTAGACTTCTTGGATGTAACCAGATATTTTCGCACGAACGTCACTTGCTACTTTTCCTTGAATAGTAGTAGGATAGTTTTTATATCCTGTTACGTTTTGTGTTGGAACTTCCACTACCTTATAAGGTAACGGTCCATGTCCACCTTGTTGTTGATCTTTTTTTCCACATGATGCTACAGTGATAGCGATAGCAGCGAAAGTGATCGTTTGTAAATAACGTTTCATATAATTACTTAATTTGTACTTTTTAATTTTTCTATTGTTTCTGACATATGGTTTTTGCCTTTCTCTAAATGGTCTATATATAGTTCCATTTTTTTATTGCAATTATTAGCCTTTAGTGTGCCTTCATCTACACATTTGACTAATCTCAGGCTAAGCGCATGTTCACGTTCTAATACATCTCGTATTATTTGTAGTCTTAAAGTCATGTAATTAGGGTTTAACCTAAAAAACCTTTTTCTTTCATCTATTTTATTGAAATGCTCAATCTGATTGTTTGATATTAATAAGTTCAAACTAGTAGAAACAGAACTTTTGCTTGCATTTAGTCTTTCAACTAACTCATCAAAAGTTACGCCATCTCTGTTATTATTAAACATGATATAAGTATATATCTGTGCCGTGAGAGGCGACAGTTGATAAACTAGCTCATGATGTGCACAGAAGTCTTGAAATAAGTCTACTAAATCTTGGTCGTATTGCATTTTATATTAAAATTTTGATGAAGCAAATATACAGTTAGTTTTGTAATTACCGAACCAAACAAACTTAAAAGTTTCTTAATTATTTAGATGGCGTCTACATAGTGATAAATATTGTTTTTTTATTCTATGGTCATCTATTTGATAATGTGATAGAAATAGAAATAGTGAGATTTTGTTTTTAAAAAAATTAAAGAATGCTTGCATAACTTTTGAAAATAGCATTATATTTGCATCCACAAAAGCGGAAGTAGCTCAGTTGGTAGAGCTCCAGCCTTCCAAGCTGGTTGTCGCGAGTTCGAGCCTCGTCTTCCGCTCTGCTTAAACCTGATGT